>NZ_JBSFVM010000007.1:0-346544 GCF_053592315.1 Streptomyces sp. NPDC002754
TTGATAGGCCAGATCTGGAAGCACCGCAAGGTGTGGAGGTGACTGGTACTAATAGGCCGAGGGCTTGTCCTCAGTTGCTCGCGTCCACTGTGTTGGTTCTGAAACCACGAACAACCCCGTATGTCGGGCCACGACTACGGTGCGGTTGACAGTTTCATAGTGTTTCGGTGGTCATAGCGTGAGGGAAACGCCCGGTTACATTCCGAACCCGGAAGCTAAGCCTCACAGCGCCGATGGTACTGCAGGGGGGACCCTGTGGGAGAGTAGGACGCCGCCGAACTAATTTTAGAGAAAGAGCTGGTCCCCGAACCTTTTGGTTCGGGGACCAGCTCTTTTTTGTTGCGCTTCACCCGTCGTTCACGTCGCCTGGGCACGATCCCTGTCATGGGCACAGTTGAAATGCTGCGAGCCGCAGGTGTCGGTACCGGGGACGAAGTCATCGTGCCGGCCTTCGGGAACGCCGAGGTCGCAGAGGGCGTCGTGCGGGCGGGAGCCGTGCCGGTCTTCGCCGACATTCACCCGGAGACGTACTGCATCGATCCCTCCCACGTTGCCGCCGGCGTGAGCGCACGCACCGCGGCGGTTGTCGCCGTACACCGTTTTGGGCACCGGGCGGATCTTGCTGGTCTGCGGGAGCTGGGCCGGCGGCATGGACTGCTGGTCCTGGAAGAGCCGGGCGAGTCCGAGAAGTCGTACGACGAGGTGGCTCAACGCCGCGTCCACGCCGCCTATTTGAGTGCGAGGCTCACCGGCGTACGGACCCCTGTGGGGGAGGAAGGGCACACCTATCAGCAGTACGTGGTGCGGGTGCCCGGTAATGGGCGGCCGGATCGGGATGCTTTCGCGCGGGTGTTGCGTGGGAAGGGCGTCGAGTGCCGGGTGCCGGTGAAGACGCCGGTGCACCGACTGCCCGGATTGCGATGCGACATCGCACTTCCGGAAACCGAGCTGGCCGCCGACGAGACGCTTGCTCTGCCGATCGAAGCGGCAATGTCGCGGCGGCAGTTGCAACGGGTCGTACATGCCTGCAACGCATTGGGCGGACTACTGCAACCGGCCTTCTAGGACGCACTACTCGGTGGTCCGTAGGGGGTCCAACATCAGGTAAGCTTTGTTCCGTTGCCGAGCGGGAAACCGCGAAAGCGACAGGCCCCTATAGCTCAGTCGGTAGAGCGTCTCCATGGTAAGGAGAAGGTCAGCGGTTCGATTCCGCTTGGGGGCTCGTTCGTTCAAGGCCTCCGCCCATTGGGCGGAGGCCTTTTTTGCTGTCCCGTCCCGGCGGGCTCAGTCGTGGTGCAGGCCGGGCACGCGCATCGCGAGGATCGCCATGTCGTCCGACGGAGCGTCAGCGGCGAAGCGCTCCACCGCGCGCATGATGCGTGCGGCAACGGCCCCTGCCGTGAGGCCCGTACAGGTGGAGAGGACATCCGCCAGGCCGTCGTCGCCGAGCATGCGGCTGCCCTCACGGCGCTCGGTGATGCCGTCCGTGACGCAGAGCAGCACGTCGCCCGGGTCGAGCGTCAGCGTCTGCTCGTACAGCTCCAGGTCGTCCATGACGCCGAGCAGCGGCTGGGGCTCCGCGTACGGTGCGACGGAACCGTCCTGGCGCAGGCGCAGCGGGAGCGGGTGGCCGGCGCAGACCATCTTCAGGATCGCCGAGCCGTCCTCCTGCGGCCACAACTCCCCGTAGAGCAGGGTCAGGAAACGGCTGCGGGCGCCCTCGTCGAGGATCGCCGCGTTGAGGCGCTCCAGGACCGCGGGGCCGCCGAAGCCCTCGCGAGCGAGCAGGCGCAGGGCGTGGCGGGCCAGGCCGGTGACGGCCGCAGCCTCCGGGCCCGTGCCACAGACGTCGCCGATGGCGAAGCCGTACGCGCCGTCCCGGATGGGGAACAGGTCGTAGAAGTCGCCGCCCACCTCGTTGCCCTCGCCGGCCGCGCGGTAGATGACCTCCACCTCGACACCGGGGACGTCGGGCAACTCCGGGGGCAGGAGGCTGCGCTGGAGGGACTGGCTGATCGCCATGCGCTCCGAGTAGAGGCGCGCGTTGTCGAGGGCGAGGGCCGCCCTGCGGCTCAAGTCCTCGGCCAGCTCCAGGATTTCCTGGCGGAAGTGTTCGTCCGTCGGCTTGCCGAGGGTCAGCATGCCGATGACGCGGTTGCGGGCCACCAGGGGGAGCACGACGGTCTCGCCGCCGACCGCTGAGGCCGTCTGGAGCGTCGTGCCGATGCCGGAGCTGACGCTGGCCGGTTCGCCGAGCCCCAGGCTCCTCATGGACGTACGCAGAGCCGCCTGGTGGGCGGCTTCCGCGGGGGCCGCCCAGACGCGGGCGCCGGGAGTCGGGACCGGGTCCGGCGGGGCGATCTTCGAAAGGAGTGCCTTCAAGCCGTCGATACGCTCCTCGTCCTCGTGCAGCACATAGGAGAGGTACGGCTCCGAGGCCTGATCGGCGATCGTGTAGACGGCGCACCACGTGGCGAGGGTTGGAACCGTCATCTGGGCCATGAGCGCCAGGGTTTGGTCCCTGTCGAGCGTTCCCGCCAGGAGGTCGGAGGCTTCGACGAGGAAGCTGAGCGAGCCGCGGCGGAGCTTTTCGAGTTCGCCGAGGCGGGCCGATTCGACGGCCAGCGCGATGCGGTCGGCGGCGAACTGTAGGCGCAGTGCTTCTTCGTTGGAGTAGCGGTCGGGGGATTCCGCCGCCACTCCTAGGGAGCCCGTAAGCCGGCCTTCTACCTTGAGGGGCACCGTGACGACCGAGCGCATGCCCGTGCCGTTCAGGAGCGGGACGGCGCCTGGCACTTGGGTCAGGTCCTCGTGCACGGCGGGCATCCGGGCCGAGCCGTAGCGGTTGGGGCCGACTTCCACGGGCACGCGCGCGAAGCGCTGCCGTGCGGAGGGCAGGCCCGTCGACGCGCGGACCTCCAGCTCCGTCTCGTCGTCCGTGGCGAGCAGGAGGAACGCGGAGTCGCCGTCGAGCATGTCGCGGGCGCGCTCGACGGTGCGCTGGAGCAGCCCGTCGAGGTCGTCGGGGGCCGGCGAGCCGATGAAGACCTCGAACGGGTCGGAGCCCTGGCTGTCCGAGTGCGTCGCGGGGTCGGGCGAGGGGAGGCGCAGCGGGGTCTGGAGGATGGCCCGCTCGTGATCGCGTACCAGGAGGCACACGGTCGACGGCTCGCCGTCGGTGTCGCGGACACGCAGGTGCGAGGCGTACACGGGCGTCACACGGCCATTGGCGGTGCGGATGCCGTAACTGCCCTCCCAGCGCGAGAGCTGCAGCGCCTCGACGATGCCGGTGCTGGTGCCGGGCGTGTGCGGCCATGCCGCGAAGTCCGTGAGGGGCTTGCCGGTGACCTGCTCGGCCGCGTACCCGAAGAGCTCCTCCGCGTCCTCGTTCCACCCGGTGATCGCGCCGACCCGGTCGATCTGGACGACGGCCACGCGGACCCGCTCGTCCGCGAGCGGGAGGAGGTCGATGGGGAGGTTGGGGCCTGCGGCGCGGGTGCCCACCGAGCGCTCGGGCAGGTCGAGTTGGAACCAGACCCGCTTGTGCATGGCCGAATAGTCGACGCCCCAGCGGCCGGCGAGCGCGGCGCAGAGCTGGAGGCCGCGGCCGCCCTCGCGGTCGGGGCTGCCCATGTTCATGCCGGACGACTGAATCGGAATCTCGCGCTCCGGATAGCGGTCGGAGACCTCGATGCGGACGTGATCCTCACTTCGCAGGCACAGAACCTCCGCGGATGTGCCCGCGTGAACTACGGCATTTGTCACGAGTTCGCTGGTCAGGACGACGGCGTCGTCGATGATGTCGGCATGGCCCCACCCTTGGAGGGTGTCGCGCACGAAGGAGCGGGCGGTCGCGACGGATCGCCCGACCGGTTCGAAAGTGGCAGCCGCGCGCGCGGTGATCACAGAACTCCCTGTACGAGTTGTACTCGTTGTCCGAGTGTCGAGGCCCAGGTCTCCCGTACCCATGTCTCGGCCGCCCCTCCGATGCCCGCTCGTTTTTCGCCACCGCCCAGGCCGGGCAGACCGGGGTGGGTGGACAGCCGCTGCCAAGGTTACTTACCTTCGCCGTCCATGCGGATGCCGGTCGTCTGTCTTTCCGCCCGGAGGGTGTGCGGACGGTGTGCGAAGCTGCCGAACTGTTATGGCCTGGTTCAGCCATGGTGAAACACTGGGCAAGCTTCCATAGAAGAACGCATTGAACTGTCGATGCGGCGGTAGAAGCGAATCCGAGAAACCCGAGCTACCCGAGCAGTACAGGTCGACCCCTGCGGGAGGGACACAGTGGAGTCTGGCGCAGCGACGCGGAGCAAAAAGACGCGCGCAGAAGACGGACAGTCCCTGGCAAAACAGCGCAAAACGCGCGGTGGCGGCGGAACGACGACGGTGGATACCGCGGCGCTGAACAGGCTGCTCGCAGGCCTTGTCGCGATGAGAGACGGCAACGCCCGCAAGCGCCTGACCGTCAGCGGCGACGGAGTGATGTCGGAGATCGCGGCCGTCTTCAACGAGGTGGCCGACCGAAATCTGCACCTGACGGGTGAGATCTCGCGGGTGCGCCGCATGGTGGGCCGCGAGGGCAAGCTCACCGAGCGGCTCGAGACGGGCGCCTGTGAGGGTTCCTGGGCCACCGCGATCAATGCGTCCAACGCGCTCGTGGACGACCTCGTACGGCCCGTCTCAGAGGTCGGGAGGGTGCTCTCGGCGGTCGCGGACGGCGATCTGTCGCCCCGTATGGAGCTGCGGGCCCAGGTGCCGGAAGGGAAGCCGGAGGCGCACGGGCATCCGCTGCGCGGCGAGTTCCTGAAGGTCGGCCGGACGGTCAACAATCTCGTCGATCAGCTCTCCACGTTCACCGACGAGGTCACGCGCGTGGCCAGCGAGGTGGGTACCGAGGGCAAGCTCGGCGGGCAGGCGCGCGTACGTGGAATGTCCGGTTCGTGGAAGGATCTCACGGATTCCGTCAACACCATGGCGTACCGGCTGACCGCGCAGGTACGTGACATTGCTCTCGTCACCACCGCGGTGGCCAAGGGTGACTTGTCTCGAAAGGTCACGGTTCACGTCGCGGGCGAGATGCTCGAGCTGAAGAACACCGTGAACACGATGGTGGACCAACTGTCGTCGTTCTCCTCCGAGGTCACGCGTGTGGCCCGCGAAGTGGGTACGGAGGGTGAGCTCGGCGGCCAGGCGCAGGTGCCCGGTGTGGCCGGAGTGTGGAAGGACCTCACCGATTCGGTGAACCTCATGGCCGGCAACCTGACCGCGCAGGTGCGTGGAATCGCTCAGGTCACCACGGCCGTGGCCAATGGTGACCTGTCGCAGAAGGTCACGGTGTCGGCGCGCGGCGAGGTCGCCCAGCTGGCCGAGACCATCAACCAGATGACGGAGACCCTGCGAACTTTCGCGGACGAGGTCACGCGTGTGGCGAACGAGGTCGGCGCCGAGGGGCAGCTCGGCGGTCAGGCCAACGTGCCGGGAGCCGCCGGCACGTGGAAGGACCTCACCGATTCGGTGAACACGGTTTTCCGAAACCTCACAACTCAGGTGCGGGACATCGCCACCGTCACGACGGCGGTGGCCAACGGCGATCTGTCGCAGAAGGTCACCGTCGACGTCGCGGGCGAGATGCTCGAGCTGAAGAACACCGTGAACACGATGGTGGACCAGCTGTCCGCCTTCGGTTCCGAAGTGACGCGTGTGGCCCGGGAGATCGGTGTCGAGGGTGAGCTCGGCGGTCAGGCTCTCGTGCCGGGAGCAGCCGGGACGTGGAAGGACCTGACCGACTCCGTCAACACGGCGTTCCGGAACCTCACCGGACAGGTGCGCAACATCGCCCAGGTGACGACGGCGGTGGCGAACGGTGACCTGTCGCAGAAGGTCACCGTCGACGTCTCCGGCGAGATGCTTCAGCTGAAGAACACCGTGAACACGATGGTGGACCAGCTGTCGAGCTTCGCCGACCAGGTGACGCGGATGGCGCGTGACGTGGGCACGGAGGGCCGACTCGGCGGTCAGGCCCGCGTGGACGGCGTGAGCGGCACGTGGAAGGAACTGACCGATTCCGTCAACTTCATGGCCGGAAACCTGACTTCACAGGTACGGCAGATCGCTCAGGTCACGACCGCGGTGGCGCGGGGTGATCTGTCGCAGAAGATCGACGTGGATGCCCGCGGCGAGATCCTGGAGCTGAAGAACACCATCAACACGATGGTCGACCAGCTCTCCGCCTTCGCCGACCAGGTGACCCGCGTGGCCCGCGAGGTGGGCACGGAAGGCCGCCTGGGCGGCCAGGCCCAGGTGCCCGGCGTCGCAGGCGTGTGGCGCGACCTGACGGATTCCGTGAACGGCATGGCCGGCAACCTCACGGCGCAGGTGCGCAACATCGCCCAGGTGGCCACGGCGGTGGCGCGGGGTGATCTGTCGCAGAAGATCGACGTGGACGCGCGCGGCGAGATCCTGGAGCTGAAGAACACCCTCAACACGATGGTGGACCAGCTGTCGGCCTTCGCCGAGCAGGTGACGCGGGTGGCCCGCGAGGTGGGTACGGACGGCATCCTCGGCGGACAGGCCGAGGTGCAGGGTGTGTCGGGTACGTGGAAGGACCTGACGCAGTCCGTGAACGGCATGGCCAACAACCTGACGCTTCAGGTGCGCAACATCGCCGAGGTCACGACGGCCGTGGCGCGAGGCGACCTCTCCAAGAAGATCACCGTCGACGCCAAGGGCGAGATCCTCGAACTCGTCACCACGGTGAACACGATGGTGGACCAGCTCTCGGCGTTCGCGGAGCAGGTGACGCGGGTGGCCCGTGAGGTGGGCACCGAGGGGCAGCTGGGCGGCCAGGCCCGGGTGCCGGGCATCACCGGCATCTGGAAGGACCTGAGCGACAACGTCAACCTGATGGCCAACAACCTGACCATGCAGGTGCGCAACATCTCCCAGGTCGCCAACGCGGTGGCCAACGGCGACCTGACCCGGCAGGTCACCATCGAGGCGCGCGGCGAGGTCGCGCAGCTCGCCGACACGTTCAACACGATGGTACGGACCCTGAGTTCGTTCGCCGACCAGGTCACCAAGGTGGCCCGCGAGGTGGGCACGGACGGCATCCTCGGCGGCCAGGCCCGCGTACCCGGAGTGTCCGGTACGTGGAAGGACCTGACCGAATCCGTGAACGGCATGGCCTCGAACCTGACCGGACAGGTGCGCAACATCGCGATGGTCACGACCGCCATCGCCAAGGGCGACCTGACCAAGAAGATCGACATCGACGCGCGCGGCGAGATCCTCGAGCTGAAGACCACGATCAACACGATGGTGGACCAGCTGTCGTCGTTCGCGGAGCAGGTGACCCGGGTGGCCCGTGAGGTGGGCACCGAGGGTCAGTTGGGCGGCCAGGCGCGGGTGCGCGACGTGGACGGCACGTGGCGCGACCTGACCGAGTCGGTGAACGAGATGGCCGGGAACCTGACCCGTCAGGTGCGCGCCATCGCGGCCGTCGCCACCGCGGTGACCCGCGGCGACCTCAACCTCAAGATCGACGTCGATGCCGCGGGCGAGATCCAGGTCCTGCAGGACAACATCAACAAGATGATCTCGAACCTGCGCGACACCACGATCGCCAACGAGGAGCAGGACTGGCTCAAGGGCAACCTGGCCCGTATCTCGGGTCTGATGCAGGGCCGTCGCGACCTCGACGACGTGGCGGGGCTCATCATGAGCGAGCTGACGCCGGTGGTGTCGGCGCAGCACGGCGCGTTCTTCCTGGCGCTGCCGCTGGACGACAGCGCCGACGTGGCGATCGCGGACGAGGACGCGTACGAGCTGCGCATGTGCGGGAGCTACGGCTACTCCATGGGCTCCATGCCGACGGCGTTCCGGCCCGGCGAGACGCTCATCGGGACGGCCGCGCAGGAGCGGCGCACGATCCTTGTGGACAACGCGCCCAGTGGCTACCTGAAGATCGCCTCCGGGCTCGGCGAGGCGCCGCCGGCACAGGTCATCGTGATCCCCGTGCTGTTCGAGGACACGGTGCTCGGTGTGATCGAGCTGGCGTCGTTCACGCCGTTCACGCAGATCCAGAAGGACTTCCTCGGGCAGATCGCCGAGATGATCGCGACGAGCGTCAACACGATCTCCGTCAACACGAAGACGGAGGTCCTGCTGCGGCAGTCGCAGGAACTGACCGAGCAACTCCGTGAGCGTTCCGCCGAGTTGGAGAACCGGCAGAAGGCCCTCCAGGCGTCCAACGCCGAGCTGGAGGAGAAGGCCGAACTGCTCGCCCAGCAGAACCGTGACATCGAGGTGAAGAACACCGAGATCGAGGACGCGCGGCAGGTCCTGGAGGAGCGCGCCGAGCAGCTCGCCGTCTCGATGCGCTACAAGAGCGAGTTCCTCGCCAACATGTCGCACGAGCTGCGCACGCCGCTCAACTCGCTGCTCATCCTTGCCAAGTTGCTGGCCGACAACGCCGACACGAACCTCACCCCGAAGCAGGTCGAGTTCGCCGAGACGATCCATGGAGCGGGTTCCGACCTGCTCCAGCTGATCAACGACATCCTGGACCTGTCGAAGGTCGAGGCGGGCAAGATGGACGTCTCTCCGACGCGCATCGCCCTGGTGCAGCTTGTCGACTACGTAGAGGCCACGTTCCGGCCGCTGACGGCGGAGAAGCAACTCGACTTCTCCGTAAGGGTGTCGCCGGAACTGCCCACTACGTTGCACACCGACGAACAGCGGCTCCTTCAGGTGCTGCGCAACCTGCTCTCCAACGCGGTGAAGTTCACCGACTCCGGTGCCGTCGAGCTGGTCATCAGGCCGGCCGGCGCCGACGTACCGAACGCGATCCGTGAACAGCTCCTGGAAGCGGGCTCGTTGACCGAGGTCGACGGGGACGTGATCGCCTTCTCGGTGACCGACACCGGAATCGGCATCGCGGCCAGCAAGATGCGCGTCATCTTCGAGGCGTTCAAGCAGGCCGACGGCACGACGAGCCGCAAGTACGGCGGTACGGGCCTCGGTCTGTCCATCAGCCGGGAGATTGCCCGCCTCCTGGGCGGCG
The DNA here is from genome assembly GCF_053592315.1 of Streptomyces sp. NPDC002754. Classification (NCBI taxonomy): domain Bacteria; kingdom Bacillati; phylum Actinomycetota; class Actinomycetes; order Kitasatosporales; family Streptomycetaceae; genus Streptomyces; species Streptomyces sp. NPDC002754. The sequence continues at coordinate 9,062 of NZ_JBSFVM010000007.1, forward strand.
AGATCCACGCGCAGAGCGAGCCCGGACGCGGCTCGACCTTCACGCTGTACCTGCCGATGCACCCGAGCGAACTGCCGCCCCAGGGGTACGCGCAGCTCGCGCCGACCATCGAACCGGGGGAGCGGCTCGCCCTCGACGCGGCGCCCGAGCCCGCGGAGGTGGTGACCCCGTCCGAGGTGAGGTCCTACCAGGACACCCAGAACGGGCCCGCGGCGCTCTTCCGGCGCCGCCGCAGGTCGACCCCGACGCAGCCCGAGCGGACGACGCTCCAGGGGTCGCCGCAGAGCCAGCCGATGCCCGCTCAGGAGCGCGCGGAGGAGCACTGGGACGGCGGCATGGCGGGTGCGACGGGTGCGGCCGAGAAGAGCTCGCCCACGCCGCGGCGCGGGCTGCTGTTCGGCGGCGAGAAGGTGCTCATCGTCGACGACGACATCCGTAACGTGTTCGCGCTCACCAGCGTCCTGGAACAGCAGGGCCTCTCGGTCCTGTACGCGGAGAACGGGCGGGAGGGCATCGAAGTCCTCGAACAGCACGACGATGTGACAGTTGTGCTGATGGACATCATGATGCCGGAGATGGACGGCTACGCGACGACGACGGCGATCCGTAGGATGCCGCAGTTCGCCGGGCTGCCGATCATCGCGCTCACCGCGAAGGCGATGAAGGGCGACCGGGAGAAGGCGATCGAGTCGGGTGCTTCCGACTACGTTACGAAGCCGGTCGATCCGGACCATCTGCTCTCTGTGATGGAGCGGTGGATGCATGGTGAGTGACAGGAATCCGAAATGTTCAAGATGAGTTGCTGACTGAGTGTGGTCGAAGTCGTGTAGAGGCGCGGGATTCGGGGAACCTTCTGGTCTCCCACCGCGTTTCTGCTACGTGCACGGTGACATCGCGGTGACAGGGTGTGGCGACAGGCGGGGTGCGGCTACCATGACCGGCACAAGGACGGGCGACGCAAGGGAGTCGTTCCCTGGGGCGGCGAAAGGAGCCTCCCCGAGTCCTGCGGACAGGGGCGGCCCCATGCCGGGGCGAGGAGGGCGGGCCATGGTGCAGAAGGCCAAGATCCTCCTGGTCGATGACCGGCCGGAGAATCTGCTGGCGCTGGAGGCCATCCTCTCCGCGCTCGATCAGACACTGGTACGGGCATCGTCCGGGGAGGAAGCGCTGAAGGCGCTGCTCACGGACGATTTCGCGGTCATTCTGTTGGACGTTCAGATGCCAGGAATGGACGGTTTCGAAACCGCTGCGCACATCAAGCGGCGCGAGCGGACACGGGACATCCCGATCATCTTCCTGACCGCGATCAACCACGGACCGCATCACACGTTCCGTGGCTACGCGGCAGGAGCGGTCGACTACATCTCCAAACCGTTCGACCCCTGGGTGCTGCGCGCCAAGGTCTCGGTGTTCGTCGAGCTGTACATGAAGAACTGCCAGCTCCGGGAGCAGGCGGCGCTGCTGCGGCTCCAGCTGGAGGGCGGCGGCAAGGCCATCGGGGACGCCAAGGAGCCCGCCGGGCTGCTCGCCGAGCTGTCGGCGCGGCTCGCCGCGGTCGAGGAGCAGGCCGAGGCGCTGTCGAAGCAGTTGGACGACGAGTCCGCGGACGCCGCGGCGGTGGCCACGGCGGCACACCTGGAGCGCAAGCTCACCGGACTGCGCAGGGCGCTCGACGCCCTGGAGCCCGGGGCGGGCAGCGGAGCGCCCTCACTGCCGTCCCAGAACTGAGGCGGCCGCCCCGGAATCGGGGGCGGCGCTCGGGCTTTGAGGGCACGTCAGTTTTCGCCCCGTCAGTTCGCGACACGATCGGGTGAAGCAGTGGGCACACGTGTCCAAGGTCGGCTCCCCCGGTAACCTCACACCTATGGCCTCACGTCCCGCAGCCAAGAAGTCGCCCGCGAAGAAGACGGCGGCGCCGACCAAGGCTCCGGCGAAGAAGGCCGCTGCCAGAAAAGCCCCCGCGAAGAAGGCCGCGGCCAAGCCGGCGCCCAAGAGGGCACCCGCCAAGAAGGCCGTGGGGAAGAAGCCCGCCCCCAAGGCGGCACCCAATCCGACCGGGGGCCTGTACAAGCTCGTACGAGCCCTGTGGCTCGGCGTCGCGCACAGTGTGGGGGCCATGTTCCGCGGGATAGGGCGTGGTGCGAAGGGGCTCGACCCGGCACACCGCAAGGACGGGCTCGCGCTGCTGCTGCTCGGGATCGGGCTGATCTGTGCGGCCGGCACCTGGTCCAATCTGCAGGGCCCGGTCGGTGACCTGGTCGACATGCTGGTGACCGGCGCGTTCGGGCGCCTCGACCTGCTGGTGCCGATCCTGCTCGGGGTCATCGCCGTGCGCTTCATCCGGCACCCCGAGAAGCCCGAGGCCAACGGGCGGATCGTGATCGGCCTCTCCGCACTCGTCATCGGCGTGCTCGGACAGGTCCACATCGCGTGCGGCTCACCCGCGCGCGGGGACGGCATGCGCGCCATAAGGGACGCGGGCGGACTCATCGGCTGGGCCGCCGCGACACCGCTGAGCTTCACGATGACCCAGGTGCTCGCGGTCCCGCTGCTCGTTCTGCTGACGGTGTTCGGGCTGCTCGTGGTGACCGCGACGCCCGTCAACGCCATTCCGCAGCGCCTGCGCCAGCTCGGCGTGAAGCTCGGCGTCGTGCACGAGGACGCGGCCTTCGCCGAGGGCGTCCCGGACGAGTACGACGACGATTGGCGCGAGGCCGCGCCCGTGCGCTCGCGCAAGCGCCCCGGCGCCCCTGCCCCGGAGTCGTACGACCCGGATCGGGCCGAGGAGGAGGCGTTCGCCAAGCGGCGCAAGTCGCGGCGGTCCGTGCAGCCCGCGATGGAGCGGCCGATGGACGCGGTCGACGTGGCCGCAGCGGCCGCCGCCGCGCTCGACGGGGCCGTGCTGCACGGCATGCCGCCGTCGCCGCTCGTCGCGGACCTCACGCAGGGCGTCTCCGGCGAGAGCGGCGGCGAGAACAGCGGTGAGACGTCCACAGATGGCCGCTCGGCACCCGTCCCGGGGGCCAGAGTCAAGAAGACCCCGGCAGGCGCTCAGAAGGAGCCTGAGCCGACCCCCACGTCCCTCGGCGTGCCGGACCTCACCAAGTCCGCGCCCGACGCGAGGGGGGACCTGCCGCCGCGCGCCGAGCAACTCCAGCTCGCCGGCGACATCACGTACGCGCTGCCCTCCCTTGACCTGCTCACGCGCGGTGGCCCCGGCAAGTCGCGCAGCGCCGCCAACGACGCCGTCGTCGAATCGCTGCAGACCGTCTTCACCGAGTTCAAGGTCGACGCGGGCGTCACGGGCTTCACGCGCGGCCCCACGGTCACGCGGTACGAGATCGAGCTCGGCCCCGCCGTGAAGGTCGAGAAGATCACGGCCCTGGCGAAGAACATCGCCTACGCCGTCGCGTCCCCGGACGTCCGGATCATCTCGCCGATCCCCGGCAAGTCCGCGGTCGGCATCGAGATCCCGAACACGGACCGCGAGATGGTCAACGTCGGCGACGTGCTGCGTCTCGCGGACGCGGCCGAGGACGAGCACCCCATGCTGGTCGCGCTCGGCAAGGACGTCGAAGGCGGCTACGTCATGGCCAACATGGCCAAGATGCCGCACATCCTGGTCGCCGGCGCCACCGGTTCCGGTAAGTCGTCGTGCATCAACTGTCTGATCACCTCGATCATGATGCGGGCGACACCCGAGGACGTCCGGATGGTCCTTGTCGACCCCAAGCGCGTGGAGCTGACCGCGTACGAGGGGATCCCGCACCTGATCACGCCGATCATCACCAACCCCAAGAAGGCCGCCGAGGCACTTCAGTGGGTCGTGCGGGAGATGGATCTGCGCTACGACGACCTCGCGGCCTTCGGCTACCGGCACATCGACGACTTCAACAAGGCGGTCAAGGACGGCAAGCTCACCACGCCCGAGGGCAGTGAGCGGGAGCTGAAGGCGTATCCGTACCTGCTGGTGATTGTCGATGAGCTCGCCGACCTGATGATGGTCGCGCCGAGGGACGTCGAGGACTCCATCGTCCGGATCACACAACTCGCGCGCGCGGCCGGTATCCACCTGGTCCTCGCCACGCAGCGGCCGTCGGTCGACGTCGTCACCGGTCTCATCAAGGCGAACGTGCCCTCCCGGCTCGCCTTCGCCACTTCCTCGCTCGCCGACAGCCGGGTCATCCTCGACCAGCCGGGCGCCGAGAAGCTCATCGGCAAGGGCGACGGCCTGTTCCTCCCCATGGGGGCGAACAAGCCGACCCGTATGCAGGGCGCTTTCGTCATAGAGGACGAGATCGGCGCCATCGTGCAGCACTGCAAGGACCAGATGGCGCCCGTCTTCCGGGACGACGTCACGGTGGGCACCAAGCAGAAGAAGCAGATCGACGAGGACATCGGCGACGACCTGGACCTGCTGTGCGCGGCAACCGAACTGGTTGTCTCCACGCAGTTCGGCTCGACCTCCATGCTGCAGCGCAAGCTGCGCGTGGGCTTCGCGAAGGCCGGTCGGCTCATGGACTTGATGGAGTCGCGAAGCATCGTCGGACCCAGTGAAGGTTCGAAGGCTCGTGACGTTCTTGTGAAAGCAGATGAGCTGGAGGGAGTGCTCGCGGTGATCCGCGGGGAGGCTCAACCCTAAGGTGACCCCTCGAACGACGTCACCCGTACGGGTATCGGAGCAACCGTTTCCTCGTCGGTTACGTCAAGTTGAGGAGGAGGCAGCCGCGTACGTCGCCAGCGGGATGGCGGGCCATTCCGATGGCGTACAAAGTCCGACCGCCCGGTTGCCTCACCCATTCACACCCCCCCTACACTGAACCTCCAGCAGGTGGCTACACGCTCGAAAGGCGCCCCCGTGTCCATCGGCAACTCCCCTGAAGACGACCGCCCTTCGGAAGACCGCACCCAGCACGCGGACGACGACCGGCCGTCGATCGGTCGTGCCCTTGAGCAGGCACGCATCGACGCGGGTCTGTCCGTCGACGAGGTCAGCCAGTCCACCCGGGTGCGCATCCCCATCGTGCAAGCCATCGAGCAGGACGATTTCTCGCGCTGCGGTGGCGACGTCTACGCACGGGGCCACATCCGCACGCTCGCGCGTGCCGTGGGCCTCGACCCCGAGCCGCTGCTCGAGCAGTACGGCGACGAGCACGGCGGACGCCCCGCGCCGACGCCGGCCACGCCGCTGTTCGAGACCGAGCGGATCCGCTCCGAGCCGCGCAGGCCCAACTGGACGGCCGCCATGGTCGCGGCGATCGTCGCGGTCATCGCCTTCGTCGGCTACACCGCCTTCAGCGGTGGTGACAGCGACGGCGGGCAGCAGCAGGCCGCCGAGGGCTCCACCCCGGCGACCGGCAAGCCCACGGCCAAGAAGCCGAGTCCCAGCACCAAGAAGCCCGTCGACCCGAAGCCGGATCCGACCGACAGCGCGATCGCCGCGGCCCCCGCCGACAAGGTCACCGTCAAGGTGAACGCGTCGGAGGGGCGAAGCTGGATCTCCGCCAAGGACCACAACGGGCGGACCATGTTCGACGGGCTGCTGCAGGACGGCCAGACGAAGACCTTCCAGGACAACCAGAAGATCGACCTCGTCCTCGGTGACGCGGGCGCGATCAAGCTGTATGTAAACGGCAAACAGATCGAGGACGAGTTCAGGTCCGGGCAGGTCGAGCGGCTGTCGTACACGAAGGGCGACCCCGAGGTCGGCTGAGCCCGGAGATCCGGCGGTAACCCCTCGCGGCGAGGGCTGTCAGTGGGACGAAGTAGTCTTGATTCCATGCCCGAACGCCGTACCGTCGCACTTGTCACCCTTGGCTGCGCCCGTAACGAGGTGGACTCGGAGGAGCTCGCAGGCCGCTTGGAGGCGGACGGCTGGGAGCTCGTCGAGGACGCCGACGCAGCCGATGTCGCCGTCGTGAACACCTGTGGCTTCGTGGAGGCCGCGAAGAAGGACTCCGTCGACGCCCTCCTCGAAGCCAATGACCTCAAGGGTCATGGCAGAACGCGGGCGGTGGTCGCGGTCGGCTGCATGGCCGAGCGCTACGGCAAGGAGCTCGCCGAGGCGCTGCCCGAGGCCGACGGCGTGCTCGGTTTCGACGACTACGAGGACATCTCCGGCCGCCTCCAGACGATCCTGTCCGGGGGCAACGTGGAGGCGCACGCCCCGCGCGACCGCCGCAAGCTGCTGCCGATCAGCCCGGCCGAGCGCCAGGAGGCGGGCGCCGGAATCGCGCTGCCGGGGCACGCTCCGGCGGACCTTCCCGACGGCCTGGCGCCCGCGTCCGGGCCGCGTGCGCCGCTGCGTCGCCGGCTCGACGGCACCCCTGTGGCATCCGTGAAGCTGGCCTCCGGGTGCGACCGACGCTGCTCGTTCTGCGCCATTCCGTCGTTCCGTGGTTCGTTCATCTCGCGCCGCCCCAGCGACGTACTGAACGAGACGCGCTGGCTCGCCGAGCAGGGCGTCAAGGAGGTCATGCTGGTCTCCGAGAACAACACGTCGTACGGCAAGGACCTGGGCGACATCCGGCTCCTGGAGTCGCTGCTGCCCGAGCTGGCCGGGGTCGACGGGATCGAGCGGGTGCGGGTCAGCTACCTGCAGCCCGCCGAGATGCGGCCGGGCCTGATCGACGTACTGACGGGGACCGACAAGGTCGTCCCGTACTTCGATCTCTCCTTCCAGCACTCGGCGCCCGGTGTGCTGCGCGCGATGCGGCGCTTCGGTGACACGGACCGGTTCCTCGAGCTGCTCGACACCATTCGGGCCAAGGCGCCGCAGGCAGGTGTCCGGTCGAACTTCATCGTGGGCTTCCCCGGCGAGACCGAGGCGGACTACGCGGAGCTGGAGCGCTTCCTGAACGGCGCGCGCCTGGATGCCATCGGCGTCTTCGGCTACTCCGACGAGGAGGGCACGGAGGCGGCGACGTACGAGCACAAGCTGGACGAGGACGTTGTCGCGCAGCGTCTCGCCCGCCTGTCCCGGCTCGCCGAGCAGCTGGTGTCGCAGCGCGCCGAGGAGCGCGTGGGCGAGACCGTGCAGGTGCTCGTCGAGTCCGTCGACGAGGAGGACGGTGTCGTCGGCCGCGGTGCCCACCAGGCGCCCGAGACCGACGGGCAGGTGCGCCTCACGAGCGGCGCCGGTCTGACAATCGGCCGTATGGTCGAGGCAAAGGTGGTCGGCACCGAAGGTGTCGATCTCATGGCCGAGCCGCTGGAGATCGCTGAGGAGGCGGACAGATGACCGGAGTCCCGGCGTCCGCTGCGGGCGGCACCGGCAGGCCGTCGTCCGGAGGCAAGCTGGGTACTGCGGCCGTCCATCAGGTGAGCCTGTGGAACATCGCGAACATCCTGACGATGATCCGGCTCCTTCTGGTGCCGGGCTTCGTGGCGCTCATGCTGACCGACGGCGGGTACGACCCGGCGTGGCGGGCCTGGGCGTGGGCGGCGTTCGCCGTTGCCATGATCACGGATGTTTTTGACGGGCATTTGGCGCGTTCGTACAACTTGGTCACCGATTTCGGAAAGATCGCCGACCCCATCGCCGACAAAGCGATCATGGGCGCCGCGCTGATCTGTCTCTCGTCGCTCGGTGATCTTCCGTGGTGGGTGACCGGCGTCATTCTCGGGCGCGAGCTCGGGATCACGCTGCTGCGTTTCATTGTCATTCGCTACGGAGTCATTCCGGCCAGCCGCGGCGGCAAGGTGAAAACACTCGCGCAGGGCACGGCTGTCGGCATGTACATCCTGGCGCTGACCGGGCCGCTCGCGAGCCTGCGCTGGTGGGTGATGGCGGTCGCCGTCGCGCTCACGGTGGTGACCGGGCTCGACTACGTGAGGCAGGCCGTCGTGCTGCGGCGCGCGGGTCTCGCCGAGTCGAAGGCCGCGGCGCGGGCGTCCGCGGGGGCTGCCGAGAAGTGACGTACGAGGCGGTCGAGGCGCTGCGCCTGTTGACGGAGCGGGAGGAGACCCTCGCCGTCGCGGAGTCGCTCACCGGGGGCCTGGTGGCCGCGGAGCTCGTGGCGGTACCCGGGGCGTCCAAGGCCTTCCGCGGCTCTGTCACGGCGTACGCGACCGAGCTCAAGCACCGGCTGCTCTGCGTCGACGCGGACCTGCTCGCCGCGCACGGGCCCGTGCACCCCGAGGTCGCGCTCGCCATGGCGGCCGGAGTGCGGGACGCGCTGGGCGCGGACTGGGGCGTTGCCACGACCGGCGTAGCGGGGCCGGAACCGCAGGACGGGCAGCCGGTCGGGACCGTGTACGTGGCCGCGGTGGGGCCCGGAGCTGATCATTCCGAAGGTGCGGCGGATTTCGCTGGTAGCCGCAAAGTGGCCGCCCTGCGATTGAACGGCGGCCGGACGGAAATCCGTATGGAGAGTGTACGGAGCGTGCTCGGGCTGCTAGTCAAAGAGCTGGTCGGAGCGCATTCCGGCGAACGTACGGAGAAAGCGCGGGCACAGGATACGGAACAGAACGGGGGGTTTTGATGTTTGCAGCCCTGAGTGAACACGACATCGCTCCCCGCACGGCCGCAGCACGAGGCGGTACGGTGGGGCGTGAAGGATGCGGCTACGCGGTCCGAGGAGGGAGCCACCGATGATTCTGCTCCGTCGCCTGCTGGGTGACGTGCTGCGTCGGCAGCGCCAGCGCCAGGGCCGTACTCTGCGCGAAGTCTCCTCGTCCGCCCGAGTTTCGCTCGGCTATCTCTCCGAGGTGGAGCGGGGGCAGAAGGAGGCTTCCTCTGAACTGCTCTCCGCGATCTGCGACGCGCTTGACGTACGGATGTCCGAGCTGATGCGCGAGGTGAGCGATGAGCTCGCTCTCGCCGAGCTGGCCGAGTCGGCGGCACGGGTGCCGTCGGAGCCGGTGCCCGCACCGGTTCGTCCGATGCTCAATTCCGTCTCTGTGGCCGGCGTCCCGCCGGAACGAGTGACGATCAAGGCGCCTGCGGAGGCTGTGGACGTCGTAGCGGCGTAACGCCTGCGCTCAGCGCTCTGAGCCCAGTTTGAACATGGGGAAAGCCCCGGCCGAGAGGTATCGGCCGGGGCTTTCTGCTGCGCGTTCTGGGTCTGCGTGGGCGAGAGTTGGGCTCGATGTGTCCGTAATCACCCATGTGTGCCATGGTTGATGTTGGTTTCGATACGGAGGTGACGTATGGACGTCGTGAAGAGCCCGCTGCCCGATGGCGACCTGAAGATCGTGGGCGAGGCGCTGCAGGGTGCGCTCGTGGATCTGGTGGACCTGTCCCTTGTCGCGAAGCAGGTGCACTGGAACGTGGTCGGCCCGCGGTTCCGGTCTGTGCACCTTCAGCTCGACGAGGTCGTGGACACCGCGCGGCAGCACTCCGACACGGTGGCCGAACGGGCCTCGACGCTGGGTGTCCCGCCGGACGGTCGCGCGAAGACCGTGGCGGACACGAGCGGCGTGGGAGTGGCTCCCGACGGCTGGGTGAAGGACACGGACGCGGTGGGGACGCTCGTGGACGCGCTCGGCGCGGTCATCGCGCGGATGCGTGCGCGGGTGGACGCGACCGGCGAGGCGGATCCCGTGAGCCAGGACATCTTCATCGGGATCACGGCCGACCTGGAGAAGCATCACTGGATGTTCCAGGCGGAGAACCGGGGCTGAATCGGGGCTGATCCGGGGCTGAACGGGGTCGAGAGTCCCGGTGGCCCGCCGCCTCGCGTGTCCTGCGTGCTCTGAGTGTCCTGTGTGCTTCGGATGCTTCTGGGTGTGGTGCTGAAAGCGCGGGGCAGATTGGTCGTGGTCCGTGGTCCCGGAGGTCGACGGGCGGAGGTGAGCGGTCGGTGGCACGGCCTGGGTGGTGGATGCTCCGGTGGGCGCCGGCCGTCGTGTGCGGGGCGCTGTGGTGGTGGGGCGCCTTGCGGCTCGTCTTCGCGCCGGGCTCAGGGTTGTTCGAAGGGGCGCTCGTCGCCGGAGGTTGGGGGCTGAGCCTGCTGCCGGTGCACGCGCTGCCGAAGGCGCGGGCGGCCGGCGTGGCCGGTGCGCCCGGGCGGCACGGCGCGCGGCGCGTGCGGACGCGGGCCGTGCGCGCCGGGCGCGAGGCCGCCGGCGGGGTGTGGCGGCTGGTCACCAGGGCATGGCGACGCCCCCGTTCGGGCGGAGGATCTGGCCCGTCGTGAACGACGCGGCGTCCGAGGCGAGGTGCAGCACCGCGTGCGCGATGTCCTCCGCCTCGCCGACCCGGCCGAGCGGTGACATGCGCACCATCAGGGCCTCGGTGTGGGCCTGCGCGCTCGCGTCGTGGCGGGTCGTCATGGGTGTTCGGATCCAGCCCGGCGCCACCGCGTTGACGCGGATGCCGTGCGAGCCGATCTCCGTGGCCAGCGTCTTCGTGAGCTGGACGACGGCGGCCTTCGCCGCGCCGTAGCAGAGCAGTCCCGGACCGCCGGTGTCGACCGCCCCTGAGGCCATGGTGACGATGCTGCCGCGGGTGCCGGCCGCGATCATGGTTCGGGCCGCTTCCTGGCACGCGTACAGGACGCCCTTGAAGTTGATGGCGAGGACGCGGTCCAGGTCCTCTTCGCGTGTCTCCAGGACCGTGCTGTTGTGCATGACCCCGGCGATGGCGGCCATGATGTCGAGGCCGCCCGAGGTGGTGGTGGCGCTCGCGACGGCTTCTGCGATCTGGGAGTGGTCGGCCACGTCGAGGGTGTGGGTGTGGGCCGTTCCGCCGCTCTCCTTGATGAGGGCCGCTGTCTCGTGCAGGCCCTGTGCGTCGCGGTCGGCGCAGTGGACGGTGGCTCCCGCCTGCGCGAGGAGCGTCGCCGACGCGCGGCCGATGCCGCTCGCCGCGCCGGTGACGAATGCGGTGCGTCCGGTGAGGTCGTACGCAGTGAGGGGCATGCAAGGGACCGTACGAGGTTGTCTGACGGGTCGTCAATTGCCGTGCGGTGGTTGTGTTTTGTGGGCCTATTGCGGTGCGGCGTGAGGTCGGTGCGCGAGGTCGGTGTGCGCGGTCCGCTACGCCGTGGGGGCCGGGCCCTGTTGGCAGTGCGGGCACCAGTACGTGGGGCGTTCGCGGGAGCCGTCGCCCTGGTCGGCCGTGCGGATGGGGGTGCGGCAGCGTAGGCACGGGCGGTGGGAGCGGCCGTAGACGTAGAGGCGTTCATCGGGGCGGGGGCGGCCGGTGGTGACACGGGCGGGGCGGTCGCGGTTGGCCTCGAGCAGCTTCTTCGCGAGGAGGGGGAGGCGGTTGGCGGCCTCGGCGGGCAGCTCACCGACCGGGAGCCACGGGGTGACGCGCAGCAGGAAGCAGAGCTCTGACTTGTAGATGTTCCCGATGCCTGCGAGGTTCCGCTGGTCGAGGAGGGCCTCGCCGAGGGAGCGGGCGGGGTCGCCGAAAAGGTTGCGCAGCGCGGTGTCCGGGTCCCAGTTCGGGCCGAGAAGGTCGGGGCCCAGGTGGCCGACGGCCTTGGACTCCTCGGTGGTGCGCAGCAGTTCCAGGACCGGGAGCCGGTAGCCGACCGCTGTGCGGGTCTCGGTGCCGAGGATCGCGCGGATCTGGTGGGCCGGGCCGCCGCGCCAGCGCTCGCCCGGCGCATAGACCTTCCACGAGCCGTCCATCCGCAGATGCGAGTGCAGGGTGAGGCCGCCCTCGATCCGGGTCAGCAGATGCTTGCCGCGCGGGGTGACCTCGAGGACCGTGCGCCCGGTGAGGTCTGCTGTGGCGTACCGGGGGACACGCAGGTCGGAGCGGGTGAGCACCTGGCCCGCGAGGGCGCTGTGCAGCCGCTTCGCCGCCTGCGCGACCGTGTCTCCTTCGGGCATGGGGTCAGGGTAGGCGGGTCGGAGTCGCTCGGGCGGGCGTCACCGTCAGGCGCGCAGGCGCAGGCCGCGCGGTGTCGCGTGGAATCCGGCTCCTTCCAGGAGAGGGGCATACGGGGACGTGAGCGCGGATTCCGCGTTGACGCGCTCGACCGTGATCGTGCCGAGGACGCCCGAGCGGGCGGCTTCGGCGAGTGCCTGCGCCGCGGCGGGCATGCGGGGCTCCTCCGCGAGCTGGGCGGGGGTGAGGGCAGGGCTCGGAGTGCGCGCCCCGGTCGTGGTCCCAGCCGCTTCGGAAGCAGAGGTGGTGGGGTCCGGGGAGGTGTGGGCCGGGTCGGACGCGGACCAGGCCAGGAGGGTCTTGCCACCCCGCTCCATGTAGAGCGTCAGCTCGCCGTCGACCAGGACCACCAGGGAGCCTGCCTTGCGTCCCGGCTTGTGCCCGGGCTTCTGGCCCGCGCCGGCGGGGGGATCGGGCCAGGGCAGAGCGGCCCCGTACGCGTTGGCCGGATCGGCCGCCGCCAGGACGAGGGCGCGGGGCGCGGCGGTCCTGCCCTTGCCGGCGGGGGCGTCGACCGGGGCGTACGGATCCGGGGGAGCGGCGCCGCGCTCCTGCGCGTTCGCTGCCGCGCGCAGGCGGTCCACGGCGCCGTCCATGGCGAACTGCGCCGCGCCGAGACCCTCCACCACGTAGCCACGCCGTGCCTGGCCGCTCTCCTCGAAGACGGACAGCACCCGGTACGTCGCCGAGAACCCGCCCTGGACGCCTTCGGCGGCCACCGCTCCCCGGGTGACCACTCCGTGGCGGTCGAGGAGCGTGCGGGCCAGGGTGTGGGCGCGCATGGTCGGGTCGGGCTCCTGGTCGGGCAGCAGTGACCAGCGTCCCGCGACTGTGGGCGGGCCGGTGCGTGACGTGGGACGGGCCCCCGCGGTGATGCCTCCGTAGCGGCCGCGCGGCACGGCTCTGCGCGCCCGGTGCGCGGTGGAGCCGGCGGTGCGCCCGGAGCCGAGGACGGCGCGCATCGGGGCCAGTGTGTCGTTTGTGAGGCGGCCCGACCAGGCCAGCTCCCAGAGGGCGTCGGCCAGTTGGGGATCGGTGACCTCGAAGGGGGTGCCTCGCTGGCCCTCGAGGCCTTGAGGGAGGGGCGTGGCGCGGACCTGGTCGGCGATCTGGCGGAAGAACAGGCCGTAGCCGCCGGAGAGCGCGTCCAGGACCGACTGATGGAGCGGCGTGAGCTCCAAGGGATGCGGGGACGGAAGGAGCAGCGGGGCCGTATCGGCGAGGTAGAGGCTGACCCAGCCGTCCTTGCCGGGCAGCGAGCCGGCGCCAGCCCACAAGACCTCGCCGGACGCCGTGAGTTCGTCGAGGAGTGCGGGCGCGTAGCCGGAGACGCGTGAGGGCAGGACGAGCTTCTCCAGGGCGGAGGCGGGCACCGAGGCGCCCTGGAGCTGTTCGACCGCCCGGACCAGCCCGTCGACCCCGCGCAGGCCGTGCCCGCCCACGTGCTGCCACTGGGGCAGGAACTGGGCGAGCGCCGCGGGCGGCACCGGCTCCAGCTCATGGCGCAGCGCGGCCAGTGAGCGGCGGCGCAGCCTGCGCAGGACCGTGGCATCGCACCACTCCTGGCCGATGCCCGCCGGGTGGAACTCGCCCTGGACGACCCGGCCGTTGGCGGCCAGGCGCTGGAGCGCGCCCTCCGTGACCGCGGCGCCGAGGCCGAAGCGGGCCGCTGCCTGCGTGGAGGTGAACGGGCCGTGTGTGCGGGCGTAGCGGGCCAGGAGGTCGCCGAGAGGGTCCTTGACCGGCTCGGTGAAGGCTTCGGGGACGCCGACCGGAAGCGCCGTGCCCAGGGCGTCGCGCAGGCGGCCCGCGTCCTCGATCGCCGCCCAGTGCTCGGTGCCCGCGATCCGTACGCGAATGGCGCGCCGGGCGCCCGCCAGGCTCTCGGCCCAGCCGGTCTCGGCGCCCCGCTCGGTCAATTCCTCGTCCTTGAGCGGTCCGAGGATGCGAAGCAGATCCGCGACGCCTTCGGCGTCCTTGACGCGACGGTCCTCCGTGCGCCACTGCAGCTCCTGTTCCAGGTCGGTGAGGACCTCGGCGTCGAGCAGCTCGCGCAGCTCGGCCTGGCCGAGGAGCTCGGCGAGCAGGCGGGAGTCCAGGGACAGCGCGGCCGCGCGGCGCTCGGCCAGCGGTGAGTCGCCCTCGTACAGGAACTGCGCCACGTATCCGAACAGCAGTGAGCGGGCGAAGGGGGAGGCCTCCGGGGTGGTGACCTCGACGAGGCGGACCTTGCGGGACTCGATGTCGCCCATCAGCTCGGCGAGTCCCGGAACGTCGAAGACGTCCTGAAGGCACTCGCGGATCGCTTCCAGGACGATGGGGAACGAACCGAACTCGCTCGCCACCTGCAGCAGTTGGGACGCTCGCTGGCGCTGCTGCCACAGCGGGGTGCGCTTGCCGGGGCTGCGGCGGGGCAGCAGCAGCGCGCGGGCGGCGCACTCGCGGAAACGTGAGGCGAACAGGGCGGAGCCGCCCACCTGGTCGGTGACGATCTGGTCCACGTCACCCTTGTCGAAGGCGACGTCGGCCGCTCCGATGGGGGCCTGCTCGTCGTCGTACTCCATACCCGGCTTGGCGGGTTCCTGGTCCAGGAGGTCCAGGCCCATCAGATCGGCGTCCGGGAGGCGCAGCACGATGCCGTCGTCGGCATGCATCACCTGGGCGTCCATGCCGTACTTCTCGCTGAGCCGGGCGCCGAGGGCCAGCGCCCACGGAGCGTGCACCTGGGCCCCGAACGGGGAGTGGACGACGACGCGCCAGTCACCCAGCTCGTCCCGGAAGCGCTCGACCACGATCGTGCGGTCGTCGGGGATGTGGCCGCAGGCCTCGCGCTGTTCGGCGAGATACGACAGGACGTTGTTCGCGGCCCACTCGTCGAGTCCCGCCGCTGTGAGGCGCACGCGCGCGTCGTCGGGCTTCTGGGAGCCGACCTCGCGCAGGAACGCGCCCAGCGCACGGCCCAGCTCGAGCGGGCGGCCCAGCTGGTCGCCCTTCCAGAACGGGAGGCGGCCGGGGACGCCCGGGGCGGGCGAGACGAGGACACGGTCGCGCGTGATGTCCTCGATGCGCCAGGAGCTGGTGCCGAGCGTGAACACGTCCCCGACCCGGGACTCGTAGACCATCTCCTCGTCGAGCTCTCCGACGCGGCCGCCGCCCTTCTTCGGGTCGGCTCCCGCGAGGAAGACTCCGAAGAGACCGCGGTCGGGAATCGTGCCTCCGGAGGTGACGGCGAGGCGCTGCGCTCCGGGGCGGCCCGTGACGGTGCCGGCGACGCGGTCCCAGACGACGCGCGGCCGCAGCTCGGCGAAGGCGTCGGAGGGGTAGCGGCCCGCCAGCATGTCGAGCACGCCTGTGAACGCGGACTCGGGCAGTGAGGCGAACGGGGCGGCGCGGCGGGCCAGCGCCAGCAGATCGTCGACCTGCCAGGTGTCCAGGGCCGTCATCGCGACCAACTGCTGCGCGAGCACATCCAAGGGGTTCGCCGGGAGGCGCAGAGCTTCGATGGCGCCTGAGCGCATGCGCTCGGTCACGACCGCCGACTGCACCAGGTCACCGCGGTACTTCGGGAACACGACCCCCGTGGAAACCGCGCCCACCTGGTGTCCCGCACGGCCCACGCGCTGCAGCCCCGACGCGACGGACGGGGGCGACTCCACCTGGACGACGAGGTCGACCGCGCCCATGTCGATGCCCAGCTCCAGGCTCGACGTGGCGACCACGGCGGGGAGCCGGCCCGCCTTCAGGTCCTCCTCGACCAGCGCACGCTGCTCCTTGGAGACCGAGCCGTGGTGGGCACGCGCGATGACCGGGGGAGCGCCCTTCGCGGCGCCGGATTCCGCCATCAACTCGGCCGGGGAGTGATCCTCGGGAAGAGGCTCGCCGGTGGCGCGCTCGTAGGCGATCTCGTTCAGACGGTTGCACAATCGCTCGGCGAGACGGCGGGAGTTGGCGAACACGATGGTCGAGCGATGGGCCTCGATCAGGTCAGTGATCCGCTCCTCCACGGAGGGCCAGATCGAGGGGCGCTCGGCTCCCTGGCCCCCGGCGTCGGCGACCGGCGAGCCGCCCAGCTCTCCCAGGTCCTCGACCGGGACGACCACCGACAGGTCGAACTCCTTGCCGGACGGCGGCTGGACGACCTCCACCCGGCGCTGCGGCGAGAGATAACGCGCCACCTCGTCGACCGGCCGGACCGTCGCGGACAGGCCGATGCGGCGGGCCGCGCGGGGCAGCAGCTCGTCGAGCCGCTCCAGGGAGAGGGCCAGGTGGGCGCCGCGCTTGGTGCCCGCCACCGCGTGCACCTCGTCCAGAATCACCGTGTCGATGCCCACCAGCGCTTCGCGCGTGGCCGACGTGAGCATCAGGAACAGCGACTCCGGCGTCGTGATGAGGATGTCCGGCGGGCGCGTGGCGAGCGCGCGGCGCTCGGCCGGCGGGGTGTCGCCGGAGCGGATGCCGACCTTCACCTCGGGCTCGGGCAGCCCCAGGCGGACGGCCTCCTGGCGGATTCCCGTGAGCGGGCTGCGCAGGTTGCGCTCCACGTCCACCGCGAGGGCCTTCATCGGGGACACGTACAGGACCCGGCAGCGCTTCTTAGGGTCGGCCGGCGGAGGTGTCGACGCCAGCTGGTCGAGCGCCGCGAGGAACGCGGCGAGCGTCTTGCCCGATCCGGTGGGCGCGACGACCAGCACGTCCGAACCCTCGCCGATCGCCTTCCACGCCCCGGCCTGCGCGGCTGTGGGCGCGGAGAAGGCGCCCGTGAACCAGCCGCGGGTCGCGGGGGAGAAGCCGCTGAGGGCCTGCGAGGCGCTGTGGGCCTCTTGCCTGGACCTGACCATGCCCCCATCCTGCACCCCGCCACTGACAACGGCGGTGACCTGCGGAAACTGGTGGTTCATCGCAGGCGCCCTGACGCAGAATGGGGTCATGGCACGGACAGCGGGAAAGGGCGAATGGGCGCGGCACTGGCGCTATGAGCGGCTGCCGGGCCTCGATCTGCTGCGGGCCCGCTATGTCCGGCACACCTTCCCGCGCCACAGCCACGACGGCTTCGTGATCGGCGCGGTCACACGAGGGGTCGAGGCCATCGGCCTGCCCGACGGGACCTTGCACGCGGGCCCCGGGACCGTCGTCATGCTCAATCCGGAAGTGGCGCACACGGCGCGGGCGGGCGGCCCCGACGGTTGGGCGTACGCCACGCTCTACCCCTCCGCCGAGGTCATCGCCGAGATCGCCGCGGAGACCGGCACCGGGCGCGGCACCACGGTCTTCGGTGAGCGGATGGTCGCCGACCCACAGGCCTCGCAGATGATCAACGAGGTGCACAGGGCGGCGGAGCAGGGCAACGCGCTGGCCGCCGACAGCCTTCTCAGGGTCGTGCTCGCCCGGCTGCTCCGGGCCCATGGGACCTCCCTCACCGTGCGACCCCGGCGGTCCGCGGGGGCCACGGCCGTGGACCGCGCACGCGAGCTCCTCGAAGAGCGTCTCGCGGACCCGCCGTCCCTGGAAGCCCTCGCGGCCGAGCTCGGAACCAGCCCCTTCGCGCTGCTGCGGGCCTTTCGTGACGCGTACGGAATGCCGCCGCACACCTGGCTCACCAACGCGCGGGTGCGCGTGGCACGGCGGCTCCTGGAGGCGGGGACGGCGCCGGCCGATGCCGCCGTGGCCCTCGGCTTCACCGACCAGCCGCACCTGAACCGGCACTTCACCCGGATCGTCGGGGTGCCGCCGGGCGCGTACCAGCGCGAGCGCAAGAACGTACAAGAACAGGACCCGTCCCTCCTCGTACCGTGCGAGGCGTGGCAGACAGGACAACATCCCCAGACATACGTGGAGCCGAGGCCGGCCCTCCCGAGTCCGAGCAGTCGACCGAGCGCTTGCTCGGGTCCGAGGCATCCGAGGCCGAGTGGGAGTCCCGGTCCGAATCCGGGCGGGTCGGCGCGGTAGCCAAGCCGGACTCTGCCGTCGTCCGTGACGCGCTCGGTGTCGGCGTCGCCGTGGGCCTCTCCGGATTCGCCTTTGGGGTGACCTCGGCGGGGAGCGGACTCAGCGTGCTGCAGACCTGCGCGCTCAGCCTCCTTGTCTTCACTGGGGCGTCGCAGTTCGCGCTCGTCGGGGCGCTCGCGGCCGGCGGCAACCCGCTCACCGCCGCCGCGGGAGCGTTCTTCCTGGGCGTGCGCAACGCGTTCTACGGGCTGCGCCTGTCCCAGCTGCTGGCTCTCCCGCGCGCGGTGCGGCCGTTCGCCGCGCACTGGGTCATCGACGAGACGTCGGCCGTCGCGCTGGCGCAACCGACGCGGCGCAGCGTGCGGCTCGGTTTCACCGTCACAGGACTGACCCTGTACGTGCTGTGGAACCTCACCACGCTGCTCGGCGCCCTGGGCGCCTCGGCCATCGGCGACACCGATGCGTGGGGGCTCGACGCGGCCGGGCCCGCGGTGTTCCTGGCGCTGCTCGCGCCGATGCTGAAGTCCACCACGGAGCGGGCCGTCGCCGCCCTCGCCGTGGTCCTGATGCTCGGCCTGCTTCCCGTGCTGCCTGCCGGGGTGCCGGTGCTCGTGGCCGCCCTGGCGGCCCCGGCCGTGCTCTACGTAGAGGGGCGCCGCCGCACCGTGGCGTCCAATGCACGACAAGGAGAAGACCGTTGAACTTCTGGATCGCCATCGCGGTCACCGCGGTCGGCTGCTACGCCGTGAAACTGATCGGTCTGCTGGTGCCCGCGGGCGCCCTGGAACGACCCGTGGTGAAGCGTCTTTCAGTGCTGCTCCCGGTCGCTCTGCTGGCCGCCCTCACGGCCCAGCAGACATTCGCGGACGGACGCGTGCTCGTCCTGGACGCCAGGGCGGCCGGGCTCGCCGCGGCCGCCGTCGCGCTCGTGCTGCGGGCCCCGTTCCTGGTGGTGGTCGCGGCGGCCGTGGTGGTCACCGCGGGGGTGCGGGCACTTACGGGGTGACCTGGTGCGCGGGGAGGGCGGCCGGGGCCTCAGGGACGCCGAGCTGCGCCGCCGTGCGCTCGGGGCGGCAGAAGACGGCCGCGAGGACACCACCCGTCACCAGGAGGGCCGCGGTCAGCAGCCAGCCGTGTTCATAGCCTGCCGACACGGTGGCAGCGCCGTCCACCAGGCGCCCCAGGACGAGCGGCGAGACGATGCCCCCGAGGGCGTACACACACGTCAATACGCCCAGGACCGTGCCTCGTTGGATCGGGGGCACGATACGGGAGCAGGCTGTCGCCGCAACCGTGAGCATCACCATGGCGAGTGCCATCGGCCCCAGCATCATCGGTACCTTCACGGCCTGCGAGTCGGACAGGCCGAACAGCGCGGTCGCGCAGCCCGAGACCGCGACCAGGAGGCCCGCACCCGCACCTACGGGGAAGCGGGGAGACGTGCCCTTCAGGGCGGAGCGCCGGGCGAGCAGGCCGTGCGCCAGGAGGATGACACCGTGAGCGACGGCGCCCGCGCCGACCATGGTGCTCGCCTGGTGCAGATCCCAACCCATGACGTTCTCCATGTAGTCCGGCGCCCACGTGAGCGTCGCACTCATCGACCAGTACGCGGCGAACGAACCGAAGGCCGCGGTCAGGAATGTGGGCGACAACAGGACACGGCGCAGCGGCACCGTGAGGCTGTCCTGTGGCGTCCCTCCCGCCTGTTTGCCGAGGCTCGGGGCCAGGGGGCCCTCCTTGCCCCACAGGAGCCACGCCGCCGCCCAGACAAGGCCAACCAGGCCCACCGCGCCGAACGACCAGCGCCAGCCCCAGTGGACGATCACCCAGCTCAGTGCGGGCGCGGCCACCGCGACCCCGGCCGCGGCACCGACGAGCAGCAGCGCGGTCGGCAGCGCCCGCTCGCGCTGCGGAAACCAGCCGTGCACGTGATGCATCGCCACCGGCGACGCCGGCCCCTCGGCGGCGCCCAGAAGGACGCGCGTGACCACCAGCGCGCCGAAGCCCGCCGCGCCCCACAGCATCGGCAGCTGTGCCGCCGACCACAGCAGGGCGAGCCCCAGGAGCAACGGCGTCGTACGCACCCGCTTCGTGAGGGCCGAGACGCCGAGGGCCGCGACCGAGAACAGCGCGAAGAACGCGGACTGCGCGGTGCCGAACTCCTGGCGGCTGATGCCGAAGTCCGCCCGGATCTCGGGACCCGCGAGCCCCAGGACCGCCTTGTCCGCGAAGTTCACCACCATGAAGGCGAGCAGCAGCCACGTGGTACGCCAAGCTCCGCGCATCAGCAGCAGCCGTCCTCGTCGTCGACCACGCCGACGCTGATCGAGCCCTCGGCCCGCTTGCGGCCCTCGGGGGAACGCGTCAACTCCGTGGCGACATCCGTGCCTTCGACGACCGCGGCGGACTCTGCGGCCGCCCAGGAGAAGACCCCGCGCGCCATGGTCGAGGTCTCCTTGCCCGCCCGCTGCGCGTACACCTCGGCACGCGTGCGTGCCACTTCGGGATCCGTGGGGGCCGCCAGGGCCGCCGTCTCCGCCAGGTGCGAGGCGAGCCGCGTGTCGCCCGCAGCGAGCAACTCCCGTGCCCGCTCGGACAGTGCCGCGGCGCCGCCCGCCGCGCGCGCGTACTCGGCCGCGACGGCCGCCTCCGGCGCGGGCTTGAGGTGGGCCGGGTTCTGGTCGTACCAGCCGCCCCACAGGCGCCACAGGTTCCGGACGACGAACTCCGGCTCGTCATAGGCGGGGTGGAGGTACGGGCGGGACAGGAGGTCTTCGGGGACCTTCACCTCGTGAATGACCGTGTCGAGCCGGTGACCCGCGTTCATCAGCTCCCGCGTCTGCTCGCAGAGCGACTCCAAGAAGCGCGCGGTGTCGTCCAGGGCGCGGTTCACGCGTTCGACGCCCATGATGGGAACGCCGTGCCCCGGCAGCAGCAGCTCCGCGCCCAGCTCCTGCATGGAGCGCAGGGCCCGCGCCCAGTCCTCGGGGTAGCGCTGCACCTTCTGCGGATTGCCCGCGTTCGGCGTGTTCCAGATGAACAGATCGCCCGTGCACAGGGCCTTGAGTTCCGGCACCCATACGTAGGTGTGGTCGTCGGTCTCCCCGCGCGCGTGGACGAGTTCGAAGGTCAGCTCGCCGCGGCGGAATGTCAGCCGGTCCCGGTAGACGGTGTCCGGGTAGCGGTACGTGGTGGGCCATTCCAAGGTGGGCACGCCGAACTGCCGCCGGTTGATCCACGAGTTGTAGCCGGCCGTCCGTATGTAGCGGTCGAACCGGGCCGACACAGCCTCGTGCGCCACCACCTCGGGGCGTGCGGCGCCGCTTTCCGCCGCCTCCTTGTCGAAGGGGAACACTCCGAAGACATGGTCCACGTGCCCGTGCGTGTAGACCACGGAGTGCACCGGGCCCGCCCCGAATCCCTTGACCGCCGTGTGCAGTTGCGCCGCAGTACGGAAGTCGCCCGAATCGACGAGCACCGCACCGTCACCGGTGTCGAAGACAGTCACGTTGGCGAAGGCGGGGAAGAAACCCACCCGTGGGCTCAGCCGCACCAGTTCGTCCGCCGTGTAGGCGCCCGAGAGATGCGGAAGCAGCGTCTCGGACCCCTGCCAGACCCGGTCCGCGTAAGCGGCGTAATCCACCGGCTTGTAGTCCACCGGCTCCGGCGAGGTCGTCTCCGGTGCGGGGTTGTGCTCGGTCATGGGTGCGGCTCCTCCGGGTACGGGGCGATCTTTCGGCGTTCCCCGAGTCAAGGCGCACAAGAAGGCCCGGAACAGCGCTTGGCGTCACATCCCGATTGTCTCAGCGCTGTGACGCGTCACAATGGGGCGCCCTGTAGCCGATATCGGTGGAGGTCCCGTGCCGTTGTCCCCGGAAGCGCGTTCTCTCGCCGCACGCTGCGAGCCGCGCGTCAACGAACTGGCGCGGCGCATGGCCAGGGATGCCTTCGAGGAACTCCCCGGCTACGCGGAGCTGCCGGACGACGTGAAGGACCTGGAGGTCGCGGCGACCGCGCGCTACGGCGTACGGCTGTTCCTGCGCCACGTCGGCGACCCGGACACGCAGCAGCCCGGAGGCCACCGGCTGTTCCGCGAGAGGGCCGCTCAGCGCGCCGAGGAGGGCATGCCGCTGCACCTACTGCTGCGCACGCACGCGCTCGGCTCCTACGTCCTGTGGCGGGCCCTGCGTGAAGCGGCGGAGCCCGGCGACGAGGCGGCCCTCGTCGAACTCGTCGACCTCCTGCTGCGGGCGCAGCCCGGAGTCGTCGGCTCGGTCGCCGAGACGTACCTGGACGAACGGTCCGCCCTTGAGGCCGAACAGCACGCGCAGCAGCGGTCGTTGGTGCGCGGGCTGCTCGACGGGATGCTCCCGCCCGGACACGTGCTGCTCGACCAGCTACGGCTCACGGGACCCGCCCATGTGCTTGCGCTCGGCACGGACGCGGCGCCCTCGGAGGAGCCCGTCGCGGTACGCCGCCGGCTGCGCCGTATCCAGAGCGTTCTGGACCGCACCTTCGGTGCGCCTGTGCTCGCCCTCCTGGACGGCGGCGGGGGACGGGTCGTCGTCCCGAAGGACCGCCCTCCGCCCGACGACCTGCCGCACCACCTCAGCCGGGCGAGCGGCCTGCCCGTACGGGTGGCCGCGGTGCGGGCGGGCGGCCCCGAGCTCATACCCGACGCGGCCCGTACCGCGACCGAGGTCCTGCGCATCACGCGCGTGTGCGGCCTGCCACCGGGTCTGCACCGTCTGGACGACGTCCTGCTCGAGTACCACCTCTCCCGGCGCAACGAGAGCAGCCACCTCATCGCCGCCCTCCTCGATCCTGTCGCCGAGCGGCCCGAACTCCTGGAGACGCTCCGCACGCATCTGACCCACCAACAGGACCGCAGGGCCACCGCGGAAGCGCTCGGGCTGCACCCGAACACGGTCGACAACCGGTTGGCAAAGATCGCCGAGTGGACCGGCATCGAACTGTCCTCACCCCGCGGCTCGGCCCTGGCCATCGCGGCGCTGCTCCTGCGCGACGCGGATCACTGAGGGGGAACGCGACACTACAGAGGACCGCGGCACGACAACGGTGGCACTACAAGGGACGTCCGTAAGCGCGCAGCGTGCGCAGTGCGTCGATGGTCACCATGGGGCGTGCCTCCATGACGATCGTCGGCGCCCACTGTCGCCAATTCATCGGCCAACCACCATCCTCCTGTTGCTCGCTCACCAGATGGTCGAGCGAACTGGCCATCTCCTCGTCGGTGAACCAGGAGCGGGCCAGCGACTCGGGCGCCTTGGCGAAGTCGTACGGGAAGTGGTGCTCGTCCGGGGCGTAGCCGGGCGCGACCGGGTAGTCCTCCCTGCGCTCCGGATCGAGCACCACGAGCCGCTGCTCGCGCACGAGGCGGCCGAGGCGGTCGGCGGCGACCCGGGCGCGCGGGCGGTCGGGTGCGCTGTCCAGGAAGGCGACCGCGGCCTGTACCTCGTACGGGTGGGACGTCTTCAGGGACTCGACGGCCGACCAGCAGAAGTCGGTGGCCCGGAACAGCCAGGCGTGCCACACCTCGTTGCGGTGCAGCAGGCCTACGACGGGCCCGGTGGCCAGCAGCTCACTCGGCGGATCGTCCACCACAGGGACGAACGGGGCGCAGGGAAAGCCGCGTTGGCTGGGGTGGACCGCCGGGAGCGCGCCTTCCGGGGTGGAGACGGCGGTCAGGTAGCGGCACAACCGCTCCACGCGCTGCCCCGAGCATCGCCCGATCGAGTCGAGGACGCGCAGCGCGTGCACGGTGTGCAGGGGCTGGCTGACCGGGCCGCGCAGGTCCGGTTCGAGTGCGTGTCCGTAGCCCTCGTCATCGTTGCGGTACGCGGTCAGAGCCGTCTCGACGGAGTCGGCCGCGGTGGGGGACCCGTCCAGGAAGTGATAGACGAAGCGGCGCTGTTCAAGGACGCGTGCGGTCAGCCAGATGAACGTCTCGGCACGGGAGAGCGGGGAGCGTGCCGGGGGCGACGGGGGGAGTGGGGAAGCTCCGGTTTCGGCCATGCACCGACCGTAGGACGGAAAGCGTTCTCGACAAGCCTCCCGAGCACGGCTGCACTCTCAGGGGCGGGATACTGGACGCATGCGGTTGACGGTCTTCTGGCAGCGAATGACGGATCACTTCGGATCCGGTTACGCCGACACATTTGCGAGCGATCATGTAATGGCGGGGCTCGGCGGGCGAACGGTCCACCAGGCGCTCGACGCGGGCTGGGAAGCCAAGGACGTCTGGCGTGTCGTGTGCACAGCGATGGACGTACCGGACGGGAAGCGCTGAAGGGTGAAGGAACGGGGGCGGCCGACGATTGTCGGCGGCGTGGGCGAGACTGGCAGCGTGGCACCGACAGACGAAACCTTCCAGGTGGCGGACGACGCCGCGCCGCCCGGCACTACGCCGCCCGAGCGGCCGCCGGGCTCGGCGCCGACCCCACGCGCGAGGATGCCGCGCTGGCTGCCGCGCGCCATGGTGCTCGCTCTGGCCCTCATCGCCTGTTTCCAACTGGGCTATTGGGCCTTCCACCAGCTGACCGGGCTGTTGATCAACGTACTGATCGCGTTCTTCCTGGCACTCGCCGTGGAGCCCGCGGTCAGCAGGATGTCGGCGCGCGGGCTGCGCCGGGGCTTCGCCACGTTCCTGGTGTTTCTGGCCGTGATGATCGTGAGCGCGGGCTTCGTCGTGCTCATGGGGTCGATGCTCGCGGGCCAGATCGTGGACATGTTCGACGACTTCCCGAAGTACCTCGACCAGCTCATCCGTTGGGTCAACGACACGTTCCACACTGAACTCAGCAGGGTCGAGGTGCAGGACAGCGTGCTGCACTCGGACTGGCTCCAGCGGTACGTCCAGAACAGCGCCACCGGCGTCCTGGATGTCTCCACCCAGGTACTCGGCGGGCTGTTCCAACTCCTGACGATTCTGCTGTTCTCGTTCTACTTCGCTGCCGACGGCCCGCGTCTGCGGCGTGCGCTGTGTTCGGTCCTGCCGCCCGCCAAGCAGGCCGAGGTGCTGCGCGCCTGGGAGATCGCCGTCGACAAGACCGGCGGGTATCTCTACTCACGTGGCCTCATGGCGTTGATCTCCGGGGTCGCGCACTACATCCTGCTCGCGGCGCTCGGCGTCCCGTACGCGCCCGTGCTCGCTGTGTGGGTGGGGCTCGTCTCGCAGTTCATCCCGACCATCGGCACGTATCTGGCGGGCGCCCTGCCGATGCTGATCGCCTTCACGGTGGACCCCTGGTACGCGCTGTGGGTGTTCATCTTCGTAGTCGTGTACCAGCAGTTCGAGAACTATGTGCTGCAGCCGAAGCTGACCGCGAAAACCGTGGACATCCACCCGGCCGTCGCCTTCGGTTCGGTCATCGCGGGCACCGCGCTCCTGGGGGCCGTCGGTGCCCTGATCTCGATTCCGGCCGTCGCGACGCTGCAGGCGTTCCTGGTGGCGTACGTGAAGCGCTACGACGTCACCGACGACCCGCGCGTGCACGGGCACCGCAGACGCGGGGCGTCTCTGCTGGCACGGATGCGGCGCATCGTGAAGGAACCGAACGAGCCGCATCCCGGGGGCCAGTAGTCCGGCTCAGTACGTGACGGCCGCCCAGAGCGCGGACGCGAGGACGGCGGCCACGTAGCAGCCGACTGCCGCGTACATGACGCGCATCTTGAGGCGGTCGCTCCAGGACGTGCGCGACATCAGCCAGGCGACGGCGGGGAGTACCAGCACGGCGTGCAGGCTGACACCGTGCAGCGGCTTGAGGGCGGCCGTCGAGTGGTAGGCCGCCTCCTGGTGCCCGGTCCGCGTCAGGACGACACCGCGCGCGATCATCGCCGCGCCGGACGCGAGAGCCACCAGAAGGACGGCGAACCCGGTGCGCACGGCGAGGGGCATCCCTGTGGGGCCGCTCGGCCGCTTCCTGAGGGACACGACGGCGAAGGAGGTCAGGAGTGCCACCAGGATGCCGCCGCCCACCGCGAGGGACATGGAGACGACACTGTCGAAGGCCGTCTCCATGTCGAGGTGCGACGGCACTTTGCGCCATGCCTGAAGGGTGATTCCGGCGACCTCCAGGACACAGTCCGCGGCGAACACCACGAGCAGGGTGTCGCGCACCCGGGCACTGACCTTGAGGTGCGAGGTCACCCAGGTGATGGCCATGAGGGTCAGGCCGAAGGAGAGCCCGAAGGTGATGGGCTTGCGCCAGGAGACCGGCCCGTTCCAGGGGCCGCCGTCGACTTCGAAGACGACGAGGTGCAGGAGACCGGACACGACCAGGGCCGCGCCGGTCGCGTAGCAAACGCGCTCGGCGGGTCGGCGGGCCGGAGCTCGGTTCGCGTGGGTGGCCATGGGACAAGGCTCGTCACATGGGCCCCTGTGGTCGTCGTCCGGCTGAAGACACTCGCCGTACGACGCGGGGAGTACGCGTGTGTCAGCGCGCGGCCGACGCGACCAGGCGGCGCAGCGAGGCGTGGCCGGGCGGCCCCCAGGTGGGTTTGCCGCCGGGGAGGCCGTGGTCGCCGGCGTGCCCGATGATGATGCAGACCAGGGCCTTCATGACCGCCCAGCCGCGGGCGCGGCGCAGGGTGGCGGCGTCGAGGGCCGGCCGATAGGCGTCGTGGAAGCGTTCGGTGGAGCCGTCCGGCAGCAGCAACCAGGCGGCGGCCAGATCGCAGGCCGGATCGCCTACGCAGAGGTCACCGAAGTCGATCACACCGCAGAAGGTGTCGTCCCTGGTGAGGACGTTCGCCGGATGCAGGTCCGCGTGGAGCCACAGCGGCGGGCCCGACCAGTCCGGCGCACCGGCGGCGTCCTCCCAGACCGCGCGGACGGCGTCCGGGTCGGGGATCAGGCCGAGCTCGGTGGCCTCCGAGAGGTACTGGGCGAACCCCTCGGCATGCTCGGCCAGCGGGCCCCCACGGTTGCGGCCGGTCGGCGCTCCCTCGGGGGCCGGCCGGTGAAGAGCGGTCAGGAAGGCTCCCAGGGTGTCGGCCGAATCGGCGGCGACGGCGGGTGCCCGGTCGGCAGGTGAGCCCGGCACCCAGGTGGTGACGATCCAGGGGCGGGGAAACCGCTCGGAGGGCTCACCGAGGCGCTGGGGGACAGGAACGGGCAGGGGAAGACGTGGGGCGAGGGCAGGGAGCCAGGCGTGCTCCTTGCGCAGCAGCGCGTCCGCCGACTCGGTGGCCCAGGGCAACCGGACGGCGAGATCGTCGCCGAGCCGCCACAGCTGGTTGTCCCATCCGCGGGCGCCGAGTCTCACGGGGCGGTCGGCCAGGTCGGGGTGCTGTTCGTGGAGCAGCTCCTGGACCAGCTCTGCGGTGATCTCGATCGCTGTGTTGGTCATGCGGAGTCACGGTAGCCGAGGCGTACCGGCCCGCGTGGTGCGCTTGACACCGAAATCGAACATCCATTCTTATGGAGTGTCCAGAGCCACTTTCCCCCAGTGTTTCCAAGGGATTCGGGGAAGGTGGCCGGGCGAGGAGCCTCGAGTTATCCACAGGCGAGACAGGCGTCGAGGCCGATTGTCAGTGGCAGGCGTTAGCGTCTTTGGCGTGAAGCGATCGACTCAAGCAAACCGGGTGGAACCCATGGCAGGAACCGACCGCGAGAAGGCGCTCGACGCCGCGCTCGCGCAAATTGAACGGCAATTCGGCAAGGGCGCAGTGATGCGCATGGGCGAGCGGCCGAATGAACCCATCGAGGTCATCCCCACGGGGTCGACCGCGCTCGACGTCGCGCTCGGCGTCGGCGGTATTCCGCGTGGCCGTGTGGTGGAGGTGTACGGGCCGGAAGCCTCCGGTAAGACGACCCTGACCCTGCATGCCGTGGCCAACGCACAGAAGGCCGGCGGCCAGGTGGCCTTCGTGGACGCCGAGCACGCGCTCGACCCCGAGTACGCCAAGAAGCTCGGCGTCGACATCGACAACCTGCTCCTGTCCCAGCCGGACAACGGCGAGCAGGCCCTCGAGATCGTCGACATGCTGGTCCGCTCCGGCGCCCTCGACCTGATCGTCATCGACTCCGTCGCCGCGCTCGTGCCGCGCGCGGAGATCGAGGGTGAGATGGGCGACTCGCACGTGGGTCTGCAGGCCCGCCTGATGAGCCAGGCGCTCCGGAAGATCACCAGCGCGCTCAACCAGTCGAAGACCACCGCGATCTTCATTAACCAGCTGCGCGAGAAGATCGGCGTCATGTTCGGCTCGCCGGAGACCACGACCGGTGGCCGCGCGCTGAAGTTCTACGCCTCGGTGCGTATCGACATCCGTCGTATCGAGACCCTGAAGGACGGCACGGACGCGGTCGGTAACCGCACCCGCTGCAAGGTCGTCAAGAACAAGGTCGCGCCGCCCTTCAAGCAGGCCGAGTTCGACATCCTCTACGGGCACGGCATCTCCCGCGAGGGCGGCCTGATCGACATGGGCGTGGAGCACGGCTTCGTGCGCAAGGCCGGCGCCTGGTTCACATACGAGGGCGATCAGCTCGGCCAGGGCAAGGAGAACGCCCGCAACTTCCTGAAGGACAACCCCGACCTGGCCAACGAGATCGAGAAGAAGATCAAGGAGAAGCTGGGCGTCGGTGTCCGCCCGGTGGAGCCCGGCAGCGAGCCGAGCGCGGACGCGGCGGAGACGGCCGCCCCTGCCGAGGACGCGGCCAAGACGGTCCCCGCGCCCAAGGCAGCCAAGTCCAAGGCCGCGGCGGCCAAGAGCTAGTCCGCCGTGACACGACGAACCGACTGGGCCGATGACGACGTACGCTTCGCCGTTCCCGAGGACCGGGGGAGCGGGGGCAGCGAGGTGTACGACGGCATGGCGTACGGCGAGGCCGGAGATGACGTCGAAGCGGGGAGCGGTGCGGCGGGCGGGCCGCGCCGTGGTGGACGCAAGCGAGGCGGGGCCGAGCCGCGTGGGCGTCGGCGCCGGGGCGGATTCGGGGATCCGTCCGGCGCCGTACAGGACGACGGCCCCCCTGACTCGTCGAGGGCCGAGCGGGGGGCGCCGTCAGGAGACCCGGCTGAGCGGGCGCGGAACATCTGTCTGCGTCTGCTCACCGGGACTCCGCGTACGCGCAAGCAGTTGGCCGACGCGCTGCGCAAGCGCGAGATCTCCGATGACGTGGCGGAGGAGGTGCTGAGCCGGTTCGAAGAGGTGGGGCTGATCAACGACAGCGCCTTCGCGGACGCGTGGGTGGAGTCGCGGCACCACGGCCGGGGACTTGCCCGCCGGGCGCTCGCCCGTGAGCTGCGCACCAAGGGCGTGGACTCGACGGTGATCGATGAGGCGGTCGGGCAGCTCGACTCCGAGCGGGAGGAGGAGACCGCGCGTGAACTCGTCGCGCGCAAGCTCCGTTCCACGCGAGGTCTCGACCGCGACAAGAGGCTGCGCCGCCTCGCGGGGATGCTCGCTCGCAAGGGGTATCCGGAGGGCATGGCGCTGAGAGTGGTGCGGCAGGCGTTGGAGGAAGAAGGGGAGGAAACCGAGGACCTGGAGTTCGGGGACTAACGACTCGGCCGGAAGCCGGAAGCCGGAAGCCGGAAGCCGGAAGCCGGAAGCCGGAAGCCGGAAGCCGGAAGCCGGAAGCCGGAAGCGCTCTCGCGCTTCCGGGTCGCGGCTGCCTGCCACGGTCTGCCCCTCACGCCTCCGTGACGGGCAGACCTGCCGTTCGCCAGGCCTGGAAGCCACCCACCAGGTCCGTCGCGCGGCGCAGGCCCAGTTGGTGCAGGGAGGCGGCGGCGAGGCTCGACGCGTAGCCCTCGTTGCAGACGACCACGACGCGCAGGTCGTGACCGGTGGCCTCCGGAGCGCGGTGACTGCCCCGAGGGTCGAGGCGCCACTCCAGTTCGTTGCGCTCGACCACAAGAGCCCCGGGGATCAGGCCGTCGCGCTCCCGCAGCGCCGCGTACCGGATGTCGACCAGTAGCGCCTCGCCGCGGGACGCCGCGTCGAACGCGTCCCGCGCCTCGACCCGGTCGAGCTCGGATCGCACCCGCTCAAGAAGCTCGTCGATGCCCACTGGTGAAGCGCTCACTGCCAGTCCTCCGGGCGCTCCACCGACTCCAGACGCAGCACCGGGCCCGTGCGGCTGTAGCGCCGGATCCGGGGGAGCGGTGGGTAGTAGGCGTGGACCGAGACGGCGTGCTCGATGGCGGACTCGTTCAGGACCTCGTGCACGTGGTGGCGGCCGAAGGCGCGTCCCTCCCCCACCGTCAACTCCCGTGCCCTGTCGACGTCTTCGGAGAGTTCCAGGGTCTTCCACCCGTCGGTGGGAAGGCGCGCGGCGAGCGAGTTCTCCGTGAGCGCGCCGCCCGCGGTCAAGAAGGCACCGACGGACTCGGCATGGTCGTGCCAGCCCGTGCCGGTGCCCGGCGGCCAGCCGATGAGCCAGGCCTCGCTGCCGTCGGGGCCTTCGAGCCGCACCCATGTGCGGCCCTCCGGATCGAGCGGCAGTGAGGCGATCAGGTCGCGGTCCTGAGCGACGCTGCGGACGAAAGCGAGGAGGTCGGCCTGCGTGGGCGCGGCCGACGGCGTACGGGAAGGAGCCGTACGGGAACGCGCAGTGGATTGCGCGAGAGCGGATTGCGTGAGACTGGACACCGGTACCGTCCTGGGAGTTCGCGAAAAGCACGCGCCGCCGAAACGCCGCACGGCGGGCACGTGAAAAGGAAGAGATGCGAATTCAGCAGGAGGGGTGACACACGCAGCCCGCATAGCGGATGAGGTCCATATGGACCCTCCGCCACAGGCGTACATCGGTGTCGACCGTCACGCTCCGGAGTACACCATGGGGGCAGGTGACGGTCAACTCATCGATCTCGGCGAGCGGCTCAGGCGAGGCGGCTTAGGCGGGCGGCTCAGCGGCCGGCGCCGCTTTTCACCGGACCCTTCTCCTCCGCGGGCCTGCCGAGGGCCGTGCGCGCGGCCTCGTAGAGCTCCGCCGGACGTACGCCGCTCAGTGCCGTGACCAGATGGCCGTCGGGCCGGATCAGCAGCACTGTGTGCGCAGGGGCCTCCGGGTAACGCTCCGCGACAAGCAGCTCGGCCTCGTGGGGGAGCGCCGCGACGGCCGCCGCGAGCCGTGGCATCAGGCCCGCCGACATCCAGTGCTTGCGCTCCCACACCACGGTCCCGGGGGCGACGAGGACGACGAGCAGTGGCCCGCGGCCGAGCCGGTCCCGGAGGCGTACGAACGAGCCGTCCGGCGCGGTCACCTCGACATCCGCGATCGGCGCGCCGGGCGCCGTGCCCACGTCCACCTGCGACTCGGAGCGCGCAGGCGCGAGCCGCGAGTCGGCGTACGCCCCCGGCGCGCCGAGCGGCCCGTGCCCCAAGTGACCGTCCGTGAGCAGCGCGTCGTGCCCGCGCGCGGCACCGGGGACGTACCCCCGCAGCCCCCCGCCACCGCGCAGTATCGGCAGCGCCTGGTCCGCGGCGCGCAGCCGCCCGGCCACCACGGCACGGCGCTCGGCCTGATAGCTGTCGAGCAGCGCGTCGGTGGCGGCGTGCGCCCCCTCATGCCAGGCGAGGGCCAGCTTCCAGGCGAGGTTGTCGGCGTCGCGCAGCCCCTCGTCCAGGCCCTGCGTGCCGAGCGCGCCCAGCAGGTGCGCCGCGTCCCCCGCGAGGAAGACACGGCCCACGCGCCAGCGGCGGGCGAGCCGGTGATGGACCGTGTGGACTCCGGTGTCGAGCAGTTCGTACGGCGGGGTGGAGCCTCCGCACCAGCCCGCGAGCGTCTCCCGGATGCGGGTCACGAGGACATCCGGGGTGACCAGGTCGCTGCGGGGCGGCAGCAGCCAGTCCAGGCGCCAGACGCCGTCGGTGAGGGGGCGGCCGACGACCTCCGAGCCCGAGCGGCCCGAGGTCCGCCACGGAGGGCTCCTATGGAGCAACGCCTCACCGGGCCACGGAAGTTCCGCACGCAGCGCGGCGACCGCGTGGCGTTCGACGGCGGTGCGGCCGGGGAAGCGGATGTCGAGGAGCTTGCGGACCGTGGAGCGCGGCCCGTCGCAGCCCACGAGGTAACTGCCGCGCCACCACGTGCCCTTGGGGCCGCGGGTGTGAGCGGTCAGGCCCGTCTTCTCCTCCTCGAGCGAGTCGAGACGGCTGTCGACGGCGAGCTTGATGAGTCGTTCCGAGTCCACGGCCCTGCGCAGGGCGTCGGTCAGGTCGTGCTGGGCGATGTGCAGGGGCGCGGGCAGCGCGTTGGCGGGTGCTACCGGGGCACCGGACGCCCCCGGTCCACCGGATGCTCCGGTCTCACCCTCCGTACTCTGCTCACCGAAGGTGAGCACACCCATCACTTGCTTGCGGCGCATGGAGCGCCAGCCCGTCCAGCGGGCGCCGATGCCCTCGAACGACGTCCCCGCGAGCCGCTCGGCCAGCGCCGCGGTGTCCTCGCGCAGCACCACCGTGCGGGCGGGCCGCTGTTCGTCCTTGCCGGGGCCCTCGTCGAGGATCACGGAGGGTACGCCGTGCCGCGCGAGAGCGAGGGACAGTGCGAGCCCGACGGGACCCGCGCCGACGACGATCACCGGGTCCACGGCGCGGCCCCTCCCGCCCCGAGAGACCCGCCGGGAAGTGTCCCGTGCCAGGGCACGGGCGGCGTACTGGACCTACAAGGACGGGCAGTTGGAGCGGGGTGCGCGTTCACAGAGCGTATGCAACCCATTGCCGGTGCTTGCGTCAAGTGACGGCGGCAGTGGCGATCACGCCACTGCCGCCGTGCAGCTCAGGCCCCGCGCGCGGGGTCGGGTCAACTTCTTGGCGAACCGGGTCCTTCGGATCGGTCATCACCCTGCGGCCGCTCGTCAACGGTCCCGGAGGCAGCCGTGCCATGGCCGGCCCCGCCAGGCAGGTCCGCGGAGTCCATCAGGCCCCCCTCGGCGACGGGTTCGGCGGCCGCGGCCACCTTGATGCCGGTCTTGGCGCGGCGGCCGCGCCGCTCGATCCAGTTGGCGAGCCCGGACAGGGCCAGACACATCAGGACGTAGATCGTGCCGGTCACGACGAGTACCGGAACGTACGGGTATTCGCCCTCGATCAAGGTGTTGTTGGCCAGCTTGCGGGCGGCGTACAGGAGCTCCGCGTACGTGATGATGTAGCCGAGCGAGGTGTCCTTAAGGGTGACGACCAGCTGGCTGATAATCGTCGGCAGCATCGAGCGGATCGCCTGCGGCAGCAGCAGCATGGTCATCACTTGATACTTGCGCAGGCCCAGTGCGTACGCCGCTTCGACCTGGCCGCGCGGCACGGCCTGGAAGCCGGCCCGCAGCACCTCGGCCTGAACCGAGCTGTTGTAGACCGTGAGGCCGATCACCAGCGCCCAGAAGGCGTTGTTCTCGCCGATCACACCCAGGTCGCTCTTGTAGGTGAGGAAAAGAACCCACAGGGCGTAAATGGTGATCAGTAGCGGGATGGCGCGGAACAGCTCGATGAAGCCCGTGGCGAACCAGCGGATCGGTCGGTGATCCGAGTACCGGGCCACCGCGAGGACGACGCCGAGCACCAGTGAGAGGACGCCCGCGGCGGCGAAGACCTTCAGGGTGGTCAGGATGCCGTCACGGATCGCGGCACGCACGTTGGCGTAGTTGAAGATGTCCCACTTGGCGGCGGCGAACTGGTCCTTGGACGCGAGCTGCGCGACCACGAAGACGATGAGCCCGACGACCGCGAGCGTACCGACGACGGTGTAGATCCGGTTGCGCGTGCGGGCCTTGGGGCCCGGGGCGTCGTAGAGAACGCTGGCACTCATCGGGCGACCTCCAGGGTCCTCTCGAGCACCCGGAACAAGATGCTGATGGCGAAGGTGATGACCAGGTAGCCGAGCGCCACCCACAGGAAGACCCAGGCGATCGGGTACCCCTGGTCGCTCAACAGCTTCTGCCAGCCGAACAGTTCGGTGACGCTGAAGGCGCCCGCGATGGCCGAGTTCTTGGTCAGCGCGATGAAGATGGAGCTCAGCGGCGGCAGCACGGTGCGCACCGCCTGCGGCAGGATGATCAGGCCGAGCGTCTGGAAGAACGACATGCCGATCGAGCGCGCCGCCTCGGCCTGCCCGAGCGGCACGGTGCTGATGCCGGAGCGCACCGCCTCGCAGACGAACGAAGAGGTGTAGCAGCTCAGTACGATCAGGGCCTTGACCCACGGGCTGAAGCCGAAGTCGAGGACCTGGGGCACCGCGAACCAGATGACGAGGAACAGCAGCGTCAGTGGGGTGTTGCGGAACAGCGTGACCCAGGCGGTGCCGAAGTACCGCAGAGGCGGTACGGGCGAGACCCGGAAACCGGCGAGGACCGTGCCGAGCAGCATCGCGAGGAGGCCGCTGGCCAGGGTCAGGCCTATGGTGCCGAGGAATCCCTCGCGGAATTCCGAAAGGTGGTCGAGCAGTACATTCACGGGGAGTTCCTCGTGGGGCGGCAGCGGTCGGGCAGGGGGAGCCGCGCCCTGTACGCCGATACGACGTACAGGGACACAGTCAACTCACTGCCTGCGAGTAACAGGCGGCTGGACGCTCAGGAGCGGCGAACGCTCAGCAAGCGCTCAGTAGCGCTCCAGGGCCGGCGGCTCGGTGAACTCGGCGCCGGAGAGGCCGAGCGTCGCGTCGTAGGCCTTCTTGTAGTCGCCGTTCTTCTCGTGCGCCTCAAGGGCGTCGGCGACCGCGTCGCGCAGGGCCTTGTCGTCCTTGCCCATGCCCACACCGTAGGGCTCCTTGGTGAAGGGCTTGCCGACGACCTGCAGCTTCTTCGGGTTCTGCGCGGCGTAGCCCTTCAGGATCGCGTCGTCGGTGGTGACGGCGTCGACCTCGTTGTTGAGCAGCTGCTGCACGCACTCCGAGTACTTCGCCAACTCGACGGTCTCGGCGCCGTACTTGGGCTTCTTGATCTCCTGCAGCGGGGTCGAGCCCTTGATGGAGCAGACCTTCTTGCCCTTCAGGGAGGTCGGGCCCGTGATGCCCTTCTCGTCGCTGCGTACCAGAAGGTCGGCACCGGCCATCATGTACGGGCCCGCGAAGCCGACCTGCTTCTTGCGCTCGTCGTTGATCGTGTACGTGCCTACGTAGAGGTCGACATCTCCCTTGGAGATGGTGGTCTCGCGGACGCCGGAGTCGATCGTCTTGAACGTGATCTGGTCGGCCTTGAAGCCGAGGTCGGCCGCGACCATCTTGGCGATCTCGATGTCGAAACCGGAGCGCTTGCCGCCGGAGTCCTGGAAGCCCAGGTACGGCTGGTCGTCCTTGGAACCGATGACGATCTTGCCGGCCTTCTGGGCCTTCTTCAGAGTCGCGGAGTCGACCTTCACATCACTCTTCACCGCGTACGTCGGCAGCTTGGGCTGGTCCTTGCCACCCGAGGCCCCGGCGGCCTTGTCACCGGCGTTGCCGGACTCGCCGCCACAGGCGGTGGCGGTCAGCGCGAGCGCGGCGACGGCGGCGGCCGCCGCGGCGGACTTTCGGAGCTTCATGGTGAACATCCTTCGTGTCGGCAGATTCGGCAGTAGGGAAAAGGCAACACGCGCGCGTGGGGCGCCGGTTGTGGCCCCGCGCGGGGCGCGCGTCTAGTGGTGCAGGATCTTCGACAGGAAGTCCTTGGCCCGGTCGCTGCGCGGATTGCTGAAGAACTGGTCGGGGACGGCCTCCTCGACGATCCGTCCGTCCGCCATGAAGACCACGCGGTTGGCCGCGGAGCGGGCGAAGCCCATCTCGTGCGTGACCACCACCATCGTCATGCCGTCCCGGGCGAGCTGCTGCATCACTTCCAGGACCTCGTTGATCATCTCCGGGTCGAGGGCCGACGTCGGCTCGTCGAAGAGCATCACCTTCGGGTCCATCGCCAGCGCCCGCGCGATGGCGACGCGTTGCTGCTGGCCGCCTGAGAGCTGCGCGGGGTACTTGTCGGCCTGCGCGGCGACACCGACCCGGTCGAGGAGCGCACGCGCCTTGTCCTCGGCCGTCTTCTTGTCCGCCTTGCGGACCTTGACCTGCCCCAGCGTCACGTTCTCCAGCACCGTCTTGTGCGCGAAGAGGTTGAAGGACTGGAAGACCATCCCCACGTCCGCGCGCAGGCGTGCCAGCTCCTTGCCCTCCTGGGGCAGCGGCTTGCCGTCGATCGTGATGTCGCCGGAATCGACGGTCTCCAGGCGGTTGATCGTGCGGCACAGCGTCGACTTGCCGGAGCCCGACGGGCCGATGACGACGACGACCTCACCTCGCGCGACGGTCAGGTCGATGTCCTGGAGCACGTGCAGCGCGCCGAAGTGCTTGTTGACTCGGCTCAGTGCGACCAGCGCGTCGCCCGCAGGGGGAGTGGCGTCCTTGGTCACCGAAACTTCGGTCATCGGGGTCTTGCTCCGTCCTCCTCGGTTGGGAGGACAGTAGTAACCCCGTACGACCAGCGTCATTACATCTGAGGGGAAATTGAGCATAACGATCCGGCCGCAACCGGACACTATGCGTGAAGGGGGCGCGGGGCGCTCATACCGGCTGCATAACGGAACACGGCCGTAACCGGAAGGCTCTTGACGTCGTCCTTGCTTTTCGGAGTGGATGCCTTGATGAACCGCGCGGGAGAGGTGAGGGGGCGTAATGAGACTGCTGCTCGTCGAGGACGACGACCACGTGGCCGGTGCCCTTTCGGCGGTCCTGTCCCGGCACGGCTTCGAGGTGAAGCACGCGCGCAGCGGCGAGGAGGCACTGCAGGCACTGGTGCCCGAGGCGGACGCCTTCGGTGTCGTGCTGCTCGACCTGGGCCTGCCCGACCTTGACGGCTACGAGGTGTGCGGCAGGATCCGCAAGCGCACCACGACGCCCGTGATCATGGTGACCGCGCGCGCCGACGTACGGTCACGCATCCATGGGCTCAACCTCGGCGCGGACGACTACGTAGTGAAGCCGTACGACATAGGGGAGCTACTCGCCCGCATTCATGCGGTGAGCCGCCGCACGGTGCAGGAGGAACCCGCTGCCACCGTCGACCATGAGGTGCAGTTCGGGGACGTCAGCATCGATCTGCCCACCCGTAAGGTCGCGGTCGCGGGAGAGGCGGTTCAACTCACCCGTAAGGAGTTCGACTTGCTCGCGCTCCTGGCGCAGCGTCCGGGCGTCGTCTTCCGTAGGGAGCAGATCATCAGCGAGGTGTGGCGGACCAGCTGGGAGGGCACGGGGCGCACCCTGGAAGTGCATGTCGCCTCGCTGCGTTCCAAGTTGCGCATGCCCATGCTCATCGAAACCGTGCGGGGAGTCGGCTACCGGCTCGTCGCCCCGGCCGCGTAACAGAAGCCGTAGAGTCCTGGCGTGCGCGCCCGCCTGCTTCCGCTGCTCATCGTCCTCATGGCGGGCGTGCTGCTCGCACTCGGCTTTCCGCTGGCCGTGAGCGTGGCCTCCGCCCAGCAGCAGAAGGTGGTCGTCGACCGGATCGACGACACCGCGCGGTTCGCTTCCCTCGCGCAGTTCGTGACCACGCGCCCGGACAAGGCCGGCAAGGGCGAGAAGCTGGTGAGCGACGAGCGGCAGCAGACGCTGCGCACCGAACTCGCCCGCTACCACGAGGTGTACGGAATCAAGGCGGGCGTCTTCTACCGGGACGAGGAGCCCATGGGGCGCGCGCCCGACGACTTCCGGGTGCCGCCACCGGGCTCCGGCGGTGCGCTGCGTGCCGCGTTCGACGAGGCGCTGTACTCGCGCGGCAGCCACGATCCGCCGCAGGTGTGGCCGTGGCAGCGCGGCCGGCTCGTGGTCGCCTCGCCCGTCATCCGGGACGGTGACGTCGTCGCGGTCGTGGTCACCGAGTCGCCGACCGGCGCGATGCGCAGCAAGACACTGCGCGGCTGGCTGGTCATCGGTGCCGGTGAGGTGGCCGCGATGCTGCTCGCCGTGAGCGCCGCACTGCGGCTGACCGGCTGGGTGCTGCGGCCCGTACGGGTCCTGGACGCGACGACCCACGACATCGCCACAGGACGCCTGAAGTCGCGGGTCGCGGCGGCCGGCGGCCCGCCGGAACTGCGGCGCCTGGCCCGGTCGTTCAACGAGATGGCGGACAACGTCGAGGACGTGCTCGAGCAGCAGCGCGCCTTCGTCGCCGACGCCTCGCACCAACTGCGCAACCCGCTCGCCGCCCTGATGTTGCGCATCGACGTACTGGCACTCGAACTGCCGGAGGGGAACGAGGAGATCGGGTCGGTGAAGGCCGAGGGCAAGCGCCTCGGCCGGGTCCTCGACGACCTGCTCGACCTGGCCCTGGCCGAGCACGCCGCCGCGGATCTTCAGCTCACCGACATCGGTGAGCTGGCCGCTGAGCGGGTGGAGGCCTGGCGCCCGCTGGCGGAAGAGGACGGCGTACGGCTCGTGGCCGACTGCCCCGCCGTGACGGGCTGGGCCGACCCGATCGCGCTGTCCAGCGCCCTGGACGCCGTGGTCGACAACGCCCTGAAGTTCACGCCCGAGGGTGAGCAGGTGACCGTCACGGCCAGGGCCACCGGCGACGCGACGGTGATCGAGGTCGCGGACGGCGGACCGGGCCTGAGCGAAGAGGAACTCGCCCGGATCGGCGACCGGTTCTGGCGCAGCGGTCAGCACCAGAACATCAAGGGCTCGGGCCTCGGCCTGTCCATCTCACGAGCGCTGCTGACGGCGGGCGGCGGCTCCCTCGGGTACGCGCGGCGGGAACCGCACGGCCTGGAGGTGACCCTGCGGGTGCCCAGGACGGCGCCGGTGCCGGTCCAGGGGGTCGCGGAGGTCGGCGGCGAAGCAGGCAGCGCGGAGAGCGGTTCAGGCCGGGAGACGGCCGCTCAGGGCTTGACCGAGCGGTAGTAGCGGCGCGCGCCCTCGTGGAGGGTGAGCGGGTTCGTGTAGACGGCCGTTCTGAGGTCGACGAGCTGGGCCGCGTGCACCTGCGCCCCGATGTGGTCGCGGCTGTCGATGACGGTACGGGTGACCGCCTCGGTCAGTTCCGGGTCCACCCGGTCGGTCGTCACCAGCAGGTTCGCCACCGCCAACGTGTTGACGGGCTCGCCCTGTTGGGCTGCCGGGTAGGCGTCGGCGGGCATCACGGCGGCCCGGTAGTAGCGCGAGTAGCCACCCATGGCGTGCAACTTGTCGACCAGCGAGCCGAGTTCGACGAGCCGGATGGGGGCGTCCTGGGACAGCTTCCGTACGTGGTTGGTGGGCAGGCCCCCGGACCAGAAGAACGCGTCGATCTCGCCCGACTCCAGGGCGCGCGGCATGGCGTCTATGCCGATGCCCACCTCGGTGACGTCCTTGCGGACGTCGAGCCCCGCCGCCTTCAGGATCCGCTCGGCGATCAGCCGCACCCCGGAACTCCGGCCGCCCACCGCCACTTTCATGCCGCGCAGGTCGGCGACGTTCCGCACGGACGAGGAACGCTTCACCACGAGCTGCATGTAGTCGTCGTAGAGGCGGGCGCAGCCGCGCAGCCGGTCCGCGCCGGGCTGCCCCTCGGACCGGTACTTGGCGACCGCGTCCGCCGCGGCGATGGTGAAGTCGGCCTTGCCGGTGGCCACGCGCTCCACGTTCTCCCAGGAGCCCTGGCTGCCGGTGAGGGCGACCCCCAGGTCGGGCAGGTCGCGGTCCACGGCACGCTTGAGGAGCTTGCCGTACCTCTCGTAGACGCCCGTGCGCGCGCCGGTACTGAAGGTCACCTGGCCCCGGGGCGACTGCTCGCCGAGCGGCAGCAGCCACCACAACAGCAGGCCGAACACCACGAGTCCGGCCACGGAACCCATGAGGGCCTTGCGGCGGGACACGCGAAGGGGCGGCTGCGGCATGGCGTGATCCTGCCAGCCCAGGCCGTGCGGTGGCCAGGTTCGGAACGTCCCCTTGTGGTCACGTTCGGTGACGTCGTTACCGCGCCGCAGGGAGGGCGAGGACGGCGCCACAGAACCACTCCGGGAACCCCATACCCTTGTTGTCATGAGCAGCAGCGACCCGCGTCCGGCCGTGGACGACCGTTCACCCAATCCCACGAAGACCTATGAAGTACGTACCTACGGGTGCCAGATGAACGTCCACGACTCCGAGCGCTTGTCGGGCCTCCTGGAGGGCGCGGGTTATGTGCGCGCCCCCGAGGGCTCCGACGGCGATGCCGACGTCGTGGTCTTCAATACGTGCGCGGTGCGGGAGAACGCTGACAACAAGCTCTACGGCAACCTCGGCCGCCTCGCTCCCATGAAGACGCAGCGCCCCGGGATGCAGATCGCCGTGGGTGGCTGCCTCGCCCAGAAGGACCGCGACACCATCGTGAAGAGGGCGCCCTGGGTGGACGTCGTCTTCGGCACGCACAACATCGGCAAGCTGCCCGTCCTCCTGGAGCGCGCCCGCGTCCAGGAGGACGCCCAGGTCGAGATCGCCGAGTCCCTGGAGGCGTTCCCCTCCACGCTGCCCACCCGCCGCGAGAGCGCGTATGCGGCCTGGGTCTCCATCTCGGTCGGCTGCAACAACACCTGCACCTTCTGCATCGTCCCGGCGCTGCGCGGCAAGGAGAAGGACCGCAGGACGGGCGACATCCTCGCGGAGATCGAGGCGCTGGTCGGCGAGGGCGTCTCCGAGATCACGCTGCTCGGCCAGAACGTCAACGCCTACGGGAGCGACATCGGCGACCGTGAGGCCTTCAGCAAGCTGCTGCGCGCCTGTGGTGGCATCGACGGCCTGGAGCGCGTGCGCTTCACGTCCCCGCACCCGCGCGACTTCACGGACGACGTGATCGCCGCCATGGCCGAGACCCCGAACGTGATGCCGCAGCTGCACATGCCGATGCAGTCCGGCTCGGACACGGTCCTGAAGGCGATGCGCCGCTCGTACCGCCAGGAGCGGTTCCTGAACATCATCGACAAGGTTCGCGCCGCCATGCCTGACGCGGCGATCTCCACCGACATCATCGTGGGCTTCCCCGGCGAGACCGAGGAGGACTTCGAGCAGACGATGCACGCCGTGCGCGAGGCGCGCTTCACCAACGCCTTCACCTTCCAGTACTCCAAGCGCCCCGGAACCCCGGCGGCCACCATGGAGAACCAGGTCCCCAAGGAGGTCGTGCAGGCCCGCTACGAGCGCCTCGTCGCCCTCCAGGAGGAGATTTCCTGGGAGGAGAACAAGAAGCAGATCGGCCGCACCGTGGATCTCATGGTCGCCGAGGGCGAGGGCCGCAAGAACGGCGCCACCCACCGTCTCTCCGGCCGCGCCCCCGACAACCGCCTCGTCCACTTCACCAAGCCCGAGGCCGAGGTGCGCCCGGGTGACGTCGTGACCGTCGAGATCACGTACGCGGCCCCGCACCACCTGCTTGCCGAGGACGACGTCCTGAACGTGCGCCGCACGCGCGCGGGCGACGCGTGGGAGAAGCGCAACCAGGAGGAGCAGGACAAGCAGCGGGGCGTGCTGCTCGGCCTCCCGCAGATCGGTGTTCCCGAGCCGTTGCCCGCGATGACCGGAGGCTGCGCCGTCGACTGACCGGCCTCGCTTCCTTCCGGCCTCGCTTCCTGTGCAGTACGGCCGCCTTTCCGGTGTGCGGCGGGCGCGCAGTAGGCTGCCGATCATGCTTGTCGCCGCTGCCGCCTGCCCGTGCCCGCCCCTGCTCGTGCCCGACGTCGCCGCGGGCGCGGCTCCGGAACTGGACGCCGCGCGCGCGGCCTGCGACGAGGCGATCGCGGCGCTGCTCGCGGCGGACCCCGACCTGGTGTGCGTCATCGGCGAGGGCCCGGGCACGGGCATCCACGAGCCGGGTTCCCGCGGCTCCTTCCGCCCCTTCGGCGTCGACCTCGATGTGTACCTGGGAGCGGCGCCGCCCGACGTTGTGGAGGCGACACTCCCGCCGTCCCTCTCCGTAGGCGCGTGGCTGCTCGCGCGCGCGGGGTGGACCGGTGAGGTGCGCGGCTACGAGGTGGCGGGTGGCGGCTCGGGTTTCGCCGACGCCGACGGGGCGATCCGCCTCGCGGAGGGCAGGACAGGAGCCGAG
Organism: Streptomyces sp. NPDC002754; assembly: GCF_053592315.1. NCBI lineage: Bacteria > Bacillati > Actinomycetota > Actinomycetes > Kitasatosporales > Streptomycetaceae > Streptomyces > Streptomyces sp. NPDC002754. The sequence goes on from NZ_JBSFVM010000007.1 coordinate 50,834, forward strand.
CGCGTCGCCTTCCTCGTCATGGGCGACGGCACGGCCTGCCGCACGCTGAAGGCTCCCGGCTACCTGGACGAGCGCGCCGAGGGCGTGGACGCGGCCATCGCCGCGGCCTTGCGCGACCTCGACGCCGACGGCACGCTCGCGAACCTCGACGCCGACCTCGCCCGTGAGCTGAAGATCTCGGGCCGCGCCCCGTGGCAACTCCTCAGCGCCGCCTGGGGCGAGCAGGACGGCACGGGCCGTCTGCTGTACGAGGACGCACCCTACGGAGTGGGCTACTTCGTGGCGTCCTGGACGTAGTGCGAAACGCTCCACAGACGGCGGCGGCCGCGAAGCCCAATGGGTTCGCGGCCGCCGCCGTCTGTGAAAGCGCAGTGGGTCACGATGCCCCGGAAGGGGGCGACGGCGGGGTGTTCCCACCGTCGGTGTCCTTGGCGCCCCCGGCGTTCTTGCCCTCCGCCGTTGACATCCGGTCGACGGCGTCCTTCGCCTTGTCCGTGCCCGTCCGGATCTTGTCGCTGTACTTGCCCTTGGTCTTCTCGTCGACCATCTTCCCGGCCTTGTCCAAGCCCTGGTCGATCTTGTCCCCGTGCTGCTGCGCGAGGTCCGAGACCTTGGCCCGGGCGGGGCCGAACTTGGCTTTCAACGTGTCCAGGATGCCCATGGCTGTACCTTCCGTGCCTTCCGTCGCACCGAGCTCTCGGGAACTATTTGCGGGCGCCCTCACTGGCCTCGTTGTCCGCGGCCTGCTCAGCGGACTGCTGCTTCGGGATCTCCACGCCCTCCGACACGGCCACCTCGGCCGTCTCGCCTTCGGGTGCGGTCTCCGTGGCCTCCTGGTCCGCTGCGGGGCCCGCGGTGGCCTCGATGGGCTCCTCGGCCTCCGCCACCTCCGGAGCGGCCGTCAGAGTGGCGGCCTGGGCCTCGGCGGTTGACGCCTCGTCCGCAGCGTTGACCTTCCGGCGAAACCTGGCAAAAACGCCCATTTCAACTCCATACGTTACTCGTGTGGGCGAAATCCCGCCCTACCCGGTGCGTCCCATTGCGGCGACCGGGGCGCCGGCCCTCGAAACCGGCGGCTGGAACCTCGCAACAGGCAACGAACCCGAACCTGTGGCGTCACGTCGCTCATTCGTGAAGACGTGCCCGGGTTTGCGAGACTGGGGCGGTGAGTAGCGCAGCTCCCGCCCCGCGGGTCATCGCCGTCGTCGGGCCGACCGCGGCAGGAAAGTCAGATCTAGGCGTGTTCCTCGCCAAGGAACTCGGCGGCGAGGTGGTCAACGCCGACTCCATGCAGTTGTACCGGGGGATGGACATCGGTACCGCCAAGCTGACGCCCGAGGAACGCGACGGGGTGCCGCACCACCTCCTGGACATCTGGGGCGTCACGGAGGCCGCCAGCGTCGCCGAGTACCAGCGCCTCGCCCGCACGGAGATCGACCGGCTGCTCGCGGCCGGCCGCTGGCCCGTCCTCGTCGGCGGATCGGGGCTCTACGTAAGGGGCGCCGTCGACAAGATGGAGTTCCCCGGCACCGACCCGGAGGTCCGTGCCCGTCTGGAGGACGAGCTCAGGCTGCGCGGTTCCGGCGCCCTGCACGCGCGCCTTGCCGCCGCCGACCCGGAGGCCTCCGTGGCGATCCTGCCGAGCAACGGCCGGCGCATCGTCCGCGCCCTTGAGGTCATCGAGATCACCGGCAAACCGTTCACCGCCAACCTGCCGGGACACGACTCCGTCTACGACACCGTCCAGATCGGTGTGGACGTGGCGCGGCCCGAACTCGACGAACGCATCGCCACGCGCGTGGACCGGATGTGGGAGGCGGGCCTCGTCGACGAGGTGCGCGCACTGGAGGCCCAGGGGCTGCGCGAGGGGCGTACGGCGTCGCGCGCACTCGGCTACCAGCAGGTGCTCGCGGCGCTCGCGGACGAGTGCACGCTGGACGAGGCGCGCGCGGAGACCGTCCGCGCCACCAAGCGGTTCGCGCGCCGCCAGGACTCGTGGTTCCGGCGCGACCCGCGGGTGCATTGGCTCAGTGGGGCAGTGGCGGAACGCGGGGAACTCCCGGCTCGCGCAATGTCGTTGGTCGAACGACCGGTTACAGCCTGATCACGTGATGGCATCGGGACGCTCCGCCCGTCATCCCGGCCTCTGTGGGCGTGCCATCATCGACCATCGATCGACCAAGTGGAGTCCGGAGTGGGAGGGCGCGTGGCGATGGAGGCCGGCCCTCGTGACACCGCACCAGGCGGAGAGCAGCTCAGTACCGATGGTCCTGAGGCGAGCGCCGACGGCGTGATCGCCGACGGTCCGACCGCGGAGGAACTCGCCGCGCAGGACGAGGGCCAAGAGGTCGAGGTCGAGCTGCGCCCGCAGCGCAGGCTCCGCATCTGGCAGCTGGCACCCATCGTAATGCTGGCTGCGATCGGCTCCCTGATGTTCGCGTTCCCGCTGTTCTTCGACTTCGGCGACGGCGGCGCGGTCGTGGCGATGCTCGGCCTCCTGATCAGCTCCTGCGCCGCCGGCTGGGGCATGATGGCGGCCCGCCGGGTCGGGTACACGCTGCCGGGACTGCCGCCGCGCGGCTCGGGCCGGTGGCCGGACTGGCGGGTCGTGGGCGCGTACGTCGTCGTGGTCGCGGCCGTCGCGGTGCTCGCCGTGTGGCGCGTGGCGCGGCTCCGCTGACCGTGCCCGGCGCCTCGTGCGGCACTCCGCCGACCGGATTGTCGGACCGATCTCGTACGATCGAGAAATGAGCACCTTCCTCAAGGGTCACGGGACCGAGAACGACTTCGTGATCATCCCGGACCCGGAGAACGCCATCGCGCTCTCGCCGACCGCCGTCGCCGCACTGTGCGACCGTCGGGCCGGCGTCGGGGGTGACGGTGTGCTCCACGTCGTGCGCACCGCCGCGCACCCCGAGGCGCGGCACATGGCCGACGAGGCGGAGTGGTTCATGGACTACCGCAATGGCGACGGTTCGGTGGCCGAGATGTGCGGCAACGGAGTGCGGGTCTTCGCCCGCTACCTCCAGCACGCGGGACACGTCGGCGAGGGAGACCTCGCCGTGGCCACCCGAGGCGGCATCAAGGCGGTCCACATCGACAAGGAAGGCCTGATCGCCGTTGGCATGGGCAGGGCGACGCTCCCCGAGGGCGACGTCACGGTCAGTGTCGACGGGCGGACCTGGCCCGCGACGAACGTGAACATGGGGAACCCGCACGCGGTCGCCTTCGTGGCCGACCTCGCGCACGCGGGCGCGCTGTACGACCCGCCCCCCTTCGCGCCGGCGAACGCATACCCGGAGGGTGTGAACGTCGAGTTCGTCGTCGACCGAGGCCCGAGGCACGTCGCCATGCGGGTGCACGAGCGGGGCTCAGGCGAGACCCGCTCCTGCGGCACCGGCGCCTGCGCCGTGGCCGTCGCGACCGCCCGCAGGGACGGCCTGGACCCGGCGGTGACCGGGGCTCCTGTCACGTACGAGATCGATCTGCCCGGAGGCAGGCTGACGATCACCGAGCGTGCGGACGGCGAGATCGAGATGACCGGTCCCGCCGTGATCGTCGCGGAAGGTCGGCTCGACACCGACTGGTTCGCGGCAATCGAAACCGTAAACCAGTGAACCTTCGCTCGAATGGGTGATCCGTTTCACGCTCGGCGAGAGCGGGACTGCGCCACGTGATGGGCTCGGTAGCATCAAGCACCGGTCCGGACGGGTGCCGCCGCCAGCCCGCCGCCGGTCGACAAAGCCGGAGGTGCTCATGAGTGCGGAGGCGACCAACCCCGCGAACCCGGGACCGATCACGCCCGGAGCGCACCGTCGGCGTGGCCGCCCCCGGATCGACCTGCGCCGTCTCGGCCGCGCGGCGTTCCTCGGCCCCACCGCCCGCGGCCGCCTCCCGGACGCGATCGGGCACGTGGCGGAGGCCCACCGGGCCCACTATCCCGACGCCGCTCTGGAGCCGCTGCACCGCGCCTACGTACTGGCCGAGTCCTCGCACCGCGGCCAGATGCGCAAGAGCGGCGAGCCGTACATCACACACCCGCTCGCGGTGACGTTGATCCTGGCCGAGCTGGGCGCGGAGACCACGACGCTGACCGCCTCCCTGCTCCACGACACCGTCGAGGACACCGAGGTCACGCTCAAGCAGGTGCGCGAGGAGTTCGGCGAAGAGGTCGCCTATCTCGTCGACGGAGTGACCAAGCTGGAGAAGGTCGACTACGGAGCGGCGGCCGAACCCGAGACCTTCCGCAAAATGCTGGTCGCGACCGGGAACGACGTGCGCGTCATGTCGATCAAACTCGCCGACCGCCTGCACAACATGCGCACCCTCGGCGTCATGCGCCAGGAGAAGCAGGAGCGGATCGCCAAGGTCACCCGCGACGTCCTGATCCCGCTCGCCGAGCGGCTGGGTGTGCAGGCGCTGAAGACCGAGCTCGAAGATCTCGTGTTCGCGATCCTGCGCCCCGAGGAGTACGGGCAGACGCGCGAGCTCATGACGGCCTACGCGCAGCAGACGGAGGACTCCCTCGCAGGGTTCGCGACCGAGCTGCGCTCAGTGCTGCGCGAGGCGGGCTTGAGCGCCGAAGTCCTCATCAGGCCGCGGCACTTCGTGTCCGTCCACCGGGTGCGGCGCAAGCGCGGTGAGATGCGCGGGGCCGACTTCGGGCGCCTCCTTGTCCTCGTGTCCGAGGACGCGGACTGTTACGGCGTCCTCGGCGAGCTGCACACGTGTTTCACGCCGGTGGTCTCGGAGTTCAAGGACTTCATCGCCGTACCGAAGTTCAACCTGTACCAGTCGCTGCACACCGCGGTAGCCCGCACGGACGGCGAGGTCGCCGAAGTCCTCATCCGTACGCACCAGATGCACAAGGTCGCGGAGGCGGGCGTCGTGGCGCTCGGCAATCCGTACACGCCCTCCGGAGAGGAGCACCTGGACACCGATGGCGAGCGCTCCGACCCCACGCGCCCTGGCTGGCTGAACCGGCTGCTCGACTGGCAGCAGTCCGCGCCGGACACCGACACCTTCTGGTCGACGCTGCGCGAGGACCTCGCCCAGGATCGCGAGATCACCGTCTTCCGGCCCGACGGCGGTTCCATCGGCCTCCCCGCAGGCGCCAGTTGTGTCGACGCCGCGTACGCGCAGTACGGCGAGGACGCCCACGCCTGCATCGGCGCGCGGGTCAACGGCCGCCTGGCGACGCTCAGTACGGTCCTCGGTGACGGCGACACCGTCCAGCCGCTCATGGCCGGGGTGGAGGGCAGCGCCGCGTCCGAGCCGTCGGTCGCCTGGCTCGACCACGCCCGTACGCCCGCCGCCCGCATCGCCATCCGCCGCTGGATCGCCACCCACCCGGAGGGTCCGAGCGCGCCCCAGTCGGCGCCCAGAGCCCCGTACAGCGGCCCATCGGCGCGGCCCTCCGCGGCGAACGCCCTGGTCGACCAACAGGGCGCCACGGTGCGCCTCGCGGGCTGCTGCACGCCCGTACCGCCCGACGAGGTGACCGCGTTCGCCGTACGCGGCGGCGTCGTCACCGTGCACCGTGTCGCCTGCGCCGGAGTGGCGCGCATGAAGGCCGCGGGGCGCGCGGAGGTCGGCGTGCGCTGGGCGGACGCCGACGCGGAGCCCGCCGAGTACCGGGTGACCCTGATCGCCGAGTCGTTCAGCCGCCCCCATCTCCTCGCCGACCTGACCGAGGCCATAGCGCTGGAGGGCGTCGCCATCATCTCGGCGACCGTCGACCCGCCCGACCAGGGCCGCGTCCGGCACACGTACACGCTCCAACTCCCGGACGCCGGACACCTTCAGGGCGTCATGCGGGCGATGCGGAACGTGCCGGGCGTGTACGACGTGGGGCGCACCCGACACGCGGCGGCGGGCGCCCTGTAGGCCCACCCGGAACCCTCGTTCGGGTGGTGCGGCGCGTGCCGCACCGTGCCCGGAGGCGCGCGCTGATAGCCGTAGTTCATGCTGCTCAGCTCCCGAACGCCCCGCGTCGCCGCACTTCTGGCCGCCGGCGCCTCGCTCGCCCTTGTCGCCGCGGCCGCGCCCGCCGAGCCGCTCGGCATCGGCGACCGGCTCTTCCCGCATCTCGGCAATCCCGGCTACGACGTCACCGACTACGACATCTCCTTCACGTACCACGGTGACAACAACAAGCCTCTCGATGCCGTCACCAAGATCGACGCGCGGGCGACGTCCTGGCTCGACCGGATCAACCTCGACTTCTCGCACGGCACCGTGCGTTCGGTGACGGTCAACGGCTCGCGGGCGCACCACGCCACCAAGGGCGAGGACCTGGTTGTCACGCCCGCTGCGCCCGTCGCTCCCGGTCAACCGCTGAACATCACCGTGCAGCACACCAGCGACCCCCGGCCCGGCAAGAAGGAAGTCGGCTGGGTGCGGACCAAGGACGGGCTCGCGATGGCCAACCAGGCCGACGCGGCGCACCGCGTCTTCCCGTCCAACGACCACCCCTCCGACAAGGCCTACTTCACCTTCCGGGTCACCGCGCCCAAGGAGTACACCGCGGTCGCCAACGGTCTCCCTGTCGCGAAAACGCGACAAGGAGGAGCCACGAAGTGGGCCTACCGCACCCTCCACCCCATGGCCACAGAGCTGGCCCAGGTCTCCATCGGCCGTTCCGCCGTGCTGCACCAGGAGGGCCCGGACGGACTTCCCGTACGCGATGTCGTGCCGGCCAGGGACGCCAAGGCCCTGAAGCCGTGGCTCAAGAAGACGCCCGGCCAGATCGCCTGGATGGAGGGGAAGGTCGGCAACTATCCCTTCGAGAACTACGGGCTGCTGATCGCCCATGCGTCGACCGGCTTCGAACTCGAGACACAAACGCTCTCTCTCTTCGAGAGAGACCTGTTCACGCGCTCCGAGTACCCGAAGTGGTACGTCGAGTCGATCATGGTCCATGAACTGGCACACCAGTGGTTCGGCGACAGCGTCAGCCCTCGCACCTGGTCCGACCTGTGGCTCAACGAGGGCCACGCCACCTGGTACGAGGCCCTGTACGCCCAGGAGAAGGCGGACCGGCCCATGGTGAAGCGGATGCGCGCCGCCTACCGTGCGTCCGACGCCATGCGCGCCGACGGCGGACCGCCCGCCGAGCCCAAGGCGCCCACGAGCGACGGGAAGATCAGCATCTTCCGGCCGGTCGTCTATGACGGCAGCGCCCTGGTCCTCTACGCCCTGCGTCAGGAGATCGGCGCGGACGCCTTCCGGCGCCTTGAGCGCACGTGGGTGGGCACGCACCGTGACTCCACCGCCACGACCGCGGACTTCGTAAGGCTCGCCTCGCAGCTGTCGGGGCGTGACCTGACCGGCTTCTTCGATGCCTGGCTCCACGCGAAGAAGACGCCGCCCATGCTGGGTCATCCGGGCTGGAAGTCCGAGCCGGTGTCGAAGCACTGACACAGGGAAACAATCCAGATGACGAGACGGCCCGTACCGTGCGAATATCGTCGACGTCGACGGCGCGGGCCACCGGATCGGCGCTCGCGGGAATCCCCGGAGCAGGCCGAGCGTTGTCACATATGACGGGTGTGACGCCCGTCGCGTATTCCGTATCCCACAGACGTAAGGACCAAATGACCTCCTCTTCTTCCCCTTCCCAGGACGCGCAGAACATGGTGCAGAACCACACCGAGAGCCTTCGGGCCGATGCCCTGATGGAAGAGGACGTCGCCTGGAGTCACGAGATCGACGGTGAGCGGGACGGCCAGCAGTTCGACCGTTCCGAGCGCGCGGCTCTGCGCCGCGTCGCGGGCCTCTCCACCGAGCTCGAGGACGTCACCGAGGTCGAGTACCGACAGCTCCGCCTGGAGCGCGTCGTCCTCGTCGGCGTCTGGACGTCGGGAACGGTTCAGGACGCGGACAACTCCCTCGCGGAGCTCGCCGCCCTCGCCGAGACCGCGGGCGCGCTCGTGCTCGACGGCGTCACGCAGCGCAGGGACAAGCCGGACGCGGCGACGTTCATCGGCTCGGGCAAGGCCCAGGAGCTGCGGGACATCGTGCTCGAGACCGGAGCGGACACCGTCGTGTGCGACGGTGAGCTCAGCCCCGGCCAGCTCATCCACCTCGAGGACGTCGTCAAGGTCAAGGTGGTCGACAGGACCGCTCTGATCCTCGACATCTTCGCCCAGCACGCCAAGTCCCGAGAGGGCAAGGCGCAGGTCGCGCTCGCGCAGATGCAGTACATGCTGCCGCGGCTGCGCGGCTGGGGTCAGTCGCTCTCCCGGCAGATGGGTGGCGGTGGCTCCGGCTCCTCGGGCGGCGGCATGGCCACGCGTGGTCCCGGTGAGACCAAGATCGAGACGGACCGGCGCCGGATCCGCGAGAAGATGGCGAAGATGCGCCGTGAGATCGCGGAGATGAAGACCGGCCGCGACATCAAGCGCCAGGAGCGGCGCAGGCACAAGGTGCCTTCGGTGGCCATCGCCGGATACACCAATGCCGGCAAGTCCTCGCTCCTCAACCGCCTCACGGGCGCGGGCGTGCTGGTGGAGAACTCGCTGTTCGCCACTCTGGACCCGACCGTGCGCCGCGCGGAGACCCCGAGCGGTCGGCTGTACACACTGGCCGACACGGTCGGTTTCGTACGGCACCTGCCGCACCACCTCGTCGAGGCGTTCCGCTCGACCATGGAGGAGGTCGGTGACTCCGACCTGATCGTGCATGTGGTCGACGGTTCGCACCCGGTGCCTGAGGAGCAACTCGCCTCCGTACGTGAGGTCATCCGCGACGTCGGGGCGACGAACGTGCCCGAGATCGTGGTGATCAACAAGGCGGACGCGGCCGACCCGTTGGTGCTGCAGCGGCTGCTGCGCGTGGAGAAGCGTGCGATCGCCGTCTCGGCCCGTACGGGCCAGGGCATCGAGGAGCTGCTCGAGCTCATCGACGCCGAACTGCCGCGCCCCGCTGTCGAGATCGAGGTGCTCGTGCCGTACACACACGGCCAGCTGGTCGCGCGGGCACACGCCGACGGCGAGGTGATCTCCGAGGAGCACACCCCGGAGGGCACGCTCCTGAAGGCGCGCGTGCACGAGGAACTCGCAGCGGAATTCGCGCCGTACGTTCCGGCGGCGGTCGCGGGCTGACGGCTCGTACCGAAGTACGTGAAGCACCTGAAGTACTGAACATGGCTGAGCCCCTCTCCGGTCGACCGGAGAGGGGCTCAGCCAGAGACCGGCCGCCTGCGCGGCGCGTGCTTACTGCCCGGCGAACTTCTTGCTCACCGAGTCGTAGATCCCCTTGGCCTCCTTGCCGAGCCGCGGGCCCGCGAGCCAGCCCGCCGTCACCGGGCCGATCGAGGTGTTGGACACCAGGGCTGGCTTGCCGTCGGAGCCCTGGCCGACCCAGCCGCCGCCGGAAGAACCGCCCGTCATCGTGCAGCCGATGCGGTACATCGTCGGGTCCGCGTCGTTCAGCGAAAGACGGCCCGGCCTGGCCGCACACTGGTACAGCTTCTGCCCGTCGAACGGCGCCGCCGCCGGGTAGCCCTTCGCGGTCAACTGCGAGACCTTCGGCACCGCCGGCGCGTTGAAGTTCACCGGAAGCGCCGAACCCACCGTCTCCTCAAGCGACTTGGTGGTGCCGCCCTTCTCCGGCGTCACATGGATCACAGCGAAGTCGTACGAGGCGCCCGCCCCGCCGCTCGGGCCGCCCTGCGCGATCCACTGGTCGGACGTCAGCGCCGCGTCGCCCCACCACACGCCGTACGGCGCCACCTCGTTCCTGGGCGCGTTCTGCAGCTCCTGCGCGGACTTGCCGCTGTCGTTGTACGAGGGCACGAACGCGATGTTGCGGTACCAGCCGCCGTTCTTGCCGGCGTGCACACAGTGGCCGGCCGTCCAGAGCATGTTGGACCTGCCGGGGTGCGCCGGGTCGGTGACCACGGTCGCCGAGCAGACCATCGAACCCTTGGGGCCGTCGAAGAACAGCTTGCCCGCGTACGGGGCGTTCGCGTGGTACGGAGTGGAGACGCCCGCAGCCGCCACCGGCCTCGGCTCCGGGTCCGTCACACCCTGGTCGCCGGAGAGGTCGTTCTCGTCGACCTCGCCTCCGGTGGGCTTGTCGGCGTCCCGCATCCGGTTGCTGTCCCACAGCCCGTCGATGATCGGGTTGACGAAGTCCTGCGCCTCACGCAGCCACTGGTCCTTGTCCCAGTTCTTCCACTCGCCGTCCTTCCACTTGTCCGGGTCGATCCCGTGTTCCTTCAGCCGATCCTGAATATCGTCCGGGATCTTGAACTTGCCATCGCCCGCGGATGCCGAGGCGGTCGGCTTGTCGTTCGCGTCGTCCTCGCTCGAGCCGCACGCCGTGGCGGTCAGAGCGACCACAGTGCCGAGCGCGACCGCCGCCGCTACGGGGAACGTTCTGCTTCGCGCGCCTCGAGTGCGGCGCGCGGCGAACTGCGGGCGTATGGGTCGCATGTCGTGAATCCCCCTGGGCTTCGAAAGGGTTGAACTGCCGTACGTGTGCGGTGGAGTCGAGTCGAAACCTCGCCTCCGAACGGCACACCACCCTATGCCGGTGCCGCCGGGGTCGGCCGACGGAACAGCAACGGTTCCGTCACGGAGGGATCTTCCGGCCGGTACGGATCGTTGGAGCATGGCTCGCCTCGGGCCCGCGATGAACGAGGGGCGGCTGCGACGGCCCATTGGGTGCCGCGGGCGCCCGGCAAAGGTCTGTTCATCAGTCCCGTACGAGCCGTGTTCCTCCGCCCGCCCCGTCGTTGGTACGTACGGGGGAACCGAGGCCGGCGTTCAGCGCGCGCCGACTCACCCCGCCGTTCGGTGAGTCGAGGGGCCTTTTCGGCCGTATATCCAGCGGGAGGACCAACAGCCGTGGCGGTGACCGATCCTGTGCCTGTGACCGATCCTGAGACCGTGGCGGTGCCGGCCCCGTATGACGGGGAGGCCGAGAGGGACCCTGTCCGCGACACCGTCGCGCACGAGGGGATCCTGCGCCGCCAGTGCGCGCGGGAGTCCGCGGCGCGCACCTACGCGCGCGCCCTGCCGATCGTGCCGGTGCGGGCGCGCGGGCTCACCATCGAGGGCGCCGACGGCCGGCGCTATCTGGACTGCCTGTCCGGCGCGGGGACGCTCGCGCTCGGCCACAACCACCCGGTGGTGCTCGAGGCCATCCGCAAGGTGCTCGACTCGGGTGCACCGCTGCACGTCCTCGACCTGGCCACTCCGGTCAAGGACGCGTTCACCACCGAGTTGTTCCGCACGCTGCCGCAGGGTCTTGCCGACCGGGCCCGCGTCCAGTTCTGCGGTCCCGCGGGCACCGACGCCGTCGAGGCGGCGCTGAAACTGGTCCGCACCGCCACCGGACGCTCGGGCCTGCTCTCCTTCGCGGGCGCCTATCACGGCATGACCGCGGGGGCGCTCGAAGCGTCCGGCGGGGCGCAGGACGTCCGCGTCACGCGCCTGCCGTATCCGCAGGACTACCGCTGCCCCTTCGGCATCGGAGGCCCGCGCGGCGCCGAACTCGCCGCCCGCTGGACCGAATCGCTCCTCGACGACACCAAGTCCGGGGTGCCGCAGCCGGCGGGCATGATCCTCGAACCGGTGCAGGGGGAGGGTGGTGTCATCCCCGCCCCCGACGCCTGGCTGCGCCGGATGCGAGCCGTCACCGAGCACCGCTCGATCCCGCTGGTCGTCGACGAGGTACAGACCGGCGTGGGCCGCACCGGAGCCTTCTGGGCCGTGGAGCACAGCGGAGTCGTGCCCGACGTCATGGTCCTGTCCAAGGCCATTGGGGGCAGCCTGCCGCTCGCCGTGATCGTCTACCGCGACGACCTCGACGTCTGGCCCCCGGGCGCGCACGCCGGTACGTTCCGCGGCAATCAGCTCGCCATGGCCGCGGGCGCCGCGACCCTCGCGTATGTCCGCGAGAACGGCCTCGCCGAGCGTGCCGCCGCTCTTGGCGCCCGCATGCTCGACCAACTCCGGCAGCTGTCCGACGAGTTCGCGTGCGTGGGCGAGGTCCGTGGGCGTGGCCTGATGATCGGCATGGAGCTCGTCGACCCGGAAGGCGCCGTTCCCGCTCCCACCGTGGAACTCGCCGGCGACCCCCTGCTTGCCGGGTCCGCCGCCCCGCTCCCGGCCGCGCCCCAACTCGCCGCAGCCGTGCGCGATGCCTGCCTCCACCGCGGCCTGATCGTCGAACTCGGCGGCCGTCATTCCAGCGTCGTGCGCCTGCTTCCTCCCCTCACCATCACCGACGAGCAGGCCGCAGCCATCGTGGACCGGCTCGCGGACGCCCTGGCGGCCGTCGCTCGCGCTCGCCGTCACGAGTCGTAGGAGCGCCCGACGACACACCACCACCAGCGACGGCAGTGACACGCCGGGCCCACCGGACCACCGCCTCACGGAGCCCACCACCCCACGCAAGGAAGCCAGTTGAACGCCACCCCCGCATCCGACGGCCGTTCCCGTCCCACCGCCGGCGGATCCTGTGACACGCAAGCCCCGCGCGCCCAGGAGCGTGACTCGATCCCGTGGCAGCAGGGCGGCGACCAGGACGCGGAGCGTCCATGCACCCCCGTCGACCTCCTGGAACACCCGGACCCCGCGACTGCCGCCCAGGTGGCAGCGGTCGAGAACCTGCTGCGCTGTTGGGTGCGTGAGAACAACATCGCTCCTCCTTCCTCGGGTGCGCTCCGCGTCCCGCTGCCCGCGAGCGGCACCGTCCTTCTCGTCCCGGTCCACTACTGGTCGCCCTCCGGCTGGCACCGCTTCGGCCTGCCCTCCCTGGAGAACGCGCCGCCGCACGCCAACGGCGTGGACGCCGTCGCCCTCGCCGCCCTCCTGAGCAGGGAGTCGGCCCATGGCGAGGCCGACGCCAACGCCCCTGCCGACTCCGGCGATCCCGCCCAGGGAGCCCCCGCCCCCGGGGGCGACAGTGGTGAACTGGTAGTCCGCGTCGCCGACTCCCTGCGCCGCACCACCGAGTTCATCGCGGACCGCCGTCACCGCCCCGCGGACGAGGCCGACCCCTTCCTCGCCGCAGAACAGGCGCTGCTCCTCGGGCACCCGCTGCACCCGACTCCGAAGAGCCGCGAGGGGCTGTCCGACGCCGAAGCGGGGCGCTACTCACCGGAGTTGCGTGGCTCCTTCCCCCTGCACTGGATCGCCGTGTCCCCGGGCGTGCTCGCCCACGACTCGGCCTGGACCGAACAAGACATCGCCCGCACCGCCGCCGAACTCACCTCCCAACTGGCAGGACCGGGACTCCCACTGCCCGCAGGGCACGCCGCGCTGCCCGTACACCCATGGCAGCTGCGCGAGCTGCGTGAACGCCCCGCCACGGCCGCCCTCCTGGACGCCGGACTGCTGAGCGACCTGGGCCCGCACGGTGAGCCCTGGTTCCCCACCTCCTCCGTCCGCACGTTGTACCGGCCCGGTGCGCCGGCCATGCTCAAGCTCTCCCTCGGCCTGCGCATCACCAACTCCCGCCGGGAGAACCTCCGCAAGGAACTCCACCGGGGCGTCGAGGTCCACCGACTCCTCGGCGCCGGTCTCGCCGAGCAGTGGCAGGCCGCGCACCCCGGTTTCGACGTCGTCCGCGACCCGGCCTGGCTCGCCGTCGACGGCCCGGACGGCGAACCGGTGCCCGGCCTTGACGTGATGATCCGCACCAACCCCTTCCGCTCTCACGACGACGCGGTGTGCGTCGCCGGCTTCGTCTCGCCCAGGCCGACCACCGACCCGACCGCAGACCCGACCGCCGACCCAGCCGACGCCCCGGCCGACGGCAGCGCCCACCCGGCCATGAGCTCCCGCCTCGCCGAGACCGTGACCCGGCTCGCGGCCCGCACCGGACGAGCCCGCGGAGCCGTCTCCGCCGAGTGGTTCCTGCGGTATCTGGAACACGTCGTACGGCCCGTGCTCTGGCTCGACGGCGAAGCCGGCGTCGCCCTGGAGGCCCACCAGCAGAACACCCTGGTGCTCCTGGACGCCGAAGGCCGGCCCGTCGGCGGGCGCTACCGGGACAACCAGGGCTACTACTTCCGCGAGTCCCGCCGCGCCGAACTCGACCGGCGCCTGCCCGGCATCGGCACGCACAGCGACACGTTCGTCGACGACGACGTCACCGACGAGCGATTCGCCTACTACCTCGCCATCAACAACGTCCTCGGCCTGATCGGAGCCTTCGGTTCCCAACGGCTTGCCGACGAGCAGCTGCTGATCGCCGAGTTCCGCCGCTTCCTCGGCGAAGCCGCCACCGGTCCGAACCGGCAACGCAGCACACTGCCGAGCCTGCTGCTCGACTCACCCACGCTGCGCTGCAAGGCCAACATGCTCACCCGGCTGCACGGCCTCGACGAACTCGTCGGACCTGTCGACACCCAGTCCGTCTACGTCACCATCCCCAACCCCTTTCATTCCCGTCGTACCTGAGAGAGGAGCGTCGCCTTGCCTCCCACCGATGCGAGCACCGACGCCGACACCACTCCCACCGCCGTCCCGCACGCCCCCGCCCCACCCGCGGAGCAGGCGGAGAGCGCAGGGAGCGCGGAGAGTTCGGAGGGCGCCGAGAACGCGGAGCACACGCGGAGCGCGGACGGTGCGGACAGCGCCGATTTCCAGGACACCCTGGACCTGCGCCTGCCCGACGAACTGCTCGCGCTCATCGCGGGGCAGGACAGCGGGCACCGGCTCGCCCCCGACCCCACGGCCCTGACCGAGCACGACCTGCTGGACGGCGTGGGGGAGTGGGGACCGGTCACCACTCCCTCAGGCGTGTTCCAGCTCGTCCCGGTGCGCGTCGAGCGAGACCTGGCACTCCTCAGCCGCTGGATGAACGACCCCGCCGTGGCCGCCTTCTGGGAGCTCGCGGGACCCGACACCGTCACCGCGGACCACCTGGGCCCCCAACTCGACGGCGACGGACGCAGCGTGCCCTGCCTCGGAGTCCTCGACGGCGCGCCCATGAGCTACTGGGAGATCTACCGCGCCGACCTCGACCCGCTGGCCCGCCACTACCCCGCCCGCCCGCACGACACCGGAATCCACCTCCTCATCGGTGGCATCACCGACCGCGGACGAGGTCTCGGCACCACGCTGCTCAAAACCGTCGCCGACCTCGTACTCGACCATCGACCGCGCTGCGCGCGCGTCATCGCGGAACCCGACCTTCGCAACACCCCCTCCGTCTCCGCCTTCCTGGGCGCGGGATTCCGCTTCTTCGCCGAGGTGGACCTCCCCGACAAAAGGGCCGCGCTCATGGTCCGTGACCGCGCCCTGCGCAACGTGCTCCAGGCCAATCACTCTCTGTAACGAACCTCGACCCGATCCGGTTCCCGTCCGAGGAGTCCCCGTGCCGAATCCGTCCGTCGCCCCGAGTTCCGAAGAGCCGGCCGAGCTCTACGACCCGCCCGAGCTCACGTCCGGGAACTGGGGCAGGGCGGGCGCACGGCTCCTGGCCAAGCTGATCGGCGAATTCGCCTACGAGGACATCCTGCGACCGACGGCCCTCACCCCGGCCGGCCCCGACCCCCGCCCCTACGCCCTGCCGCTCCCCGGCGGCCCCGGGGTCGAAGAGAGGGAGACCGGCGGCACCATCCATTTCCGCGCCCGCCGCGGCGCGTACGGCAGTTGGCAGGTCGACCCGGCGAGCCTGGAGTGGGAAGCCGGCCTGCCGGGCAAGGACGGGCCGACCGGGCATGCGGAAAGCGAGCCGACCGGGACAGCGGGAACGGCTCCGGCCGAAGGCGGACGCGAGCCCGTCACCGACCCGCTCGCCTTCCTCCTGCGGGCCAAGCACGCTCTCGGCCTCGACGGCAGCACCCTCGGCCATCTCATCCGCGAACTCACCGTCACCCTCGCCGCCGACGCCCGCCTCGACCACACGGCGCTCACCGCGTCGCAGCTGGCCGACCTCGGATACGCCGAGCTCGAGGGGCACCAGACCGGCCACCCCTGGCTCGTACTGAACAAGGGGCGTCTGGGGTTCTCCGCGACCGACACCGCACGCTGGGCACCGGAGTCGCGTCGCCTCACCCGCCTCCCGTGGCTCGCGGTGCACACTGCCCTCGCCAGCTACCGAGGCGTCGCGGGCCTGGAGGATCCCGCCTCCCTCTATGACGGCGAACTCGACGGGCCGACCCGGGCGTTGTTCGCGCAGGCGCTCCGGTCGCGCGGACTGGACCCGGCGGCGTATCTCTATCTCCCCGTGCACCCCTGGCAGTGGGACGACACCGTGCTGCCGCTCTTCGCGCCGTCCATCGCCACGAACGACATCGTTCCGCTCCCCACGGACGGTGATCTGCGCCTGCCCCAGCAGTCCATCCGTACGTTCCTGAACACGGCTCGCCCCGACCGGCACACCGTGAAGCTGCCGCTCTCCATCCTCAACACCCTTGTATGGCGCGGACTTCCCACGGAACGCACCTGGGCGGCGCCCGCCGTCACCACATGGGTGCACGCACTGCGCGATGCCGACCCCTTCTTGCGCGACGAATGCGGTGTCATCCTGCTGGGCGAGGTCGCATCCGTGACCGTGGAACACCCGCTGTACGACGGGCTCGACGAAGTCCCCTACCAGTACAAGGAATTGCTGGGCGCCATCTGGCGCGAGCCCCTCACCCGGCACCTCGCCCCTGGAGAGCGCGCCCGAACGCTCGCCTCCCTGTTGCACATCGACACTGAAGGGCGCGCGTTCGTCGCGGAGCTCGTCGCCCGCTCGGGCCTGGACCCGAAGACATGGCTCCGTAGGCTCTTCGCCGCGCTGCTGCCCCCACTGCTGCGCTTTCTCTACCGCTACGGGACCGTCTTCTCTCCGCACGGGGAGAACGCCATCGTCGTCTTCGACGACCAGGACGTGCCCGTGCGGCTCGCGGTCAAGGACTTCGTGGACGACGTCAACATCAGCTCGGAGGCGCTCCCCGAGCACGACTCCATGCCTGACGACGTGCGCGAGGTCCTGCTCACCGAGGACCCCGCGTTCCTGACCCAGTTCATCCATTCGGGACTCTTCGTCGGCGTCTTCCGCTACCTGGCGCCGCTGTACGAGGAGCAACTAGGGCTCCCCGAGGACGAGTTCTGGTCCCTGGTGCGCGCCGAGATCCTGCGCCACCACGCGCGCTTCCCGGAGCTCAAGGAGCGGTACGAGATGTTCGACCTGCTGACTCCGCGGATCGAGCGCCTGTGCCTCAACCGCAACCGGCTGCATCTCGACGGCTACCGCGACCGCGCCGACCGCCCGCACGCGGCCGTGCACGGCACCGTTGCCAATCCGCTGCATCAGCCGTGATCGCCGGATTGTCAGTGGCTCCGTTTAGGGTGGTCGAGCTATGACGAAGCCCTCACTCCCCGAGCTCCTGCACGCCGCCGTCACCGCTGTCGGCGGCACGGAGCGCCCTGGCCAGGTGACCATGGCCGAGACCGTCGCCGAGGCGATCGACGACGGTTCCCATCTGCTTGTCCAGGCGGGCACCGGCACAGGTAAGTCGCTGGGCTACCTCGTGCCGGCCCTGGCCCACGGGGAGCGCGTGGTCGTGGCGACCGCCACGCTGGCGCTGCAGCGCCAGCTCGTGGAGCGGGACCTGCCGCGCACGGTCGAGTCGCTGCACCCACTGCTCCGGCGCCGCCCCAGTTTCGCAATGCTCAAGGGCCGGTCGAACTATCTGTGCCTGCACCGTCTCCACGAGGGCGTACCTCAGGAGGAGGAAGGGGGCCTCTTCGACCAGTTCGAGGCGGCCGCGCCCACCAGCAAACTGGGCCAGGACCTGCTGCGCATGCGGGACTGGGCGGACGAAACGGAGACGGGCGACCGGGACGACCTCACGCCCGGCGTCTCGGACAAGGCCTGGTCGCAGGTCTCGGTCTCCTCGCGCGAGTGCCTGGGAGCGTCGAAGTGCGCCTACGGCCAGGAGTGCTTCGCCGAGATGTCACGGGAGCGCGCCAAGCTCGCCGACGTCATCGTGACCAACCACGCGCTGCTCGCGATCGACGCGATCGAGGGCGCGCCGGTCTTGCCGCAGCACGAGGTGCTGATCGTGGACGAGGCGCACGAACTGGTCTCGCGGGTGACCGGGGTGGCGACGGGGGAGCTGACTCCCGGCCAGGTCACCCGGGCGGTGAGACGCGCGGCGAAGCTGGTCAACGAGAAGGCGGCGGACCAGCTGCAGACCGCCTCCGAAGGCTTCGAGCGGGTCATGGAGCTCGCCCTGCCCGGCCGCCTCGAGGAAGTCCCCGAGGACCTCGGCTACGCGCTCATGGCCCTGCGCGACGCGGCCCGTACGGTGATCACCGCAATCGGCACCACGCGCGACAAGTCGGTCCAGGACGAGGACGCCGTCCGCAAGCAGGCCCTCGCCGCCGTGGAGAACATCCACGACGTGGCGGAGCGGATCGCGAACGGCTCGGAGTGGGACGTCGTCTGGTACGAGCGCCACGACCGCTTCGGAGCCTCCCTGCGCGTCGCACCCATGTCGGTGTCCGGCCTCCTGCGGGAGAAACTCTTCAGCGACCGCTCTGTCGTCCTGACCTCGGCGACACTGAAGCTCGGCGGCGACTTCAACGGGGTGGGGGCCTCGATGGGCCTCGCCCCCGAAGGCACCGAGGGCGAGGACCTGCCGGTCTGGAAGGGGATCGACGTCGGATCGCCGTTCGAGTACCGCAAGCAGGGCATCCTCTACGTCGCCAAGCATCTGGCGAAGCCGACGCGTGACGGTACGCGCACGGACATGACGGACGAGTTGAGCGAGCTGATCCAGGCGTCCGGCGGCCGTACGCTCGGCCTCTTCTCGTCGATGCGGGCGGCGCAGGCGGCGGCCGAGGAACTGCGGACGCGGATTCCGGAGTTCCCGATCCTGCTGCAGGGCGAGGACACCCTGGGGGAGCTGATCAAGGCCTTCGCGGCGGACCCGGAGACCTGTCTGTTCGGAACCTTGTCGCTGTGGCAGGGCGTGGACGTACCGGGCCCGAACTGCCAGCTGGTCGTGATGGACAAGATCCCGTTCCCGCGGCCGGACGACCCGCTGATGAGCGCGCGCCAGAAGGCCGTAGAGGAAGCGGGTGGCAACGGCTTCATGGCTGTGGCCGCGACACACTCGGCGCTCCTGATGGCGCAGGGCGCGGGCCGCCTCATCCGGGCCATGGGCGATCGCGGCGTGGTCGCGGTCCTGGACCCCCGGCTGGCGACGGCACGCTATGGCAGCTATCTGAAGGCCTCGATGCCGGACTTTTGGTTCACGACGGACCGGAACCAGGTGCGGCGTTCGCTCTCGTCGATCGACGCGGCTGCGAAGAAGGCGGAAGCGGAATAGGACCCGACCCGCACGCACGGAGCACGCACGGAGCCTGGCGCGGACAGCGCTGGGCCCCGGAACCGGCGCAGTTGGTTCCGGGGCCCGGTCAGGGAGGAGCGTCAGACGCGCCGCAGGACGGCCACCACCTTGCCGAGGATCGTCGCCTCGTCACCGGGGATCGGCTGGTACGCGGAGTTGTGCGGCAGGAGCCAGACATGGCCGTCCTCCCGCTTGAAGCGCTTGACCGTGGCCTCGCCCTCGAGCATCGCGGCGACGATGTCGCCGTTCTCCGCGACGGGCTGGCGGCGGACCGTGACCCAGTCCCCGTCGCAGATCGCGGCCTCGATCATCGAGTCGCCGACGACCTTCAGGACGAACAGCTCACCGTCACCGACGAGCTGCCGGGGCAGCGGGAAGACGTCCTCGACCGACTCCTCGGCGAGGATCGGACCACCGGCGGCGATCCGGCCCACCAGGGGCACATACGAAGCCGCGGGCTTGCCCGCGGTGTCCGTGGGCTGCGCGCTGGGCTGGTCCGAACCACGGACCTCGTACGCGCGCGGGCGGTGCGGGTCGCGGCGCAGGAAGCCCTTGCGCTCGAGCGCCATCAGCTGGTGCGCGACCGACGATGTGCTGGACAGGCCGACCGCCTGGCCGATCTCCCGCATGGACGGCGGGTACCCCCGACGCTGCACCGAGTCCCGGATGACCTCGATGACGCGGCGCTGCCGGTCCGTGAGCCCCGAGCTGTCCGCGCGGATACCTGGGGGCCGGCCGGGCAGTGAGCGCCCCGGCTTGGGGCCCTCCTGACTCATGGCTGTGTCATTCATGGCATGCACCGGCTCGAGTCGGCCCTGGGCGCGGCCCTGGGCAGTGATGGTGGCACTGTCTGCGGTCGTGGTCACGTCGGTAGGCCCCTCTCGAGAATGTCTCCCTAGCTAGCCAACGGTAGTTCCTTTCGAAAGGTTGCGCCAAACACACGTTCGAGTGAAAAACCGTCGATTGCTTGTCGTGATCATGTACCTGGGTGTACGGCGACCTCGAAGCGGGGCGGCAATTCAGCTCAATCCGGTACGCTTCTTCGTTGGAGTCGAGGCTCGGCCCGTGGGTCCCCACATTCTGCCACTCGCCTCTCCGTCGACCAGGCACCGCCCTTGTTCCTTCTCGTGTCGTGCCGGTGCGGATTCGAGCGTCGCGCGGCCCTTGCCGCAGCTGGTGCGAGGCGTTCCGCGCGTGCGACACGCCCGACACGCGCATGGGCCCTAAAAAGCGACCGAACCCCAGATGTAGTGGTTGGATTGGATCCGCAGCCCAGAAGTTGTGGTCCCCGGTCCATCTTGGTCGCGGTCATCGCCTATGCTTGGGGCTGCTTCGAGAGGCGTGATTCAGCCTCTTGTGGCTATCGAGTCGTGCCGTGAAGGAGGGTTGGGAGATCATGCACTGCCCCTTCTGTAGGCATCCCGACAGTCGTGTCGTCGACAGCCGCACCACCGACGACGGCACGTCGATCCGCAGGCGCCGTCAGTGTCCGGACTGCTCCCGCCGTTTCACGACGGTGGAGACGTGCTCACTGATGGTCGTGAAGCGGAGCGGGGTGACCGAACCCTTCAGCCGTACCAAGGTCATCAACGGCGTACGCAAGGCGTGTCAGGGTCGTCCGGTCACCGAGGACGCCCTCGCCCAGCTCGGCCAGCGGGTCGAGGAGGCGGTACGCGCCACCGGAAGCGCCGAACTGACCACGCACGACGTGGGCCTGGCCATACTCGGCCCGCTTCAGCAGCTGGACCTCGTCGCTTACCTGCGGTTCGCGTCCGTGTACCGGGCGTTCAACTCGCTGGAGGACTTCGAGTCGGCCATCGCGGAACTGAGGGAACAGACGCCCGGCGCGGAAACGGACGGCGCGGGCGAAGAGCGTACGCAGAGCGAGTGCGGGCCCGGCGGGACTGCAGAAGTCCCCGTGCCCGCCCACGCAGCCGACTGACGGCCACGGGCCGGGCGGCGGCGACCCCAAGACCTGTTGCGGGCGGCAAGAACTGCGGCCGCAACACAAGACAGACACCGTGCACGGGAAGATCCGGGCACTTTAGGGCGTTTTAGCCCGATATATGGGAGGCGGCATGACAGAGACGGCGAGCGGCCCGGCACGAGGCTCCCGAGCCAAGGGAGCCAAGGCCAACAAGGGTCTGCCTGTCGAGCGCGTCCACACCACCCCTGGTGTGCACCCGTACGACGAGGTGGAATGGGCGCATCGTGACGTCGTCATGACCAACTGGCGCGACGGCTCGGTCAACTTTGAGCAGCGTGGCGTCGAGTTCCCCGAGTTCTGGTCGGTGAACGCGGTCAACATCGTCACCAGCAAGTACTTCCGGGGCGCCGTCGGCACCCCGCAGCGCGAGGTGAGCCTCAAGCAGCTCATCGACCGCATCGTGAAGACGTATCGGAAGGCCGGCGAGGACAACAAGTACTTCGCCTCGCCCGCCGACGCCGAGATCTTCGAGCACGAGCTGGCCTACGCGCTCCTGCACCAGATCTTCAGCTTCAACTCGCCGGTGTGGTTCAACGTCGGCACGCCCCAGCCCCAGCAGGTCTCGGCCTGCTTCATCCTGTCCGTCGACGACTCCATGGAGTCGATCCTCGACTGGTACAAGGAAGAGGGCATGATCTTCAAGGGCGGCTCCGGCGCCGGCCTGAACCTCTCCCGCATCCGCTCCTCCAAGGAGCTGCTCTCCTCCGGCGGCAACGCCTCGGGTCCCGTGTCCTTCATGCGCGGTGCCGACGCCTCCGCAGGAACGATCAAGTCGGGTGGCGCCACGCGCCGCGCGGCCAAGATGGTCATCCTCGACGTCGACCACCCCGACATCGAGGGCTTCATCGAGACCAAGGTGAAGGAAGAGGAGAAGGTTCGCGCCCTGCGTGACGCGGGCTTCGACATGGACCTGGGCGGCGACGACATCACGTCCGTCCAGTACCAGAACGCCAACAACTCGGTCCGTGTGAACGACGAGTTCATGAAGGCCGTCGAGTCCGGCTCGAAGTTCGGCCTGCGCGGCCGCATGGACGGCGAGGTCATCGAAGAGGTCGAGGCCAAGTCCCTCTTCCGCAAGATGGCCGAGGCCGCCTGGGCCTGTGCCGACCCCGGCATCCAGTACGACGACACCATCAACCACTGGCACACGTGCCCGGAGTCCGGCCGCATCAACGGCTCGAACCCGTGCAGCGAGTACATGCACCTGGACAACACGTCCTGCAACCTCGCCTCGCTGAACCTGATGAAGTTCCTGAAGGACGACGGCAAGGGCCACCAGTCCTTCGACGTCGAGCGCTTCTCGAAGGTCGTCGAGCTGGTCATCACCGCGATGGACATCTCCATCTGCTTCGCGGACTTCCCGACGCAGAAGATCGGCGAGAACACCCGTGCCTTCCGTCAGCTCGGCATCGGCTACGCGAACCTGGGCGCCCTGCTCATGGCGACCGGCCACGCCTACGACTCGGACGGCGGCCGCGCTCTCGCCGGTGCGATCAGCTCGCTGATGACGGGTACGTCCTACAAGCGCTCGGCCGAGCTCGCCGCGGTCGTCGGCGCCTACGAGGGCTACGCGAAGAACGCCACGCCGCACCAGCGCGTCATGAAGCAGCACGCCGACGCCAACACGGCGGCCGTCCGCATGGACGACCTGGACTCTCCGATCTGGGCCGCCGCCACGGAGGCCTGGCAGGACGTCATCCGCCTCGGCGAGAAGAACGGTTTCCGCAACGCTCAGGCGTCCGTCATCGCCCCGACCGGCACCATCGGTCTCGCGATGTCCTGCGACACGACCGGTCTTGAGCCCGACCTCGCCCTGGTCAAGTTCAAGAAGCTGGTCGGCGGCGGCTCGATGCAGATCGTCAACGGCACCGTGCCGCAGGCCCTGCGCCGCCTGGGCTACCAGGAGGAGCAGATCGAGGCGGTCGTCGCCCACATCGCCGAGCACGGCAATGTGATCGACGCCCCGAGCCTCAAGCCCGAGCACTACGAGGTGTTCGACTGCGCCATGGGCGAGCGTTCCATCTCCGCGATGGGCCACGTCCGCATGATGGCGGCCATCCAGCCGTGGATCTCCGGCGCGCTCTCCAAGACGGTCAACCTGCCGGAGACGGCGACCGTCGAGGACGTCGAGGAGGTCTACTTCGAGGCCTGGAAGCTGGGCGTCAAGGCGCTCGCCATCTACCGCGACAACTGCAAGGTCGGTCAGCCCCTCTCCGCCAAGAAGAAGGAGCAGGCGAAGACCGAGGTCACCGAGAAGACCGAGGCGACGATCCGTGAGGCCGTCGAGAAGGTCGTCGAGTACCGCCCGGTCCGTAAGCGCCTCCCGAAGGGCCGTCCCGGCATCACCACCTCCTTCACGGTGGGCGGCGCCGAGGGCTACATGACCGCCAACTCCTACCCGGACGACGGTCTCGGTGAGGTCTTCCTGAAGATGTCCAAGCAGGGG
This sequence comes from Streptomyces sp. NPDC002754, assembly GCF_053592315.1. Taxonomy (NCBI): domain Bacteria; kingdom Bacillati; phylum Actinomycetota; class Actinomycetes; order Kitasatosporales; family Streptomycetaceae; genus Streptomyces; species Streptomyces sp. NPDC002754. Next base: position 74,576 of record NZ_JBSFVM010000007.1, read on the forward strand.
TCCACCCTCGCGGGCATGATGGATGCCTTCTCCATCGCCGTCTCGGTCGGCCTCCAGTACGGGGTGCCGCTGGAGACCTACGTCTCGAAGTTCACCAACATGCGCTTCGAGCCGGCCGGCATGACGGACGACCCGGACGTGCGGATCGCGCAGTCGATCGTCGACTACATCTTCCGCCGCCTGGCGCTCGACTTCCTGCCCTTCGAGACGCGCTCGGCGCTCGGCATCCACTCCGCCGAGGAGCGTCAGCGTCACCTGGAGACGGGTTCGTACGAGCCGTCCATCGACGACCCCGAGGTCGACGTCGAGGCCCTGGCCCAGTCGGCGCCCCGCGCCCAGGAGCTGAAGGCCGTCGAGACGCCGAAGGCCGGGGACGCCACCGCGCAGTCGGTGCCGCAGCAGGCGCACACCAGCGCCGAGCTCGTCGAGATGCAGCTGGGCATCCAGGCCGACGCCCCGCTCTGCTTCTCCTGCGGAACGAAGATGCAGCGGGCCGGCTCCTGCTACATCTGCGAGGGCTGCGGTTCGACCAGCGGCTGCAGCTGATCCGGCTGAACGCCTGATCCGGCTGAACGCCTGAACTGAGGGGCGGCGGAACCACTACGGTTCCGCCGCCCTTTGGCGTAGGCGTCCGAACCCCGCAGTGGGCGCGCCGAATGTGCCTAGAGAGCGCCCATCGCCGCGGCGAACGCGTTCAGATCGCCGTCGTCGAAGCCCCGTACCGCCTCGTGGAACACCCACTCCCCGTCGGCACCCCGGGTGAACTCCGCGACCGTGGTCGCAGAAGCGCCGGAGACCACCGCGAAGTCGTGCTGCGACAGGTCGGTGTAGCCCTCTCTTATGCGGACCGCCGTGTTCGGGATGTCCGCGAAGACCTTGGCACGACCGGGCTCCTGCTCGCTCTGCTGGATGGCCACGCCCACGACCACGCGCGCGTACGAGGACGCGAGCCGCTCCAGTTCGAGCGTCATGACCTCGTCGAAACCGAAACCCTGTCCGGTCCTGCTGTCCCGGTTCAGCGTGATGGTCCCGTCCGGCGAACGGCTGTCGAAATGGACGATGTAGGCGGGGCTGCCGTGCGGGTCGTCGTCCGTGTACGCCGCGGCGATCAGGTCCAGGTCGTGGGGAGGCGAGCCCATCGGGCTCGGGTCCCACTTCAGGCCGATCTCGATCTTCTCGATCCCCTTGCGGAGGCTGCTCACCGAACTCCCCCTCCTCGGTGCGATGTTGAGTACTACGGACACGCTACGTGGTCCCACTGACAACAACACGACCATCTCCTCAGAGGCGTCTCGACCGTGGGTTCGGGACCACCACGGCAGGCAGCCGGCGCGCCGTACGATGGCGCGGTGCTGGTCAAGTGGATTCGTTGCACTGTGGTGGATCGTCGGGGTTTCGAGCGGGGACAGCGGAAATGGGCGGGGCTTCTGGGAGAGCCGGGATTCCGTGGTCAGGGCGGGGGCTGGAGCAGGCAACGGCCCGGTGTGGCCCATGTATTCGGCTTCTGGGAGAGCCGTGCCTTCTACGACTCCTTCATGGCGCGCTCCCACGACCGGCTCGCGGCCGCGCAGTCGGGGACGTACAAGAACCTCCAGGCGAAGCTCTTCGATCATCGCTTCGATGTGAAGACCGGGTTCGAGCCGCGGTTCACCGACGCGGACGTTGTGCGGGTGGCGCACTGCACGGTGCGCGCCGACCGGGCCGAGCACTACACGTTGATGCAGCAGAAGGTGTGGAACCCGGCGATGGCCGGCTCGCCCGGCATGGTCCGGGGACTGTTCGGCGACGCCCCAGGAGGCGAGTTTCTGGTCCTCTCCATGTGGCGCTCGGCGGCCGAGCACGGAAAGTACCAGGTCGACCGGGTGGAGCGGCTCTCCGCGCGCGCCCAGACGGATGCCGACATCGCGGCCATCACGGGGGACATCGTGGAACTGGAGTCGACCTGGACGGTCTGAGCGGGTGACCACGCGCGCGTGCCCGTCGCTCTGTCGTTGTGATCCACATGACCTCCGCCGCAGGGCCCGCACGGGTGCTCGAAGCCGCCCGGCGATCTAGGGTCGTGTGCATGGCACGACCGCGGCGCATCGTTCTTGTCCGGCACGGCGAATCCGAAGGGAACGCCGACGACACCATCTACGAGCGCGAGCCCGATCACGCCCTGACGCTCACCGACAAGGGGTGGCGCCAGGCCGAGACCACAGGCGAGGACCTCCGGCGTCTGTTCGGACGCGAGCGGGTGAGCGTGTACGTCTCTCCGTACCGGCGCACCCACGAGACCTTCCGCGCCTTCCGGCTCGACCCCGACCTCGTACGCATCCGAGAAGAGCCCAGGCTCAGGGAGCAGGACTGGGGGAACTGGCAGGACCGCGCGGATGTGCGGCTGCAGAAGGCGTATCGCGATGCCTATGGGCACTTCTTCTACCGGTTCGCCCAAGGGGAGTCGGGGGCGGACGTGTACGACCGGGTGGGCGCGTTCCTGGAGAGTCTGCACCGTAGCTTCGAGTCCGCGGACCATCCGCCGAACGTCCTGCTCGTGACCCATGGGCTGACCATGCGGCTGTTCTGTATGCGCTGGTTCCACTGGTCCGTCGCGGATTTCGAGTCGCTGTCGAATCCTGGGAACGCGGAGATGCGCGTGCTCGTTCTCGGGGAGAACGGCAAATACACCTTGGACCGTCCGTTCGACCGCTGGCGCGAACCGGAATCGTACGGAGTCACCGGATAGAGTGTCGATGCGATGACCACCGCTGACTCCTCACCCGACGGGCGCTTGAACCGCGCCCTGTCCAGCCTGCGCGGACTCTCCGTGGGAGACGCGCTGGGATCACAATTCTTCGTTCCGGCGAACTACCCGCTGCTCAAGGCCGGCGCACTGCCGGACGGCACATGGCAGTGGACCGACGACACCGAGATGGCTGCCTCAGTGGTGTCCGTCCTGGCCGCTCACGAGCGTGTGGACCAGGACGAACTGGCGCGGTCGTTCGCGGAGCGCCAGGACGTCGACCGCGGGTACGGGCCCGCCGTGAACCGGCTGCTGCAGCAACTGCGGGAGGGTGGCGACTGGCGGACCCTCGCCTCCGCGCTCTTCGACGGGCGGGGGTCGTGGGGGAACGGCGCGGCGATGCGGATCGCTCCGCTCGGCGCCTATTACGCGGACGACCCCGAGCAGGCCACGCATCAGGCCGAGATTTCCGCCTACCCGACGCACCAGCATCGGGAGGCCGTCGTGGGTTCGATGGCGGTGGCGGCCGCGGCGGCTCTGGTGGCCGATGCCGCGGGGCCTCCCACGCCTCAGGACCTCCTGGACGGGGTGATCTCGCTCGTCCCGCGCAGCGCGGTGGGCGCAGGCTTGCGCCGCGCCAAGGACATGCTCGACTACGGAGACCCGTCCACGGTGGCGGCCGTCCTCGGCTGTGGCCGGAGGACGACCGCGCACGACACCGTGCCGTTCGCCATCTGGTCGGCGGCGCGTGGCCTTGGTGACTTCGAAGGCGCCTTCTGGAGCACGGCCCAGGTCGGCGGCGACATGGACACGACCTGCGCGATCGTGGGCGGCATCGTCGCCTCCGGCGCGGACGGGGCGCCCTCGGCCGAGTGGCTCGGGCGGACCGAGCCACTGCCGGCCTGGGCGCCGACCGCGTAGGGGCACAGAACAGGTCCGGGGGAGTGCCCCTCAGACCGAGGCCCCGGGCTTCCCGCTCAGCGCCTCGAGGTCGCTCTTGCGTACCTGGATGACGAACAGGGCGATCAGCGCCGCGACCACGGCCAGCGACGCGGCCGCTATGAAGGCATTGCTGATGCCGTGGGCCAGCACCGAGTCGGTCCATGGAGCGGGCAGTCGGTGCGTCTTGGCGAACTCGGCCTTCTGCTCCGGTGAGCCTTCCGCGAGGAACTTCGGTATCTGCTTCTTGGCCTCGCTCTCGCTGGCGCTGCTGAAGATCGTGGTGAGGACCGACAGTCCGAGGGCGCCGCCGACCTGCTGTGTGGTGTTGAGCATGCCGGAGGCCGCACCGGACTCGCTGTCGGCTATGCCGGAGACGGCCGTCAGGGTCAGCGTGACGAAGTTCAGGCCCATACCGAAGCCGAACAGGAGCATCGGGCCGAGAATGCCGCTGAGGTAGGAGCTGCTGGGGTCGATGAGTGTCAGCCAGCCCATGCCCGTGGCGGTCAGCAGACAGCCCACGGCCATGAAGGGTTTGGGGCCGAGCCGGGGCAGCAGGTTCGTGGCGATCCCTGCGCCGAGCACGATGGCGGCGGTCACCGGTAGGAAGGCGAGGCCGGCCTTGACCGGGGTGTAGTGCAGCACGTTCTGCACGAAGAGCACGATGAAGAAGAACATCCCGAACATCGCTGCGGCGAGGCTCAGCATCATCGCGTAGGTGCCCGACCGGTTGCGGTCCTTGAACAGCGTCAGGGGCGTGATCGGCTGGCTGGTGCGCCTCTCGATGGCGATGAAGGCGATCAGCAGGACCGCGGCCGCGCCGAAGGACGCGGTGGCGAGCGTGTCGCTCCAGCCTTCGGAGGCGGCACGGATGAATCCGTACACGAGGGCGGCCATGCCGAGGGTCGAAGTGAGGGCGCCCGGCAGATCGAACCGGCCGGGGTGGCGCTGCGACTCGTTGATGTAGCGAGGGGCGAGGAGGGCGATCAGTACGCCTATGGGCACGTTGACGAACAGCACCCAGCGCCAGTCCAGCCAGTCGGTGAGCATGCCTCCTGCGAGCAGCCCGACGGCGCCGCCACCGGCGGAGACGGAGGCGAAGACCCCGAACGCCCGGTTCCGCTCGGGCCCTTCGGGGAACGTGGTGGCGATGAGGGCCAGCGAGGTGGGCGACGCGATCGCACCGCCGACGCCCTGAAGCGCACGGGCCGCGAGCAACTGCCAGGGCTCCTGCGCGAATCCGCCTAGGAGAGATGCGAGGCTGAACAGGGCGATACCGGTGATGAACATGCGGCGGCGCCCGAGAAGGTCGCCGGCCCGGCCGCCCAGGAGCAGCAGTCCACCGAAGGTGAGCGCGTAGGCATTGATCACCCAGGTCAGGTTGTTGGTGGAGAAGCCCAGTGCCGTCTGCATGTGGGGCAGGGCGATGTTCACGATGGTGGCGTCGAGGACGACCATCAGTTGACAGGCGGCGATCACTGTCAGCGCGATGCCGGGTCGGTGTGGGCGCGCGGAGGCGCGCGGTTTGCTGGGCGGAGCCGGATGTGCCTGGATCTGATCCTGTGTCACGAGCGATCCCCCATGGGCATGATTAGAGAACGGTCACGTTCCCTGTGTGGGATCGTAGTGTGCCCGCAGTAGTGAACACAAGCGTTCTTTATGGGAGTTGTGAATGCGTCGGCGGAAGCTTGCCGTCGACCCGTCGAAAGAAGGGGCTGAAGCCTGAGATGCTCGGTGGTGGCTCCCCATCAGTGCACGTGGGTGTGTGCTGAGCTCGCTGCCGCGCGTCCGAACCGCTCTCGGACGGCTCAACGGAGAGATGATGATGGTTAGTTCACGTCGGACGGCCGCCCCCGCTCAGGCGGCCGCCGCGCTTCGCAGGCGTGGCCCCGTGCTGGAACGGGCCATTCTGGAAGCGGCGTTGGATCAGCTCAGTACGGTCGGCTGGAACGGCCTCACGATGGAAGGCGTCGCCGCGGGCGCGCAGACTGGCAAGGCCGCGGTGTATCGGCGCTGGCCCTCCAAGGAGGACCTCGTCGTCGACGCGCTCCAGGCGGGGCTGCCTCCATTGGACTCGGCGCCGGAGTGCGGAAGCGTGCGGGAAGACCTGCTGGAGCTGTGTCGCCGCTTGCGGGAGGCCATGTACTCCCGGCCCGGCTACGCGCTGCGCTCGGTGCTTCACGAATGCGACACCCTCACCGCCGAACGCTTCCACAGCGTGATCGCCCAAGGTGTGGTCGAGCCCAGCGTCGAGTTGATCAAGGAGGTCGTCCGCCGTGGCGTTGAGCGAGGTGAGGTGCGCCCGGATGTCGACGAGTCCAGCGTGTGCGACGTGATTCCGGCGCTGATGATGTACCGCTCGAAGGTGTGCGGAAGCGAATGGGGAGAGGGGGATCTGGTGGAGATGATCGACCACGTGATGGTCCCGCTGTTGCGTCGGCAGGCGCGTTGAGGCGAGCCGGGTATCGCGGCGCTCCCCGGGCGGCGTACGCTGTTTGCCGCCATGCCGTACGAAGCACCCACCCACACCGTTGAGCGCTCACTGCGCGCCACTACCGGTGCCAAGATCATTGCCGGTGTCGACGAGGTCGGCCGCGGTGCCTGGGCGGGTCCCGTCACCGTCTGCGCCGCCGTCACCGGGCTGCGCCGTCCGCCGGAGGGCCTCACCGACTCCAAGCTCATCAGCCCCAAGCGCCGCGAGACTCTCGCGGTCGAGCTGGAGAGCTGGGTGTCCGGACATGCCCTCGGGCACGCTTCACACGAGGAGATCGATGACCTGGGGATGACGGCGGCCCTCCGACTTGCCGCCGTGCGGGCCCTCGAGGATCTGCCGGTGCGGCCGGACGCGGTCATCCTCGACGGGAAGCACGACTACCTGGGTACCCCTTGGCAGGTTCGTACGGTGATCAAGGGGGACCGTTCCTGCATTGCCGTCGCCGCGGCGTCGGTGATCGCCAAGGTCCGCCGCGACAAAATGATGGCCGAACTGGGCATCGACCATGCAGACTTCGGGTTTGCGGCGAACGCCGGATACCCGTCGCCGGTGCATCGCGCCGCGTTGGAGGAACGGGGGCCCACCCCGTACCACCGGCTTTCGTGGGCGTATCTTGATGCGCTGCCCCAGTGGCGGCACCTCAAGAAGGCCCGCAGTTGGGCGAATGTCGGCGTTCCAGAGATCGAGGGCCAGCTCGGCTTCGACTTCTGACCGCCTCGCTCGCACTGACGTGCCACCCGTTGACGCGAGCCGCACCTGCGTTTTGATAGATATCAGCTCAAGCCTCTCAGTCCCGAGGAGCCTCAGATTCACGAGAGTGCCCAGGGTCCCCGCGCCACGCCCGCCAGCGGCCGTACCGCGTCGACCCCCCGCCCTGTACCCGGCCCGCGTCCCGCGGCGCCACCGCGACCCGGACGTCCGGGTCCCTCCAGGCCCATGCCGCCCGCGCAGCGAACGCCGCGCGACTCGGCGGGTGTCCACAAGCCGGGGCCGAACGCCCCTGCCGCCACGTCGACTTCGGTCTCCCAGCCGCAGATCCAGCTCATCCCGGCCTCGGTCGAGGGCGCGCTGGACGCTGCGGAGGAGGCTCTCGACATGCTGCTCGACTCGGGCCGCGCCCCCGGCGACGTCCTGGTGGTCACCACCGGTGACCCGCACCCGTGGGCGGCCCACGAGCTGTCCTTCGGTGAGGACTCCTACTGGGCGCAGCACGACGCGCGTGACGACGTGTTCTACGCCGATTCCTCCGCCCTGGGGCGCGCCGCGTCCCGTCCGGTGGTCGTCGTCGCCGTGAACGGCGGAGCCGACGAGGTGGCCACCACAGCGCTGCCGATCGCGCTCGGCCGGGCCGGTGCGCTGCTCGTCGTGTGCGGCGACCCGGAGCGCATCAACTCGCTGTTGGGCGCCGGGGTCTGACGCGCCGCTTGCCGACTGCCCGCACCGCGAAGCGGTGTCCGGGGAGTCCGGCAGGCGGGCCCGCGGCAGGCGCGGTGCCATTCAGCGCGCCGCGGCGCGGCGGAGCACCTCCGTCGCGGCGCCGCCGGCGCGCGGCGCCGACGGCTCCCCGGACCCCAGGGCCTCGGCCACAGAGCCCACGCTCGGGCGCCGACCGGCTCTGCCCTCTCCGAGTACCTGCCAGCCGTCCCGCGTCATCGTGATGTACGCGCCGCAGCGCAGGCCGTGCAGCGTGCACGCGTCACGCAGTCCCCACATCCAGGCCCCGTCCTCCTCCGTCCAACGGGTGTCCCCCTCGCGGCAGTACAGCACCACCGCGGTGCGCACCGGCGTGCGGCGGCGCAGGTCGTGCGGGATCACCCGGCGTAACTGGGACAGCAGCGCGTTGCGGAACGTCCAGCCGTCGGCGGCGCTTTCGCGGCGCACGAACGAGGCGCTGGCCCGCAACCGCTCATCGGGGTCGAGCACGGCTATGACGACGGTCTGTGGGATCGGCCGGTGGCGGGAATACAGCCCGCTGACCACCTCGCGCGGATCGCGCAGCAGCGGGATGCCGGCCGCCGCCCACTCCGCGGGCTCGAGCAGCCTTGTCGGTCGGTTGACGGAATCGGCGGACCTGTCGGTGCGCATCAAGGACGCGGACATCGACACCGCCGAGGACGGAGCGAATCCAAAGGCCACGGTCCTCCCTTCGGCTACACGCCCACACTGCGGGCGGGGTCGGACTGGGGAGCGCACCGCGACACAGCTCTACCATCCACCGGATAACGGGGAGCCGTGCGGGGAGCAGTACCAATTCTTCCCGTCGCAGTGGCAGACGGCAACGAGCAATTGGGACCGCGTTCCTGTATCTGTCGATGCGTCGCCAATATCCCTGCCCCAAGGGTTGGATCGCTACGCGTCGCTCACCCCTGTACCGCCAGGACCAGTGGCAACACCCCCTCGGCGCCCGCCCGGCGCAGCAACCGGGAGGCCATCGCCAGCGTCCAGCCGGTCTCCATGTAGTCGTCGACGAGCAGAACCGGGCCACCCGCGCGTGAGAGCGCTTCGGACAGCTCGGGCGGAAGCGTCAACGTGCCGTCGAGGGCGCGCAGCCGCTGCGCGCTGTTACTGCGCGGGATGTGTGCGGTGTCGCTGCCCGGTGCGTACGAGATGCTGCCCAGCAGTGGCATGCGGCCGACCTGCGCGATGCCTGCGCCCAAGGACTGGATGAGCTGCGGGCGAGTGAGGGACGCCATCGTCACCACGCCGACGGGGCGCGGCGCGGTGTCGGCGGAGCCAGCCGCCCAGCCGCCCGGCCCCTTCGCCCAGTCGGCGAGCACGTCCACGACGGCTCCCGCCACATCGTCCGGCACCGGTCCGTCCGGGGCCTGCGGGGCGAACATGGGGCGCAGACGGTTCCCCCAGCCGATGTCCGACAGGCGGCCGAGTGCCCGCCCGGTCCCGGCCTGCTCACCCGCGGGGATGCGGCCCTTGAGGTCGATGCCGACGGCCGCGAGCCCGGTGGGCCACATCTTCCTGGGATCCACCTCGACTCCGGGGCGCCCGAGTTCACCTCGCGCCGAGTTCAGCGCTGCGGGCGAGACGGCGTCGGAGAATCGCGGCGGCGCGCAGTTGTCGCAGCGGCCGCACGGGGCCGCCTCCTCGTCGTCGAGCTGACGGCGCAGGAATTCCATGCGGCAGCCGTCCGTCGTCGCGTAGTCCCGCATCGCCTGCTGCTCGGCCTCGCGCTGCTTGGCCACCCACGCGTAGCGCTCGGTGTCGTAGACCCAGGGCTGTCCCGTGGCGATCCAGCCGCCCTTCACCCGGTGCACCGCACCGTCCACGTCGAGGACCTTGAGCATGGTCTCCAGACGTGACCGGCGCAGCTCCACCAGCGGTTCGAGCGCGGGCAGGGAGAGGGGCCTGTCGGACTGCCCGAGCACGTCCAGCGTGCGCCGCACCTGCTCCTCCGGAGGGAAGGCGAGCGAGGCGAAGTAGCGCCAGATCGCCTCGTCCTCCTTGCCGGGAAGCAGCAGCACCTCCGCGTGGTCGACTCCGCGCCCGGCGCGGCCCACCTGCTGGTAGTAGGCGATCGGCGAGGAGGGAGAGCCCATGTGGACGACGAACCCGAGGTCCGGCTTGTCGAAGCCCATGCCGAGCGCCGACGTGGCGATCAGCGCCTTCACGCGGTTCGCCAGGAGGTCCTCTTCGGCCTGCTGCCGATCGGCGTTCTCCGTCTTCCCCGTGTACGAGGACACGGTGTGGCCGCACTGTCGCAGATAGGCCGTGACTTCCTCGGCCGCGGCGACGGTGAGGGTATAGATGATCCCGGAGCCCGGAAGGTCGTCCAGATGGTCGGCGAGCCAGGCCAAACGGTGTGCGGCGTCCGGCAGTTGTAGGACCCCGAGGCTGAGGCTCTCGCGGTCGAGCGGGCCGCGCAGCACCAGGGCGTCAGAACCGGACCCGGTGCCGAGTTGTTCGGCAACGTCCGCCGTCACGCGCGCGTTGGCCGTAGCCGTCGTCGCCAGGACGGGGACGCCCTGCGGAAGGTCGGCCAGCATCGTGCGCAGGCGTCGGTAGTCCGGGCGGAAATCGTGCCCCCAGTCCGAGATGCAGTGGGCCTCGTCGACGACGAGCAGGCCCGTGGCCGCGGCGAGTTGGGGCAGTACGTTGTCTCGGAAGTCGGGATTGTTGAGCCGCTCAGGACTGACCAGGAGCACGTCGACTTCACCGGCCGCCACATCGGCCCGCACGGTGTCCCATTCCTCGGTGTTCGACGAGTTGATGGTGCGGGCGCGGATGCCCGCACGCTCCGCCGCCTCCACCTGGTTGCGCATGAGCGCGAGGAGCGGGGAGACGATCACGGTCGGGCCGCCGCCGCGGTGCCGGATCAGCGCGGTCGCGACGAAGTACACCGCGGACTTGCCCCAGCCGGTGCGCTGCACGACGAGGGCCCGCCGATGGTCGGCGACCAGGGCCTCGATGGCGCGCCACTGGTCCTCGCGCAGTCTGGCCGTGCCGCTCGGGTCGCCGACGAGACGGGCGAGAACGGTATCGGCGGCTGTCCGCAGCTCTTCGTTGCTCATGCCCCCATGCAACCCGATGGCACTGACATCACGCGAACGAGCCCGCGGACTGTGGACAACTTCTGTCGTGTCCCTGATCGGGGTTATCCACAGCCCAAACCGGAGCGCCGCGTTCCGGGGCATGGTCGGCGCATGACGAATCACAGCGAGCCGACCGGGCTGGTCGGCGAAGCAAAGATCACCCTTCGCACGGCAGGCGAACTTGCCGAGGCGCTCCCGTACTTGCTCGGGTTCCGGCCCGACGACAGCATCGTCCTGGTCGCCCTGCACAAGGGGCGTTTCGGCGGTCGTGTGCGCCTGGGCATTCCCGAGCGCACCGAGGACTGGCATGCAGTGGCGCGACAGATGGCCCAGTGTCTGATCGGCGAATGCGAGCGCAGGGACGGCCACCCCGACAGCGTCGTGGCGTTCCTGTGCCAGGACGCCCCGACCCCGGGCCCCGACGCGGGGCTGCGGATCATGCAACAGCTCAGGCCCCTGGCCCAGCTGCTGCGCACCGAGTGCGGCGGCCTCGACGTGCCGGTCACGGAAGCGCTGTGCCTCTCGGAAGGCAGGTATTGGTCGTACTGCTGCGCGCGCGCCGAGTGCTGCCCGGTGGAGGGCAACGTGATCGCGACCGACGGCACCTCGGTGATGGCGGCCACGGCCGCCTTCGCGGGCATTCAGGTACGGGGGTCGCTGGGGCGGATGAAGGCGCGCCTGGCCGTCTTGGAGACAGCGCTCGTCACGGATCAGACGCGCGCCCTCGATGCGGCGGCGATGGACCTCGTGCCGAGGATCTTCGCCGGGACACCTCGCCAGGAGGTGGAGGCGGCGACGCTGGATCTGGCCCGCCTGGTCATGCTGCGCTTCGCGGACGCGCCGGGAGAGGTTGACGCGCTCGCGGCCGACCTCAAGGACGACGAGCTGTTGGCACACGATGAGGCCGCGTCGCTGATTCTCGGTCTCCAGGACCGGCTGACCAGAGACCGGGCGGCGGAGTGGATGGAGGGCGCGGAGGCCGTCCACGCCCTGCGCCTGTGGCGGGCGCTGGCCCGCCGGTGCGTCGGCCCCTACGGGGAGTACGCCGCCGCGCCGCTGGCACTCGTGGGGTGGGTGGCCTGGTCGCTCGGCGACACCGTTGAGGCGGACCAGGCACTGGAGATGGCCCTCGGCGCCGACCCGCGGTACACGTTCGCCCGCTTGCTCAACGAAGCGCGGGCCGACGGGCTCGGCCCCGAGCCGTTGCGGCGCTCCCTGCGAGTGGGGCGGACGGATCCGGATGCGGACTCGGCACCGGACACGCCGTCCGGAGTGGTCGATGACGACTGCACGAGTGCCACCGGAGTCGACGGCTCTCGACCCTCGGCGGTGGCCGTCCCCGGAGGCGCCGCCGATCCAGGAATGTCCCGTGCCACCCGAGGCCTGGAGGCCGCCCTGCGTCGGCGGGGCGAGCGGCGTCCCGGAGCTGGGACGCGCCCTGCGCGGGCGGGTGCGCGTGCACCCCGGCGGCCGACGGAGCTCCGCCGCCCCAGGCGCCAGCGGAGCAGGGGCGACGGATGAGGGCCGGCTGCCCCGCGGGCCCGCTTTCTCGCTTCGTGGCCCTGCGGCGTTACTTGGAGTGGGCGCGCCCCGTTCATCTGGGTGAGCGGTGGCGGCGGCCGGGTCGCACCGCCGAGGTGCAAGGCAGGCCGGCGGCGTGCCGTACCCGCAGGGGGAGGGGAGCGAAGATGACGTCCCACGCTTCGCCGCAGTACGCAGCCACGGTGCGTGACGATGATGTGCCCCGCGACCACCTCGCGGTCCGTGAGACGCCGAGGGCGACGGGCGCACCCGGCCCGCAGCGTGCCCCCGATGACGTTCCGGCCGGCCCCGCGCAAGGGCGACCACGTACGCCACTGGGCCACCCGGCGCTGCAGGCGCCATCGACGGGACCGGCCCGCGCGCTGTGGCGGAGCACGGAACTTGCGCCGGTTCACGAGGCGCTGATCTGTGTCGCGCTGCCCGGCCTCGCGATCTCTTCCAGCCAGGGCCAGTTGACGGGGCAAGGGCTTGAAGGCTTCTACCACCGGGGTAGACGCCTGCTGTCGCGCTGTCAGATTCGAGTGGCGGGGATGGAACCGCTTGCCGTGCAGTCCCGCATGATCTCCTCCGACCGGGCTTGCTTCACGGCCACCCTGCGGGTGGCCTCGGATGCCGGGCCCGATCCGGACGTGGTCGTTGAACGGATCCGGCGCGCGGAGGGCACGGAGGACATCACGCTGCACAGTTCCGCGCAGCGGACACTGCGGCTGCCGCTCGAAGTGGCGCTGGGCACCGACGTCGCCGAGATCGGTGCGGCGGCAGCCGGGAGCGGCGGGCGAGAACTGCCCGCCACGGTTCACGGCTCCGGACTGCGCTGGTCGTCGCCGACGGGCAGCGGGCCGACCGTCCTGGTCACGGTGACGCCACCACCGATGGACGCTCTGGCGTCCGCCGGCCTGCTGCGCTGGGAGTTCGAGCTTCCGCCGGGCGGCAGACGCACGGTGCGGTTGCGGGTACGGGCAACCGACGAGGGCGCCGGCAGTGCGGCGGGGTACGGCGCGATCCGGCCGTTCGCCCTGGCCACGGCACAGGGGGACGACCCGCGTGTGGGCCCGCTGCTGCGCGCCGGCATCTCCGACCTGCAGGCGCTCCTGGTGCGTGATCCCGCGCATCCGGCGGACGTCTGCGTGGCCGCGGGCGCTCCGTGGCGCTGCGGTCCGGCTCCCGCCGAGGCGCTGGCGGCCGCCCGGATGACCCTGCCGCTGGGGACCGGGCTCGCCTTCGGCACGCTACGAGCCCTGGCCCGTACGCAGCTGCGCGAGCCTGGAGCGGCGTTCGGAAAGGTGCCGGGGCCGCGGCGGCAGGCGGGTGGGCAACTGCCGCCCAGTTGCACAGGGATCGAGGCCACTCTCTTGTTTCCGGTCCTGCTCGCCGAGGCCAGACGCTGGGGTCTGGGGGAGTCCGAGGTGGCGGGGTTGCTGCCGACCGCCGAGCGCTGTTTGCAGTGGCTGTGGACCACTGCCCGCGAATGCCTCTACATCCCGGACCCCAGCCCGGGTGGCCCTCATCGGTGCGAGATCCAGGCGCATGCCCATCGGGCCGCTCTGCTCGGCGCCGACCTCTTGGACGCTCATGACAGACCTGGCGGCGGTGAACTGCGCCAGTGGGCCGAGGAACTGCGGCGGCGCTTCCAGGAGGACTTCTGGGTCGAGGACCGCGGCGGGGGTCGACCGGCGGCCGCGCGCACGGCGGATGGGCGCAGGTCGGCAGGGCTGGGTGGTGGCGCCGCCCACCTTCTGGACACCGGGATGCTCGGCGGGGGCGAGCGGGCGCCGGGCCTGCTGGACAAGGTGCAGACCGAGCACCTCGCAAGATTGTTCGGTGGGCCGGGGCTCGACTCCGGATGGGGGCTCAGAAGCCTGGGGGTGAAGGAGGCGTCGTACAACCCGTTCGGGCACCGCTCGGGAGCGGTACGGGTGCACGAGACCGCTGTCGCCGTCGCGGGCCTGTCCGCTGCTGGCTACGAGAAGGAGGCGGCGTCCCTGATCAGAGGCGTCCTCGACGCGGCCGACGCTTTCGACTGCAGGTTGCCCGAGATGTACGCGGGCTGCAGCGGGTCGAGGGAGGCATTCCGCTGCCACACCCCGCCGCGTGCAGACCCGCTGCCGTGTCGGCGGCGGCCGGAGTGCACCTCCTGGCCACCCTCGCGGGCATCCGCCCCGACGTGCCGGCGGGGACGGTGACGCTGTCGCCGATGCGAAGTGCCCCGCTGGGCGAGATCGGGCTGACCGGGCTGCGGGTCGCCGGGCAGGCGTTCTCCGTACGCGTCAGCAGGCTCGGCGTCGCCATGGTGGAGGAGGCGGCGGATGAACTGCAGTTGGGGGTGTGACGGGCGCGGACCCGGGCGGACCGGGGCCACCGCGCGCCGCCCGATACGAGGCGGAGCACGGGAGCCAAGGGAGTGTTTATCGTCAGGCAGACGACTATGATCGTTCCATGTCGCCCTACGACCCATCGGCCTTTCCGCCCTTCGCAGTCACCGTCGATCTGGTCGTGCTGACCGTGCGCCGTCACGCGCTGTGTGCGCTGGCGGTACGCCGTGGTGAACCGCCGTTTCAAGGGCGTTGGGCCTTGCCCGGCGGGTTCGTACGGGACGAAGAGGCCCTGACGGCGGCGGCCGCGCGCGAGCTGATCGAGGAGACGGGGCTGTGCGCCCACGACCCGATGACACCGGCGCAGGACAACGGCGCGCACCTGGAGCAGCTGGCCACATACGGCGACCCGAAGAGGGATCCCCGGATGCGTGTGGTCAGCGTCGCCCACCTGGCGCTCGCCCCTGACCTGCCCGCGCCGCGTCCCGGCGGCGACGCGCACAGCGCACGGTGGGCCCCCGTGGAGGCGCTGCTGAAGCGCGGCGGCTACGGGCGCGAGGACGAGCAGGCGGCACCGTTGGCCTTCGACCACGCGCAGATCCTGGCGGACGGCGTGGAGCGGGCGCGCTCCAAGATCGAGTACTCCTCGCTCGCGACGGCGTTCTGCCCGTCCGAGTTCACCGTCGGCGAGCTGCGCCGCGTCTATGAAGCCGTGTGGGGTGTTGCCCTCGACCCGCGCAATTTTCACCGCAAGGTGACGGGCACGCCGGGTTTCCTGGTGCCGACCGGCGGCACCACTACCCGTCAGGGCGGTCGGCCGGCCCAGCTCTTCCGGGCCGGTGGGGCCACGCTCCTCAACCCGCCGATGCTCCGACCGGAAGCCTGATCGATTCCTGGGGGACGCGGGGCGGCGCACGCTCGGTGTGGGCGGCGATCGATGGGTCACGGCGTACTGGAGCAGGCCCGGAATCGCGGGCACTCCCGTCAGCACGATGCCCGAAAAGTGCTAAATATCGCGTTATCTTGCTGCAGTACAAGGGGTTTGCCCGTCGCCCTGCCGGCGGGTGGGTCCCGGCCGCCGAGCGGTCGCCCATCCTGCGAGAGAAGCGATGATCCAGGCCACCGGACTGACGAGTAACGCACGCAAGGGGAGCCCGCCCGCGGTCGACGACGTGTCCTTCGACGCGCGCGCCGGCCGCGTCACCGCCCTGCTCGGCGCACGGCGGTCGGGCAAGACGACAGCTGTACGCCTGATGCTCGAACTCCAACAAGGCCGTGGCGCCACCTACTTCAGAGGTCGCCCGCTGCACCGCATCGCGCATCCCGCGCGGGAAGTCGGCGTGTTGCTCGGCGATGTGCCGGGACATCCGGCCCGAACGGTCCGGGGGCACCTGCGCATGCTCTGCTCCGCGGCCGGCGTGCCCGTGAGACGCGCGGACGAAGTACTTGAAGTGGTGGGCCTCGTAAGCCTGCGACAGGAACGCCTGGGCACCCTGTCGCGCGGCATGGACCGACGGCTCGGGCTGGCCTGCGCGCTGCTCGCCGATCCCCACACGCTGGTGCTCGATGACCCCGCGGGCGGCCTCTCCGCCCGGGAGGGCAGGTGGCTGCACGGCATCCTGAGGTCGTATGCCGCACTCGGTGGCACGGTCCTCTTCACCACCAGCGACGCCAAAGAGGCGGCCCGGGTCGCCGACCGCGTCGTCACGCTCGACGCCGGCAAGGTGGTGGCCGACCAGGATGTCGCCGACTTCGCGCGGACCCGGCTGCGGCCCCGGGTCGCTGTCCGCAGCCCGCACGCCGCGAGGTTCGGCGTCCTCCTGGCGAAGGAGGCGCGCACGGCCAAGCGCTCGGTCGAAGTGGTCACGGAGGACGGCAGTCGACTCTCTGTGTACGGCAGCACCTGCGCGGACGTCGGGGACATCGCGTTCCGGCACGGCGTCCTCGTGCACCAACTCGCCGACGAGATCGGCGATGCGGGCCCTTCGGCGGCGGTACCCGTGGTCACCGAAGGCCGGTCGGACAGCGACGGTGGCGATGCCGACACGGGCCCCCACGCCCCAACCGGCGTCGGGAGTGACAGCCGGACGCATACCCCTGCGGCGACCGCGCCCCTCAACCCCCTCACCCCCACCAGTACATTCGTGCCACTCGCCGATGCCGCGTCGCCTCCGGCGGCACAGCCTCGAACCGCCTCGAACGACCGTGCGCCTGACGCCGAATCCGCACGCGATACGCCCGTCGCACTCCCGACGTTGCCGCCACCGATCACCGTGCGCACCGCCCGCGGCCCGCTGCGTCCGGTGCGCTACGAACTGCGTCGCGCGACCGGCATCGCGACCGGACATGTCACCGTCGCACTCGTTCTCGCCGTCTCCGCACTCCTTTCCGTGCTGCTCGCACGTACCGGACACACGTCGCAGCCACGTCTGATCGCCGCCTGGCCGCAGGTGCTTCCCCTGCCGCCCGCCGCCCTGGGCGCGGGACTGCTCGGTGCCTTCGCCTTCGGCGACGAGTTCCGCCACCCCGCACTCGCAGCCGACCGCGGAACCGTCCCCCGCCGCCTGGGACTTCTCGCCGCGAAGCTGCTCGTCGGCGCGGCGGCTGCCCTCCTTCTGGGCGTGCTCACCGTCGCCTGCGATGCCGCGCTGCTCCACCTCGTATACGGATCGGAGCTCACACAAGTTCCCGCCGAGTGGCTTTCCCTGAGTGCGAGTTGGCTCGCTCTGGTCGTCGGGTGCGCCTGGGCGGGCGTCCTCGCGTCCGGTCTGTTCCGGTCCACGGCGGCCGGACTGGCCGCCGTGGTGGCCGTGCCGATCATCATCGTGCCGCTCGTACAGAAGGTCTTGGAGGGACCATCTGTGCGAACGGCGGCGGGACTTCCGGGGCGCCTGCGTGATCTTGCCCTGGTGGACTGGCCGTTCGGGATCGAGCGGTTCGCCGCTGCCGGAATGCGGATGATCACTCAACCCGTGGGCGGCGCGCTGATGTTGTCGCTGGGTGCTCTGCTCTGCGCATATCTGCTCACAGCACTGCGTACCCGGGTGCGGTGACGACCGGCCGACGTCTTCCGGTGCCTCGCTGAGCGCAACTCCCCGTGGAACGCCCATTTCTTTCCGATAAGGCGTCAAGTGCGGCGAGGAGGGAGATCACCCTTTCGTGTGCTTTTCACCAAAGACCTCAAGGGAGTTGGGGACGGCGCCGACAACAGATTCCGTGAGTACCCTTGCGCACACCATGATGACCGCCGCCCGCTCCGCCGACTCCGGCCTCGCAGGACCGGGCGAACTCGACCGCTACCCCTACATGGAGTCGACCGCCGGGCGCGTCGGCGGCCCTGCGTGGGAGAGCCCGGACCCGGATCTCGGCCGGGTGGGCCGACGTGCCGGGGGCAGCCGGGGGCGCGGTCTGCACGGCCAACTCGTCCAGCAGCTCGGGCAGATGATCGTCTCCGGCGATCTCGGCGCCGACCGCCCGCTGGTTCCGGAGGAGATCGGCCAGCGATTCGAGGTCTCCCGCACCGTCGTTCGTGAGTCCCTGCGTGTACTGGAGGCCAAGGGCCTCGTCAGCGCCCGGCCGAACGTCGGCACGCGCGTGCGGCCGGTCAGCGACTGGAACCTGCTGGACCCGGACATCATCGAATGGCGCGCCTTCGGGCCGCAGCGCGACGACCAGCGGCGCGAGCTGAGTGAGCTGCGGTGGACGATCGAGCCACTCGCCGCGCGGCTCGCCGCGGGTCACGGCAGGGAGGACGTGCAGCAGCGACTGGCCGACATGGTGGAGATCATGCGGCACGCGCTCGGCCAGGGCGACTCGATCACGTTCTCGCGCGCCGACGCGGAGTTCCACTCGCTGCTCATCCAGCTCGCGGGCAACAGGATGCTCGAGCACCTCTCCGGCATCGTGTCCGCCGCCCTGCACGTCTCCGGCGGTCCCGTCATCGGCTGCGACCGTCCGAACGAGGCGGTCGTCGTGCACCACGCGCGCATCGTCGACGCGCTCGCCGCGGGCGACGGCGCGGGCGCCGAGGCGGCCATGCGGCAGCTGCTCATCGTCCACCCCGAGGTGGAGCGCGTGGTGCCGGCTCCCCGCGAGCACTGACCGCGCCAGGGGCGCGGCAGGGCGAGGGAGGGCGAACCATGTGTCGCCGGACGGTGCCGCATGTGCGACGTGGGTACGGAGCATGTGTAGGAGGGCGCCATCCGGCGACTCGAGGCGTAGGCGGAAGGCCCGTTCTCCTCTAGGAGATCCGTTTCTTCGAGGTCGTTATGTGCCCGGACGAGTTCAGCCGCATGGCCTGTTCTGTCCGTATCGGTCAGTCTTTGACCGATAACGTGGTGTGACTCGGGCCACGCAGATTGGGCGTAACGCTCTTCGGGGCAGCGCGATGACCTAAGAGGTGACAGCCGAGGAGGGAATACAGCAGCCGCTTGTGGCGCTGTCCATCTCCCAGGCTCCTGCCCGCGCCGTCGGCCCATCCCCAAGCCGGCGGTCGTCGGCTCCGGTCCACACAGGACGGGGCCGGAAGCCGTTTTCCAACGTTCCGAGAGGTTGTTCGTGTCGGCCAGCACATCCCGTACGCTCCCGCCGGAGATCGCCGAATCCGTCTCTGTCATGGCGCTCATTGAGCGGGGAAAGGCTGATGGCCAGATCGCCGGCGACGACGTGCGCCGTGCCTTCGAAGCCGACCAGATTCCGGCCACTCAGTGGAAGAACGTTCTGCGCAGCCTCAACCAGATCCTCGAGGAAGAGGGTGTGACGCTGATGGTCAGTGCCGCTGAGCCCAAGCGTCCCCGAAAGAGCAGCGTCGCAGCCAAGAGTCCGGTCAAGCGCACCGCGACCAAGACCGTCGCGGCCAAGACGGTCACCGCCAAGCAGGTCGCCGCCACCGCCACTCCCGAGCCGCCGGCCGTCGAGGCCGTCGACGAAGAGGCCGAGTCGGCCAAGAAGGCTGTGGCGAAGAAGGCGCCGGCCAAGAAGGCCGCTGCCAAGAAGACGGTCGCCAAGAAGGCTGCCGCGAAGAAGACCGCCACCAAGAAGGACGACGACCTTCTTGAGGACGAGGCGACCGAGGAGACCACCCCCGCCGCCGGTAAGGCCGGCGAGGGCGAGCCTGCCGAGGAGAAGGAGGGGCAGGGCTTTGTCCTGTCCGACGACGACGAGGACGACGCGCCGGCCCAGCAGGTCGCCGCCGCCGGTGCCACCGCCGACCCGGTCAAGGACTACCTGAAGCAGATCGGCAAGGTCCCGCTGCTCAACGCGGAGCAGGAGGTCGAGCTCGCCAAGCGCATCGAGGCCGGCCTGTTCGCGGAGGACAAGCTGGCCAACGCCGACAAGCTCGCTCCCAAGCTCAAGCGCGAGCTGGAGATCATCGCCGAGGACGGCCGCCGCGCCAAGAACCACCTCCTGGAGGCCAACCTCCGCCTGGTGGTCTCCCTGGCCAAGCGCTACACCGGTCGCGGCATGCTCTTCCTGGACCTCATCCAGGAGGGCAACCTCGGTCTGATCCGTGCGGTCGAGAAGTTCGACTACACCAAGGGCTACAAGTTCTCGACGTACGCCACCTGGTGGATCCGTCAGGCGATCACCCGCGCCATGGCCGACCAGGCCCGCACCATCCGTATCCCGGTGCACATGGTCGAGGTCATCAACAAGCTCGCGCGCGTGCAGCGCCAGATGCTCCAGGACCTGGGCCGCGAGCCCACCCCGGAGGAGCTGGCCAAGGAGCTCGACATGACCCCTGAAAAGGTCATCGAGGTCCAGAAGTACGGTCGTGAGCCGATCTCCCTGCACACCCCCCTGGGCGAGGACGGCGACAGCGAGTTCGGTGACCTCATCGAGGACTCCGAGGCCGTCGTACCGGCCGACGCCGTCAGCTTCACACTCCTCCAGGAGCAGCTGCACTCCGTGCTCGACACCCTGTCCGAGCGTGAGGCGGGCGTCGTCTCCATGCGCTTCGGTCTCACCGACGGTCAGCCGAAGACCCTCGACGAGATCGGCAAGGTCTACGGCGTGACGCGTGAGCGCATCCGCCAGATCGAGTCCAAGACGATGTCGAAGCTGCGCCACCCGTCGCGCTCGCAGGTCCTGCGGGACTACCTCGACTAGCCACAGGCGCTGTACGGCCCTCAGAAGGCCCGGCACATTCCCGCTCGCGGGAATTGTGCCGGGCCTTCGTCGTCGGCTGTGGGCGGATCCTCGCAGTGCGCGGCGTGTCGCACTGAATGACTCTGGGTGTGCCGTTGCAACCCTGAGTGAGGAGACCGTATGCGTCGCTCTTTCACGAGAGTGCTGACCGCCCCACTGGCCACGCTGGCCGCGGCGGCGGTGCTGCCGTTGGCTTGTCCCCAGCCAGCGGCCGCCGACGAGGGAATTGTCGGAGGCCGTCAGGTCGACGCGGCCAAGAGTCCCTGGACCGTGGCGCTCGCAAGCCGTGACCGGTTCGGCGGTACCCGCGCGGGTCAGTTCTGCGGGGGAGTGGTCGTCGGACGGTCGACGGTCCTCACCGCGGCGCACTGCCTGAGCGAGGACGTACTCGGGGTGCCGCGCGATCAGGTGCGGGACCTCAAGGTGATCTCCGGCCGCGGCGATCTCGAGACGTCCGACGGTGACGAGCTGTCCGTGCGCAGTGAACGAATCAATCCGGCGTACGACAGCCGGACGAACGCCGGCGATGTGGCGGTCCTCACACTCGCCACGCGGCTACCCGAGGGATACGTGCTGCCGATGGCGCACGACGGTGACTCGGCGTACAAGGCCGGCACCGGCGCGTCCGTCTACGGGTGGGGCGACACGACGGGAGCGGGCGACTACGCCCATACGCTGCATGCCGCGAAGGTGCGTGTGCTCGCCGACGCCGAGTGCAAGCGGGCGTATCCGCCGGGCGGCACGGACGGGACGTACAAACCCTCGTCGATGCTCTGCGCGGGCGAGTCCGCCGGTGGCAAGGACGCCTGCCAGGGAGACAGCGGCGGGCCGCTGGTCGCCAAGGGCAAGCTGATCGGTCTTGTGTCGTGGGGGAGTGGGTGCGGGCGCGCGGGCAGCCCGGGTGTCTACACCCGCGCCTCGGAGGCGCTGCGGGTCCTGCAGGGGCGCGCCTGACACGACGTATGGATACGAGGACGGGCGGCTGCCCCTGGGGTCAGGGGCGGCCGCCCGATCACCGGCCTGATGCCGGAGCTGGCTCGTCGTGTGTGCGAGGCGTCAGCGTTCCTCGGTCTCGGCGCTTGCCGGATCGGCGGTGAGCCGCTCCGTCTCGTCCTGTATCTCAGCGGCGATCTTCTTGAGTTCCGGCTCGAACTTGCGACCGTGGTGGGCGCAGAAGAGCAGTTCACCACCGCTGATCAGAACGACGCGCAGATATGCCTGGGCGCCGCAACGGTCACAGCGGTCAGCGGCCGTCAGGGGGGTCGCGGGGGTCAGAACAGTAGTCACGTCGCCTCTTCTCTAGCTCGACGAGCTGTCGTACCAGGGTCAACATCCAACCAGGCCGAAAACGTTCCCGCTCGCGGCTTTTCCTCGAAAAATTTCTCCGAGGCCGGCTGTCTGTCGCCGGGTGGCGGCGAATGTGCCGTATTGCGTCTCTAACGTCTTACGGGTTCGCGCGTTCTGTCAGGTCGGTCCTCCCCCGGCTGGTTGCCGGTTTGTTCATGAGGACGTGCCCGGAGCCTAAATGGTTCATGCCTGGAAGGGAACGTGATGTGGGCGTCACTCCATCGAGGGATCGAACATTCATACGACCCTGGACTAGTCTGGGCTGAGGTGAGGGTGGCGTGACAAAGGCTCTACCAGGCCTCGGTACCCTCTGAACGGCGACCGACGCCGGCCCTTCATTCGTGAGGGGCCCATCTGAAATTCAGCGAGGAGCGAACCGCGTGACCGCCGATACGTCCGTGCCGTCCACAGCGCTGCTGACCGGAGCAGACCGGGACGGTTCCAACTACACCGCGCGGCACCTGCTCGTCCTTGAGGGGCTCGAAGCCGTACGCAAGCGTCCGGGCATGTACATCGGCTCGACCGACAGCCGCGGTTTGATGCACTGCCTCTGGGAGATCATCGACAACTCCGTCGACGAGGCCCTCGGTGGCTACTGCGACCGCATCGAGGTGATCCTGCACGACGACGCCTCCGTAGAGGTGAGGGACAACGGCCGCGGCATCCCCGTGGACGTCGAGCCCAAGACAGGCCTCTCCGGGGTCGAGGTCGTCATGACCAAGCTCCACGCGGGCGGCAAGTTCGGAGGCGGCGCATACGCGGCCTCCGGCGGTCTGCACGGCGTGGGCGCCTCCGTGGTGAACGCGCTGTCGGCGCGCCTCGACGTCGAAGTGGATCTCGGCGGGCACACGCACGCCATCAGCTTCCGGCGGGGCGTCCCTGGCGCCTTCGCCAAGCCTGGACCCGACGCGTCGTTCGACCCCTCGGCACGACTGAGCAAGGTCAAGAAGGTCCCGAAGGCACGCCGGGGGACCCGCGTCCGCTACTGGGCGGATCGCCAGATCTTCCTGAAGGACGCCAAGCTCTCCCTCGGGGATCTGCACCAGCGCGCACGGCAGACCGCCTTCCTGGTGCCAGGGCTGACCATCGTCGTCCGTGACGAGTTCGGTCTCGGCGAGGGCGGCAGCAAGGGCGAGGAATCCTTCCGTTTCGACGGCGGCATCAGTGAGTTCTGCGAGTACCTGGCGCAGGACAGGCCGGTCTGCGACGTCCTCCGCTTCACCGGGCAGGGCACCTTCAAGGAGACCGTCCCCGTGCTCGACGAGCACGGCCAGATGACGCCGACCGAGGTCCAGCGCGAGCTCGCTGTCGACATCGCGCTGCGCTGGGGCACCGGGTACGACGCGAGCATCAAGTCGTTCGTGAACATCATCGCCACGCCCAAGGGCGGTACTCATGTGGCGGGCTTCGAGCGCTCGCTCACGAAGACGATGAACGAGGTGCTGCGCGCCCAGAAGGTGCTGCGCGTGGCCGAGGACGACGTCGTCAAGGACGACGCCCTGGAGGGCCTTACGGCCGTCGTCACGGTGCGTCTGGCCGAGCCGCAGTTCGAGGGCCAGACCAAGGAGGTCCTCGGTACCTCCGCGGCCAACAGGATCGTCGCGAATGTCGTGGCCACGGAGCTCAAGGCGTTCCTGTCGTCCACCAAGCGCGATGCCAAGTCGCAGGCCCGCGCCGTCATGGAGAAGGCCGTCGCCGCGGCCCGTACCCGCATCGCCGCGCGTCAGCACAAGGACGCGCAACGCCGTAAGACGGCTCTGGAGTCCTCGTCCCTCCCCGCCAAGCTCGCGGACTGCCGCAGCGACGACGTGGAGCGCAGCGAGCTGTTCATCGTCGAGGGCGACTCCGCGCTCGGCACTGCCAAGCTCGCCCGGAACTCCGAGTTCCAGGCCCTGCTGCCGATCCGCGGCAAGATCCTCAACGTTCAGAAGTCGTCCGTGACGGACATGCTGAAGAACGTGGAGTGCGGCGCCATCATCCAGGTCATAGGAGCTGGGTCCGGTCGGACCTTCGACATCGACGCGGCGCGCTACGGCAAGATCATCCTGCTCGTCGACGCCGACGTCGACGGCGCGCACATCCGTACGCTGCTGCTGACGCTGTTCCAGCGCTACATGCGGCCGATGATCGAGGCCGGCCGTGTCTTCGCCGCCGTACCGCCCCTGCACCGCATCGAGCTGGTCCAGCCGAAGAAGGGCCAGGACAAGTACATCTACACGTACTCGGACCGGGAACTGCGCGAGACGCTGCTCGAGCTCCAGCGCAAGAATGTGCGGTACAAGGACTCGATCCAGCGGTACAAGGGTCTCGGCGAGATGGACGCCGACCAGCTCGCGGAGACCACGATGGACCCGCGCTACCGCACGCTGCGCCGGATCAACATCGGCGAGCTTGAGGCGGCGGAGCATGTCTTCGACCTGCTGATGGGCAATGACGTGGCGCCCCGCAAGGAGTTCATCAGCAGCTCCGCCTCGACCCTCGACCGGTCGCGCATCGACATGTAGCTGTGGCGACGATGAGGCCGGGGGACGTGCCGAGCGCGCTCCCCACCACGCAGTCCACATCATGCGGCTCCACCCACGGGTGGAGCCGCATGATCCACCCGTGGTCCACCCCGGGTCCGATCTCCTGACCTGCCGGTTTCCGTAGCGTCGAAGGCGTTGAACCACTTCGCTCCCGACCGCTCCACGGAGGCAGTCATGTCCGGGCTCCCCACCGTCTTGGTGATTGTCGCCGTCGTCGCACTCGTCCTGGTGCGCCAGTTCAAGACGGAGCGCCTGTCCGGCGACCGGAAGTGGTGGCTCCTGCCTGCGATCCTCGCGGTCCTCGCGGTGAAGGACGGCGGGGTGACGGATCCCCACCATGTGACGGGTTCAGCCGTGCTGCTTGCCGTCGAGATACTGGTGAGCGTGGGCATAGGTGTCGGGTGGGCGTTCACGACCCGCGTCTGGACGGACGAGCACGGCGACGTGTGGACCAAGGGCACCGTCGCGACGGCAGGTGCCTGGCTCGGTGGGGTCGCGGCCCGCGCGTGCGTGGCCGGCATCGGTCTGGCGCTGGGCATCCATCTCGGCAGCTCCGGCCTGATGCTCGGCTTCGCCGTCTCGCTCCTGGTCCGCTCGGGCCTGCTGATGCTGCGGGCCGACCGGGAGCGCTCGGCGTACGTTGGTCCTGTCGCCCAGCCGGCGTGGGAGGACCGTAGGTGATCCGCGGAAACTGGACGAAATGGCCCTCCCGGGAGGCGCTCTCCCGCGAGGGCGTCACCCGTGCCAGAGTCATGCTCACCCGCGCGGTGCGGGTGGTCGTGGTCGTGGTCCTGGTGTGGACCGCCGTCACGCAGCGCGACGTCAGCGAATGGGCGCTGATCCTCGCCCCCGTGCTGCTGATCGTTTGCGCGGTGGCAGCGTGGGCCTTCTTCCGCACCACGCTCGACCACCGACTGTGGCCCTCTCTCGGGCTGCTGGCGTTTCTGGTGGCGGTCGCCGTGCTGGCTCAGTGGGCCGGATTCATCGGGCCGGCCATCGTGCTGTGGTGCGGCTGCGCGGTCTCGGCGCTGGAGCGGCTGCCCCTGGCCGCGTGCGTGCCCGCCACCGTGGTGGCACTCACCGGGTTCGCGGTGGTCAACAATGACGCCTGGCTGACCACCGCCGCCGTCGCTGTCGGCCTCTGCCTCTCCGGGTACGTGCTGCGTCTGGACGCGGAGGCGCGGGGAAGTACGCAGCGGGCCCTGGAGCAGGAGCGTGCCGCGCGTACCGCCGAGGCCGAGTCGGCGGCGCTCGCCGAGCGGTCGCGCATCGCACGCGAGATCCACGACGTCCTCGCACACAGCCTCTCCGCCCAACTCGTGCATCTGGAGGCGGCCCGGCTCCTCATCGAGCGCGGTGCGGACCGGGACCAGATCCTCGAGCGCGTCGTGGCGGCGCGCGGCATGGCCCGGGACGGACTCGACGAGACCCGGCACGCCCTGTCCGCGCTGAGGGGCGAGACGACACCGCTGGAGGACTTCCTACGGGAGCTGGTCGCGGCCTCGGACGGGGCGGCGCTCACGGTGGAAGGCGGGCGCCGGCCGCTGCCCGTCGAGGCGTCCCAGACCGTGCGCAGGGTCGCGCAGGAGGCGCTGACGAACGTCCGCAAACACGCGCCGGGCGCGAAGACGGACATCCGGCTGGAGTACTGGCCGGGCGAAGTGGCCCTGGAAGTACGGGATTCGGGAGCTTCCCGGCCTCACGAGGAGCTCACTGTCAGTGGTGGCGGTTACGGTCTGTTGGGGATGAAGGAGCGTGCCGAGTTGTTGGGTGGCACGCTCGAGGCGGGGCCGTACGAGGAGGGTTTCGTGGTCAAGTTGAAGGTTCCCGTATGAGCGGAGCAGAGGCGGGGGAGCGCGCGGGGAAGCCACCGGCCCGCGTGCTGGTGGTAGATGACCAGACGGTGGTGCGTGAAGGCATCGTGATGCTGCTCGGACTGCTGCCCGGCATCGAGGTCGTCGGCTCCGGGGGAGACGGTGAAGAGGCGGTCGCGCTCGTGGCCGAACTGTCCCCGGACGTCGTTCTGATGGACCTTCGTATGCCGCGCTGCGACGGTGCGGAGGCGACCAGACGGATCCGGCAGGAGTACCCGGGCACCCAGGTCGTCATCCTGACCACGTACGCCGATGACGAGTCGCTCTTTCCGGCCCTCAGGGCGGGAGCGCGCGGCTATCTCACGAAGGATGCCGACGGGGACGAGATCGTCCGGGCGGTGGAGGGCGTGCTGTCCGGTGACGCGGGCCTCTCGCCGCAGATTCAGCGGCGGCTCCTGGAGAGACTGTCGCAGCCCGAGACCACCGTGCCGGTTCCCATAGAGCCACCCGACGGCCTCACGGCGCGGGAGGCCGAGGTCCTGGTGCTGATCGCCGACGGTCTGACGAACCAGGAGATCGCCCGGGCGCTGCATGTCTCCACGGCCACGGTGAAGACCCACATCAACAACCTGTTCGCGAAGACCGGACTCAAGGACCGTGCCCAGGCTGTCCGTTACGCGTATCGACACGGACTCGCGAAGCCGCCGGGGGCGCCCATCACCTAGCCCATCACCTAATGGGGTGAAGGGGCTGCGGAGAGCGTCCGGGATCTTCCCGATCTGTCCATCCTTGGTCCGCGGCCGCAGTGGGCCGCGGACAAGGAGAGTTCGGTGGACAAGCACGACGGGCGCGCGGCCGCGCGGCCCAGGGCCGTTGCCACGAGGGGCAGCGGCGATCCCTGGTACGGCGAGCCGGACTCGGAATGGGGTGATTGGCGCGGCCCGGGCGTGCAAGTGGCTGCTGTGCCTGCCCCGGCCGTACCGTCCGAGCGGAGCGCGGCGGGGGTCTACCTGGAGGTGCAGCGCAGCGCGGCGTTTCAGGAGGTGCGCAGGCGCTACCGGCGATTCGTCGTCCCGGCCACCGCGCTCTTCTTCGCCTGGTACGTCGCGTACGTCGTGACCGCCACGACGGCGCCCGGCCTGATGGCCCAACCGGTCGCGGGCGTCGTGAACGTGGCGATGGTGGCAGGCCTCGGGCAGTTCGCCAGTACGTTCCTGCTGACGTGGCTGTACGCGCGCCATGCGCGGCTGCGCCGCGATCGCGCCGCACTCGAACTGCGCTGGGACACACAGGAGATGACGCGCGGCATCGTCGAGCAAGCGCGCGTGAACGGTACTGCGCCTGGCGAGGGTGGCCGACTGTGACCGGGGCGCACCAGACTCTGGCGCTGGTCCTGTTCAGCGCGTTCGTGGCGGTCACGCTCGCCATCACGACCTGGGCGAGCCGCAAGCGACACGGTTCGGCGGAGGAGTTCTACGCGGGCGGCCGGCTGTTCTCGCCCATGGAGAACGGATTCGCCATCGCGGGTGACTACATGTCGGCCGCGTCCTTCCTCGGTATCTCCGGTCTGATCGCACTGTTCGGCTACGACGGGCTGCTGTACTCGGTCGGCTTCCTTGTGGCCTGGCTCGTGGTCCTCTTCCTCGTGGCCGAACTGGTGCGCAACTGCGGCCGGTTCACGCTCGCCGACGTCGTCGCGGCCCGGATGCGGGAGCGGCCGGTGCGCATCGCCGCGGGAACTTCCTCGGTCACCGTGTCCGTTCTCTATCTGGTGGCGCAGATGGTGGGTGCGGGAAGTCTGGTCGCGCTGCTGCTGGGGAAGGCGAGTGGCGCCGCGCAGGCCTGGACCGTCGTCGGCGTGGGCGCGCTCATGGTCATCTACGTGTCGATGGGAGGGATGCGGGCCACCACGTGGATCCAGATCGTGAAGGCCGTCCTGCTCATGGGCGGGGCGATCGTCCTGACGGTGCTCGTCCTGGCGCGCTTCCACGGCGACTTCGACCAGCTGCTGCGCACCGCCGCGGCGCGCAGCGGGCACGGATCGGACTTCCTCGTGCCCGGTCTGAAGTACGGCGGGAGCTGGACCGCTCGCTTCGACTTCATCAGCTTGGGCCTCGCGCTCGTGCTCGGCACGGCGGGTCTGCCGCACATCCTGTCGCGCTTCTACACCGTGCCGACCGCGCGGGCCGCGCGCCGCTCGGTCGTGTGGTCCATCGGGCTCATCGGCAGCTTCTACCTGATGACGATCGTGCTCGGGTTCGGTGCCGCGGCTCTCGTGGGCCCCCAGGCCGTACGGGGCTCGAATGCCGCGGGGAACACGGCGGTACCGCTGCTCGCCCTCGACCTGGGCGGCGGCGCGGACTCCACGGGTGGCACGGTGCTGTTCGCGATCGTCGCCGCGGTCGCCTTCGCCACCATCCTCGCCGTCGTCGCCGGGATCACGCTGGCATCCTCGGCCTCCGTGGCGCACGACCTGTACGCCTCACTCCGTAACGGCGGCCCCGACGGAAGGCCCGGTGGCAGGCAGTGGAGCGAGGTCGCGGTGGCGCGGATCGCCGCGGCCGGTGTCGGCGTGGTCGCGATCGGCCTCGGGCTGCTCGCGCGGGACCTGAACGTGGCGTTCCTGGTCGGGCTCGCGTTCGCGGTCGCCGCGTCGGCCAATCTGCCCGTGCTGCTCTACTCGCTGTTCTGGCGGGGCTTCACCACGCGGGGCGCTGTGTGGTCGGTGTACGGCGGCCTGGTGCCCGCGTTGGTGCTCGTGGTGCTGTCCCCGGTGGTTTCCGGGAGCCCCACGTCGCTGTTCCCCGGCGTGGACTTCCAGTACTTCCCGCTGGAGAACCCCGGGCTCGTCTCGATTCCGCTCGGCTTCCTCGCGGGCTGGCTGGGCACCGTGACCTCCCCCGAGGAGCCGGACGATGCCAAGCACGCGGAGACCGAAGTGCGGGCGCTGACGGGCGCGGGGGCGGTCTGAGGGGCCCCCTGGGGAGTCAGCGGCTGGCGGCCCACTCGTAGCGGTGCTCGGGCCGCCCGGTGTCGCCGTACTTGAGGCTCAGCCGTACCCGCCCGGTCCGCTCCAGGAGCTTGAGGTAGCGCTGGGCGGTCTGCCGGCTCAGCCCGGTGGCATCAGCCAACTCCTGTGCCGAGAGGGGGCCTTCAGCGGTCATCATGGCCCGGCGGACCAGCTCGGCGGTGGTGGGCGAGTGCCCCTTCGGCAGTTCGGGCGCGGGCCCGGCGGAGAGCGCGCCGAAGATCTGGTCGACCTCCGCCTGCTCCGCCTCGCCGCCGCCATCGAGGGTGCGCCGCAGCCGCGCGTACGCCTCCAACTTGCCCCGCAGCCCCGCGAACGAGAACGGCTTGACCAGGTACTGCAGCGCCCCGTGACGCATCGCGGCCTGTACGGTCCCCACGTCGCGCGCCGCGGTCACCATGATCACGTCGATCTGGTGGCCGCGTTCGCGGACCGTCCGCGCGAGTGTCAGGCCCGTCCGGTCCGGCAGATAGTGGTCGAGCAGCACCAGATCGACATGGAGCTCCTCGATCCGGTCGAGTGCCTCCGCCGCACTGTGTGCGGTCGCCACGACACGGAAGCCGGGAACCTTCGCCACATAGGCGGCGTTGACGTCGGCCACGCGGACGTCGTCGTCCACGACCAGTACGTCGATCATCGGGCCTCCTCGGTCACATCCGGCACGTCCAGCACGTCCACGGTGAGAGCCTCCGGCAGGACGACGACGAATTCGGCGCCCCCCAGCGGCGACCGGGTCACCTCGGCGGCGCCGCCCTGCCGCTCGGCGAACCTGCGCACCAGGGCGAGCCCGATGCCGCGCTTGCCGTGGGCCGGTGGCTCCTTGGTGGACCAGCCTTCCACGAAGACGCTCTCCCGCTGGTCGGCGGGGACGCCAGGACCCGAATCGCGTACCCGTAGGACCGCACTACGGCCCTCGGCCCGCAGGACCACCTCCACGCGCGCGTGCTGACCCGAACCGGAGGCCGCGTCCATGGCGTTGTCCACCAGGTTGCCGACGATCGTGACGAGGCCGCGCGGGTCGACGAGGCGGTCCGGCAGCCAGGTGTCCCCGGAGATGCCGAACGCGACACCACGCTCCGCGGCCACGGTCGCCTTGCCCACCAGCAGGGCGGAGAGCAGTGGGTCCTCGATCCGCTCGGTGATCTGTTCCGCGGTCACCCGGCGCGACCCCGCCACCTCGCCGACGAAGTCCACGGCCTCCTCGTACATCTCCAGTTCCAGAAGGCCCAACAACGTATGCATGCGGTTCGCGTGTTCGTGGTCCTGCGCGCGCAGGGCGTCGATCAGGCCGCGGGTGGAGTCGAGTTCGCGGCCCAGCTGCTCCAGCTCGGTGCGGTCGCGCAGGGTGGCGACCGCGCCCCCGTCGTCGGTGGGCATCCGGTTCGCGACCAGGACGCGCTGCCCGCGGACGGTGAGCAGGTCGGTCCCGGAGACGTGCCCCGCGAGCACATCCGTCGTACGCCCCGCCCCCAGCGCCTCGTCCAGCGGCTGTCCGATCACCTTCGGGTCCACGCCGAGCAGCCGCTGCGCCTCGTCGTTGAGCAGGCGTATCCGCCCGCCACGGTCCAACGCCACGACCCCCTCGCGAATACCGTGCAGCATGGCCTCACGCTCGGCCAGCAGTGCAGAGATGTCCGAAAAGGCCAGGTCACGGGTCTGCCGCTGGACCCGCCGCGAGATCAGATACGCGGCGAGCGCCCCGACGGCCAGGGCTCCTCCCGCGTACGCGAACAGCCCCGGGATGGCGTGGATGAGGCGCGCGCGGACGCTGTCGTACTCGATGCCGACCGAGACGGCGCCCACGATGGCCCCGTCCGGGGCCTTGAGGGGGACTTTGCCGCGCGCGGAGCGGCCGAGCGTCCCGTCGTCGATCTCCATGACCGCGCGGCCCGCCAGCGCCTCGCTGGGGTCCGTCGACACGACGTGCCCGATCCGGGTGCGATCGGTGTGCGACCAGCGCACGCCCTCCCGGTTCAGAATCACGACGTACTCGGCGCCACTGGCCCGGCGGATCCGCTCCGCCGCGGCTTGCACGGGACCGTCCGGGCTCGGCCGCGAGGAACGCAGCTCCTCGGCGATCCGAGGCTCCGCCGCCGTGGTCTGCGCGATGGCCAGAGCCCGGCGCATCGCCTGGTCGTCGAGCTGGTCGCTCAGTGGCGCCAGGAACAGCCCCGTCGCCAGCACCGCCACCCCCGCGGCGATCGCCACCTGCATCAGCAGCACCTGGGCGAACACCCGTTTAGGGAGGCCGAAGCGCAGCCGACGGGCAGGAGAAGTGGAGCTCATGGCTCAGAACGGTACGGGCCCGTCGGCCCTGGTCGAAGACCTTGTGGCGCGGATCTCCTCCGCCGCTTCCGACCGGGGCGGGGAGGAGGCACTGCGAGGTGAGAGGCGCGACGAAGGCCCGGCGGGCGCTGCTGCCGGGCCTCGGATGCTGTCCTGACGGAATCCGCCTACGGTCGTCAGTTGTCCGGGATGTCCCCCTTGGCGCGTACGAGCGTCTCCCGGTTCACGATGACGATGCGCTCGTAGTCGGCGACCCCGGCGTCCGAGGGGAGTTCACGTCTGAGGTCCGCGGTGGCCTCTGTCCCGATCACGGCGAAGTTCCCATCGCTGAGTTCGAAGACATCGGGGCAGGTGGCGCCGGAGCTGCTTCCGCGTGCGCTCGGGGGCACCCCGATGCGGCGTACGATCTTCAAGGGAACCGGATTCCTTCTCGGGGCGACGTTACGTCGCCACATTAGTGCGTCGCATGGGGCCTGCGGACACCGATTCGCCTTTCGCCAGGGGGAGTTGCCGTGCAACTTCACCGCTTCGGGGGAATCCCGTCAGTCCAACGGTGGCTCGCCGACGACCCACCACTCCTCCGTGTCCGCGGCGGCCTCGATCTCGTGGAACAGGGCCTCTG
This sequence comes from Streptomyces sp. NPDC002754, assembly GCF_053592315.1. NCBI lineage: Bacteria > Bacillati > Actinomycetota > Actinomycetes > Kitasatosporales > Streptomycetaceae > Streptomyces > Streptomyces sp. NPDC002754. The sequence continues at coordinate 106,898 of NZ_JBSFVM010000007.1, forward strand.
CCATGCGGCCGATCTCTGCCTCGCTGGACGAAGGGTCCAGGGAGGCGCGGTGGGGGCGCGTGGCCTCCCAGTACTCGCGCATGTGTGGGCTCTGGAACAGCTCCCGAAGGATGCCGAACAGTTCGCGCTGGTCGTGCAGGCCGGACTCGTAATTGTGGAAGGCGTTGATGTACCAGAGGTTGGCGTACATGTACTGACGCCGCTTCTGTGGAGTGAGGTCCAGGCCGTAGTTGTCGATCACGACCGCGAGGGCCGGGTCGTCGATCGCCTTGCTCAGCAACTCCCAGTGCATGCGCTGCTGATGTGCGCGGGCCAGGCGGCGGCGCTCCTGCGAGGCCGACTTCGTGCCCGGTCCGAAGCGATGCCACAGATGTGTCGCGGTGCCACCCGCGAGTCCGCCCACGGCAGCGGCGACTACCGTCCGGCACATTCCTTGGCTCTGTGTGGTCATGTCAACCCCCGATTCAGGCGACCGTGCGCCGGTCGTCGGATGCGGGGCGACGGAGACGGAGACCGGCGGCGGTGGGCGGCGCGCTTGCCGACTCCCAGGATGCCGGGCGGCTCTGACCGGCGGGGAGGCGGAGAGGAGGCGCACGGGTGGATGCTCAGTTCGCGAAAACCGGCGCCATGTCAAACGTGTGCCCAGCGCGCGCCGTTAGCAATCGTTCACTTCGCGGCCTTTCCGCCCGCTCGTATCCTGGGGCGGCATTCATTCTTCGTACGAGAGCCGGACCCTGAACCGGCGTGCGCTGCGGCGCGTGCCGCGGCGTGCGGGTCGGTGTGAGAGAGGTCGAGTTGAGCAAGGCCAGCCCGCAGCAGATCCCCGTCGTCGTCCTTGCCGGCTTTCTGGGGTCGGGGAAGACCACGTTGCTCAATCATCTGCTGCACCGCAGCGGGGGCACCCGGATCGGGGCGATCGTCAATGACTTCGGGGCCATCGAGATCGACGCGATGGCTGTCGCCGGGCAGCTGGGCGACTCGACGGTCGCGCTCGGCAACGGATGTCTGTGTTGCGCGGTGGATGCCAGTGAACTTGACGTGTATCTCGATAAGTTGACTCGGCCCGTCAATGACATGCACGCCATTGACGTCATCGTGATCGAGGCGAGTGGCATCGCGGAGCCTCAAGAACTCGTGCGTATGGTGCTGGCCAGTGACAACCCGCGGATCGTGTACGGAGGGTTGATCGAGGTCGTCGACACCGCCGAGTTCGACGCCACCCGCGAGAAGCACCCCGAGGTGGACCGGCACCTGGGGATCGCGGACCTGGTCGTGGTGAACAAGGGCGACCGCGTCGGCCCGGACGACCGTGAGCGGGTCCTGGGCGCCGTGCGGGCCGCGGCCGGCCGGGCCGCCGTGGTGTCCGCGTCGTACGGGCGCATCGACCCGGCGCTGCTCTTCGACTGCCGCCCCACCGAGGAGCGGATCGGGCAGCTGTCCTTCGATGATCTGCACAGGCATGACGATCATGGCGACCGTGACAGTTGCGGGGTGCACGGCGGGCATCTGCACGCCGCCTACGACAGCGTCGCGTTCACCTCCGAAGTGCCTATGGACCCCCGACGACTGATCGCGTTCCTCGACGGCAGGCCCGAGGGTCTCTACCGCATCAAGGGATATGTCGACTTCGGTGCGGGCGACACGGGTAACCGGTACGCCGTGCATGCCGTGGGGCGCTTTCTGCGGTTCTACCCGGAGCCGTGGCCGAGCGGCGAGGAACGCCTCACACAGCTCGTGCTGATCGGATCCGGCATCGACGCGACCGCCCTCGGCAAGCAGCTGGATGCCGCAAAGGGTGCCGCCACGAGCGACGCCCCACATGCCGCCGACGAGCAGGCCATGTGGGGCGTTCTCCGCTACGTGCAGGACAAGGGCGAGGCGGAGGAAGTCGCGGACTACGCGCCCTAGACCAGTCCCGGCCCTAGACCGGCCCCGCCGTCGCCGCCACCGTCTTCGGCAGGGACAAGCCCGAACCGTCGCGGCGCGGGTCCATCTCGGGCAGCTCCGCCGGCGTGCCGTTCTTCTGCGCCGCACGCGCGGGTGCCGGTCCTGCCCAGGCCAGGCTCAGACAGTCCTCGCCCTTCAGGAAGCGCTGGCAGCGGACGCCACCCGTGGCACGCCCCTTCCTCGGGTACTGGTCGAACGGTGTGAGCTTGGCCGTCGTCTGCACCGAGTCGTCCAGCGTGCCGCGCGAGCCGGCCACGGTGAACACCACCGCGTCGACTGCCGGGTCGACCGCCGTGAACGAGATGACCTTTGCGCCCGTCGCGAGCTTCACGCCGGACATGCCGCCCGCCGCGCGGCCCTGTGGGCGCACGATGGAGGCCTGGAAGCGCAGCAGTTGTGCGTCGTCCGTGATGAACACCAGGTCTTCCTCACCGGTGCGCAACTCCGCGGCGCCGACGATGCGGTCACCCTCCTTGAGGGTGATGACCTCCAGTTCCTCCTTGTTGGACGGATAGTCGGGCACCACGCGCTTCACGATTCCCTGTTCGGTGCCGACCGCCAGTCCGGGCGAGGACTCGTCCAGGGTCATGAGACACACGACCGTCTCGTCCGCCTCCAGGGAGGAGAGGAACTCGGCGACCGGGGCGCCTCCGGAGAGGTTCGGCGCGGCGGCCGAGTCCGGGAGCTGTGGCAGGTCGACCACGTTCAGGCGCAGCAGGCGCCCTTCGGATGTGACGACGCCGATCTCACCGCGAGCCGTCGCGGGGATCGAGGAGACGATCACGTCGTGCTTCGTGCGCTTGGTGTCTTCAGCTTCGGTGAAGGGATCGCCGTTCGCCGTACGAGCAAGGAGCCCGGTCGAGGAGAGCAGTACACGGCACGGGTCGTCGGCGACCTGGAGCGGAACCGCCGACACCGGGGCGCCCGCCGACTCCAGGAGCACCGTGCGCCGGTCGTCGCCGAACTTCTTCGCCACGGCGGCCAGTTCGGAGGAGACCAGCTTGCGCAGCTCGGAGTCGGAGTCGAGGATGCCGGTCAGCTCGTCGATCTCGCCGTTGAGCTTGTCGCGCTCCGCGTCCAGCTCGATGCGGTCGAACTTGGTGAGGCGGCGCAGCGGCGTGTCCAGGATGTACTGCGTCTGGATCTCGCTCAGCGAGAAGCGCTCGATCAGGCGTTCCTTGGCCTGCGCGCTGTTGTCGCTGTCCCGGATGATGCGGATGACCTCGTCGATGTCCACCAGGGCGACGAGGAGGCCCTCCACCAGGTGGAGCCGGTCCTGCTTCTTGCTGCGGCGGAACTCGCTGCGGCGGCGCACCACGTCGAAGCGGTGGTCCAGGTAGACCTCGAGGAGTTCCTTGAGGCCGAGGGTGAGCGGCTGGCCGTCCACCAGCGCCACGTTGTTGATGCCGAAGGACTCCTCCATGGCCGTCAGCTTGAAGAGCTGCTCCAGGACGGCTTCCGGCACGAAGCCGTTCTTGATCTCGATGACCAGGCGCAGGCCGTGCTCGCGGTCCGTGAGGTCCTTCACGTCGGCGATGCCCTGGAGCTTCTTGGAACCGACCAGTTCCTTGATCTTCGTGATGACCTTCTCGGGGCCGACCGCGAAGGGCAGCTCGGTGACGACGAGGCCCTTGCGGCGCGCCGTCACGTTCTCCACGGAGACCGTCGAGCGGATCTTGAACGTGCCGCGGCCGGTCTCGTACGCGTCCCTGATGCCGGACAGGCCGACGATCCGGCCGCCCGTCGGCAGGTCGGGCCCGGGAACGAACTTCATGAGCGTGTCGAGGTCCGCGCCCGGGTGTCGGATCAAGTGCCGCGCGGCGGCGATCACTTCACCCAGGTTGTGTGGCGCCATGTTAGTCGCCATGCCGACCGCGATGCCCGACGAGCCGTTCACCAGCAGGTTCGGGTACGCCGCCGGGAGGACGAGCGGCTCCTGCTCCTGGCCGTCGTAGTTCGAGACGAAGCCGACCGTGTTCTCGTCGATCGACTCAGTCATCAGGCTCGCGGCGGCGTCCGGACGGCACTCCGTGTACCGCATGGCGGCCGGGCGGTCGTCGTTGCCCAGGGAGCCGAAGTTCCCGTGCCCGTCCACCAGCGGGACGCGCATGGAGAACGGCTGGGCGAGGCGCACCAGTGCGTCGTAGATCGACGAGTCGCCATGGGGGTGCAACTTACCCATGACCTCGCCGACGACGCGGGCACACTTCACGTAGCCGCGCTCGGGGCGCAGGCCCATCTCGTTCATCTGGTAAACGATCCGACGGTGGACGGGCTTCATCCCGTCGCGGGCGTCGGGCAGGGCGCGTGAGTAGATGACCGAGTACGCGTACTCCAGGTAGGAGCCCTGCATTTCGTCGACCACGTCGACGTCGAGGATCTTCTCCTCGAAGTCGTCGGGCGGCGGGGTCTTCGTGCTGCGGCGGGCCATCGCGGCTGCGGCTCCTTCACCTACAAGAACGGTTACATGAACGGGAACTGTCGCGGACCATTGTGGACCGCCGCACTGACAACGCCGCTCGCGGCCCTTCAGTACCGGGTGTCGCACGGCCCCGGGAGGGCCGCCTGCTCGCTCACGGCGTAGCTCCGGCGGGAACTTCGCCAGGTGCCAGCACGCTTGCATACAGTGGCAGCACTTGCAGCAGTTCAGTGTTCCAGGACCTGCCGCAGTCCAGAGCTCACTGCGTATTCGCGTTGCACCGCGATCGAAGGGACGTACATGCCCATGGGTCACACGGCCACCGCCGAGGCCGGCTCCGGCGGCCTGACAGCGACCGAGCACCGGCTGGCCAACGGCCTGCGTGTGGTGCTCTCCGAGGATCATCTGACCCCGGTCGCGGCGGTCTGCCTCTGGTACGACGTCGGCTCGCGCCACGAGGTCAAGGGCCGTACGGGCCTGGCTCACCTCTTCGAGCACCTGATGTTCCAGGGCTCGAAGCAGGTGCACGGCAACGGGCACTTCGAGTTCGTCCAGGGCGCGGGCGGCTCGCTCAACGGTACGACGAGCTTCGAGCGCACCAACTACTTCGAGACCATGCCCGCCCACCAACTGGAGCTCGCGCTGTGGCTGGAGGCGGACCGCATGGGCTCGCTCCTGACGGCCCTCGACGACGAGTCGATGGAGAACCAGCGGGACGTCGTGAAGAACGAGCGACGCCAGCGCTACGACAACGTGCCCTACGGCACCGCGTTCGAGAAGCTGACCGCCCTCATGTACCCCGAGGGGCACCCGTACCACCACACGCCCATCGGCTCCATGGCCGACCTGGACGCGGCCACCCTTGAAGACGCGCGGAACTTCTTCCGCACCTACTACGCGCCCAACAACGCGGTGCTGTCGATCGTCGGCGACATCGACCCCGAGGCGACGCTCGCCTGGGTCGAGCGGTACTTCGGCTCCATCCCCGGCCACGACGGCAAGCCCGCCCCGCGCGACGGCGCGCTCCCGGAGGTCATCGGCGAGCAGCAGCGCGAGGTCATCGAGGAGGAGGTACCGGCACGCGCCCTGATGTCCGCCTACCGGCTCCCGCAGGACGGCACGCGTGCGTGCGACGCCGCCGACCTCGCCCTCACCGTTCTGGGCGGCGGCGAGTCCTCGCGCCTGTACAACCGGCTCGTACGCCGTGACCGCACCGCCGTGGCGGCCGGTTTCGGTCTGCTGCGCCTCGCCGGAGCGCCCTCCCTGGGCTGGCTGGACGTGAAGACCTCCGGAGACGTCGAGGTGCCGGTCATCGAGGCTGCCGTCGACGAGGAGCTCGCCCGGTTCGCCGAAGAGGGCCCGAGCCCCGAGGAAATGGAGCGCGCCCAGGCCCAGTTGGAGCGTGAGTGGCTGGACCGCCTGGGCACGGTCGCAGGACGCGCGGACGAGCTGTGCCGCTACGCCGTCCTGTTCGGTGACCCGCAGCTCGCCCTGACCGCCGTGGGGCGCGTCCTGGACGTGACCGCCGAGGACGTCCAGGAGATCGCCAAGGCGTGCCTGCGCCCCGACAACCGCGCGTCCCTCGTGTACGAGCCGACCGCGCCCGCCGACACCGAGAACGCCGAGAACGCTGAGGAGGCGGGCCAGTGACCGAGCAGCTCGCGAACATGGACTTCCACCCCCGGCCGCAGGCGGGCGAGCCCAAGCCCTGGGCGTTCCCGGCCCCGGAGCGCGGCGCGCTCCCCAATGGGTTGACGGTGCTGCGCTGCCACCGGCCCGGCCAGCAGGTCATCGCCGTGGAGGTGCACCTGGACGCGCCGCTGGACGCCGAACCGAAGGGCCTCGACGGCGTCGCGACGATCATGGCGCGGGCCTTCAACGAAGGCACCGACAAGCACTCCGCCGAGGAGTTCGCCGCTGAGCTGGAGCGCTGCGGCGCCACGATGGACGCGCACGCCGACCACCCCGGCGTCCGTGCCTCCCTCGAAGTGCCGGCCTCCCGGCTCGCCAAGGGCCTCACCCTCCTGGCCGACGCCCTGCGCGCCCCTGCCTTCGACGACAGCGAGATCGAGCGCCTCGTCCGCAACCGGCTGGACGAGATCCCGCACGAGAGCGCCAACCCGGCCCGGCGCGCCGCCAAGGAGCTCTCCAAGCAGCTCTTCCCGGCCGACGCGCGCGTGTCGCGCCCGCGCCAGGGCACCGAGGAGACCGTCTCGGCCATCGACGCGGTGGCCGTGCGTGCCTTCTACGACCGGCACGTACGCCCCGCCGCCGCGACGGCCGTCGTCGTGGGTGACCTGACGGGCGTCGACCTGGACGCCCTGCTCGCCGACACGCTCGGCGCCTGGACGGGCGACACCGCGGAGCCGCGCCCCGTGCCGCCGGTCGTCGCCGACGACACCGGCCGCGTGATCATCGTGGACCGCCCCGGCGCTGTGCAGACGCAGTTGCTCATGGGGCGGGTCGGACCGGACAAGCACGACCGTGTGTGGCCCGCGCAGATCCTCGGCACGTACTGCCTGGGCGGCACTCTCACGTCGCGCCTGGACCGCGTACTGCGCGAGGAGAAGGGCTACACCTACGGAGTGCGGTCCTTCGCCCAGGTGCTGCGCTCCGCGCCCGACGGCAGCGGCGCCGCGATGCTCGCCATCAGCGGCTCGGTGGACACGCCGAACACCGGGCCCGCGCTCGACGACCTGTGGAAGGTCCTGCGCACGCTCGCGGCCGAGGGGCTCACGGACGCCGAACGGGACACCGCCGTACAGAACTTGGTGGGTGTGGCCCCACTGAAGTTCGAGACCGCGGGGGCCGTCGCGAGCACCCTCGCCGACCAGGTCGAGCAGCACCTGCCGGACGACTTCCAGGCGCAGGTGTACCGGCAGCTGGCCGCCACGGGCACCGTGGAGGCCACGGCCGCCGTCGTGAGCGCGTTCCCCGCGGACCGCCTGGTGACGATCCTGGTGGGCGACGCCGAGCAGATCGAGGAGCCGGTGAAGGCGCTCGGTATCGGCGAGGTCACTGTGGTCGCGGGCTGAGTTCGTCTCCCGCGGCACGTCCGAAGCCCCGGCGCCGCTCCCGGCAGCCGGGGCTTCGTGGTGTCGGTCACGATCACCCCCAATCACCACACGTTCCCAAATGTCCGTATTGGCGTAGTGGTTGCCTGTCTGCCCTGTGGCGTGCGCTACAAAAGTCGGGTTCTGTTTGTTGATTCAAAGACGCCCCGCTTAGCGTTCCCTCCGGCTGTTCGCCAGACGTACGTCGCGCCCGCGACACCGGACAGTCATCGCCGAGTCCCCGTGGTGCGAGCCAGGGGAGCCGGGGACCCACCGAAGTCCCTGGGGTGAATCGGGCGCTCTTCCCGCAAGGGGAGGGGCCCGTAGGAGACCTTCCTGCTCCGAACCCGTCAGCTAACCCGGTAGGCGAGAAGGAAGGAAAGGACCAGCCACTTCATGGGGTTCACCCGTGCCACCGGGAAGCACCGCCGTCCCAGCCGCCTGACGCGCACCACCGCTCAGTTCGCGGGCGTCGCCGCCATCACCACGACGGGCGTGGTGGGTGGCCTCGCCGCTCCCGCCCTCGCCGCCGACACCGCGACAGCGCCGCACGACGGCCTCACGCAGGCCGTCGCCATCGGCGACTCCCTGGCCGAGCAGATCGACGCGCAGGCCACCGCGCAGCAGAAGGCCGCCGCCAAGGCGAAGGCCGAGGCCGAGGCCAAGAAGAAGGCCGAGGAGGCCAAGCGCAAGGCCGAGGCGGAGGCCAAGAAGCGGGCCGCCGAGAAGGCCGAGAAGGAGCGCGAGGCCAAGGAGCGCGCCGCTCGCGAGGCCGAGCGCAAGCGCCTGAACAGCTTCGTGTCGCCGATCTCCGGCTCGTACGTCTCCACCGCCTACCAGGCCGGCAGCGGACTCTGGTCCTCCGGAAGCCACACCGGCATCGACTTCCACGCCTCCAGCGGCACTTCGGTGCACGCGGTCGGCATGGGCACCGTCGTCGAGGCCGGCTGGGGCGGCGCGTACGGCAACAACGTCGTGATCAAGATGAAGGACGGTACGTACACCCAGTACGGTCACATGTCCTCGATCGGCGTCTCCGTCGGCCAGGACGTCACCCCCGGCGAGCAGATAGGCCTCTCCGGAGCCACCGGCAACGTCACGGGCCCGCACCTCCACTTCGAGGCCCGTACCGGCCCCGACTACGGCTCGGACATCGACCCCGTCGCGTACCTGCGCCAGCACGGTGTGAACGTCTGACCCGCAAGACCCCACGCACGCGAAAGCCCCGGCTCACCGAGCCGGGGCTTTCGCGTGCGTGGGGTCGCGATGTCCAAAAAATATCCCCGGATTCAGTCCCCTCGTCGGAAATTCAAGTCCGGTGGAATAGAGTCACGGGGTAAACGTTCCGGCCGCGTGCCATTCGCGCTTGACCGGGTGTCAATCGACCGCGTATCGCGGGCATCGAGGCGGAGGCCGAGTCATGCGCATTCCCGCACAGTCGGTATGCACAGCGATCCGCGACGACATCGTCGCCGGCGTCTACGAGCGCGGTGGCCGGCTCACCGAGGAACTGCTCGCGCGTCGCTACGGGGTCTCGCGCGTGCCTGTCCGTGAGGCGCTGCGCACCCTGGAGGCGGAGGGGTTCGTCGTCACGCGCAGGCACGCGGGCGCGTGCGTGGCCGAACCCACCGAGCGGGAGGCGGCCGACCTCCTGGAGATCCGCATGCTGCTCGAACCCATGGGCGCCGCCCGCGCCGCGCAGCGCCGCACCGAGGCCCACCTCAAGGTGCTGCGCGGCCTGGTCAGGCTGGGGCAGGAGCGCTCCCGGCGGGGTGAGAGCGAGGATCTGCGCTCTCTCGGCAGCTGGTTCCACGAGACGCTCGCCCAGGCCTCGGGCAGCCCTGGCCTGATCACCCTGCTCACCCAGCTCCGCCACAAGATCGCCTGGATGTACGCCGTGGAGAGCCCGGCCCGGCCGGCCGAGTCCTGGGCCGAGCACGGTGCCATCGTCGACGCCGTGGCGCGGGGCGACGCGGAGCGTGCCCGCGCCCTGACCACCCTGCACGCGGAGCGTGCGGCCGCCGCCCACAGGCTGCGCGTCCCCCGCGCGGGCGGGCGCGTGAGGACTTCGCAACATGCAGTCAACACGGTGGGGCGCCAGGCTTAACAACAGCGCCGTATACAAAGAAGTGCACTATTCGGTGAATGGATTGAACGAGGTGCGGGGAAAATTGGCTGCCTGTTTCTTCCTATTCCCTGTCGCTCAATTCGCTCCGCAATCGTGAACGAAAAAGCCGCGCGTCCCAAAAGGGAACGCGCGGCTCAGCCGTACTGCTTTTGTCTTTGTGTCAGACGGTCTCGGGGAGCTCCTCGAGACCCTCGGCGACCAGCTTCGCCAGACGGTCGAGCGCGGCGTCCGCACCCTCGGCGTCGGAGGCCAGCACGATCTCCTCGCCGCCCTGCGCGCCCAGGCCGAGCACGGCCAGCATGGAGGCGGCGTTGACGGGGTTGCCGTCGGCCTTGGCGATCGTCACGGGAACGCCGGCCGCCGTGGCGGCGCGGACGAAGATGGAGGCGGGGCGGGCGTGGAGGCCCTCGGTCCAGCCGACGTTGACGCGGCGCTCAGCCATGTGATGCTGCCCTTCAGGTGTCTCACGGTTGTCTAGACCAGTGTTCCATATCGTAAGGCGTGCGTGACGCGGACCCAGGTCCTCACCGGCACGGCCCTTCGGTCCTCCATAGCGTGCCTCCCGTACGCACGGGCCGCGACCCGTACGACAGGCCGTCATCTGTCAGTGCCCGGCCCTACTCTTGCGGCATGGAGACCCCGTCGGACCGGCATGAGTATCCCGCCCACTGGGAGGCCGACGTCGTGCTGCGCGACGGCGGCACCGCGCGGATCAGGCCCATCACGACCGCGGACGCCGAGCATCTGACCAGCTTCTACGAGCAGGTCTCGGACGAGTCGAAGTACTACCGTTTCTTCGCGCCCTACCCCCGCCTGTCCGCCAAGGACGTGCACCGCTTCACCCATCACGACTACGTGGACCGGGTCGGTCTCGCCGTCACGGTGGGCGGCGAGTTCATCGCCACGGTGCGCTACGACCGGATCAACGCGCAGGGGAGGCCGGCGACCGCGCCGGCCGACGAGGCGGAGGTCGCCTTCCTCGTGCAGGACGCCCACCAGGGCCGGGGCGTCGCCTCGGCGCTCCTGGAGCACATCGCGGCCGTCGCCCGCGAGCGCGGCATCCGCCGGTTCGCCGCCGAGGTGCTGCCCGCCAACAGCAAGATGATCAAGGTGTTCCGGGACGCCGGGTACACGCAGAAGCGCAGCTTCGAGGACGGCGTCGTCCGCCTGGAGTTCGACATCGAGCCCACGGAGGCCTCGCTCGCGGTGCAGCACGCGCGCGAGCAGCGCGCCGAGGCCCGCTCGGTGCATCGCCTGCTCGCCCCCGGCTCCGTCGCCGTGATCGGCGTGGGGCGTGCCGCCGGAGGAGTGGGCCGCAGCGTTCTCGACAACCTGAAGGACGCCGGTTTCACGGGCCGCCTGTACGCGGTGAACCAGGCGTTCGGGGACGACGTCACCGAGATCGACGGCGTGCCCGCCCACCGCTCCGTACGCGACATCGACCCGGCCGCCACGGTCGACCTGGCCGTCGTCGCCGTGCCCGCCCCGGACGTCCCCGAAGTCGTCGCCGAATGCGGCGAGCGCGGCGTGCAGGGCCTCGTCGTGGTCTCCGCCGGCTACGCCGAGAGCGGGGAGGAGGGCCGCGAGCGCCAGCGCGCCCTGGTCCGCCAGGCCCGCAGCTACGGGATGCGCATCGTCGGGCCGAACGCCTTCGGAATCGTCAACACGTCACCTGAGGTACGGCTCAACGCCTCGCTCGCCCCCGAGATGCCGCGTCCCGGACACATCGGCCTGTTCGCCCAGTCCGGCGCCATCGGCATCGCGCTTCTGTCCCGCCTGCACCGCAGGGGCGGGGGCGTTACCGGAGCCAGCGGGGTCTCCACGTTCGTCTCCGCGGGCAACCGCGCGGACGTCTCCGGGAACGACGTCCTGCAGTACTGGTACGACGACGCGGACACCCACGTCGCCCTCATGTACCTCGAATCGATCGGCAATCCCCGCAAGTTCACCCGCCTCGCCCGCCGCGCGGCCGCCGCCAAGCCCCTCGTGGTCGTGCAGGGCGCCCGGCACAGCGGCATCGCGCCGACGGGGCACGCGGTGCGGGCCACCCGCCTCCCGTACGCCACCGTGTCCTCGCTGCTGCGGCAGGCGGGGGTCATCCGGGTCGACACGATCACCGAACTCGTGGACACCGGCCTCCTGTTGGCCCGCCAGCCGCTGCCCGAGGGGCCACGCGTCGCCATCCTCGGCAATTCGGAGTCACTGGGCCTCCTGACGTACGACGTGTGCCTCTCCGAAGGGCTGCGCCCCAAGCCACCGCTGGACCTGACGACCGCCGCGTCCGCCGCCGACTTCCGGGCGGCTCTGGAGCAGGCACTGGCCGACGAGAAGACGGACGCCGTCGTGGTCACCGCGATCCCCGCCGTGGGGGAGGGCCCCTCGGAAGACGCGGAACTCGCGGCCGCCCTGAGCGCGGCAGCCGCCACCGGCCCCACGAAGCCGGTGCTCGTCGTCCACGTCGAGCTCGGTGGCCTCGCGGAAGCACTCTCCGCCGCGGCCAGCACGGGACCCAACGCGCCGGACACGCCACCGCACCGCACCACCCCCGAGACGGTCTCCGAGGAACTGCCGCCTCCCGCGGAAGCGGAGCCCGCGCCGCGCCTCATCCCCGCCTACCCGGCCGCCGAGCGCGCCGTCCGCGCGCTCTCCCAGGTGGCCAAGTACGGCCAGTGGCGACGGGACACGGCCGCGCCCGGCAAGGTGCCCGAGTACGACGCCGTCGACGAACAGGGGGCCGCCGACCTCATCGCGGAACTGCTCGCCAAGGAGAGCGACCCGCGAGGCGCCGACCTCGCCCCGGAGGACGCCCGCGCGCTGCTGTCCCGCTACGGCATCGACGTGCGCGCCACCACGCCCGCACCCGGCCCGGACGAGGCCGCGGCGGCAGCACACACGCTCGGCTACCCGGTGGCCCTGAAGACGACGGCCCCGCACCTGCGGCACCGCCCCGACCTGGGCGGCGTACGCCTGGACCTGACCGGCGAGGGAGAGCTGCGGCGCGCCTACGAAGACCTGACCCAGCGGCTCGGCAAGCCGGCCGAACTGCGGCCGGTCGTGCAGTCGATGGCACCGCGCGGAGTCGACACCGTCGTGCGCGCCGTCATAGACCCGGCCGCGGGCGCCGTGCTCTCCTTCGGGCTCGCCGGCGCCGCCTCCGAACTGCTCGGTGACACCGCGCACCGGCTGATCCCGGTGACCGACAAGGACGCGCAGGCGATCGTGCGGTCCATCAAGACGTCCCCGATCCTGTTCGGCTGGCGCGGCGCGGCCCCCGTCGACACGCCCGCGCTCGAGGAGCTGCTGCAGCGGGTGTCGCGCCTGGTCGACGACCACCCCGAGGTCGTCGGCGTCGCCCTCGAACCGGTCGTCGTGGCGGAGCGCGGGCTGACCGTCCTCGGCGCCTCCGTCCGGCTCGCGCCGCCGCCCGCCCGTGACGACCTCGGCCCGCGCACCCTGCCCGACGCGTACTGAACCACTTCGCGACCACCCCGTCCGAAGCCCTCACGGAGAGTTATCCACAGGGGCATCGGCAGTCTCTTTGCGGGCCTTAGGATGGACCCCATGGCCAAGACCAGTACGACGACCCAAGGGCTGCGAGCGGCGATCGAGCGCAGCGGTTACTACCCGGCTCTTGTGGCCGAGGCGGTGGAGGCCTCGGTCGGCGGCGAGCCGATCTCGTCATATCTGGTGCACCAGGAGACCACGTTCGACGCGAACGAAGTCCGTCGGCATGTCACCGTCCTGGTCCTGACCGACAGCCGCTTCATCGTCAGCCACACCGACGAGCAGGCGGCGGACAGCACGTCCCCGACGTCGTACGCGACGACGTCGACGGAGTCCGTGCAGATCGGCCGGATCTCGTCGGTCGTGCTCAGCCGCGTCGTCGCCAATCCGGAGAAGTACGTCCCGGGGTCGCTGCCCCGCGAGGTCGTCCTCACCATCGGCTGGGGCGCCGTGTCCCGCATCGACATGGAGCCGGCGACCTGCGGTGACCCCAACTGCGAGGCGGACCACGGATACACGGGCAGCACGACCGCGGACGACCTGAGCCTGCGCGTCAGCGAGGCAGGGGACGGCCCGGAGACCGTGCGCCAGGCCCTCACCTTCGCCCAGTCCCTCTCCGAGGCCATCGCGGACGCCGGCCGCCGATGACGCAGGCCGCCTGGGACGACGTAGAGCCGCTGCCCGTCCACTCCGCTCCCGTCCCGGCGTACGGCACCGGATCCCTCGCCGATCTACTGCCCACCATCGGCACCCACCTGGGCGTGCCCGGCTGTACCGCCGCCATCCCCGAGCTGCAGCCGGTCGACCGCGCCTGCGTGTTCCTGATCGACGGCCTGGGCTGGGAGCAGCTCAGGGCGCATCCGGACGAGGCCCCGTTCCTCAGCTCGCTCATATCGTCCTCGCGCGGCGGCACCGGCCGCCCGATCACCGCGGGCTATCCGGCGACCACCGCGACCTCCCTCGCCTCCGTGGGCACCGGTCTGCCGCCCGGCGCGCACGGCCTGCCCGGCTACACCGTGCGCAACCCGGACACCGGCGAGCTGATGAACCAGCTCCGCTGGAAGCCGTGGACGAAGCCGCGGACCTGGCAGCCGTACCCCACGATCTTCCAGCGCGCCCACGAGGCGGGCGTGCACACGGCACAGGTGTCCGCGCCGCACTTCGAGTCGACGCCCCTCACCAAGATCGCCCTCAGCGGCGGCACGTTCCACGGACGCCTCTCCGGCGAGGACCGCATGGACCTGGCCGCCGAGCAGCTGTCCGCGGGGGACCGGTCGCTCGTCTACACGTACTACAGCGAGGTCGACGGCAAGGGGCACCGCTTCGGCGTCGACTCCGACCCCTGGCGCGGCCAGCTCATGTACGTCGACCGCCTCGCGCAGCGCCTCGCCGAGCAACTGCCGCCGCGCAGCGCCCTGTACGTCACCGCCGACCACGGCATGGTCGACATCCCCTTCGACGAGCAGTCCCGTATCGACTTCGACGACGACTGGGAACTGGGCGCGGGCGTCGCCCTGTTGGGTGGCGAGGGCCGCGCCCGCCATGTGTACGCGGTGCCGGGCGCGGCGGGTGACGTGCTCACGGTGTGGCGCGAGGTGCTCGGTGAGCAGTTCTGGATCGCCTCGCGCGACGAGGCCATCGCGGCCGGCTGGTTCGGGCCACAGGTTGATCAACGTGTGTACGACCGGCTCGGTGACGTCATCGCCGCGGCCCGTGACGACGTGGTCCTCATCGCCTCACGAAGCGAGCCGAAGGAATCCCTGATGGTCGGCAACCACGGCTCGATGACCCCGGCGGAGCAGCTCGTACCACTGCTGGAAGTACGGTCCTGACCCACCGGCCCCACCGATCACTTCGGCAACCCCCTCACGTCACGCGAAAGGTGCTCAACTTCCCATGCCCGAGCTGGTGTTCTTCTCCGGAACGATGGACTGTGGGAAGTCGACCCTCGCTCTGCAGATCGAGCACAACCGCTCGGCGCGCGGCCTCCAGGGCCTCATCTTCACCCGCGACGACCGTGCGGGGGAGGGCAGGCTCTCCTCCCGCCTCGGCCTGGTCACGGACGCCGTGGAGGTCGCCGACGACCTGGATGTCTACGGGTACGTGGTCGACCACCTCTCGCACGGTGGCAGGGTGGACTACCTGATCGCGGACGAGGCACAGTTCCTCGCGCCGGAGCAGATCGACCAGCTCGCCCGCGTCGTCGACGAGCTGGAACTGGACGTCTTCGCCTTCGGCATCACGACCGACTTCCGCTCCAAGCTGTTCCCCGGCTCGCAGCGCCTGGTCGAACTCGCCGACCGCGTAGAGGTGTTGCAGGTCGAGGCGCTGTGCTGGTGCGGTGCCCGTGCCACGCACAACGCCCGTACGGTCAACGGCGCGATGGTCGTCGAAGGCGCCCAGGTCGTCGTCGGCGACGTGGACCACATGGCGGACGAGATCGGCTACGAGGTGCTGTGCCGGCGGCACCATCGGCGGCGGATGACGAGTGCGACGGCGCACGCGGCAGCGCTCTCCCCGGACGTGCTGCCGGTCGGCTCGGCCTGAGCGAAACACGGGTCCCCGGGAAACGCAGGCCCCAGGAGACGCTCCACCTACGCAGCCGGAGACGCCACCACCGAGAACTCCGCGCCCTCCGGATCCGCCACCGTGGCCACCCGTCCGTGCGAGCCCTCGCGGGCGGCGGACACCACGTGGCCGCCCAGGTCGGCGGCGCGTTCCACCGACTCGTCCACGTCCCTGACCGTGAAGTACGTCATCCAACGCGGGCCCTGGCCACGGGGCAGGGCGTGGCCGACGCCGTGCACGGAGGCCACGGGGCGGCCCGCCAGGTGCAGGGTCAGGAAGTCGAAGTCGGCGGAGACGACGGCCTCTTCGGTGTATCCGAAGACCGCCTGGTAGAACTTCGCGACGCTCGCGGTCTCCCGCGTCACCAGCTCGTTCCACGCCATCGCACCCGGCACCCCGGTCACCGCCGACCCCACGTGCCCGGCGGCCTGCCAGATTCCGAACACCGCGCCCGCGGGGTCGGAGCCGATCGCCAGCCGGCCTGCTTCCCCGGCGTCCAGCGGGCCCACGCCCACCGTGCCGCCGCAGTGCCGTACCGTCTCGGCCGTCGCGTCCACATCGTCCGAGGCCATGTAGGGGGTCCAGGCGATCGGCAGCTGGCGGCCGGGCGGCAGCTGGCCGATGCCGGCGACTTCCCTGCCGTTGAGGAGCGCCCGCGCGTACGGGCCGAGCTGCTGGGGGCCGGGCCTGAACTCCCAGCCGAACAGCGCCCCGTAGAACTCCTGGGTCGCGGCCATGTCGTGCACCATCAGGCTCACCCAGCAAGGGGTGCCCGGTGCGCGCCGGGCTGCTGCCTCGGTCATCGTCACTCTCTCCTCGGAACGGAACCCTCGGGGCCCGCGGCTCGGGCTCTCAATGTCAGGTGGCGCCCGTATCTCAGGTGGCGCCCGTGCCGATGGTGGCACTCGGTGCCGTACGACGCTCTTCGGCCGCGCCGAAACCATCGGACTCCCCGCGGAGGATGCCCGAAACGGTGTTTCGCATACGTTTCGGTGCCGCGGCCCCGCCATGTCCGGTCAACATACGCTCGGTAGTCGATCGAGCACGCTATACGACCAGGAGCGCGCAGGCCAGAGCATGAGCAAGGATGGACCCATGAATGCCATCATCTCCGCATCCGAACTCGCGAGCGAGTTGACGGGCGGGCGGCCCCCCGTGCTGCTCGACGTCCGCTGGCAGCTCAGCCTCGCCAAGTCCGCCGGTGCGCCGGCGTTCGACGGCCGTGCCGAGTACACGGCGGGCCATGTGCCGGGCGCGGTCTACGTCGACCTCGACACGGAACTCGCTGGTCACGCGGGGCCGGGCGACGGCCGGCACCCCTTGCCCGAGCTGTCCGGATTCGGTGCGGCGATGCGCGCGGCCGGCGTCTCCGCGGACCGCGACGTGGTTGTATACGACGGCGGCCAGGGCTGGGCCGCGGCGCGCGCCTGGTGGCTGCTGCGCTGGACGGGTCACCCGTCCGTGAGAGTTCTCGACGGCGGGCTTGACGCCTGGGACGGCCCCCTGGAGACCAAGGCCCCGGCGCCGCAGCCGGGCAGCTTCGAGCCTGCACCCGGTGCCACCGGACTGCTCGACGCGGATGCCGCCGCGTCCCTGGCCCGCTCCGGTCTCCTCCTGGACGCCCGCGCCGCCGAGCGCTACCGCGGCGACGTGGAGCCCATCGACCGCGTCGGCGGCCACATCCCCGGCGCCGTGTCCGCTCCGACCACGGAGAACGTCGGCGGCGACGGCCGCTTCCGGCCGGCCGCCGAGCTCGCGGAACGCTTCAAGTCCCTTGGCGCGAACGGTGATCCGGGCCAGGTCGGCGTCTACTGCGGCTCAGGTGTCTCCGCCGCGCACGAGATCCTGGCGCTCGCCGTGGCGGGCACCGACGCCCAGCTGTACGTCGGCTCCTGGTCCCAGTGGTCCGCCGACGAGGCGCGCCCGGTGGCGACGGGACCGGACCCGCAGTAGCCACCGCCACGCAGAGGGGGCCCGCGCCGACTGAACGGCGCGGGCCCCCTCTGCGTACAAGAGCTTGCTACTCGTGACGCAAGAAGTGACTACTCCTGCTTCTTGCGGCGCGTACCGAAGACGATCTCGTCCCAACTCGGCACCGCGGCGCGGCGGCCGGGCCGTACTCCGTCGGCCTCGGCCTGGCGGTCGGTGGTGCCGGTGAGGCGGTCACGGTGGCCGGCGACGGCGCGCGGCATCAGGATGTCCGCGTACGCCGATCCGGCCCCGGCCGACGCCGCGGGCGCCGCCGGCTCCTCCACCTCGGCGGCCGCGGGCGGCTCGGGCTCCTCCTGCGGCGGCTCGGGAGCCACGGCGGGACGCTCGGGCACCGCGAGGTCGCCGCGGTAGCTGGGCACGGCCTCCAGGAGGCTGGTCAGCGAGTCGCGCTCCGGCGGGGCCGACGAGGTGATCGCCGGCAGCTCGGTCTCTTCGGGCTCCGGCTCCACGGGCGGCGCGGGCC
Source organism: Streptomyces sp. NPDC002754 (assembly GCF_053592315.1). NCBI lineage: Bacteria > Bacillati > Actinomycetota > Actinomycetes > Kitasatosporales > Streptomycetaceae > Streptomyces > Streptomyces sp. NPDC002754. Next base: position 124,972 of record NZ_JBSFVM010000007.1, read on the forward strand.
GCTCGAGCTGCCGGTCCAGGGCACGGTCGAGGGGGCGGTCCCTGGGCAGCCGGGCGATACGCGGCACGAACGGGAACGTGGGTTCGGGCGTGCCGATGTCCTCGGACTCGCCGATCAGCGAGCGCGCCTCGTCGTCCACGGCCTGGACCAGCCTGCGGGGCGGGTCGTACGTCCAGCTCGCCGAGTGCGGTTCGGCCGCGACCCGGTAGACGAGCAGGACTTCCCACGTGCCGTCGTCCCGGCGCCAGGAGTCCCACTGGACCGAGTCCTTGTCGGCGCCGCGCAGCACGAGGCGCTCCTGCACCGCCTCGCCCAGCTGGGGCCCGGCGTTCTCGCCGGGGCGGCGCACGGGGGTCTTTCTGGCACGCTCGGCCATGAACGCGCGCTCCGCGAGCACGGGGCCCTCGAATCGGCGCACCCGGTCGACCGGGATGCCGGCGAACTGCGCGACCTCTTCCGCGGTCGCGCCTGCCCGTATACGCGCCTGAATGTCGCGCGGGCGGAGGTGGCTCTCCACCTCGATCTCGATCTGGCCGAGGCGCGGACGGTCGCCACGTACGGCGGCCCGGAGGCGCTCGTCGATCGGCAGCGTGTACTCCGTGCTGTCCGCAGCCTTCAGCACCAGCCGTGTGCCGTCGTTAGAGACGGCCACGACACGCAGTTCGGGCATGGGGACCTCCCGGGTGGTGCCTGCCGACGTCACGTGCGTCGCTGCTTCCGCTAGTCGAGTGTGGCCTGCCCGGGTGCAGCCTGCCACAACCTTGCCGAGTTGCCCGGCGTGTCGGGCATGGGCCCTGGTACGCCGTTATGGCACGGTTACCTATTCGCAACGCTAAGTGACGGACACCGTCACCCTGTGCAGCGAACCCCCTCCCCACGGTCCTGGCAGGACTCGAGCACCCTGGCGGGAGACCGGGCCCAGGGCTGGCAACAGTACTCCATTCGGGCCACTTGCGTGGATCGGCACGCTGTTGAAGTTCTGTCGGGGAGCGGGAGTTGGGGCTGGGATTCTCCGACCCTGGCGGGTGATGTGTGGGGTCCGCGTGTTCTGCTTCACGAAACCTCCGGAACCGGAACTGATTCCTCCTCCGATACGTCCTTTCTCTTGTGTCCTAGGGAGTTCGCTTACTCTTGGGAGCTTCGTTGGTGCATGGGTGGTTTTGTCGAGAAGGGCGGGAAAGTTCCGATCATGGGCAGGAAGCCGGAGATCTCCGAGGACATATCCGAGGACATGGAGGAAGAGCCCAAGGGGAAGCGGCTGGATCTGAGCGTCCCGCAGGTGGCGGGCAGTGCGATCGCCGCCGTCGTGGCCGCGAAGCTCGCCTCGGGGCTCGGTGTCTACGGGACGATCCTCGGCGCCGGCGTGGTCAGTGCGCTCGCCACTTGCGGTGGCACGCTCTTCCAGCACTTCTTCAAGCGCACCGGAGAGCAGATACGTGACGTCAAGGACGTCGTGAAGCCGAAGACCCGGCAGGTGCCGGTGACGGCGGAGGGCAGGCCCGTGCCCCGTACGTTCCGCTCGGACTCCTCGATGGGCGCCACGAGTTCCATGGTCACGGGTTCCGAGCCGCCCGCGGCGCGACCGGCCGTGACGGCACTGCCGACCACCACGACCTGGGGGACACGGAAGACCCCGGCCGCGGATGCCGATGAGACGACGGCGTTGCCGCAGGCCTCCGCCGTCGAGCAGGTCACCGCCATGGAAAAGGTCACCGCCATGGAGCGGGTCTCCACCACCGCCACCGAGGGCACCCAACTGCTCGACACGGGCGCCGTGGCCGACCTGCTGCCCGACGAGGACACCGACAAGACGCGACTGCTGGGCACCGCGGGTGCGGCCGCCGCGGCCGATCCCGAGAAGACCCAGCTGATCAAGCCGGAGACGGTCGACGTGGCCACGCGGATGCTGCGCGTCCCGGACGGTGAGGACGTCGACGGCGGCGCGGACCTCGACGACGAGTTCACCGGGGGCGACGAGTTCACCGAGGGCACCGTGCACCGTTCGGGCATCAAGAGCTGGAAGCGGCCGCTGATCGCCGCGGCGCTCGTGTTCGGCGTCACCATGGGCGGCATCACGACGTACGAACTGGTGTCGGGCAACACCTTCGGCGGTGGGAGCGGCGGTGGCACCACCATCGGCGACGCCTTCAAGGGGCGCAGCTCCTCGTCCGGCGGCGACACCACTCCGGACACCACCCCGGCGCCGTCCGACAGCGGTGACACCGGCTCGGACACCGGTACGCAGCACAACGACGACTCAGGCACCACCACCCCGGACCCGAGCGCCACCCCGACGAACGGTGACACCGGCGGTTCGGACAGCGGCTCGGACTCCGGTTCGGACAGCGGCTCCTCCCACTCGGGCTCCGATTCGGGCTCCGATTCGGGCTCCGATTCGGGTTCCGACACCGGTTCGGACTCCGGTTCGGACTCGGGCTCCGACAACGGCTCGGATTCCGGTTCGGACAGTGGCAGCACCACCAACCCGACCACCGCGCCCACACCGGGCTCGGACGCCCAGCCGCAGTCGGAGTGACCCGATGCACGCCCCTCCGGGGGCCGGCGGGTCAGTCGCCGAGGACCCGCCGAAGATAGGCATTGCCGAACACGCGGTCCGGGTCCAGGCGGTCGCGCAGCGCCGTGAACTCGCCGAAGCGCGGGTACGCGCGCGTGAAGTAGTCCGCGTCGCGCGTGTGTATCTTGCCCCAGTGCGGGCGCCCCTCATGGGCGGTGAGGATCTGCTCGGCCGCGGTGAAGTACCGGTGGTACGGCGTCCCCTTGTACATGTGCACGGCTACGTAGGCGGTGTCGCGGTCGGACGCAGTGGACAGCGCGATGTCGTCGGCCGGGGCGGTGCGGACCTCCACGGGGAAGCTGACCCGCAGGCGCGAGCGGTCGACCAGGGACTTCAACTCGCGCAGTGTGTCCACCAGGGCCGCGCGCGGAAGCGCGTACTCCATCTCCACGAAGCGCACGCGGCGCGGTGATGTGAAGACCTTGTAGGGGATGTCCGTGTATGTCCGGGAGGACAGTGCCCGGCTGGAGACCTTGGCGATCGACGGGATCGTGGCGGGCACCGCGCGGCCGATCGAATTGGCCACCTGGAACAGGCCGTTGGAGAGCAGCTCGTCCTCGACGAAGCCGCTGAGCCTCGAGACGGGGGCCTCCGGGCCCGCGCTGCGGTTGTTGCGCTTGGTGTTGCAGCTGCCCGTGTGCGGGAACCAGTAGAACTCGAAGTGCTCGTTCTCGGCGTGCAGCTCCTCGAAGTCCGTGAGCACCCGGTCGAGGGACATCGGCTCCTCGCGCGCGGAGAGCAGGAAGATCGGCTCCACGGCGAAGGTGATCGCCGTGATGATGCCGAGGGCGCCGAGACCGATGCGGGCGGCCGCGAAGACGTCGGGGTTCTCCTTCTCGGAACAGACGAGGAGTTCTCCGCTCGCGGTGACCAGCTCAAGTCCCTTGATCTGCGCGGCGATCGACGCGGAGTCGCGGCCCGTGCCGTGCGTGCCGGTGCTGGTGGCGCCGGAGACCGTCTGCTCCATGATGTCGCCCATGTTCGTGAGCGAAAGGCCCTCGCGGGCCAGGGCCATGTTGAGTCGCTTGAGCGGTGTACCGGCCTCGACCGTGACGGTCCCGTTCACCCGGTCAATGCTGCGGATCCCGGTCAACAGTTGAGGGCGTATCAACACCCCGTCGGTCGCGGCCGCCGCGGTGAAGGAGTGGCCCGAGCCGACGGCCTTCACCTTCAGGCCGTCCTCCGCGGCGCCGCGTACCGCCGCTGTCAGCTCCTCGACGGACGCGGGCGTCACCTCGCGCACGGGGCGTGCCGTGACGTTCCCCGCCCAGTTACGCCAGGCTTGGCTGCTCCTCCGGCTGCCCGTCCGCGTCCCCGGCGTGCCCGGCGTTCCCGTCTGCGACCTGCTCATTGGTGCTTCCTCCCCGCTGCGGAACAACCGGCCGCTTCAGCCGGCGATAGCCGAGGAGCCCGACGACGACCGCGACGGCGCCGGATACCCCCGGCACCGCGTACCCGGCTCCCGCCCCGGCCGCGTCGATCACCCAGCCGGCCACGGAGGAGCCGAGCGCGACGCCGACCGAGAGTCCGGTACTCACCCAGGTCATGCCCTCGGTCAGCTTCGCGCGCGGTACGTGCTGCTCGACGAGGGCCATCGTCGTGATCATCGTCGGTGCGACGGACAGGCCCGCGACGAAGAGCGCCACGGCCAGGAGTGGCAGGTTCCCGACCAGTTGGAGGGGGATCATACTCACGGCCATCGTGACGACACCCACCAGCCACCTGGGAGCGGGCGCCCCCTTGAAGTGCAGCAGGCCGAACAGGGCGCCCGCGAGGCAGGAGCCGGTCGCGTAGACGGCGAGCACCACGCTGGCCATCGACTTGTGGCCGAGGTCCTCGGCGTAGGCCACCGTGACGACGTCGATCGACCCGAAGATCGCCCCCGTCGCGACGAAGGTCGCCACCAGAACCTGCAAACCACGCGCGCGGAGCGCCGATCCGCGGGTGTGCTGTTCACGCGGGTGCGGTACGGGTTCCGTGGCTCGCTGCGACGTCAGCCAGAAGACACCGGCCGCGAGGAAACAGCCCGCCAGAAGGGGGCCCGCCTCCGGGAACCACACGGTGGACAGTCCGATCGAGATGATCGGCCCGAACACGAAGCACACCTCGTCCAGCACCGACTCGAAGGAGTACGCGGTGTGCAGCTGCCGCGGGACGTCTCCGTAGAGGGCCGCCCATCGTGACCGGATCATGGAGCCGACACTCGGGACGCAGCCGACGAGCGCCGCGCACGCGAACAGGGTCCAGTCCGGCGCCGTGTACTTCGCGCACAGCAGGAGAGCGGTGACGGCGGCGAGCGAGACCAGAGTGGCGGGCCGCAGCACCCGGCGCTGTCCGTGCCGGTCGACGAGTCGGGAGATCTGCGGCCCGATCAGCGCGGCGGACAGGGCGACTGTCGCGGACAGGGCGCCGGCGAGCCCGTAGCGACCGGTCAACTGGGAGACCATCGTGACGATGCCGATGCCCATCATGGACAGGGGCATCCGGCCCAGGAGCCCGGCCGCGGAGAAGCTCTTGGTTCCGGGCAGGGCGAATATGGCGCGGTAGGGGCTGGGCAACTCGACTCCGGTAAGGCGTAAAAGCAGTGGATACAGCTTACGCGTGTCACGGCCCGGGCGACACGCGGTTTTCCGCCTGTCAGTGCCGGGTGGGAGGATCGAAGACATGCCAGACGCGCACGCTGCCAGCCTTGATGCCCGCCCCTACGATGCCCTGCTGCTGCTCTCGTTCGGTGGTCCGGAGGGCCCCGACGACGTCGTCCCGTTCCTGGAGAACGTGACGCGCGGCCGGGGCATCCCCAAGGAGCGGCTCAAAGAGGTCGGGCAGCACTACTTCCTGTTCGGCGGGGTCAGCCCGATCAACGACCAGAACAGGGCGCTGCTCGACGCCCTGCGCAAGGACTTCGCCGAGCACGGCCTGGACCTGCCGGTCTACTGGGGCAACCGGAACTGGGCGCCGTACCTGACGGACACGCTGCGCGAGATGGTCACCGACGGCCACCGCCGCATCCTCGTCCTCGCCACCAGCGCCTACGCCTCGTACTCGGGCTGCCGCCAATACCGCGAGAACCTCGCGGAGTCGCTCGCCGCGCTGGAGGCCGAGGGCCTGGAACCGCCGAAGATCGACAAGCTGCGGCACTACTTCAACCACCCCGGCTTCGTGCGCCCCATGATGGAGGGCGTCTTGAAGTCCCTCGCCGACCTCCCCGAGGACGTCCGCGCCGGCGCCCACATCGCCTTCACCACGCACTCCATCCCGACCGCTGCGGCCGACACCTCCGGGCGGCCCGAGGAGCACGGCGACGGGGGCGCGTACGTGAAGCAGCACCTGGATGTCGCGCAGCTGATCGCCGACGCGGTGCGCGAGGAGACCGGTGTCGCCCACCCCTGGCAGCTCGTCTACCAGTCGCGTTCCGGCGCCCCGCACATCCCGTGGCTCGAGCCCGACATCTGCGACCACCTGGAGGAGCGCCACGCGGCGGGCGTCCCGGCCGTCGTCATGGTGCCCATCGGCTTCGTCTCCGACCACATGGAGGTCCTCTACGACCTCGACACCGAGGCCGAGGCGAAGGCCGCGGAGCTGGGTCTTCCAGTGCGCCGCTCCGCCACCGTGGGAGCCGACTCGCGCTTCGCGGCCGCCGTACGGGAGTTGACCCTGGAACGGGCCGCGACCGAGAGCGGCAGGAACGTCACACCGTGCGCCCTGGGCGCGCTCGGCGCGAGCCACGACCTGTGTCCCGTGGGCTGCTGCCCCGCCCGCGCCCCCAAGCCGGCCGCCGCCGGCGCCGACAGCCCGTACGCGTAAGGACAGTGACGTGACCGACTCCCAGGCCCCCAGGGCCACCGAGGCTGCCCACACCGCAGGCGACCTCACGTCCCTCAAGGCGGAACTGCTCGAGATCGCCCTGGAGGCGGCGGCGCGGGCCGGCGTGTTCCTGCGCGACGGCAGGCCCGAGGACCTCGGTGTCGCCGCCACCAAGACGAGCGCCGTCGACGTCGTCACCGAGATGGACATCGCCTCCGAGAAGCTGATCACCGACTACCTGGCCGAGCGCCGCCCCGACGACGGGGTGCTCGGCGAGGAGGGCTCCTCCGTGGAGGGCACCAGCGGCGTCCAGTGGGTGATCGATCCCATCGACGGCACCGTCAACTACCTTTACGGACGCCCGGATTGGTCCGTCTCCATCGCGGCCCGCAAGGACGGCGAGACGCTCGTCGGCGTCGTCGCCGCCCCGATGCGCGCCGAGACCTACCGCGCCGTCCTCGGCGAGGGCGCCTTCGTGAACGACCGCCCCGCGCACCCGCGCGTGGCGCCGCCCCTCGAGCAGGCGCTGGTCGGCACCGGCTTCGGCTACCTGGAGTCGCGCCGCGCCCGCCAGGCCGAGGTCCTCGGTCAGCTGGTGCCGCGCGTGCGCGACATCCGGCGCGGCGGCTCGGCCGCGATCGACCTGTGCGACGTGGCGCTCGGGCGCATGGACGCGTACTACGAACGCGGCCTGAACCCCTGGGACTTCGCGGCCGGCGACCTCATCGCGCGCGAGGCGGGCGCCCTCACCGGAGGCCGTCCCGGAGAGCCGCTCTCCCCGGAGCTGACGATCGCGGCGCCCCCCGGCGTCTTCGAGCCGCTTCAGAACTGGCTGGAAGAACTCGGCGCCTGGCACGACTGAGCGCCCCGGCCAACGGCTCACAGCCAACGGCCAACGGCTCACGCACTCGCGGAACGCGAAAGGGCCCCGGCGCCCGCCTGGATCAACCAGGCGCCGGGGCCTTCGTACGTGCGTCAGACGCTCGAGGCGTGAACCTCCACGCCGTGCTCGGCGGCGAGGCGGCGGAGGTCGTCCAGTTCGCCCTGCTCGACCTCGGCAAGGAAGTCGTCACCGGTCTCGCGCGCCAGCGTCAGGTCGGTCTCGGCCGCCTTGATGCGCTGCAGAAGTCCTGCGGTGAATGCGTCCATGGTTGCGCCCCCTCATCCTGGGTCGTGGGTCGATGGCACGGGGGTGTGCCCTTGGAAGGGGCGATCACGTCCCGAGGCAGCCCTGGCGGAGGGCGGTCTCTACAGCGGCTCGTGGCATGCCACATACAAAGCGTGATCGCGGATGTACAGCCGTCCTCCCCAAGCTCCCTTCCGGAGAAACCTCGGCCTACGCAGAAAAAATCCCGCATTCCCCGGGGCCCCGTCCGTCTTACAGCCGGTTTATGGCCGAAAGGGGCAGGATGGTGACCACAGCCCCACACCCGACCTGCCCGCGTGCCCGAGAAACGCGCCGGTGGGCGACCAGAGGAAGGACAAACGACGTGCGCGTACTCGTCGTCGAGGACGAGCAACTGCTCGCCGATGCGGTGGCCACCGGACTCCGCCGGGAGGCCATGGCCGTCGACGTCGTGTACGACGGTGCGGCCGCCCTGGAGCGCATCGGCGTCAACGACTACGACGTGGTCGTCCTCGACCGCGATCTCCCGCTTGTGCACGGCGACGACGTCGCCCGCAAGCTCGTCGAGCTGGGCATGCCCACCCGCATCCTCATGCTGACCGCCTCCGGCGACGTCAGCGACCGCGTGGAGGGCCTGGAGATCGGGGCGGACGACTACCTCCCCAAGCCCTTCGCGTTCAGCGAGCTGACGGCCCGTGTGCGGGCTCTCGGGCGACGTACGAGCATGCCGCTGCCACCCGTGCTCGAGCGCGCGGGGATCAAGCTCGACCCGAACCGCCGTGAGGTGTTCCGGGACGGCAAGGAGATCCAGCTCGCTCCCAAGGAGTTCGCGGTCCTCGAGGTGCTGCTGCGCAGTGAAGGCGCCGTCGTCTCGGCCGAGCAGCTCCTGGAGAAGGCCTGGGACGAGAACACGGACCCGTTCACGAACGTCGTGCGGGTCACCGTGATGACCCTGCGCCGCAAGCTGGGCGAGCCCGCCGTCATCGTCACCGTGCCCGGCTCGGGCTACCGGATCTGATCCCTAGATGGCCGCCGCACCCGCGCCACCCTCTCCGGCGCCACCGAAACCGACATGGAAGCCCGGGACGAAGACGGAACCGCCCTTCCCCTGGCTCCGCCCGACCATCCGGATACGCCTCACACTGCTGTACGGCGGCATGTTCCTCATCGCGGGCATCCTGCTGCTCTCGATCATCTACCTCCTGGCCGCGCAGGCCCTCGACGTGGGCGGCGACCTGCCGTTCAAGGTCACCGACGGGCATGTCATCAGCGCCAGCTGCAATTTCCCGACGGGGAACATCTCGGCGAGCGAGCTGAACGATCTGATGAACGGCTGCGTCAACAAGCAGCGCCAGCACGCTCTCGACGTGCTTCTCAGCCGCTCCCTGATGGCCCTGATGGGCCTCGCCGTCATCGCTTTTGCCTTCGGCTACGCCATGGCGGGCCGTGTCCTGTCCCCGCTCGGCCGGATCACGCGCACCGCGCGCAGGGTCGCCGGCACGGACCTGACGCGCCGCATCGAGCTGGACGGACCGGACGACGAGCTGAAGGAGCTGTCCGACACCTTCGACGAGATGCTGGACCGCCTGGAGCGCGCCTTCACGGCGCAGCAGCGCTTCGTCGGCAATGCCTCCCATGAGCTGCGTACGCCGCTCGCGATCAACCGCACCCTCCTGGAGGTGCACCTCTCCGATCCGGGCGCCCCTGTGGAGCTCCAGCAGCTCGGCAAGACACTGCTCGCCACGAACGAGCGCAGCGAGCAGCTCGTGGAGGGCCTGCTGCTGCTCGCCCGCAGCGACAACCAGATCGTCGAGCGCAAGCCCGTGGACCTGGCGGAGGTCGCCTCGCAGGCGATCGACCAGGCCAGGTCCGAGGCCGACGAGAAGGGCGTGGAGATCCGCGGGGAGTGCAAGGAAGCGGTGATCCAGGGCAACGGCGTGCTCCTGGAGCGCATCGCCCTGAACCTCGTACAGAACGCGGTCCGCTACAACATCCCCGAAGGGGGATGGGTGGAGGTGGACACGGAGGCCCAGCACGGCCAGGCGGTCCTGGTGGTCGCGAATACGGGTCCCGTGGTCCCCGCCTACGAGATCGACAACCTCTTCGAACCATTCAGGCGGCTGCGGACCGAGCGCACCGGCAGCGACAAGGGCGTGGGCCTCGGGCTCTCCATCGCCCGGTCCGTCGCGCGCGCCCACGGCGGCCGCATCACAGCCGAGCCACGCGAGGGGGGTGGGCTCGTGATGCGGGTCACCCTGCCGATCTAGCTCGGTTCAACGTGCGTGCGGCGCATGGATCTGACATGCTTCCGCCGACGCGCTGGGGACGTTCGCTTTTGGCTGAATTTTCCGGACCTGCGCCGGAGATTGTCGTGTGTGATCGATCACATGGGCTTTTTTTCGGCCGTCCACTCTCCGTGATCGCAAAAGCCGTGTGAAAGCCGGGAAAGTCCGGGTTTTCGGGCGCCTTGATCACGGGAAGTACACGGGGTGGCGCCTGTGCAGTGCGGCAATCGGACCGTGTACGGTCCCGTTCGCCACCCAAGACGATCACTCGTGAGGGATCCAGTTGGGTGTCGATTGAGTAACAGACCTTGATGTGAGGCAAAATCTCCGCCTCAGGTCGGGCACAAGTCCGGCCTCTCATGCGTTACGGCGCTTGAGACACCGAAGACACCCAGAGGGGGAGAGCGACATGGCAACGGATTACGACACCCCACGCAAGACCGATGACGACCTCAACGAAGACAGCATTGAGGAACTGAAGTCGCGGCGTAACGACAAGTCGGCGTCGAATGTCGACGTGGACGAGTTCGAGGCGGCGGAGGGCCTGGAGCTTCCGGGCGCCGACCTCTCGAACGAGGAACTGGCCGTCCGTGTCCTGCCCAAGCAGCAGGACGAGTTCACCTGCATGAGCTGCTTCTTGGTGCACCACCGAAGCCAGCTCGCGCGGGAGAAGAACGGGCAGCCCATCTGCCGCGACTGCGACTGAGGGCGGGTCGGGCATGACCAGCTCGACCCCGCCCTGGAAGCGCCGCTCCCGCAACAAGAAGGACCGCGGGGCGGCTCAAGGCCCGTCAGAGGCCGTGCGTGACGACGAGCGAGGCTCTTTCCCAGGAGCACCAGGTGCTGTACCCGGTGCCCCCGGAGAAGACGCCTCGCTCGAATCGGCGGACGATCACGCGTCGACGGGCGAACTGCCGGTGGCCCCGGCGGCCGGCGGTGACGGTGCGCGCAGAGGCGGCGCCGTCGCGAGAAGTGCCAGAACAGCCAGAACGGGGCTGGCCAAGGGCGGCGCGGCCGCCAAGGCCTCGATCGGCTATCTCGCCGATCGCATCATCGAGATCGCGCCGCGGGTTCCCGTGCGGGACCTGGCGACCCTCCGCAAGCAGTTCCCCGGTCTCGACCCGGAACAGCTCGCGGACAAGCTGGTCACGGGCGCGGCCGCAGCAACATCCACCGTGGGTGCGGGAGTCGGCGCCGCCGCGATGCTGCCCGTACCGCCCGCGATGCCGACCGAACTGGCCGCGGAGGTGACCGGCGTGGCCGCGATCGAGCTCAAGCTGATCGCCGAGCTGCACGAGGTCTACGGACTGCGCCCGCCAGGGGCCCTGAAGGCCCGTAGCGGCGCCTACCTGACCGCATGGACGGAAGAGCGCGGCATCGACGTGGCGAAGCCGACCACGGTCAACGCAGCGCTCGGCGGGCAGATGAAGCGCGAGCTGCGGCAGCAGATCATGAAGCGGATGGTGCGGAACCTTCCGAGCCTGACGCCGTTCATGATCGGCGCGGCCGTGGGAGCGTTCATGAACCGGCGTGACACCAGAAAACTGGCCGACCGGGTACGCCAGGACCTGCGGCGACACCAGGTCCCCTGGGAGGCGCTGAACGAACAGTCGCCCCTGGAGGAGCCGCCCGACGCCCTGGAGATCGGGGCCTGACCCCGCCCTCGCCGGGCGCGGCCCGGAGTTCAGGCGCGGCTCAGAGCCTTTGCCAAAGCTTCAGGGTCGCGCGTCGACAGGTAGACGTACGGCGTCGGGTCCGACGGATCCGTGATCTCCGCCCGCACCGCGGTCGTGACATAGCTGCGCAGCAGCATGAAGGCGCGCGGGTCGGCCTTGTACGTGCGCCACGCGCGTGCCTCCTCCGCGTCCAGCACGTGCACCTCGCCGAGCGCGGACAGCGGGATCTTCGCGTCGCCCGCGACCAGCGAGTCGGCCACGACACGGACCCGCGCCGAGCCGTACGAGCTGGTGATCACGGCCGCGACGACCAGTCCGACGACGAAGCCGCCGAGCAGTGGCAACGGGCCGAAGGGCAGCATGATGATGGCCCCGACAACCCCCACCATGAACGTGATCAACCACCACGTACGGGGCGCGGTGAGTCGTTCGTCGTAAGGCGTCGTCGAGAGCTCCATGGGGTCAAGCTTGGCACGATGCGTGCACTGATAGGACGCGCGGGTAAGGTCTGCGGCTGTGAGTGGTACTTCTGCAGCTCTGACGCCCCCCGCCGACGCCATAGCCCCGGTGCGGCACCCCGACGCGCCCGCCCCCGGCGAGCTCCTCGGCGCGCACTACGGACACTGTTTCGGCTGCGGCGGCGACCAACCGCACGGGCTGCACCTGGAGGCGCGGGCCGGTGAAGGCGTCACCGTCACCGCCGAGTTCACCGTGCGCCCCGCGCATCAGGGCGCGCCGGGTCTCGCGCACGGCGGGGTCCTCGCTACCGCGCTCGACGAGACGCTCGGCTCCCTGAACTGGCTGCTTCAGGCCATCGCCGTGACCGGCCGCCTGGAGACCGACTTCGTGCGGCCCGTTCCCGTGGACACGGTGCTGTATCTGTCCGCCGAGGTGACGGCCGTCGCCGGCCGCAAGATCTACTCGACCGCGACCGGCCGGATCGGCGGCCCCGACGGGCCCGTGGCGGTGCGTGCCGAAGCCCTCTTCATCGAGGTCAAGGTCGACCACTTCATCGAGAACGGCCGCCCGGCAGAGATCGAGGCGGCCATGAGCGACCCCGACCAGGTCAGGCGCGCCCGCGCCTTCGAGGTGAACCCGTGAGCATTGTGTCCGGCGGCCCCGGCAGCGAACTCGGCGTGCTCCTGCGGCGCGTCGACCCCGACGTGCCGCTGCCCTCGTACGAGCACCCCGGCGACGCCGGAGCGGATCTGCGTACCACCGAGGCGTGCGAACTCGCGCCCGGTGAGCGGGTCGTCCTGCCCACCGGTGTGTCGGTCGCCCTGCCCGAGGGGTACGCGGCCTTTGTGCACCCCAGATCCGGCCTCGCAGCGCGCTGCGGCGTGGCTCTGGTGAATGCCCCAGGGACGGTGGATGCCGGGTACCGTGGGGAGATCAAGGTGATCGTGGTGAATCTCGACCCGCGCGAGAGCGTGCGGTTCGAGCGCTTCGACCGGATTGCCCAACTGGTGGTCCAGCAGGTCGAGAGGGTCCGCTTCCAGGAGGTCGCGGAGCTTCCCGATTCGGTGCGGGCCGGAGGGGGCTTCGGGTCCACCGGCGGGCACGCTGCCGTGGGTGGCCCGACCGTTGCCGACAGTGGCGCGGACGGTCAAAAGGGTGGGAATCGATACGCTTCGGTCGTATCCGACCGGGAAGGACAGTGACGTGTTCGGACGTCGTAACAAGAACGGCGCCGCCGAGGATGCGGCCGGCGAGGCCGAGCAGTTCGCTGAGAACGCTGACAGCGTCGGCAGCGTCGACTCGGACGAGCAGGAGTCGGACCGCGTCCGGCTCGAGCCCGAGCCCCGTCCCGACGGTCCCTGGGACGCCTCCGAGGTCCGCGAGCCCGGCGAGGGCCGGGTCGACCTGGGCGGAGTCTTCGTCCCCGGCGTGGAGGGCATGGAGCTGCGTGTGGAGGTCGCGGGCGACGCGATCGTCGCGGCGACCGTCGTCCTCCAGGACAGCGCGATCCAGCTGCAGGCCTTCGCCGCCCCCAAGAAGGAGGGCATCTGGGGCGAGGTCCGCGAGGAGATCGCCTCCGGCATCACTCAGCAGGGTGGTGTGATCGACGAGGTCGAGGGCTCGCTCGGCTGGGAACTGCGTGCCCAGGTGCCGGTGCAACTGCCGGACGGCACGGGCGGTTTCCAGGTCGTGCGCTTCATCGGCGTGGACGGCCCGCGCTGGTTCCTGCGCGGCGTGATCTCGGGCCAGGGTGCCGTGCAGCCGCAGGCGGCCGGTCTCCTGGAGCAGATCTTCAAGGACACCGTCGTGGTGCGCGGCGAGGGCCCGATGGCCCCGCGTGACCCGATCGTCCTGAAGCTCCCCGACGACGCGCAGATGGTCGCCGAGAGCTCCCAGGGTGAGGGCCAGGAGCCCTCGCGCTTCTCCGGCGGCATGGGCCAGCTGGCCCGCGGCCCGGAGATCACCGAGGTGCGCTGAGGCGCTCACACAGCCGTACGAGGCCGGGGTCGCGCATCCGTCAGGGTGCGCGGCCCCGGTTTCGTGCATCAGGGGGCATCAGGGGGCATCAGGGTTGCGTCAAGGCCACCCGTCCGGCCGTCATCCGCCCCATTTGCGCAGATCGCAGGCCGTAGGCTCGACGCTGCGTGGAGCAGTCACCGGAAGACAATGAGGCCATGGGACGCGGGACGCGGGGCAAACTACGGATCTACCTCGGTTCGGCACCGGGCGTCGGCAAGACGTACGCGATGCTGTCGGAGGCGCACCGCCGGGTGGAGCGGGGCACGGACTGCGTGGTGGCGTTCGTCGAGCATCACGACCGGCCGCGCACCGAGGTGATGCTGCACGGCCTGGAGCAGATCCCGCGCCGGGAGCTCGCGTACCGGGGGACGGTCTTCCACGAGATGGACGTGGACGCCGTGCTGCGGCGCGCCCCGGCCGTCGCCCTCGTCGACGAACTGGCCCACACGAACGTGCCCGGGTCACGCAACGCCAAGCGCTGGCAGGACGTCGAAGAACTGCTCGGTGCGGGCATCGACGTCATATCGACCGTCAACATCCAGCATCTTGAGTCGTTGGGCGATGTGGTTGATTCGATCACTGGTGTACGTCAACGGGAGACGGTCCCCGACGAGGTCGTCCGCCGTGCCGACCAGATCGAGCTCGTCGACATGTCGCCCCAGTCGCTGCGCCGCCGCATGGCCCACGGCAACATCTACAAGCCCGACAAGGTCGATGCGGCACTCTCCAACTACTTCCGCCCCGGAAACCTCACCGCACTGCGGGAGTTGGCGCTCCTGTGGGTCGCCGACCGGGCCGACGAGTACCTCCAGGAGTACCGGGGCGAGCACAACATCCGCTCCACGTGGCAGGCCCGCGAGCGCATCGTCGTCGGCCTGACCGGAGGACCCGAGGGCCGTACGTTGATCAGGCGCGCGGCGCGGCTCGCCGAGAAGGGCGCGGGCGGCGAGGTGCTCGCGGTCTACATCGCCCGCAGCGACGGCCTCACCGCCGCCTCGCCCAAGGAACTGGCAGTCCAGCGCACCCTCGTCGAAGACCTGGGCGGCACGTTCCACCACGTCATCGGCGACGACATTCCCGCCGCCCTTCTGGAGTTCGCCCGCGGCGTCAACGCCACGCAGATCGTCCTCGGCTCCTCGCGGCGCAAGACCTGGCAGTACATGTTCGGCCCCGGCGTCGGCGCGACCGTCGCCCGCGAGTCCGGGGCCGACCTCGACGTGCACATCGTCACCCACGACGAGGTCGCCAAGGGGCGCGGACTGCCCGTCGCCCGCGGCGCCCGGCTCGGCCGGTCCCGAATCGTGTGGGGCTGGCTCACCGGCATCGGCGGCCCCGCGCTGCTCGCGCTGGGCCTCACGCACGCCAACAGCGACCTCGGCCTCGCCAACGACATGCTGCTGTTCCTGTCGCTGACGGTCGCCGCCGCCCTGGTCGGCGGACTGCTCCCGGCGCTGGCGTCGGCGGCCTTCGGCTCCCTGCTGCTCAACTACTTCTTCACGCCGCCGCTGCACCTGTGGACCGTCGCCGACCCCCGCAACATCGTCGCCATCGTGATCTTCGTGGGCGTCGCGGTGTCCGTGGCCTCGGTCGTCGACACCGCGGCGCGGCGCACCCACCAGGCGGCCCGGCTGCGCGCCGAGTCCGAGATCCTCTCCGTCCTGGCGGGCAGCGTGCTGCGCGGCGACACCAGCCTGGAGGCGCTCCTCGAACGCGTACGGGAGACCTTCGCGATGGAGTCCGTGGCGCTCCTGGAGCGGGAGGGCGACACCGCGCCGTGGACCTGCGCGGCGAGCGTCGGCGCGCAGTCCCTCGGCCGGCCCGAGGACGCCGACGTCGACATGCCGGTCGGAGACCACCTGGCGCTCGCCCTGACCGGGCGCGTGCTGCCCGCGGAGGACCGGCGCGTGCTCGCCGCCTTCGCCGCGCAGGCCGCCGTCGTGCTCGACCGCCAGCGCCTGCAGTCCGAGGCCGACCAGGCGCGGGCGCTCGCCGAGGGCAACCGCATCCGTACGGCCCTGCTGGCCGCCGTCTCGCACGATCTGCGGACGCCGCTCGCGGGCATCAAGGCGTCGGTGTCGTCACTGCGCTCCGAGGACGTCGACTGGTCGCCCGAGGACCAGGCGGAACTGCTCGCCGGGATCGAGGAGGGCGCCGACCGGCTCGACCACCTGGTCGGGAACCTGCTCGACATGTCGCGCCTCCAGACCGGCACTGTCACCCCGCTCATCCGCGAGATCGACCTCGACGAGGTCGTGCCGATGGCGCTGGTCGGTGTGCCGGACCCGGACCTCAGCGTCGACCTGGACGTGCCCGAGACGCTGCCCATGGTCAGCGTCGACAAGGGGCTCCTGGAGCGGGCTGTCGCCAACGTCGTCGAGAACGCGGTCAAGTACAGCCCACCCGACAAACCCGTCCTCGTCTCCGCGAGCACGCTCGGCGACCGTGTGGAGCTGCGCGTCGTGGACCGCGGGCCCGGAGTACCGGACGACGCCAAGGACCGGATTTTCGAGCCCTTCCAGCGCTACGGTGACGCTCCGCGCGGCGCCGGTGTGGGCCTCGGGCTCGCCGTGGCGCGCGGCTTCACGGAGGCCATGGGGGGCACGCTCGGCGCGGAGGACACTCCAGGAGGCGGCCTCACCATGGTCCTCACCCTGCGGGCCGCGACCCGCACCACTCCTCAGGACGCGGTCCGGGAGGCCGTACAAACAGCCGTACAAACAGCCGTACCGACAGCCGTACCGACAGCCGGGCAAGCAGCCGGTCAGGACGCTGGACCCCAGAGAGGCAGGCACGCATGACCCGGGTGCTCGTGGTCGACGACGAGCCGCAGATCGTGCGCGCCCTCGTCATCAACCTGAAGGCGCGCAAGTACGAGGTGGACGCCGCCCACGACGGGGCGCAGGCGCTGCAGCTCGCCGCCGCCCGCCACCCCGACGTGATCGTCCTCGACCTGGGCCTGCCCGACATGGACGGCGTCGAGGTGATCAAGGGGCTGCGCGGCTGGACCCGCGTACCGATCCTCGTGCTGTCCGCGCGGCATTCGTCCGACGAGAAGGTCGAGGCGCTCGACGCGGGCGCCGACGACTACGTGACCAAGCCCTTCGGCATGGACGAGCTCCTCGCCCGGCTGCGGGCGGCGGTGCGGCGGGCCGAACCCACGGGCGGGACCGAGGACGAGGGGATCGTCGAGACCTCCGACTTCACGGTCGACATGGCCGCGAAAAAGGTCAACCGGGGCGGGCACGACGTACGGCTGACTCCGACCGAATGGCATCTCCTGGAGGTCCTCGTCCGCAATACGGGCCGCCTGGTCAGCCAGAAGCAGCTGCTGCAGGAGGTGTGGGGGCCCTCGTACGGGACGGAGACCAACTATCTGCGGGTGTACATGGCGCAGTTGCGACGCAAGTTGGAGACCGATCCCTCGCACCCGCGGCACTTCGTCACCGAACCGGGGATGGGCTACCGATTCGAGCGGTGAGGCCCGCGAAAACGGGGTACACCAGCGGGTACGACGCTGTCACAGGGCCCAGGTACGCTTCGAGTATGAGTGCTGTTCCGCGTTCCGACAGGGCGTCGTCCGAGAAACCGGCGGGCCGGTTCCGTCGCATGCTCGACAGGCTGTCCAGCTCCCAGGAGGACCTGGAGTCGGAGGAGCTGCGCGAGGACTCGGAGACCACCGGCTGCACGCGCATCGGCGACTGTGCGGACCGGCAAATGGTCACCGTAACTGGTACGTTGCGCACGGTAACCCTGCGGCCACGCGCTGGAGTTCCCGCGCTGGAGGCGGAGTTGTTCGACGGCTCGGCCGCCGTGGACGTGGTGTGGCTCGGCAGGCGCTCGATCGTCGGGATCGAGCCGGGGCGCAAGCTCATAGCTTCGGGACGGATCTCGATGAGTCGGGGCCGTAGGGTGCTGTTCAATCCGAAGTACGAACTCAGACCGCTCGGACGGGAGTAGCCGGTGACGTCCCTCGACAAGCCGACCGACCGCGAACACACAGGCCAGGACGTGACGGACGACGACGTGACGGACAAGGCCGTGACGGAGGCCGCGCTCTTCGAGGCCTTCGGCGGCGTGCGGGGCATGGTGGAGACCGTCCTGCCGGGCCTGCTCTTCGTGAGCATCTTCACGGTCAACAAGGACCTGCACATGTCGGCCATCGCGGCCGTCGCGGTGTCCCTGGTCCTCGTCGCCGTGCGCCTCGTCATGAAGGACACCGTCAAGCACGCCTTCAGTGGCGTCTTCGGTGTCGCCTTCGGTGTCGTCTTCGCGATGATGACGGGCAACGCCAAGGACTTCTATCTGCCGGGCATGCTCTACACGTTGGGGCTCGCGCTCGCGTACATCGTCACGACGCTGTGCGGGGTGCCCCTGATCGGCCTGATCCTCGGGCCGGTGTTCAAGGAGAACCTGTCCTGGCGGACCCGCAACCCAGGCCGCAAGAAGGCGTACGCGAAGGCGAGTTGGGCCTGGGGGCTCATTCTCCTGGCCAAGTGCGCGATCCTGTTCCCGCTGTACCTGTGGGGGGACACGACCCAATTCGGCTGGGTGCTCGTCGCGTTGAAGATCCCGCCGTTCCTGCTGGCCGTGTGGCTCACGTGGGTGTTCCTCGCGAAGGCGCCCGCGCCCATCGACGTGTTCGCGGAGATGGAGGCGGAGGAGGCTGCCGCCAAGGAGCGGGAGGCCGGGACCGTGGACGCGTCGGGGCGCGCGCGGCACCGCCGCGAGGCCTGAGGGCCACAGAGCCCGAAAACCTGAAAGCCCCCGGCGAGCAGGACTCGCCGGGGGCTTCCACGTTGGTGCTACGCGTCCTCGCGCCGCACCGACAGCAGGTCCTCCAGCTGCTCCTCGCGCGCCTGCGCCGCGACGAACAGCAGCTCGTCGCCCGCCTCGAGGGAGTCCTCCGCGCTGGGGGCCAGGACGCGGGTGCCGCGGATGATCGTCACCAGGGACGTGTCCTGCGGCCACTGGACGTCGCCGACCCGCGTACCGGCCAGGGCGGACTCCTCCGGGAGGGTCAGCTCCACCAGGTTCGCGTCGCCGTGGCTGAAGCGGAGCAGGCGGACGAGATCGCCCACGCTGACCGCCTCTTCGACGAGCGCCGACATGAGCCGCGGCGTCGAGACGGCCACGTCCACGCCCCACGACTCGTTGAACAGCCACTCGTTCTTGGGGTTGTTGACGCGGGCGACGACCCGCGGGACCCCGTACTCGGTCTTCGCGAGCAGCGAGACGACCAGGTTGACCTTGTCGTCGCCGGTGGCCGCGATGACCACGTTGCAGCGCTGCAGCGCCGCCTCGTCCAGGGACGTGATCTCGCAGGCGTCGGCGAGCAGCCACTCCGCCTGCGGCACGCGCTCGACCGAGATGGCCGTCGGCGCCTTGTCGACGAGGAGCACCTCGTGACCGTTCTCAAGGAGCTCGCCCGCGATCGAACGGCCGACCGCCCCGGCTCCGGCAATGGCGACCCTCATCAGTGACCGCCTTCCTCATCAGGGCCCTCGGCGAACGCCGCCTCGACCTTCTCGACGTCGTCCGTGCGCATCATCACGTGCACGAGGTCGCCCTCCTGGAGCACCGTCTGCGACGTCGGCAGTATTGCCTCGCCGAGCCGGGTCAGGAACGCGACGCGCACGCCCGTCTCCTCCTGGAGGCGGCTGATCTTCTGGCCGATCCAGGACTCCGACGTGTGCACCTCGGCGAGCTGGACGCCGCCGGTGGGATCGCGCCACAGCGGCTCGGCGCCGGACGGCAGGAGGCGCCGCAGCATCTGGTCGGCGGTCCAGCGGACCGTGGCGACCGTCGGAATGCCCAGGCGCTGGTAGACCTCCGCACGGCGGGGGTCGTAGATGCGCGCCGCCACGTTCTCGATGCCGAACATCTCGCGCGCCACGCGCGCGGCGATGATGTTCGAGTTGTCACCACTGGAGACCGCGGCGAAGGCGCCGGCCTCCTCGATGCCCGCTTCGCGCAGGGTGTCCTGGTCGAAACCGACTCCGGTGACGCGACGGCCGCCGAAACCCGAACCCAGGCGACGGAACGCCGTCGGGTCCTGATCGACCACGGCGATCGTGTGGCCCTGCTGCTCCAGGGTCTGGGCGAGTTGGGACCCTACTCGGCCACAGCCCATGATCACGATATGCACGGCCCTACCCCGCACTCCTCATAGGCCTTTTGACCTGCGTAAACGTCCTGCTCATGGCTCTCTCTCGCGGCTTGGTCCGCCCGGTGCGGCTTGATCTCGGGCACGGTGCGGGCAGCATTGCGGCTCGCGCTCGGGACCACCGTATCGGCTCTGTAAGAGAACTCGTCCTCCGCGTCGGCGGGGAGATCGTCGGAGGCGTGGCACAGAGCACGAAGCTGAATGGGGGTGGTGGGTGGGCGGCCCCCGGTTCGAACGCTTACGATCCTCTCCGTGTCCAAACTGACCGACGTGCCCAAACGGATCTTGATCGGGCGCGCTCTGCGCAGCGACCGGCTCGGAGAAACGCTCCTGCCGAAGCGCATCGCCCTCCCCGTTTTCGCCTCCGACCCGCTGTCCTCCGTGGCGTACGCGCCCGGCGAGGTCCTGCTGGTCCTCTCCATCGCGGGCGTGTCGGCGTACCACTTCAGCCCCTGGATCGCGCTCGCGGTCGTCGTGCTGATGTTCACGGTCGTCGCCTCCTACCGCCAGAACGTCCACGCCTATCCGAGCGGTGGCGGCGACTACGAGGTGGCCAACACCAACCTCGGTCCGAAGGCCGGGCTCACCGTCGCGAGCGCGCTGCTCGTCGACTACGTCCTGACCGTCGCCGTGTCGATCTCCTCCGGCATCGAGAACCTCGGCTCCGCGATCCCCTTCGTGGTCGAGCACAAGGTGATGTGCGCGGTCGTCGTGATCGTGCTGCTCACCTTGATGAACCTGCGCGGTGTGAAGGAGTCGGGGAAGCTTTTCGCCATTCCCACGTACGTCTTCGTGGCCGGCGTCTTCATCATGATCGCCTGGGGTGCGTTCCGCGGGCTCGTCCTCGGCGACTCCATGCACGCGCCCACCGCCGACTTCCACATCAAGGCGGAGCACCAGGGCCTCGCGGGCATCGCCCTGGTCTTCCTGCTGCTGCGTGCCTTCTCCTCAGGATGTGCGGCGCTCACCGGCGTCGAGGCGATCTCCAACGGCGTACCGGCGTTCCGCAAGCCCAAGTCGAAGAACGCGGCGAGCACGCTCGCGCTCATGGGCGGCCTCGCCGTCACCATGTTCTGCGGAATCATCGTGCTCGCCCTTGTGACCGATGTGCGGATGGCCGAGAACCCGGCGAAGGATCTGATCCACAACGGTGCGGCGGTCGGTGCCGGCTTCGTGCAGGACCCGGTGATCTCGCAGGTCGCCGAGGCCGTCTTCGGCGGCGGCAGCTTCATGTTCCTGGTCCTCGCGGCCGCCACCGCCCTCGTGCTCTTCCTCGCGGCCAACACCGCGTACAACGGCTTCCCGCTGCTCGGCTCGATCCTCGCCCAGGACCGCTACCTGCCGCGCCAGCTGCACACCCGCGGCGACCGCCTCGCGTTCTCCAACGGCATCGTGCTCCTGGCCGGCGCGGCGGCCCTCCTGGTCGTCATCTACGGGGCCGACTCGACGCGCCTGATCCAGCTCTACATCGTGGGCGTGTTCGTGTCGTTCACGCTCAGCCAGATCGGCATGGTGCGGCACTGGAACCGGCACCTGGCCACGGAGCGGGACCCCGCCAAGCGGCGCCGCATGGTCCGCTCGCGCGCGATCAACACGTTCGGCGCGTTCCTGACCGGCCTGGTCCTCGTGGTCGTCCTCCTGACGAAGTTCACGCACGGTGCCTGGGTCGCGCTGCTCGGCATGTGCATCTTCTTCGTGACGATGACCGTGATCCGCAAGCACTACGACCGGGTCGCCGAGGAGATCGCCGCCCCGGAGACCCCGACGGACGACAGCGTGCGCCCCTCGCGCGTGCACTCCCTCGTCCTCGTCTCGAAGATCCACCGCCCGACGCTGCGTGCGCTCGCGTACGCGAAGTTGATGCGTACGGACACCCTTGAGGCGTTGAGCGTCAATGTTGATCCAGCCGAGACGAAGACGTTGAGAGAGGAGTGGGAGCGTCGAGGTATCGACGTGCCGCTCAAGGTTCTTGACTCGCCGTACCGGGAAATCACCCGGCCGATCATCGAGTATGTCAAGAACCTCCGTAAGGAGTCCCCGCGCGACGCCGTGAGCGTGATCATCCCGGAGTACGTGGTGGGTCACTGGTACGAGCACCTGCTGCACAACCAGAGCGCGCTGCGGCTGAAGGGCCGGCTGCTCTTCACGCCCGGCATCATGGTGACGTCCGTCCCGTATCAGCTGGAGTCCTCCGAGGCCGCCAAGAAGCGGGCCCGCAGGCGGTCCGAGTGGAACGCGCCGGGTGCCGTGCGGCGCGGTCCGGTGGAGAAGCGCCCGAAGGAGCCCAGCTCGAAGTAGTCCCTCCACAGGAGGACCTGCCCTGGTGAGCGGCCGGGCGACAGCCACGTAAGCTGGTGGGCTGTTGTCCGGCCGCTTTCATATGTGGCCCGCGATGCCAAAAGATCTTCCCCCTTACGTACTGGAGCCCCGCCATGCAGGCAGAACCGACGAAGTCACTGGTGGGGGAGGAGTACGAGGTCGAGGTCGGCCCCGTCGCGCACGGCGGTCACTGCATCGCGCGTACGGCCGAGGGTCAGGTCCTTTTCGTACGGCACACGCTGCCCGGAGAGCGGGTCGTGGCGCGGGTGACCGACGGCGAGGAGGGCGCGCGTTTCCTGCGGGCCGACGCCGTGCAGGTCATCGAGGCGTCCAAGGACCGCGTCGAGGCGCCGTGCCCGTACGCGGGCCCCGGCCGCTGTGGTGGCTGCGACTGGCAGCACGCCAAGCCCGGCGCCCAGCGGCGTCTCAAGGGTGAGGTCGTCGCCGAGCAGTTGCAGCGGCTCGCGGGTCTCACGCCCGAGCAGGCCGGCTGGGACGGCACGGTGATGCCGGCCGAGGGCGACAAGCTTCCCCCGGGCGAGGTCCCGCAGTGGCGTACGCGCGTCCAGTACGCGGTCGACGCCGACGGCAACGCGGGACTGCGCCGCCACCGCTCGCACGAGGTCGAGCCGATCGAGCACTGCATGATCGCTGCCGAGGGCGTGTCCGAGCTGGGCATCGAGAAGCGGGACTGGTCCGGCATGGAGTCGGTCGAGGCGATCGCGGCCACTGGTTCGAACGACCGGCAGGTGATCCTCGCGCCGAAGCCCGGCGCCCGCCTTCCGCTGGTCGAGCTGGACAAGCCCGTCTCCGTGATGCGGGTCGAGGAGCACGACGGTGGCGTCCACCGCGTCCACGGCCGCGCGTTCGTGCGTGAGCGTGCCGACAACCGCACCTACCGTGTCGGCAGCGGCGGCTTCTGGCAGGTGCACCCGCAGGCCGCGGACACGCTGATGCGCGCCGTGATGCAGGGCCTGCTGCCGCGCAAGGGCGACATGGCGCTCGACCTGTACTGCGGCGTCGGCCTCTTCGCGGGCGCGCTCGCGGACCGGGTCGGCGACAAGGGCGCTGTCCTCGGCATCGAGTCCGGCAAGCGCGCGGTCGAGGACGCCCGGCACAACCTGGAGGCCTTCGACCGCGTCCGCATCGAGCAGGGCAAGGTCGAGGCGGTCCTGCCGCGCACCGGCATCTCCGAGGTCGACCTCGTCGTCCTGGACCCGCCGCGCGCGGGCGCGGGCAAGAAGACGGTCACCCACCTCACGACGCTCGGCGCCCGCCGCATCGCATACGTCGCCTGCGACCCGGCTGCCCTCGCGCGGGACCTCGGGTACTTCAAGGAGGGCGGGTACAAGGTGCGGTCGCTGCGGGCGTTCGACCTGTTCCCGATGACGCACCACGTGGAGTGCGTGGCGATCCTGGAGCCGGTCAAGAAGGACGCCTGACCTGCCGCGCGTCGAGCTTCAGTATCTGGCCAAAGAATCTTGACCCTGCATTGACCAACTGTCGAACTTTGACGATTGGTCACGCATAATGCGTCCATGCGAACGACTCAACGTAAGGCGCAGGAAGTTGCGGAGCGTGACCGGAAGCTGGTGGATGTCGCGCTCGACATGGTGTGTCGCGACGGCTTCCACAATCTGACGCTGGGGAAGCTGGCCGACGAGGCCGGCTACTCCAAGGGCACCGTCTACAACCACTTCACCTGCAGGGAAGACCTGCTCATCGAGCTCTCCGCGGAGAGTGCGCGCCGCCAGCTGCGCTACTTCCAGGCGATCGCCGATCTGCCCTGGGACGGGGTGCGCTCCGTGTACGGCATGGCGCTCGCCTATCTGCGGCACGCCGAGGTGGCTCCGGTGCTGTTCGAGTGCAGCATCACGGCGCGCACCGACGCCGTCTGCAAGGTTGCCTCCGAGCAGCGGCTCAAGCGGCGTGACCTGGTCGAGGCGCAGATGTCGCAGGTGGTGGGGTACGCCGTGGAGCGCTCCGTCGCCGAGGGCTCCTTCGAGAACGCCGATGTGGAAGCGGCCGTCGCGGTGGACGCCCTGCGCGCCTACATCCTGGGCTACGCGGCCATGCACCTGCTCTCGCGGCGCTTCCTGTGGGCCGGCGACGAGGATCGCGACGCCCGCCTGAAGGTGATGACCTCCATGGTCGGCGGCCTGGGTTGGGAGCGTCTCGCCGCCGACGACGTGGCGCGGCTGTCGCGCGAGGTGGCAGGCATCGTCGACGCGATCGCCGCAC
Organism: Streptomyces sp. NPDC002754; assembly: GCF_053592315.1. Lineage (NCBI taxonomy): Bacteria > Bacillati > Actinomycetota > Actinomycetes > Kitasatosporales > Streptomycetaceae > Streptomyces > Streptomyces sp. NPDC002754. Next base: position 149,639 of record NZ_JBSFVM010000007.1, read on the forward strand.
AGTAGACCTCTGATAGTCGCTCTGAGTAGGCAACGCGCCCCGCGGGGGAAGCGGGTTGCCTCGTTCCGCATTTCGGCATTCACACTCCGTTCATCGACATCGACCTTGAACCAGTTGTCAAAAATCGACGACTCGTCATAAGTTGATGGAGCGCCCGGCCGATCGGTCGGGCCGTGATGCGGAACGGAGGGGCAATGCGCATCAACATCGCTCGCCGCGGAAGTGCTCTGTGGCACGCGTGTGTCGATCTGGCCCGGGAGCGCTACGCACGGGACTACGACGCACGGATCGCACCGTCACCGGACAGCTTCATCGCCCTGTGCTCGGACGAGGGCGAGGGGGCGGGCAGCGGATCGGATGTCGTCCCGCTGGCCTGTGCGGGACTGACGTACGGAGGGGAACGCAGCCTCCTCATCGAGAACTACCTGGGAGACGAGGTCGGCAGCGCCATATCCCAGTACACGCGCACCGCATGCGAGCCGGCCGGTCTTGTCGAGGTCGGACCGCTGGCCTCCAGCGAGCCCGGCGCGGGCCTGAAGCTCATCGGCATGGTGCCCGCACTGTGCTGGTGCAACGGCGCCTCCTACCTGCTGTGCACCGTCACCCAGCCGCTCGCCCGCACCCTGGCGCGGATCGGACTGCGGTTCACCGGCCTCGCTGAGGCCCGCGAGGACGCGCTGCCACCGGAGCAGCAGGGCAACTGGGGCTCGTACTACGACACGAAGCCCGTGGCCGGGTTCATCGACCTGCGGGCGTTCGACGCCGGCATCAACCGTGAGGCCGAGTCCGGCTATCACCTCGCCGTGACCTGGGCGCAGGAGGCACCGCTCGCCGTGCAGGGGGCGGGTGCCCGATGAGGAAGATCCACGACGGTCTGTACGCACCCGAGCGGCGTGACCACGTCCTCGTCGAGAGGCTCGCCGCCGACGGCTCGGTCGCCGACCTCTTCACGTACGGGGATCTCGCGGGCTGGAGCGGGCAGATCCGGCGGCTGCTCGCCGATCTCGGCGCCGACGCCGGCGCCACGATCGGCGTCGTCGCGGGCAACGGCCCGGAATGGGTCGCCGCCGATCTCGCGCTGCTGCTCGGCGGGTATGTCGAGGTGCCGGTGCCGCTGGCGTTCTCCGGCGAGCAGGCCGCCTCGCTGCTGAAAGAGGTGCGGCTCTGCCTCGCCGACGAGGCCGGGGTCAGCAAGCTCGCCGAATGGGGCCTGGACGGCGCCGTCACCGTGCTGCCGATCGCGGCGGACAGCGGCGCCGGGAACCGGGTGGCCCAGCCGGAGGACCTCCGGCTGCCACCGGACGAGCGGATCATCAAGGTCATCCACACCTCGGGGACGACCGGTGCGCCCAAGGGCGTGAAGATCCGGTCGAAGGCGCTCGAGGCGTTGCTCGTCTCCCTCGACTCCGTCTCGCCCGACGGGGTGTACGCCCGCTATCTCTCTCTGGTGCCGTTCAGCCTGCTCATCGAGCAGGTCACCGCGGTCTACCTGCCGATCATCAACGGCGGCCGGATGATCCTGCTGCCCGAGGACACCGCGCTGCTCGGCACGGCGGGATCACGTGCCGACGACGTGGTCACCTGGATGCGCGCCGCGCGGCCGACCGCCGCCGTGCTGCCGCCGGCCGCGGTGAGCGCCCTCGACAAGGCGGTGCGGGGCGCCGAGGCGGGCCCCGTGCTCGGCGAGGGTGTGCGGCCGTTCCTGATGGCGGGCGGCGCGCCCGTCGACGTAGCGGCTCAACTGCGCCTGGACGCGGCCGGGTTGCGGGTGCACGAGGGGTACGGGCTGTCCGAGAACAGTTCGGTCGTCTCGTGGAACACCCCCGAGCACTGGCGACCCGGAACGGTCGGCAGGCCGCTGCCGCACTGCGAGGTCCGGCTCTCCGAGGACGGGGAGCTGCTGGTGAGGTCGACGTCGCTGTTCGCCGGATACACCGTCGAGGACCCGACCAGCCGCCCCGTCGACGAGGACGGCTGGCTGCACACCGGGGACCGCGGCGAGATCGACGAGGACGGCTTCATCCGCATCCTCGGCCGGCTGAAGAACGTGATCATCACCAGTCACGGCCGCAACGTCTCGCCCGAGTGGGTCGAGGGCAGCCTGCGCAGCTGCCCCTCGGTGGTGGACGCCGTGGTGTTCGGCGAGGGCCTTGAGCACCTCTCGGCCCTGCTGATCACCGGCGAGGCCTTCGACGCCGGCCTGGTCGAGGAGGTGCGGCGGCAGGCACGCGCGTACGCCGAACGGCACCTGGCGGAGACCGACCGGCCCGAGCGCTTCTTCGTGGTGGCCGACAGCAGCGACTTCCGCCGCACGTACTTCACCGTCACCGGCCGGCCGCGACGCCAGAAGCTCTTCGACGACCTGATCGCGGTCACGAGCGAGTACGGCCACCGGGACGACCACAACATCTGACCTGCACACGAACGGGGACCCAGCCATGACAGTTGCCCAGAACACGCTGCGCCTGACCAGCATCGGCGACGGCGACGGCATGATGATCACGCCCACCGGCATCGACGCCGACTTCACCGAGCTGTACCAGGCGGGCCTCGACGGCCTGCTCGCCGACACCGGCCACCTCCTCATCCGCGGATTCGCCCCGGGCGTCGAGGAGTTCAACGAACTGGTGCGCCGCTACAGCTCCCGCACCACCCTCGACCCGGCCCGCGCCTTCCACGGCAACGCCGCGCAGAAGGTCGACTCCGGACACGACCCGATCGGCCTGCACCTGGAGAACGGGGCCACGCCCTTCGCCCCCGACCTGCTCTGGTTCCACTGCGTCAAGGCCGCCGCGTCCGGCTCCGAGACGACCGTCTGCGACGGCTTCCGGGTCTGGGACGCGCTGTCCGAGCGGGCCAGGAAGGTCTTCGCCGGCAACCCGGTGACGTACGCCCGCAGCAATGTCCCGCGGACCATGTGGCAGCGGCTCGCCGCCCACCTCACCGGCCCCGACGCCGACCCGGACGACATGACCGTCGACCACCTCCGCGCCGTGTCCAACCAGGGCGCCGACGCCGTCTTCACCGAGGCCGCCGACGGCTCGCTGACCTACGAGTACCGCGTGGGCGCCGCCCATCCGACCCGTACGTCCGCGCGCACCGCGTGGGCCAACAGCATCCTCGGCCCCTCGTTCAACTACGAGGCGCCCGAGATCCGCTTCGCCGACGGCTCGCCGATACCCGACGACGTGATCGCCGAGTACACCGAGGTCTCCGAGAAGGTCACCGAGGAGATCCAGTGGGAGGACGGCGACATCGTCCTCATCGACAACACCCGTGTCATGCACGGCCGCCGGGCGATCACCGACCCCGAGCGCACCATCCTCAACGCCCAGAGCTACGCCAGGAGCTGACCCATGAAGTACGGCATCGTCATCCGCTACGAGTTCGACACCTCCTGGCTGCGTCTGAGCCGCGAGCAGCGGGGTGAGAAGGAAGAGGTCTTCCAGAAGGAGATCGTCGGGCCCTTCGCGGACCGGATGTCCGTCCGGCACTTCGACGCCGAGGCGTTCGCCACGGACTACTCCGACTTCCTGTTCGTCGAGACCGACGACATCAAGACCTACTACTACTTCATCGAGAAGCTGCGGGACAGCGAGTTCGTCGCCCAGGGCTGGGTGCGGCTGCGGGACATCTCCATCGGGCTGCAGGACGGCTACAAGGAGTTCGAGAATGACCAGGTCTGACCAGTTCGACGGCATCGCGGAGGCCGTCCGCACCGAGCTGGCCTCGGTGACCCGGCTCGCGCACATCAACACCTTCCACCCGGGCGCCTTCGACTGGAGCGAGGCCGGCACGCGGGCCGAGCGCGAGTTCGCCTCCGTCGTCGCGTACGGGGAGACCGGTCACGAGACCGAGGCCGTCGCCTACCTCACCAAGGAGCTGGCGCAGCTCGCCGAGATCGAACGCCACGTCAGTACTGTCATGGCCATGGTGATGGGAGAGCTGCACGACCTGCGCGACCCCATCAACCTCGGGCACGAACTCCACCACGCCCTCTCCTGCTTCGCCGCCGAGGAGATCCAGCACGCCAACACCTTCTACCGGTACGTGCGTGCCCTGTCCGGCGCCGAACCCCGCGTGGAAAAGGCCCTCTTCGACGAGCGCCTCGACGTCTTCCGCACCGACGACCACCCCTACGTCAAGCTGGTCGCGCTGTGCTGCTCGGCCTACGTCGGGGAGTCCGTGATCACCGTGTTCGAGCACCGCACCGACGCGCTCGACCCCGACCGGACCCGCTTCTTCACCCGCCTCCTGCACACGCACGGCCTCGACGAGGCCCGGCACGTGAAGATCGACCACGTGGCGATGAAGCTGATCCACCCGGCGCTCACCGCCGAGCAGCAGCAGCGCGTACGGGCACTCCTCGACCAGATCGAGGAACTGAACCGCACCCTCGCCGCGACCTTCGAAGCCCGCACCCGGCAGCTCCTCGACGTCGACTTCGTCACCGGCAACCCGGCGGCCGCCGTGCAGTTGGAGATGACGAAGGCGTTCGGGCGGAAGGTCTTCGCCGACGACGGCACGCTCCACAGCGTCGACGAGATCCTCGACGACGAACTGGCGGGACTCATCACGGAGTTCTCCGGTGTCGGCCGCGTGCACGCCGCGGCCGTCGCGGCGCCGACGAAGGCGCTGAGCACATTGGGGAGCGCGTCGTGACGTCCGCGGCCGTCGGTTCGGGCACCGTCGCACCTGCCCGTCCGGCTGTGGCCGGGGGCAGGGTCGCGGTCGCCGCGGCTGTGCTCGCCCTGCTCCTGGCCGCGATGGACGCCACCGTCATGGGCACCGTGCTGCCCAGCGTCCTGTCCGACGTCGGCGGCGGCTCGGGCGGCGGATACGCCTGGCTGGTATCCGGGTTCATGCTGGCGCAGGTGGCGGGCACCCCGCTGGCGGGGTGGGTCGCCGACCGGCTCGACGATCGAATCCTCGCCGTCGGCTCGACGCTGGTCTTCCTCGGCGCCTCCGTGCTCGCCGGGGTCGCGGGTTCGTTCGGCGTGCTGGTCGCCGCCCGCGTGCTGCACGGCCTGGCCGCCGGCGCGATCGTCGTCTCCAGTTACGTGATCGTGGGCCGGGTCTTCGGAGCCGAGCGGCGCGCCAAGGCCCAGTCGATGCTGAGCACGGTCTGGGGCGTGGCCGCCGTCCTCGGCCCCGTCGTCGGCGCGGCCGTCACCGAGGTCTGGGGCTGGCGCTGGGTGTTCTTCCTGAACGTGCCCCTGTGCGCCTTCGTCGTCCTGGCCGTCCTGTTCGCCCTGCCCAAGCGGCAGGCCACCTCGGGGGCACGGGCACCGGCACGGGCACCGGGCTCCGGCTTCCCGGCGGGGGAGTACCTGCTGGTCACCGGCGGTTCGGCGCTCGTCCTGGTCGGATTGCAGGGCGGCGAACTCGGCCTCGGTACGATCGGCGGCGCCCTCGCCGCACTCGCGGGCATCGTGGCGCTGGTCCTGGTGCGCCGCTTCGGCGGCGGCCTCGTACCGCGCCGGATCCTCGCCCGGACCCCCTCGGCGGGCGCGGCCCTGGCCACCGTCGGCGCGTGCGTCGTGATGTACGCGACGGTCACCGTGCTGCCCGTACGGCTCGCCGCCTCCGGCACCTCGACCACTCGGATCGCCGTGGTCGTCGGCCTGGCCGCACTCGGCTGGGTCGCCGGAAGCGCCGTCACCGGCGCGACAGTGGCCAAACACGGCTATCGGCCCTTGCTGTTGGCGGGCGCGGTCGCCCTGCTGATCAGCGCCGTGCTCAGCGCCACAGGCGAACTCGCCTGGCTGGCCGGCGTGACCGCGGGGCTCGGCACCGGAGCCGTCACGGCCACGACGCTCGCCCTCATCCAGGACCAGTCGCCGCCCGAGCAGTTGGGCGTGGCCACCTCGGCCGCGACGATGCTGCGCAACCTCGGTTCGGCGGCCGGCGTGAACGGCATCGCGGCCCTGACCGCGACGCTGGCCACCACCTCCCATCACGGCCAGCAGAACCGGGCGTTCTGGGTCCTCGCCGCAGTGGTCCTCGTGACCGTCCTCGCCCCGGCGGTCACGGCGCCCCGCCGGCGCGCCACCACCGGGTGACAGCTGCGGCAACAGCTGGGGCAGGGGCGCTCGGACGCCCCTGCCCCGGTCGGCCGCGAACAGAACGGAACACGATGACCCCGACCACGACGGCTCCTCCCGCGCCGACCGGGGCGAAGGCGCCGCATCCCTGGCTGAGCGCTTCGACGGCTGTCGCGGCCGGTACCGACGTCACCGCCCGAACTTCTCGACCGCCTCCGCCGTGACCGGCGTGAAGAAGTTGACCAGGTTGCCGTCGGGGTCGCGGAAGAGGAGGGAGCGGTTGCCCCAGGGCATGGTGGTGGGCTCGGTGACGAAGTCCGTGACGTAGCCGGTCAGGTCCTTGTGGGTGCGGTCCACGTCGGCGACGAGGAACTCGGTGATCACGCTGTGGTTGGCCGCCGGGCGGGCCGAGTCCGGGGCGAACAGCGGGACCGTGCGGGTACTGGCGATCGCGAGTGTGGCGGCCGGTGTGCGGAGTTCGGCGAAGTCCTCGGTCGCCCACGTCGCCTGCACGCCCGTGGCCCGCTCGTAGAACTCGACGAGGCGTGCGACGTCGGCCGTGATGATGCGGATCGATACGAAGTCCATGGGGTGGGGCTCCCTGAGTCTGGGCGGGGTCGAGTGCTTCGCAGGCTAGGGGAAATAGGGGACAGAATCGGTCCGGTATCCGCGTTAGTGTTCGAGCATGTCCCGACCCGCAGGGCGCGTGCTCACCCTCCTCGAGTTGTTGCAGTCGGGCGGCACCCGGACCGTCGCCGAACTCGCCGACCGGCTCGGCGTCGACGGGCGTACCGTGCGGCGGTACGTCGACCACCTCGTCGACCTCGACGTGCCCGTGGAGTCGGTGCGCGGCCGCTACGGCGGGTACCGGATCGGTCCCGGTCACCGGCTGCCCCCGCTGATGCTGGGCGACGACGAGGCGCTGGCCGTGCTGCTCGGCCTGATCGCCGGTCGGCGGGCGGGGCTGACGGCGGCGGGGAGCACGGCGAGCGAGACGGCCGCGGCGAAGATCCGGCGGGTGCTGCCCAAGCCGCTCGCCCGGCGGCTCGACACGCTCCTGGACTCGCTCTCCTTCACGGACCGGCCCGGCGAGCAGGCCCCCGCCCCGGACGCCGGGGTGCTGCTCACCGTCGCCGACGCGGTGCGCCACCGTCGGCCGGTCTCGATCCGGTACGTCGACGGGGAGGGGCGGCGCAGCGAGCGCACGCTCCATCCGTACGGGATCGTCGCCCACGTGGGGCGGTGGTACGTCACCGGGCGGGATGCCGGGCTCGGTGAGGACCGGACTCTTCGGCTCGACCGGATCGTGGACGCGCGGTCGCTGCCGGGTACCTTCGAGGCGCCCGAGGAGGGCGACGGGCCCGAACCGGCGCAGCGCGTGCTGACCGGGCTTGCCACGGCCCCGTACCGGTACGAGGTGACCCTGCGGATTCACGGAACCGTTGAGCAGATCCGGGGTCGACTCCCCGCGAGTGTCGCGGTGTTGGATGAGACGGAGGTCGAAGAGTGTTGGCGGCGCGTCGAGCTGCGGGCGCAGCGGCTCGACTGGCTGCCACCCGTGCTGGCCTCGCTCGACCGGCCGTTCGTCGTCGAGCGGCCCGCCGAACTCAGCGACCTCGTAGGCGAGTTCGCCGAGCGGCTCGGCTCGTACGCCCGTCGAACCTGACGTCACTCCCTCGGCGTGAGCGAAGGTGTCGGCGCCGGGCCCGGTGCTCAGTCCACGCTGTAGCAGCGGATGGCGATGGTGACCCCGTCCTCTGGGTTGCCTTCGTCGCGTGCGAGGCCGACGAAGACCGTGCGGGTGAGCCAGAGGTGGGCGGGGGTGTCGGTGCGGAACGTCGGCGCCGTGCGGAAGTAGCCGGAATCCTCCACGTAGTAGCCGCGGTTGACGATGTCGATGACGGCACCGTCGTCGGCCCGCAGCAGGTAGCGGGCCTCCAGCTCGCAGACGCCGCCGCGGGTGTTCGACCAGTCGCCGCCGCCGGACAGCACCGTGCCGCTCAGGCGTGGGCCGCGTACGGTGCCGCCGGTGATCGGGGTGAAGTCCGTGCGTTCGCCGGCGCCGTGGCCGATGTGCAGGGGTTCGGTGACCTCGGCGCGGATCTCGAAGGCGTAGGAGAGGCGGGGGGTGGTGGGGGATGGAGCGGTGGTCATGGGGTGTGAACCTCTCGTCAGTGGAGCGGTGTTGAGGTCGCGCGGCTGCGGCTCGGGCGCCAGCCCGGGCGCGGGACCGAGTCGAGCAGCGTGCGGGTGTACGTCGCCGTGGGCTCGGCCAGTACCGTGCGGGTGGGGCCGCGTTCGACGATGCGGCCCCGGTGCATGACGGCGATGTCGTCGCATACGTGCTGGACGATGCCCAGGTCGTGGGTGATGAACAGGTAGGCCACCGAGGTCCGTTGGCGGATCTCGCGGAGCAGCGTGAGGATCTGTGCCTGCACGGAGACGTCGAGCGCGGCGACCGCCTCGTCGAGGACGAGGATTTGGGGCGCTACCGCCAACGCCCTTGCGATTGCCACGCGTTGGCGTTGGCCGCCGGACAGGGCGTGGGGCCGGGAGGCGGCCTGTCGGTCGTCGAGGCCCACCTGTTCCAGGAGCCCCGCCACGCGTCGGTCCAGGGCCGAACCGCGCAGGTCCGTGTGGAGCGCGAGAACCTCGGCGAGGCAGTCGCGAACGCGTTGGCGGCGGTCCAGGGAGGCATATGGGTCCTGGAAGACCATCTGGATCTCGCGGGCGGCCCGGCGCCGCTGGGCCGTCCGGCGGGGTGGGCCGTGGCGTTCGCGTCCGGCGAGGCGGACGGTCCCGGCCGTCGGGCGTTCCAGACCGGCGACCATCCGGGCGGTGGTCGTCTTGCCGGACCCCGACTCGCCCACGACAGCCAGCGAGCCGCCCGGCGCCAGCGTCAGGTCGACGTCCTCGACGGCGACGAGCTCGCCGAACTCCTTGCGCAGACCGCTGACTTCCAGCACGTAGGGCCCTTGAGGGCGGGCCGGTTCAGGCGTCGAGGGCATCGGCGGGCTCCACGGGGTAGTGGCAGGCGGCGAGACCGTCGCCGACGGGGCGCGGCTGTGGGCTCTGCGCGCGGCACAGGTCGCGGGCCGCGGGGCAGCGCGGCGCGAACGCGCACCCCGGCCCGGCCTCGAACGCGGACAACGGGCGGCCGGGCACGGCCCGCAGCTCCCGCGCGTCCGCGCCCGGCGCGGGGCGGGAGGCGAGCAGCGCCCGGGTGTACGGATGGCGGGACGACGTGTGCAACCGGTCGCCGGGAAGCTCCTCCACCACGGAGCCCGCGTACATCACGGCGATCCGGTCGCACACGGCGGCCGCGAGCGCCAGGTCGTGCGTGATGAACAGCAGGGCGAGACCGCGGGCGGCGCGGGCCTCGTCGATGATCGCCATCACCTCGGACTGCGTCGTGACGTCGAGCGCCGTGGTCGGCTCGTCCGCCACCAGCAGCCGGGGGCCGCCGGCGAGCGCCGCCGCGATCATCACCCGCTGGAGCAGCCCCCCGGACAGCTCCGGCGGACGCTGCCGCAGCCGGCGCTCCGCGTCGGGGATCCCGACGTCCCGCAGCAGCCCGGTCACCGTTGCGGTGGCCTCGCGCGGCCGGGTGCCGTGGGCGATCAGGCCCTCGGTGAGGAAGTCGCCGACCGTGCGGACCGGGTTGATGTGGGCGCGCGGGTCCTGGTGGATCATCGCGACGTCCTTGGCCCGCAGCGCCCGCAGTTCGCCCGCGCCCATCGCCGGTACGGACACGCCGTCGACGAGCACATCGCCCTCGACGCGGGCGCCCGGTGGCAGCAGTCGGAGCACGGAGCGCGCGGTGAGCGACTTGCCGGAACCGGACTCCCCGACGAGGCCGAGCGCCGAGCCGGCCGGTACGGAGAGGTCGACCCGGTGGATGACCGGGCGGTCGACGCCGCCCACGGGGAGGGTGACCCGCAGACCGCGGATGTCGAGGAGCGCGGTCGCCGGCCCACCGCTCTCGGCGCCCGTCGGCCCGTCGCTTTCGGCGCCCGTTGGCCCGCCGCTCACGGTGCCCGTCGGTGCGTCGCTCTCGGTGCTTGTTGGGCTGTCGCTTTCGGCGGTCGCCGGGTCGTCGCTCACGGTGCCCGTCGGCCCCTCGCTCTCGGCGCCCGTCGGGCTGTCGCTCTCGGCGCCCGTCGGCCCCTCGCTCTCGGCGCCCGTCGGGCTGTCGCTCTCGGCGCCCGTCGGGTCGTCGCTTTCGGCGCCCGTCCGGTCGTCGCCCGCGGCTCCCGCCGGACCTCGTCCTCTCCCAGCGGTCATCGGGGTTCCCCCTTGCCTGGTCGTCATCGGCCGCCCTCCTCTCCCAGCAGCCGCCGTGACAGGCCGTTGCCGAGCAGCGTGCAGGAGATCACGAACACGACGATCACCAGGCCCGCGTACAGCGACTGTTCGGCCCGCCCCGCCAGGACGCCCGACGCGCCCTGCGCGACCATCAGCCCCCACTCGGCGGTCGGCGGCTGTGCGCCCAGGCCGATGAACGAGAACGCCGCCACGTCGAGCAGCGTGTAGCCGAACGACACCGTCACCTGCACCAGGATCAGCGGCAGCAGCGCGGGCGTCAGGTGGCGCAGACAGATCCGCCGGCCCGGCACGCCGAGCATGCGCAGCGCGGACACGTACGGCAGGTGGACCTCGCGCAGCGCGGCGCCGCGTACGGTCCGTGCGACGTACGGGAGGTAGGCGACGGACAGTGTCACGACCGCCACCTGGAGGCCCGCGCCGAAGACGGCCGCGCCGACCACGGCGAGGATCAGGCCCGGGAAGCCGAACACGACGTTCAGGGCCGTCGAGACGACACGGTCGTACCAACCACCCAGCCACGCCGCCGAGATGGCGATCGCCGTGCCGACGACGCTCGCGACGAGCGTGACCACGGCGGGTGCGAGCAGGCTGAGCCGCGCCCCGTACAGGACACGCGAGAAGATGTCGCGTCCGGTGTCGTCGGTGCCGAACCAGTGGGCGCTCGTGCTGCCTTGGTAGACGGCCATCGGGTCGACGGCCTCCGGATCGTACGGCGCGATGAGCGGTGCGCACACGGCGGCGAGGGCGACGAGCGCGACGACGGTGGCCGCGGCGATCAGCAAGCCGTTGCCGCGGACCAGTGAGCGTGCGTGCCCCGACAGGCGGGTGCTTACGATGAGTTGATGGGTCGTCATGCGGTGGCCTCCAGTGGCGTACGCCGGTCGAGGAGCGCGGAGACGACGTCCACCACGGTGTTCACGCCGACGAACAGCACGACACTGATCAGCGCGAGAGCCTGCACCACCGCCAGGTCCTGTTTCGCGGCGCTCTGCACGAGCAGTGCCCCGATGCCGTTGATCCCGAAGGCCTGCTCGACGATCGCGCAGCCCGCGATCAGCCCCGCCACGGCCACCCCGGAGACGGAGAAGATGGGCGCCGACGCGTTGCGCAGCACGTGCTTGCGCACCACGAGCCGTTCCGGCAGGCCACGGCCGCGCGCGGTCAGTACATGCTCCGAGGCGAGTTCGGCGCGCACCGCGGAGCGCGTCACCTGGGCGACGTACGCGAGCCAGGTCGCGGCGAGCGCGAGCGCGGGCAGCGTCAGGTGCTCGAGCCGCCCGGCGAACCCCGACCCGCTCCCGTACGCGGGGAAGAGGCCCCAGCGCACCGAAAGCCACCAGATCAGCAGCACCGACATCACAAACGTCGGCACTGCCATCAGTGTCGTCGTCACGACGGTCACCACCGTCTCGCCCCAGCCGCCGCGCAGCGCCGCGAGCGTGCCGAGGGCTACACCCGCCACGATGATCAGGACGGCGGCGAAGGCGACGAGGAACAGGGTGTTGCCGAGCCGGTCGCCGACCAGGTGCGAGACGGAGTCACGGTAGCTGAGGGACTGTCCGAGATCGCCGTGCAGGAGCGCGGTGAGCCAACGCCAGTAGCCCTGGAGGAACGGGTCGTCGAGGTGGTACTGGTGGTGGATCTCGGCGAGCAGGCGGGCGCTGGGCGGCTTGCCGCCGCCGACGAGGAGCGTCGCGGGGTCGCCCGGCGAGACGAACAGCGCCCCGTACACGGCGACGCTCGCGATGAGGGCCGTCATGGCGAGCATCGCGGCGCGCCGGGCCATGAACCGCCAGATCATGATGAGGACTCCGACCCGGAGCCGGCGCTCTCGCCGGTGCCGCCGATGTACGCAGCCCACGGCATGTTGATGTAGGCGAAGGAGGCGGGGGTGCCGCTGATCCGCTTGTTCAGGAACATCCGCTCGTACGGGCAGGCGATGGGCACGATCGGGTAGTCCTGCGCGTACAGCGCCTGCGCCTTGGTGAACTCGCGTGCGGAGGTCTTCGGGTCGTCCGTGCCCTTGGCGGCCCGAACATGTGAAGTCACCTCGCTGTTGCGGTAGTTGACCCAGTTCATCGGGGACTTCGGGTCGGTGAGCATGTCCGCGTACGCGAGCGGGTCGGGGATGTCCACGTATCCGAGGGTCATCGTGGCGTCGAGCCCCTTGCGCAGCGCCGGGTTGGAGAACAGGCCGGACATCTGGGTCGGCTGCAACTGCCGGATGACGATCTTGAGGCCGATCCGCTTGGCGGAGGCCTGGAGGAATGTCAGGGTCTGCAAGGACTGTTGGTCGCCGGCGGCCATGGCGACCGTGAGCGTCCGCCGCTTCGGGGCGGCCTCCGCGACGAGCGTCTTCGCCTTCGCGGCATTCGGTTCGGGGGAGGCGGGCAGCGCGGCGTACCCCTTGGCGTACACGTCCTTGGCCGGGCTGTTCTTCCAGACCAGGGAGGGGATAAAAGTCTTCTGGCGCTGGGCCGCGCCGTCGAAGACGTTCTTGATGAGGGCGTCGCGGTCGAGGACGAGTGAGAGCGCGTCGGCGATACGGCGGTCGGCGAGCGGCGAGGTGGGGGAGGTGGCCCCGAGGAACACGGTCTGCGCGGAGGGGCCGTAGTGCACGCTCCCTTCCTTCGAGCCGCGCAGCGCCTTCGCGGAGGTCGACGCGAGCTCGTAACTGCCGTCTATCTGACCGGACATGAGGGCACTGGTGAGCGTCCCGTTGTCGGTGATGAACCGGAAGGTGAGCTTCTTGACCTTGGGGCGCAGGGACGCGTCCCAGTACGCGGGGTTACGCACGAGGGTGATGGAATCGCCGGACCGCCAACTGTTCAACTTGAACGGCCCGGTGCACATCAGGCCACCGCGCGCCGTGCCGTACGCGGGGCCCGCCTTCTTCAGGTACGAGGCCTTGTTGACGGCGCCGAACCCGTTGACGAGGTACTTCAGGAACAGCGAGTCGGGCGTGCGGAAGCGCACGGTGACCTGGTGTCCCGAAGTGGCCTTGATAGTGGTGACGTTGGCGAGCACGGGGGCGTTGACGCTCTGCGTTGCCGGGACGCGCTGCCGCTCCAGGCTCGCGACGACGTCGGTGGCGGTCATCAGGCTGCCGTCCCAGAAGCGGACGCCGCGCCGCAGGTTCAGGACGAGGGTCTTCGGGTCGGGCCGGTTCCATGAGGTGGCGAGGCCGGGGGCCGTCGAGTAGTCGGCCTTCAGGCGGATCAGCGGGTCGCAGACGTTGGACGCGACGGTGCTGGGCGAGTAGTCGCCGACCTTCGCCGGGTCCAGCGTGCTCGGCTCGCCCATCGGCAGGTTCCACGTGACGTGGTCGAGGGTGCCGCGCGCGGTGGGGGTGGTGGCCGTGAGCTTGATCGCGTCGGTCGTCGTGGTAGTTCCGGAGGAGGAACAGGAGGTCAGGGCGAGCGTGGTGGCCAGCGCCGCGAGAGAGATGACGGTGAGTCGGGGAGCGTGCATGAGGGTGCTCCTGAGGAGGATGGAGTGCTGAGGCGGTACGGGGTCCTTCGCTGTGGGGGGTGGCGGTGCGGGTGCCGGGTCAGGCCCCGGTGGGCAGGACCGAGAGGGTGAGGCGTGAGGGGTGGGCGTCGCCTGTGCGAAGCGTCTGGACGGAGGACTTGGCCGCGGCCGTGGTCCACGGGTTGTCCTCACTGCCGGACGACGGCAGGAAGAGCGGGTAGTCGCTGGACGCGAGGAGTACGGCGAGCCGGTGTCCCGGGCGCACCCGGTAGCCGGTGTGGCCGAGGTCGACGCGGATCTCGTCCGGGGCGAGGTCGGGGCGTATACAGGCCTCGCCGCGCGCGATCAGGTGGGCTCGCCCGTCGGGGCGCACGTCCACGAGCTTCACGAAGACGTCGAACACCGGGGCGGTGCCGGCGACATGGAGGTGCAGGCCCAGCGGCCCCACCAGGTCGAGCGGTTCGGTGAGCGCCGCCGCGGAGAAGACGAGCACGTCGTCGCGGGAGGCCGTGCCCGCCAGATCGGGGTAACTGTGCAGATACTCGAAGGAGTTGAAGGTGTCCGACGGCACCAGTTCCTCCGGTTCGTACGTCCACTGCGCCGAACTCGGCGCACCCGCAGGGGAGTCCGTGAGCGTCCCGCCCGGAAGCGGTCCCGCCGCCCGCTCGGGCCTCTCCAGCCAGAGCGTGCGCTCGACGGTTCCGGGCGGCGGCCAGCTCGTCGACGTATGCCACTCGCCGTGCCCCAACTCCCAGTGCACCTTGGACAGTTCGCCGACCGGCCGGACGCCCTTCAGGAACACGTCGAAGAACTCGATCGCCGGGTCGACGTACTGCGGAAGCATCCGGTCGAGGGCCGCCGGGTTCGCCCCGTGGTCCGTCCCGGCGGTGGCGGGCGCGTCGGCGAGGCGGTAGTTCTCGTGGTCCACCGCGCCCGCCCACAGGTACTGCACGGCGTCCCAGCCGGGCCGGGCCGCGAGCGCCAGATAGTCGCGCAGGTGCGGGATCAGGATGTTGTCGAACCAGCCCACGCAGTGCAGCACCGGTACGGGGCGCGCGTCATAGGGGTGCCTGCCGCGCGCCGGGAACAGGTCGGTGAAGTGCGGAACGAGCGCGTCGAACCAGGCCGAGCGGGCGCCGATCGCGCGGAACGCCTCCTCGAACTGCTCGACGACCGGGCGCACCGACCGATCCGGCTCGTACGCGTACAGGCCCTGGTCCACCCAGTAGTGGGCGTAGTACTCGATGCCCTCCAGCCACACGGGCCGGCCGACGCCCGGCGGGTCGTGCGGGCCGCTTCCCTGGGTCGTCGCGTTGAAGTCGACCGTGGTCACGCGCGGCACGACGGCCCGCAGCGCCGGATGCTGGGAGGCCACCGCCGCCCACTGCGTGTAGCCGTAGTACGAGTCGCCGAACATGCCCACCAGCCCGTCGGACCAGGCCTGTTGGACGATCCAGTCGATCGTGTCGTAGCCGTCGTCGGACTCGCGCAGGAACGGCAGCGTCTGCCCCTCGGAGCGGAACTTGCCGCGCACGTCCTGCACCACGACGGCGTAGCCGCGGGCGGTGAAGCGGGCGGCGATCTTGTCGAAGTACACGTAGCGGCTGTTCTTGTCGTACGGCAGGCGTACGAGGACGGTCGGGACCGGCACGTCCGCGAGGTCCGCCGGGTCCGCGGCGCCATCGGGTGGATACACGTCCGTGGCGAGCCGGATCCCGTCGCGCATCCGTACCCGGTACTGGCGGGCCCGCTCGGACACGGGAGCCGGGCCGACACGCGTGAAGCGAAAGGTCATGGAGGGGTCCCCCAAAATCTCCTGGAAACAGGGCTGGAGAGGACGAGTGAAGGGAGAGCGGCGCCGTGATGAAACGGCGTTGTACAACAACATTGCAGCTCCGTGTGAACGCGGTCAACCCATTGGGTTAAGGTCGGCGACATGCCGATCGAGGTAGACGAGGCCAAGCGGCTCGACGAGATCGCGAGCGCCACCATCCAGGTCGCCAGGGATCGCGGCGTGCGCTCCGTGACCATCCGGGCCGTGGCCCAGCAGCTCGGTGGGTCCACGGCGATGGTGACCAACTACGTGTCCAGCCGCGCCGCGTTGATGATCAACGCGCTGCGCCGCGCCGGGGCCGACTGGACCCGCGAGCTGGAGCGGGCCATAGAAGGCGCCGAGGGTGAGGACAGGCTGCGCGCCGCGGTCCGCTGGATGTGCACCACCGAGCAGGACGACGAGGTGGTGCGCCGGCTGATGATGGAGATCGCCAGTGCGGGGCCCGGCGCCGAGGTCGAGGACATGCGGCGGTCCACCGCGCGCGGCGACCGGGAGGGCCTCGGGGAGCTGGTCGCCGAAGCGGGGCTGCCCGACGCGGAAGTGAGCGGCGACATCCTCCATCTGATCCTGCGTGGCTACTGGCTGGCGACGCTGGAGGACCCCGAGAGCTGGCCGGCCGAGCGCGGCGAGCGGGCGATCCTGGCCGTGATCGACAGGCTGCGGGAGTCCGCGGACTGAACGCCCTTCCGCGGAACCGCTGTTGACATCGGCGGGTGCCGGGCCGCAGTCTGTGCGCGAAATAAAACGCCGTTGTATCTCACGCTCGCGCCGCGCCAGAAGCAGCCAGAAGCAGCTGGAACCGGAAGAGGTGCCCCATGGGAAGTCCCGGCCAGAACACCGAGTTGTGGCAGCGCCCCGCGGCCGAACTCGCCGCCGCCGTAGGCGAAGGGGAGGTCTCCTCGTACGAGGTCGTCACATCGTGCCTCGACCGCATCGACGAGACGAACCCGAAGGTCAACGCGCTGGTGGAGGTCCGGCGTGACGAGGCGCTCGCCGCCGCGCGACAGGCCGACGCCGACCTCGCGGCCGGTGCCGAACCCGGCCCGCTGCACGGCGTGCCCGTCTCCATCAAGGTCAACACCGAGCAGCGCGGCCACGCGACGACCAACGGTCTGGCCGCGCTCGCGGGGGAGGTCGCCGCCGAGGACGCGGCCTGCGTCACGGCCCTTCGTGCCGCCGGGGCGATACCGCTCGGGCGCAGCAACGTGCCCGCGTTCTCGCTGCGTTGGTTCTCCACGAACGACCTGCACGGGCGGACCCTCAACCCCTGGGACGCCGCACGCACGCCCGGCGGCTCCAGCGGGGGAGCGGCGGCCGGGATCGCGGCCGGGATGACGCCGCTGGCGCAGGGCAACGACATCGGCGGGTCGATCCGTTTCCCGGCGGCCTGTTGCGGCGTGGTCGGGCTGCGGCCCACCGTGGGCCGGGTCTCCGGCTGGGCGCCGCCCGCGTACGCCGACACTCCGCAGGGCCGGATGCCGCTCGACCTCCCGCCCACCGTGCAGGCCTGCGCGGTGCAGGGGCCGCTCGGCAGGACGGTTGCGGACGCGC
Source organism: Streptomyces sp. NPDC002754 (assembly GCF_053592315.1). NCBI lineage: Bacteria > Bacillati > Actinomycetota > Actinomycetes > Kitasatosporales > Streptomycetaceae > Streptomyces > Streptomyces sp. NPDC002754. The sequence goes on from NZ_JBSFVM010000007.1 coordinate 166,865, forward strand.
GGCTCGCGCTGCACGCCATGAGCACGCCCGACCTCCGCGACCCCTATGGCGTCCCGGCGCTGCCCGAAGCGCGCGGCCAGGCCCCGACCCGGGTCACGCTCGTCCGGGGCAACGACGGCGCGAAGAACCACCCTGCCGTCGACGCGGCCCTCACCGACGCCGCCGCCCGCCTCGCCGACGCCGGGTACGAGGTCGACGAGGTGGCGGCCGAACCACTCCTCGCGGAGGCCGCCCGGCTGTGGCTGCTCCTGCTCACGGAGGACACCAGGCCGTTGCTCCGCGTGGTGGACCGGATCGGCGACGACGCCATCCGTACCGCACTGGCCCGGCACTTCAAGGCGTCGGCCGCCGTGTGGGGCGCGGCGCCGGACCTGGAGACGTACATCAACGGCTGGGGTCGGCGCGGCGCACTCGTCACTCGGCTCCAGCAACTCCTGGGCACCGGCCGCCTGTTGCTGACCCCGGTGTGCGCCGAGCCGCCCTTCGAGCAGGACGCCGACATCGCGGACGAGACGCGTGGCCTGGAGCTCTTCCCGGCGATGTGGCCGATGACGTCGGTCCCGATCCTCGGCTTCCCGGCCGTCACCGTCCCGGTGGCCGCGCACGACGGGCTGCCGATCGGGGTGCAGTTGGTGGGCGGCCGGTTCACGGAGGACGGCCTGCTGGACGCCGCGCAGGCCGTCGAGGAACGGTCGCCGGTACTGAGGACGTGGGCGTAGACCCACCCGCGCATTGCTCGTGGCCCCCGCCCACACATTCCTCAGCGCACCGGAGCCCCCGGCCCCAGCGGAATCCCGAGCGCCCACCACGCGAGGAACAGCAGCGTCCATGTCGCCGTCATCGCGATGGCGAGGGGCAGCGTGTACGCGGCGAGGGTGCCGATGCCCGCGTCCTTGCGATAGCGCTGGAGGAAGCCGAGGGCCATCACGAAGTACGGGCTCATCGGGGTGATCGCGGTCGACCCGGAGTCGGCGATGCGGAACAGGGCCTGCGTCGTCTCGGCCGGCACGTGCGCCAGCATCAGCATCGGTACGAGGACGGGCGCGGCCAGCGCCCACATCGCGGTCCCGCTGGTCACCACCACGTTCACGACGGTCAGCAGAAGCAGGATCAGCAGGAACACCACGACGATCGGCATCCCGCTGTGCTCCAAGAGTTCCGCCGCCCGCACCGCCAGGACGTCGCCGATGTGCGTCCAGTCGAAGTAGGCGAGGAACTGGGCGATGGCGAAGAACAGCACCAGCACGGGCGCCATCTGCTTCACGCCCGCCGCCATCAGCTTCGGTACGTCGCCGGGCTTCGCGATCGACCCCGAGCGCGCCCCGTACACGATGCCGGTGAGCGCGAACAGGATGGCCACGACCGCCGCGATGCCGTCGATGAACGGGGACTCGACGATGCTGCCGCCGTCCCCGCGCAGGGGCGAGGACGTGGGGACGAGCGCCGCCACGACCAGCAGCAGGCCGCCACCGAGCGCGAGCAACGCCCGCCGCAGCGCGGACCGTTCGCGCTCGCTGAGGTCCAGCGTGCCCAGGTCCTCGACGTCGGCGTCCGGATCCGGGTCGAGGTCCGGCCGCTTGGCCAGCACCCACCGCGTGACCAGCGTGATGACGGTGGCGAGCAGCAGGGAGGAGGCGATGTTGAAGAACCAGTTGGACAGCGGGGACACGTACGCGGCGTCGCCGCCCGCGATCTTCGCGGCCGCCGTCGTGATGCCCGCGAAGATCGCGTCGTTCGGCGTCGGAATCGGGCTCGCGTCGTAGCCGGAGGCGATCGACGTGTACGCCACGACGATGCCGAGGATCGGGGAGCGGCCCACGGCGCGGAAGGCGAGGCCGCCGAGCGGCACCAGGATGATGTACGCGGCGGCCGACGCGACGTGCGCCACCGTCCCGGCGAACGCGACGGCGAACACCACCCACGACGCGGGCACCCGCGCGACCCCGACCTTCATCGCGGCGGACAGGAACCCGCTGCGCTCGGCGACGGCGACGCCCATGATGACGACCACGATCGTCGCCATCGGCGGGAACTCGGCGAAGTTCGACACCATCGTCGACACCGCCATGGCGAGCCCGTCGCCGCTGAGCAGGTTCTGCACGACGACCGTCTTGTGGTCGGCGGGCGACACCACGGACACGTCGAACCCGGCGAGCACGGCGCTGACGACGGCGAGCACCGCCGACAGGATCCAGAACAGCCAGAACGGATGCGGCAGCGCGTTCCCCGCCCGCTCGACGACGCCGAGGGCGCGGATGACGAGGGGCAGCCGCGCCGCATCGGCTCCGGTCCCGCCCGACGGGGGCGCTTCTCTCTGTACGGTCATGATGTCGGCTCCGAACTAGCGTGGAGGGGAGGGGAGTTGGTGGTTGCGGAAGAACGCCCACATCACCTTGTGGGCCTGGATCGTCTGCGTCGTGTAGCCGCCGCCGCTGTAGCCGTCGGCTCCCGGCCAGGTGTGTCCGCCGTCGGTGACCGCGACGTGCGCCACCTCCGCGCCGTCCGCGCAGCCGGTCCACCGCGACGTCGTGATGTCGGGCTCGGTCACCTCGTCAGGCGTTCGGGCGCGGCAGCCGTCCCGGTCGGCCCACTCGCGCACCCAGTCCTGGATGGCGGGCAGCCCGCGGTCGGTGTCGCCCGCGTACGGGATGGTGGTGTCACCGGTGCCGTGGAAGTCGAGGACGGGCATCGGGCGGTCCTGGGCGCAGCCGCCCTCGCGCGTGCCGGGGTAGAAGGCGCCGGCGACCGGTGCGACGGCCGCGAAACGGTCGGACATCCGGCAGGCGAGCAGGCCGGTGAACCCGGCGCCGTTCGACTTGCCGGTGGCGTACACTCGCCGCTCGTTCACGCACAGCGAGCCTTCGAGGGAGTCGAGGAGGTCCCCGGTGAACGCGACGTCGTCCACGCCGGCCGCCGCGTACGGGGCGCCCTGCCAGGCCTGCCGCTGCCCGTCGCCGGTGCCGACGACACCGTTCGGGTACGCGACGATCGCGGGCAGCGTGGAGAGGCGCGAGAACGCCTCGGTTCCGGCGCCGGTGTTGCCCCGCCCGTGGTACGCGATGATCAGCGGCCAACTCCGGTCGGGTGTATAGCCGTTGGGAAGGTGGAGCTGGTACGTGCGCTCGCGGCCTCCGCTGGTCATGGTGTGCGGGACGCTGGTGCCGGGTTGCTGCGCGGTGGGGGCGTCGCAGCCGGTGGGGCGGGCGGCAGGGGAGGCCTGGGCCGGGGCGAACGGTACGGTGACGAGCGCGGCGGCCAGTACGCAGGCACGCCGAAGTAGACCCTTCATTGCGGCTCCTAAATGAGGGTTGCTCAGGGGGACGGGTCAGTGGGACGGGTCAGTGGGACGGGCCAGGGGGGGCGGGTCAGGGGGCTGGAGCTAGAGGTCGAGCCATTCCTCGACGAAGGCGGACACGCGGTCGACGGCGGCGGCCACGATGGCCTCGCCGTCCTCGGCCGTGACCGAAGTGGGGTCGCCGAGCACCCCGTTGGCGCTCAGCTCGTCGTACGGCAGGGTCAGCGTCGGCTGCGAGAAGGAGCGGGCGAGGCGCGCCTCGGGCTTGAGCCCGTCGACGGCGACGGACCCCGGCTCCAGGCGGTCGCGATGCACCAACTCCGGTGCCAGGTGCAGCATTTGGGCGGTCTCCGCCTCCCCGCTGTGCCCGCTGACCTCGCTCACGCCCATCTCCCCGATCACGTCGGACGCGAGTGAGGTGACGGGCGTCCAGGCGAACCGCACATCGGGGTGGGACACGAGCAGGTCCTGCGCCACGGTGGTGAGCGTCGCGTTGTTGCCGCCGTGTCCTGTGAGCACCAGGAACCGCCGCCAGCCGTGCCGCCGCAGGCTCTCGACGTACTCGCGCACGACGGCGGCGAACGTGGTCGTCGTCAGCGTCACCGTCCCGGCGAACGCCATGTGGTGCGGCGAGACGCCGACCGGGAGCGGCGGGCCGATCACCACGCGTCCGGCGAGCCGGGCCCCGACGAGGTCGGCGATCCGCTCGGCGCGGATGGTGTCCGTGGCGATCGGCATGCCGGGGCCGTGCTGCTCGTAGGCGCCGGCGGGGATGATGACGACGGGTGCGCGGGTGACGGCCTCGGCGGCCTCTTCGGTCGTCAACTCGGCCAGGTGCAGGGGCTGTTCGGAGCTCACGAGAGCTCACCTCCGTCGGGGAAGTCGGCGCCGAGCACGGTGTCCCGGATCGCGGTCAGGTGTTCGCGGGTGATCCGCTCGGCGGCCGGCGCGTCGCCTTCGCGTACCGCCTCGACGATCTGGAGATGCTCGGCGTGGTCGCGCTCCCGGTCGTTGTACCGGTGCCGGATCTCGACCTGGTCGCGGGCGCGGACCTGGAGCAGCGCCTCGACGGTCTCCTTCAGCAGCGCGTTCCCGCTGGCCGTCGCGAGCGCCACGTGGAAGTGCACGGACCGGCGCAGCGACTCCTCGGGCGGGAACAGGGCGTTGGCCGCCGCGTGCTCCAACTGCTCGACCCCTTGCGGGAGTCGAATGCGCGCCGCCTCGGCCGCCACCGCCGGCTCGACGACGAGGCGGGCCTCGACGAGTTCGAGCACGGACCGCCGCGAGGTGCGCGGCCGGTGCGGATTGGCGAGCAGCCGCCGCTCGATGCCGGGCCCGACGTACGTCCCCGAGCCGTGCCGGAACTCCACGACCTGCATGGCCTCCAGGCGGCGCAGCGCCTCCCGGACGGTCGGCGTCGTCACCTCGAACCGCTTGGCCAGCTCGCGCGAGGAGGCCAGGGCGTCTCCGGGGGAGAGGCGCTCGGTGCGGATGATCTCGACTATGTCGTCCGCGAGGCGCTCGGACAGCGAGGGTTGGTCGACGTAACTCATGAAGTGAATAGATCACTTGGTTGGTGAGGGTGTCAACGGTCGTGCACGGCTCCGTTTCACCCGGCCGCGACGCGCCCTTCAGTACCCCGCCCTACAGCACCCCGCGCTCCATCGCGACGACCACGGCCCGCGTCCGGTCGCCGACGTCCAGTTTCGCGAAGATGCGCAGCAGATGTGTCTTCACGGTCGCCTCACCGATCACGAGGCGCTTCGCGATGTCCGGGTTGGACAGGCCGTCCGCGACCGCCGTCAGGACGTCCACTTCGCGCGCGGTCAGCGCCGTCTGCGTCGGCCGGCGCAGCTTCGCCACCAGCTTCTGGGCCACGCGCGGGGCCAGCACCGTCTCGCCGCGTGCCGCCGAACGGATCGCGTCGACGAGCTGTTCGCGCGTGGTGTCCTTGAGTAGATAGCCGATCGCGCCCGCCTCCACCGCGCGCTCGATCTCGGAGTCCGTGTCGTACGTCGTCAGGATCAGCACGCGGGTGCGGCTCGGCCCGGCGACGATCCGCTCGGTCGCCGCCACCCCGTCGAGCCCCGGCATCCGCAGGTCGAGCAGCGCCACGTCGGGGCGCGACTCCTCCACGAGCGCCACGCCGGACCGGCCGTCGTCCGCCTCGCCGACGACCTCGATGCCGGCCTCGGGTGCGAGCAGGGCGACGACGCCGGCCCGCATCACGGTGTGGTCGTCGACCACGACGACCCGCAGCATCGCCGCATCACTCACGCCACTCACGTCACTCGTGCCGCTCATGCTCGCTCCTCTTCGGTCCGGGTGCCGGGCAGTTGGGCCAGAACGCGGGTGCCGTCCCCCGGGGAGCTCGTGACGGTCAGCTCGCCGCCGAGCTCGGCGAGCCGCTTGCGCATGCCGTCGAGGCCGAAGCCGCGCGCCGAGGACACGTCGAAACCGCTCCCGTCGTCGGTGACCTCCAGATCGATGGCGCCCGCGCCCTGCTCCAGCACCACGACGACGGTCGAAGCGGCGGCGTGCTTACGGACGTTGGCGAGCGACTCCTGCGTGCAGCGCAGCAGCGCGATACGGGTCTGCTGGTCGCAGTCGACCTCGGCCAGCTCGGCTTCCACCGTGATCCCGGTGTCCTCGGCGAACCGGTCGAGGGTGCGACGCAGTGTGCCCGCCACCGGGCCCTGCGCGCCGCCGCCCGGCGGGGGCGTGGCGCCGACGAGAGCGCGCGCCTCCGCCAGGTTCTCCCGTGCCGTCTGCTCGATCGACGTCAACTGCTGCGCGGAGCGCGCCGATTCTGCCGGGAGTCCCGCGCGGGCCGCTTCCGCGAGGACGATGATCGAGGCGAAGCCCTGGGCGAGCGTGTCGTGGATCTCGCGGGCCATCCGCTCCCGCTCGTCCGCCGCACCCTGCTTGCGCTGCGCCGCGTCCAACGCCTGCTGGGCGTCCGCGAGTTCGTGGCTCAGTTTCTTGGTGCGGGCCTCGCTCTGCTCCGTCAGCCGGTGTACGAGGAGGCCCACCGTGGACCCGGCGGCGTACCCGGCGAGGGTGAACAGGACGTTGCCGCCGAGCAGTTGGGTACCGGACTCGCGTCCGGCGATGGTGCCGGCGGCCGTGAGCGCGGCGGCCGCACCGCTGAGTGCGAGGGCGGCGCCCGGCCCGGACGCGTAGATCCAGAAGTGCGGCAGCGACACGATGAACAGGGCGGCGCCGCTGCCCATCGTGTACGACACCGCGCCGACCCCGGCGGCCAGCAGCGCGAGGTAGGCCGTCGGCCGCAGCAGCTCCCGGCCGGGGAACATCGCCACGGCCGCGTACGCGCAGGTCATGGCGGACAGCAGCACGAACGTCGGGTACTTCGTCCCGGCCGGGGTGTCCGCCACCGCGAGGGCAGGCGGCACCAGGCCGCACAGCACCCACACCACTGCGTTCCACCGGTGGAGTGCGGGCACGACGGTCGTGGGGCTGGGGGCGAGGAGAGGCGCTCGGCTGCTGTCCACGGTGATCAGCCTACGTTCGCGAGCGGGCGCTCGGTCGTGGACGTCGCGGCCCGCAGTGGCCCGCGCGAGGGCCACCAACTCCGCTCGCCCAGAAGCAACATGAGCGCGGGCAGGATCAGCACCCGGATCACGAAGGCGTCCAGGAGCACCGCCACGGCCAGGCTGAACCCGATCTGCTTCATCTCGATGAAGTGCAGCGACACGAAGCTCGCGAACACGGTCACCATCACGAACGCCGCGCTGGTCACCACCCCGGCCGAGCTGCCGACCCCGTCGAGCACCGCCAGCCGCGTCGGCACCCCGCGCTCGGCGGCCTCCTTGATCCGGCTGATCACGAACACCTGGTAGTCCATGGAGAGCCCGAAGAGGATCACGAAGAGGAACAGCGGTACCCGCGAACCGATCGTGCCCGTCGACTGGAAGTCGAGCAGCCTCTCGGCCCAACTGTTCTGGAACGTCAGGGTGAGCACGCCGAGCGACGCGGCCGCCGACAGCAGGTTCAGGACGACGCCGACGAGACCGAGCAGCACGGACCGGAACGCCCACACGGTCATCGCGAACGTCACGAGCAGCAGCGCCCCGATGATCAGCGGCAGCTTCTCCTTCTGGTGCGCGGGATAGTCGGCGTAACGGGCCACGTCACCGGCGACGGCCGCGTCGACGCCTCCCCCCAACTTGCCGACAGCGTACGGGAGATACTCGGTACGCAGCCGCTGCAACGACTCCTGAGCAGGCTTCGTACTGACGTAGTGCGGGACGGGCAGTTCGAGCGACGTGACGCGGTGGTCGGCGGAGCCGCGCAGGGTGTACGTGCCGTTCAGGCCCGGGTCGTCCTTGGCGTCGGCGGCGAGCGAGCGCAGCGCTCCGGCCACCTCGTCGGCGCGCTCGGCGCCGGCCCGTACGAGCACCTGATGTGAGGCCTTGACCTCGGGGAACGCGGCGTTCAACCGGTCGAAGGTGGGCATCGACCGGGTCTGCCGCGAGTGCGTCTCACGGCCCATGTCGGTGAGCTTCAGGCCGAGCAGGGGAGCCGCCAATGCCATCATCGCGAGGACCGCGACGATCAGCACGGCAGCGGGCCTGCGGGCGGTGAGACGCAGCAGGGCGTTGCGCCGCACGGGCTTTTGCGGCCTCGCCTTTCGTGGCTTGCGTGCGGCGTGGCGCTCGGCCCGCGCGCCGATCTTCACGAGCAGCGCGGGCAGCACCGTCAGTGAGCTGACCACGGCGACCAGCGTGACCAGGATCGCGGCCGTCGCGATCGACGAGAAGATCACGTCGTCGGCGAGGTACAGCGTCGCGCTGGACACGGCGACCGCGAACCCGGAGAGCACGACCGCACGGCCGGACGTGGCGGCCGCGATCTCCACCAGGGCCCGCGAACTCAACTCGCCGTCCGAACGCGCCCGTTCCTCCCTCTCCCGCTTCAGATAGAACAGTGTGTAGTCGACGCCGACGGCGAGCCCGATCAGCAGAATGATGTTCGTGCCGACCCCGGCGTCGGGGAAGACGTGCGAGGCCAGCATCGACAGGCCGATCGACGCGACGATCGCGGACAGGGCGAGCAGCAGCGGCACGGTCGCCATCGCCACCGAGCGGAACACCAGCAGCAGCGTGAGCAGCGTGATGGGCAGCGCGATCATCTCCGTACGGGAGAGGTCGCTGCCGCGCAGCTCGTCGACGCCCTGGCTGATGGAGGGCCCGCCCGTCTCCTCGACGCGCAGCTCCGGATGCGCCTTCTGCGTGGCGGCGGTCTGCGCCCGCAGCGGATCGACGTGCTTCTTCCCGTCGAGTTCGGCGCCCTTCATGGTGACGTCGACGCGGACCGCCCGGCCGTCCTTCGACCACACGGGCTCGCCCACGGACCGCACCTCGGGCAGCCCCCGCATCCGGCCGACGACGTCATCGGCGACGGCGCCGCCCACCGTCCGGTCGAGGCGTCCGGAGGCACGATCCTCGATCAGCACCCGCTCCACGGGCCGCTGCGCGAGCCCGCCCTCCCGGGCGATCGCCTCGCCGCGCCCCGCCTCACCGACACCGAAGTCGGCGGACGTCGCGGCGTCGCCGCCCACGGTGATCCCGGCACCGAGGCACAGGACGACGAACAAGAACCAGCCGGCGATCGCCCTCCAGGGGTGCCCGGCGCTCCAACGAGCCATGCGTACGGTGTAGTTGGTCATGGCGTCCATGCTGGTCGCGGGGGTACGGGCGCGGACAGCGGCGACCGGTGGAACCTGGGGTCCACCGGTCGGTGGACACGGCCGCTGCGTCCACGAAATGGACACCGGCCGGGATAAATGCAACGTGCAGCTATCCTGCGTCGCAGACGCGATGAGGCAGGAGGCGCCGTGAGCGAGAACCAGGGCCGGACCGTGGCCGCCCTCGACGGCGTGGGCATGCGCCGCCACACCACCGGCCAGGCCATCCTCGACGACATCGACTGGACCGTACGGTCCGGCGAGCACTGGGCTCTGCTCGGGCCGAACGGCGCGGGCAAGACCAGCATCCTGCGGATCGTCGGCGCCACGAACTTCCCCACCACCGGCACCGTCGATGTCCTGGGTCACCGGCTCGGCCGCGTCGACGTCCGCGAGCTGCGCGCCCTCATCGGCCACGTCTCCACCTCGCAGCGCGTCCCCCAGGACCTGCCGGGCCACACCGTCGTCCTCACCGGCCACAGCGGCACCGTCCAGCCGCTCTGGAAGACGTACGACGACGAGGTGCGCGAGCGGGCCCACGCGCTGCTCGCCGAACTCCAGATCAAGGAGCTCGCCGACCGCCCCTACGGCGTCTGCTCCGGCGGCCAGCGCGCCCGCCTGCTGATCGCCCGCGCCCTCATGGCGGACCCGGCGCTGCTCCTGCTCGACGAGCCGTTCAACGCGCTCGACCTGCCCTCGCGCGAGGACCTCATCGATACGATGCGTCAGCTCGCGGCCGGACGGCCCGAGTTGGCGACGGTGACCGTCACCCACCACCTGGAAGAACTCTCCCCGGCCATCAGCCACGCGCTGCTGCTGCGCGAGGGCCGCGTCCTCGCCAGCGGCACGGTGGACGACGTACTCACCAAGAACCTGATGACGTCCTGCTTCGGTCGCCCCATCGAGGTCACGCGGCACGCGGGGCGGTGGCTGGCGCGCTCGGGCGACCTGGGCCCTTCTGACGGGCCAGGCTGGATCCGGGAGGCGTGATCGAGCGGTGCCGGTGAGCGGGGGCTGGTGCGTGCAGCTGCAAGGCGGAGGGGGGGCGTCAACGCGGAGCGTTGGCAACCGACGACAACGCGGCAGATGTGCGTGCCAGGGCACGCGACTCCAGCAAGGCCCGTCAGAAGGACCCTGGGTGTGACGGGGCGCACGGGGGCGGGGCCGTGTCGGTGTTGGGCCGAATGGGTTACATGGCGTAAGAATTGGGCGGTGCAGACAACAGTGCGAGCCCGAACGGGGTGGGGGCTGCATCCGGCCGGGGGCAGCCCCGGCACCCCCGGCCGGAAGAACAGGGCAGCTGTCATCCCTGGCGCCGACACCACGAGGACAACCTGAGTGAACAGCCACGACGTCACCGACGAACAGTGGGAAGGTCTCGCCCAGGTCGTGCCGCTGCGCAGCCGCAACGAGTGGCCGTCAGCCGTCGACCATCGGGCGATGCCGGAGGCCGACACCGAACCGCGCCGACGCTTCGTCGTCCTGCGTATCAACGTGTTCGGCGACGCGCGCGAGGTCGCGGAGACCGTCATGTCCGGCATCCCGGTGCTGCTCGACCTGTCCGGCGCCGAGACCGAAGTGGCCAAGCGGGTCCTGGACTTCAGCAGCGGCGCCGTCTTCGGCCTCGGCTGCGGCATGCACCGCGTCGACCGCAACGTCTTCCTGCTGGCCCCTCCGGGCACCGAGGTCCAGGGGCTCGTACAGGGCGCGGTCTCGTAAGCGCAATATCAGCCCCGCCGGCGTTTGAGGCGCGGAGCCCCGAGGCCGTAACGCCGGTCGACCGCGGGGACGCGCGGGCAAGCCCGACGGGCATAGTCGCTCTTTCGTAGGAAGCCCTTCGCACGCAAACGGTTCTGCGCACGCGGGCCACCTACGTTCAACCCATGACCGTGCTCCAGCGGGGCGCACCCCCGCTCCCCAGCGCGTCCCCTGACCGCCCGCGCGTCACCCGGCTCAGGCTCGCCGCCTTCGCCCGCCACCGCGGCACGACCGTCCCGCTCGGACCGTTCACCGCCGTGGCGGGCCCCAGCGGCAGCGGCAAGACCAGCGTGCTGCGCGCCTTCGCGGCGCTCGCGGGGCTTGGCGGCGGGGCACACCTGGCGGACGTCTTCCCGGACCCCCACGCCTACGTTCCCGAACGCGCACGGCCCGACGCCGAACGCCGCCGCGGGTTCCACATCGGCTGCACCGTCGACGGCCCGGTGGGACCCGTACGGCTCGACCTGGCCGTCCAGGCGGAACCCGAACTCCGGATCGTCGGCGAACGGTTGACGGGGCCCGGCATCACGTACCTCCAGACCGCCCTGCGCGACCCCGGCCGCCGCGACGTCCAGGCCGCCTGGCACACCGCGGGCTCGGTCCCCGTGACCCGCGGGCCGCTCCCCGACGACCTGCTCGGCACGGCGATGCTCCCGCTGCGCGTCGCGGGCCGCACCGAAGGGCAGCGCCAGGTGCTCGCCGCGGCCGAGCAGGTCGTCGTCGGCCTGCGCTCCACCTTCGCCTGTGACCCCGACCCCACGCGGATGCGCACCCCGGCGCCCGCGGCGGCGGACCGGCTGCACGGCGGCTGCGACAACCTCGCCGCCGTGCTGCGCCGCACCGGAGCCGAGTGCAGCACGAGGCACGCGCTGCTCGTCTCCGCTGCCCGCGCGGGTCTCGTGGGACCGGTGGCCGACGTACGCGCGGAGACCGCGTCCGACGGGACCGTGTGCGCCGTCGTGGACCGCGGCGGCGGGGCGACCAGTCCCGTCGAGCGGCTCGCGGACGGCGAGTTGAGGTACCTCGCGCTCGCGCTGGTCCTGCTCACCGGGCCCCGTGTGCTCGCCGTCGACGCGGCGGCCGAGGTCCCGGAGGCGTACCAGAGCCTGACCGTCCTCGCGGACGGCTTCGACCGGGGCCTCGACCGCGCCCAGTGCGCCGAACTCACCGCGCTGGCCGCCCGGATGTGCGCCCGCGGCCACATCCGGCTCGTCGCCGCGGTGGGCGAGGGCTCCGAGGCGGAGCGGGGGGCGCGGGCGGAAGGGGCGGCGATGGTAGACCTGGGACGATGAACGAGGAACGTGAGGAAACCCGCCCGCTCGACGTGGCGGCCCTGCAGGCGCGCCTGGCCCGGTTCGCGGTCGCCCGGGACTGGCAGCCCTTCCATACGCCGAAGAACCTGGCGGCCGCGCTGAGCGTCGAGGCGTCCGAACTGGTCGAGATCTTCCAGTGGTTGACCCCCGAGCAGTCGGCCCGCGTGATGGAGCACCCGGACTCGGCCCACCGTGTCGAGGACGAGGTCGCCGATGTCCTCGCGTATCTGCTGCAACTGTGCGAGGTGCTGGGCATCGACGCACTGGCCGCGCTGTCGGCGAAGATCGACCGCAACGAGCGGCGGTTCCCGGTGCGGGGCGAGGGGACCGGGTCCGAGTAGGCGGAGGGCCGGGCTCCGTCAACCGCCCCTCAACTGCCCCCCACGGGGACCGAATGTCACTCTCCGGAGTCACTGAGTTATCCACATCGAACGTTGTGTCCACAAATTTCTGGCTTCCCCTAGCTTTTTATCGCATCTGCCTTCACTCTGAGTAGTGGACGAAGGAGTTCGGGCGGGAGACGGACGGGGACGCGATGGATGCGGTGCGGCTCATCGGGGTCGGCCGACGGGCCCTGGCGGAGAGCCAGGACCCGCGGGACATCATGAGGGAGGCGTGGCAGGCACAGGCCTTGGCGCAGGCGATCGGGAGTCGCCTCGCGATGCAGGGGCCACCGGAGTTACGAGGCGAGGCGGTGGGGCTGAGCGAGGCGGGAGCGCGCGGCAGCGGAGGCGCGGCGACACCGATCGTGGGGGCCGGCGGGATACGGGCGGCGCAGCTGACCGAACTGGGCGATGTGCACCGGGCGTTGATGGATCTCGGCGTGCTGCTCGGTGACGTGGGGATCGCGCTCGTCGGGGTGGCGAGCGCGTCGTTCGAGGAGGGCGCCTATTGGCAGTGCATGGAGGCGATCGACGCGGCGGACGAGTCGCGGGACAGAATCCTCGAGATACTGCGGCGGCTCCCGGAAGGCTGCCGCGCGCTTCCCCTCGCCGACCGGGAGCCCACGCCGGAGCCGGACACGGACTCGGCGGCCTGAGCCCGGCGGGAGTCTGGCGTTTTTTCGGCGGGTGGTCGTTCAGATGTTCTCGGCGGCCGGTGGTGAAGTCCTGGGCGGCTGTTGGAGGTCGGCGTCGAGCTGCGTCAGGTCGGCGTTGAGCGCGGCCATCAGCTCTTCCATCTGCTGCAGCAGACCCTTGGGTGCGCCTTCCTGCTCCGGCGCGGACGTGTCGTGCACGGCCTCATCGGGCGCGGCTTCCTGGGACATTGCGGCCTCCTCGGCCCTGCCTCCCGCACGGGGAGGCAGTTGACGCAATCGTGACGCCCGGCAGTGACCGCCGGCGCGGGTGCCGGGCGGTCCGGCTCCGCCCGAGTCAACGATCAGGGCCGGGGCCGGGTCACTGCGCACCCCCGCCACCACGCGCCGGGTTGACGCGATTTCACCCGACCGTGGCAGCAGGAGACCTATCCGTCGCGGTACGCCTCAGCTCAGCTGCGGCGCCACCTCCGAGGCGATCAGTTCGAGTTGGTCCAGGTCGTCGAGGTCGAGCATCTGGAGGTACATCCGCTGGGAACCCACGGCTTGGTAAGCGGCGAGGCGTTCGACGACCTCGGCGGGGGAGCCGGCGAGGCCGTTGGCCTTGAGCTCGTCGACGTCGCGGCCGATGGCGTCGGCGCGGCGCTTGACCTCGGCGTCGGTGCGGCCGACGCAGGCGAGGAGGGCGTTGGAGTAGGTCAGCGCGTCCGGGGCGCGACCGTGCTCGCCGGCCGCGGCCTTCACGCGCTTGAACTGCTGCTCCGTGTCGGCGATCGAGGCGAAGGGGATGTTGAACTCGGTGGCGAACTTCGCGGCGAGCGCGGGGGTCTTCTTGGCGCCGTGGCCGCCGATGAGGATCGGGACGCGCGGCTGGGTGGGCTTGGGCAGGGCCGGGGAGTCCTTCAACTGGTAGAAGGTTCCGTCGTAGTTGAAGCGCTGGCCGACCGGCGTCTCCCACAGGCCCGTCACGATGGCGAGCTGCTCCTCGAGGCGCCCGAACTTCTCCTTCGGGAACGGGATGCCGTACGCGGAGTGCTCCTCCTCGTACCAGCCGGAGCCGAGGCCCAGTTCGACGCGGCCGCCGGACATCTGGTCGACCTGCGCGACCTGGATGGCGAGCACGCCGGGCAGCCGGAAGGTACCGGCCGTCATCAGCGTGCCGAGCCGGATCCGCCGGGTTTCGCGGGCGAGCCCGGCGAGTGTCGTCCAGGCGTCCGTGGGGCCCGGCAGGCCGTCGACGGGGCCCATGTGGAGGTAGTGGTCCGACCGGAAGAACGCCCCGTAGTTCAAGTCCTCGGCGGCCTTGGCGACGCGGAGCAGCGTCTCGTAGGTGGCGCCCTGCTGCGGTTCGGTGAATACGCGAAGATCCATGCGTCCATCATGCGGGTCATGGGGCGAGTGTCCTGCGTAGTCCGCGCCTGAAAGACCGGGGCTCCGCCCCGGACCCCGCGCCTCAAACGCCGGCGGGGCTGGAAATACCGGCGATTGAGCAGCGGGGGCTGGGGCGGAGCCCCGGGGCGCAACCGCCGTGCGGCGGGTAAGGATGGCTGCATGGGATTCCACGTCGACTCCGAGGCCGGCCGCCTGCGCCGAGTGATTCTGCATCGGCCCGATCTCGAGCTGAAGCGGCTCACGCCGAGCAATAAGGACCAGCTGCTCTTCGACGACGTGCTGTGGGTGCGCCGGGCCCGCCAGGAACACGACGGTTTCGCCGACGTGCTGCGCGACCGGGGCGTCAACGTGCACCTCTTCGGCGACCTGCTCACCGAGGCCCTGGACGTCGACGCCGCCCGCGGCCTCGTCCTGGACCGCGTATTCGACGAGAAGGAGTACGGCCCGCTGGCCGCGGGCCATCTGCGGGAGGCCTTCGAGACGCTGCCGTCCACGGAACTCGCCGAGGCGCTCATCGGCGGGATGACGAAGCGCGAGTTCCTGGCGGCGCACCCGGAGCCGACCTCCGTGCGCTTCCACGTCATGGAGCTCGACGACTTCCTCCTCGGCCCGCTGCCCAACCACCTGTTCACGCGCGACACCTCGGCCTGGATCTACGACGGGGTGTCCATCAACGCGATGCGGTGGCCCGCCCGGCAGCGCGAGACCGTCCACTTCGAGGCGATCTACCGGCACCATCCGCTGTTCCGGGACGCGGCGGAGGACGGGGGCTTCCACGTCTGGTCCGAGGGGCAGGCGGACTATCCGTCGACCATCGAGGGCGGCGACGTCCTCGTCATCGGGCGGGGCGCCGTCCTCATCGGGATGAGCGAGCGGACCACGCCGCAGGCCGTGGAGATGCTCGCGCACAAGCTGTTCGCGGCGGGCTCGGCGCGCACCATCGTCGCCCTCGACATGCCGAAGCGGCGGGCCTTCATGCACCTCGACACGGTCATGACGATGGTCGACGGCGACACGTTCACGCAGTACGCGGGGCTCGGCATGCTGCGCTCGTACACCATCGAACCGGGCACGTCCGGCGCGGAGTTGAAGGTCACCGACCATCCGCCCGAGCACATGCACCGGGCGATCGCCGCCGCGCTCGGACTCCCCGAGATCCGGGTCCTGACCGCGACACAGGACGTGCACGCCGCCGAGCGCGAGCAGTGGGACGACGGCTGCAATGTGCTCGCCGTCGAGCCGGGCGTCGTCGTCGCGTACGAGCGGAACGCCACGACGAACACGTTCCTGCGCAAGCAGGGCATCGAGGTCATCGAGATCCCGGGGAGCGAGCTGGGCCGCGGCCGGGGCGGGCCGCGCTGCATGAGCTGCCCGGTCGAGCGGGACGCGGTGACCGGCTGAGCAGACAGACCCATGAAGAGAAGTGCCCATGAAGAGACGTACCCATGAATAGAAATGTGGAACATCGTATAGACTTCCACTGTCCCGATCCCGTCCCCGAGTCACGCGCAGGAGCCCCGTATGAACCTCACCGGCCGCCACTTCCTCAAGGAGCTGGACTTCACCGCCGAGGAGTTCCGAGGCCTCGTCGACCTGGCCGCGGAGCTGAAGGCGGCCAAAAAGGCAGGGGCCGAGCCGCAGCACCTCAAGGGCAAGAACGTGGCGCTGATCTTCGAGAAGGCGTCCACGCGTACGCGCTGCTCCTTCGAGGTCGCGGCCGCGGACCAGGGCGCGTCGACGACGTACATCGACCCGGCCGGCTCGCACATCGGCAAGAAGGAGTCGAGCAAGGACACCGCGCGTGTGCTCGGCCGGATGTTCGACGCCATCGAGTTCCGGGGTGACGAGCAGTCCATCGTCGAGACGCTCGCCGAGTACGCGGGCGTGCCGGTCTACAACGGCCTGACCGACGACTGGCACCCCACGCAGATGCTCGCCGACGTGCTCACGATGACCGAGCACAGCGCCAAGCCGCTCACCGACATGTCCTTCGCCTACCTCGGCGACGCCCGGTTCAACATGGGCAACTCCTACCTCGTCACCGGCGCCCTGCTCGGCATGGACGTCCGGATCGTCGCGCCCAAGGCCTACTGGCCGGCCGAGGAGGTCGTCGCCAAGGCCCGTGAGCTGGCCGCCGCGAGCGGTGCCCGCATCACCCTCACCGAGTCCGTCGAGGAAGGCGTCGCGGGCGCGGACTTCGTCCTCACCGATGTCTGGGTGTCGATGGGCGAGCCCGAGGAGATCTGGGACGAGCGGATCAAGTCGCTCGCGCCGTACGCCGTCACGATGGACGTGCTGCGCGCGACGGGGAACGCGGACGTGAAGTTCCTGCACTGCCTCCCCGCCTTCCACGACCTGGGCACCAAGGTCGGCCGCGAGATACACGCCAAGTACGGCCTGGAGTCCCTCGAGGTCACCGACGAGGTCTTCGAGTCGGAGCACTCCGTCGTCTTCGACGAGGCGGAGAACCGGATGCACACGATCAAGGCCGTCATGGTCGCCACGCTCGGCCAGTAGCGACAAGCCGCACATTCACCTTCGCAGCGACAAAACCGCACATTCACTGAGCAACCGTTCAAACTGGTGGAGCCGGAACACCCTCTCCGGCCCCACCGGCACGCGGCCCCACGAAGGACGGCATGGCCGGCGTCACCTCCGGTGGCTCGCTCGCCTTCTTCTCGTACATCGGTTTCGACGCGGTCACCACGGCCGGCGAAGAGGTCAAGAACCCGCGGCGGAACATCCCCCTCGCCATCCTGATCTGCATCGGCATCGTCACGCTGCTCTACGTCGCCGTGGCCGTCGCCGCCATCGGCGCGCTCGGTGCGGGCGCCGTCGGGGACAAGCCGGCCGCGCTCTCCCTCGTCGTCGACCAGGTCACCGGGTCGACCGTCGGCGGCGGCGTCATCGCCTTCGGTGCGGTCGTCGCCATCGCCTCGGTCGTCCTCGCGGTGATGTACGGGCAGACCCGGATCCTGATGTCGATGTCCCGCGACGGGCTGATCCCGCGGGTCTTCGAGCGGGTCTCCCCGAAGACGCACACGCCGGTCGCCAACACGTGGATCGTCGCGACCGTCTTCGCGGTCCCGGCCGCGTTCTCCTCGCTCGACGCGGTCGTCAACCTGACCACCATCGGCACGCTCGCCACCATGGTCGCCGTGAACATCGCGGTGATCGCGCTGCGCCCCTCGCACCCCGGTCTGAAGCGCTCGTTCCGGGTGCCGCTGTACCCGGTCAGCCCGATCCTGGGCGTCGGCTTCTGCCTCTACCTGATCTGGGGCACGGGGTGGACGACGTGGGGCCAGTTCGCGGTGTTCCTCGTCGTGGGCGCGCTCGTGTACGCGCTGTACGGCCGCCGCAACTCGCGGCTCGGTTGAGGGGCGGCCCTACGCTTCGGACGCCGGGCGCTGTGCCGGCACCAGAGGGGGAAGCGTGAACCACACCGCCTTGCCGGAATCGGTGGGGCGGTGCCCGCACGACGAGCTGAGCGTGCGGATGAGGAGCAGGCCGCGGCCGTGCTCCTGCCAGGGGTCGGGCGGCCCGTCGTCCTCGGGATTGGTGAGGTCGGAGGGCGGCGCCGGGTCCGTGTCGTGCACCTCGACCTGACAGCCGGAGTCGAGCAGCTCCACGACCAGCTCGATCGGTGTGTCCCCCGTCGTGTGCTCCACCGCGTTCGCCACCAGTTCCGCCGTCAGCAGCTCCGCCGTGTCCGCGTCGGCGGCCGGTGAGTCGATCTCCGACAGCGCGGTCCGCACGAGGGCACGCGCGACGGGCACGGCCGCGACTGTGTGCGGCAGGGCGATGCGCCACGACGTGGGCGTAGGTGGACCGGGGAAGGGAGTCACGGCGGAATCCTGGGGGCGGAGGGCGCGTATGCGGCTCGGGGACGGGCTCGGAGGAACGGGCTCAAGGGGGACTGTCCTGCGTTCAACCTTATGAATGGTACGGCGTGGGGCGAAAGAGGCTCTCGTCGGTGCGGGCCGGGACGTCCGACCCTTTCTCCGTTATCGCGCACTCGTGACGGCAGTCACGATGCGGTGATACGGTCGACAGGTCTCGCCCCTCCTCGGCACGCCCGCGACCTCGCCGGAGGCAACGCATGAGTCCCTTCACCGGCTCCACCCCCCGTACCGACTCCTGGCAGCACCTGACGTACGCCGTGGACGAGAGCGGCGTCGCCACCGTCACGCTCGCCCGCCCCGAGAAACTCAACGCGCTCACCTTCGGCGCCTACGCCGACCTGCGCGACCTCCTCGCCGAGCTGTCCCGGACCAAGTCCGTGCGCGCCCTCGTCCTCGCCGGCGAGGGTCGCGGCTTCTGCTCGGGCGGCGACGTCGACGAGATCATCGGCGCCACGCTCTCCATGGACACCGCACAGATCCTCGACTTCAACCGGATGACCGGGCAGGTGGTCCGGGCCGTGCGCGAGGCCCCGTTCCCGGTGATCGCCGCCGTGCACGGGGTCGCGGCCGGGGCGGGCGCGGTCCTCGCGCTCGCCTCCGACTTCCGCGTCGCCGACCCGAGCGCCCGCTTCGCGTTCCTGTTCACGAAGGTCGGGCTCTCCGGCGGCGACATGGGCGCGGCGTATCTGCTGCCCCGCGTCGTCGGCCTCGGCCACGCCACCCGCCTGCTGATGCTCGGCGACGCGGTCCGCGCGCCCGAGGCCGAGCGCATCGGCCTGATCAGCGAGCTGACCGACGAGGGCAGGGCCGACGAGGCCGCGCTCGCTCTCGCCCAGCGCCTCGCCGAAGGGCCCGCCCTCGCGTACGCGCAGACGAAGGCGCTCCTGACGGCCGAGCTGGACATGCCGCTCGCCGGGGCCATCGAGATGGACGCGGCCACGCAGGCGCTGCTCATGCACGGCGAGGACTACGCCGAGTTCCACGCGGCGTTCACCGACAAGCGCCCGCCGAAGTGGCAGGGGCGGTGACCGGCTGATGACCGTACGCGCCCGGCGCATCGCCGTCATCGGAGGCGGCCCCGGCGGCCTGTACGCCGCGGCCCTCCTCAAGCGCCTCGACCCGGACCGCGAGATCACGGTCTGGGAGCGGAACGCCCCGTACGACACGTTCGGCTTCGGTGTCGTCCTGTCCGACGAAACCCTTGGTGGAATCGAGCACGCCGACCCGGTGGTCTACCGGGCGCTCCAGGGCGAGTTCGTGCGCTGGGACGACATCGACATCGTGCACCGTGGACAGCGCCACACCTCAACTGGACACGGTTTCGCGGCACTTGGCCGCCGCAGGCTCCTGGAGATCCTGCACGACCGCTGCCGCGAACTGGGCGTGGACCTGCGCTTCCAGGAGGAGGCGCCGCCGATCGCCGAACTCCGGGACATGCACGACCTGGTGATCGCCGCCGACGGTGTGCACAGCAAGACCCGCGAGACGTACGCCGACGCGTTCGGGCCGCACATCGAGGAGCACCGCAACCGCTACATCTGGCTCGCCGCCGACTTCGCGTTCGACGCCTTCCGCTTCGACATCGCCGAGACCGAGCACGGCGTGATGCAGCTGCACGGATACCCGTTCAGCGAGAGCGGGTCCACGGTCATCGTCGAGATGCGCGAAGAGGTGTGGCGGGCGGCCGGTTTCGCGGACATGGACGTACGCGAATCGATTGATGCCTGCGTACGGATCTTCAAGGACGCGCTGGGAGGGCGCGCACTGAAGACCAATAATTCCTCTTGGCTCACCTTCCGCACGGTCGTCAACGACCGCTGGTCGCACGGCAATTGCGTGCTCATCGGCGACGCCGCGCACACCGCGCACTTCTCCATCGGCTCCGGTACGAAGCTCGCCGTCGAGGACGCGCTCGCGCTCGCCGCGTGCCTGACCGAGCAGCCCACGACCGGCGCGGCGCTTGCCGCGTACGAGGAGGAGCGCAGGCCCGTCGTGGCGTCGACGCAGCGGGCGGCGCGGGCCAGCCTCCAGTGGTTCGAGGAGCTGGGCCGCTATCTGGACCAGCCGCCGCGCCAGTTCGCGTTCAACCTGCTGACGCGCTCGCGCCGGGTGACGCACGAGAACCTGCGGCTTCGGGACGCGGGGTTCACGGAGTCGGTGGAGCGGGAGTTCGGCTGTCCCGAGGGCACGCCGCCGATGTTCACGCCGTTCCGGCTCGGAGGCCTTGAGCTGCGCAACCGGGTCGTGGTGTCACCGATGGACATGTACTCGGCGGTGGACGGGGTACCGGGCGACTTCCACCTCGTGCACCTGGGGGCGCGGGCTCTCGGCGGCGCCGGTCTGGTCATGACGGAAATGGTGTGCGTGAGCCCGGAGGGGCGCATTACGCCGGGGTGTGCGGGGCTGTACGCGGATGACCAGGCGGAGTCCTGGCGCAGGATCGTGGACTTCGTCCACACGCGGGCGCCCGGTACGGCGATCGGAGTGCAGCTCGGGCACTCGGGCCGCAAGGGTTCCACGCGGTTGATGTGGGAGGGCATGGACGAGCCGCTCCCTGACGCGGACGACAACTGGCCGCTGGTCGCGGCGTCCGCGCTCCGCTATCGGCCGGACAGTCAGTTGCCGCGCGCGCTGACGGCGACCGAACTGGTGGGTGTACGCGCGCAGTTCGTGGAGTCGGCGCGGCGTGCGGCGGACGCGGGCTTCGACCTCCTCGAACTCCACTGCGCGCACGGCTACTTGCTGTCCGGTTTCCTGTCCCCGCTGACGAACCGGCGCACGGACGCGTACGGCGGGTCGCTGGAGGGTCGGCTGCGGTTCCCGCTGGAGGTCTTCGACGCCGTACGCGAGGTGTGGCCGGACGAGCGGCCGATGACGGTGCGGATCTCCGCCACGGACTGGGCGGAGGGCGGCACCAGTGCGGAGGAGGCCGTGGCGATCGCCCGCGCCTTCGCCGCGCATGGGGCCGACGCGATCGACGTGTCCACGGGGCAGGTGGTCTCGGACGAGCGGCCCGCGTTCGGGCGCTCCTACCAGGTGCCGTATGCGGATCGGATCCGGGCGGAGGCCGGGGTCCCGGTCGTGGCCGTCGGCGCGATCTCGTCTTGGGACGACGTCAACTCCCTTGTCCTGGCGGGCCGTACGGACCTGTGTGCACTGGCGCGTCCGCACCTGTACGACCCGAACTGGACGTTGCACGCTGCCGCGGAGCAGGGGTATGCGGGGCCGGGGGTCGGGTGGCCCCGGCAGTACGGTGCGGGGAGCCGGCGGCCGCAGACGGGGCGGTTGGATGCGCCGAAGCCGAGGTTGGTGCTGCCCGGGTGACGGGGTCGGTGCCGTCGTCCTGTCTGCGCGGCACCGGGGTTTTGCGGCGGTGCCGGGGTGGCGCGTCTGGCGACGGTTGCGCGGCACCGGGATTTTGCGGCGGTGCCGGGGTGGCGCGTCTGGCGACGGTTGCGCGGCACCGGGATTTTGCGGCGGTGCCGGGGTGGCGCCTCGGGTATTGGTTACGCGGCACCAGCCCTTCCCCGGGTGCGCCGGTGCCGGCTCAGCTCCCACCCGCCCGCCCCCTCCGGGGGCTTCGGCCCGTCCGGGCCCAGGGGCTGTGCCGGGGCTGCCGCTCGTGGTGACCGATGCCCGCACCGGGGTTCGGGCCTTGCCGTGGGCGACGCCTGCCGTTCTGGTCGCGCGGCACCGGGGTGCCGCCTTGCCCACTCTGCCGCCCAAGGCGGCAGATTGCCCAAGGCGGCGGGGCGGTCGGCCGTGATGGGTGGGGAGCCGTGCCGGTGGTGGATTGTTCAAGGCGGCGGGGTGGTCGGCCGTGATGGGTGGGGAGCCGTGCCGGTGGTGGATTGTTCAAGGGGGCGGGGTGGTCGGCCGTAATGGGGTGGGAGTCGTGTCGGTGGTGGATTGCCCATGGCGGCGGCGGTCGGCCGGATGCGGGGGCCGTACCCCGTGTGGCCGACGCCCCCGGAGGGGGCGGGTGGGTGGGAGATGGGCGGGTGCCATCAAGGCCCCGCAGCGGGTGCGAATTTCAAGCCCCGCCGGCGATTGAGGCGCGGGGTCCGGGGCGGAGCCCCGTGGCGTCAGGGTGACGGGGATCCAACCCCGTGGCGCCCCGTGGCGCCCCGTGGCGCCCCGTGGCGCCCCGTGGCGTCAGGGTGTCGGTTCGGGCGGTCCCGCCGTTCCCGCCATTCCCGCCGTCAGCGTCGTCCCGTCCGATGGGTCGACCAGGAGGAAGGAACCCGTTGGTCGCACCGCGGCATAGGCGTCCAGTGCCAGTGGCTCGGCCGTGCGTAGGGCCACCCGGCCCAGGTCGTTCGCCGTCAACTCGACCGCGTCCCCGAGGGATTTGACGATGGCCTGGACCGTGCGTGTCGTGTGGCGCACCAGGACCCGCTGACCCACCCGCAACGGCCGGTCCGCCACATGGCACACCGCCGCCCGCACATCCCGCGTCACAGTCGGCGCCCGGTCGGCGGACGGTGTGATCAAGTCGCCGCGGGAGACGTCGAGTTCATCGGAGAGCCGCACCGTGAGCGAGGTCCCGGCATGGGCCTCGTCCACCGGCGTGCCGAGAACGTCGAGGCCCGCGATCGTCGACGTACGGCCCGACGGGTGCACCGTCACGGCGGAGCCGACCCGGAGCGTCCCCGACGCCAACTGGCCCGCGTAGTGACGGGATTCGCCGTGCCGGATGACGCACTGGACCGGGAAGCGGGTCGGGGCCGAAGGGGATGCGACGGTCGTCGGGACCGTTTCCAGGTGTTCCAGGACCGTCGGGCCGCCGTACCAGTCCATGCGCGCGGAAGGGTCCACCACGTTGTCGCCCGCGAGCGCCGAGATTGGGATCGCGGTGACCGTCGGGATTCCCAACCCGTCGGCGTGCGTGGTGAATTCGGACGCGATTGCCGCGAAAGCGGACTCCTCGTACCCGACGAGATCCATCTTGTTCACGGCGAGGAGCACATGCGGGACACGCAGCATCGCGGCGATCGCGGCGTGCCTGCGCGTCTGCTCGACGACCCCGTGCCTGGCGTCGACCAGGACGATCGTCAGCTCCGCTGTGGACGCGCCCGTCACCATGTTCCGCGTGTACTGCACATGCCCCGGCGTGTCCGCGAGAATGAACCGCCGCCGGGGTGTGGCGAAGTACCGGTACGCGACGTCGATCGTGATGCCCTGCTCGCGTTCGGCGCGCAGGCCGTCCGTGAGCAGCGCCAGATCGGGCGTGCCGGTACGGGAGATCGACTCCAACTGGTCGGCGAGCACCGACTTGGAGTCGTGCAGGAGGCGACCCACGAGCGTGGACTTGCCGTCGTCGACCGACCCGGCCGTGGCCAGCCGCAACGTGCCCACTTCAGTAACACCAGACATGGATACAGACACAGAACCAGGCATTTCTAGAAGTATCCTTCGCGCTTGCGGTCTTCCATGGCCGCCTCGGACAACTTGTCGTCGGCGCGCGTGGCGCCCCGTTCGGTGAGCCGGGAGGCCGCGATCTCCGCGATGACCTGGTCCAGGGTCTCGG
This sequence comes from Streptomyces sp. NPDC002754, assembly GCF_053592315.1. Classification (NCBI taxonomy): domain Bacteria; kingdom Bacillati; phylum Actinomycetota; class Actinomycetes; order Kitasatosporales; family Streptomycetaceae; genus Streptomyces; species Streptomyces sp. NPDC002754. The sequence continues at coordinate 190,798 of NZ_JBSFVM010000007.1, forward strand.
CGTCGGAGTCGACCGCGCCGGTGCAGGACATGTCGCCGACCGTGCGATAGCGGACCCGCCGCTTCTCGACCGACTCGCCGTCCTTCGGGCCGCCCCAGTCGCCGGCGGACAGCCACATGCCGCCCCGGTCGAAGACCTCGCGCCGGTGGGCGAAGTAGATCTCCGGCAGCTCGATGCGTTCGCGGGCGATGTACTGCCACACGTCCAGCTCGGTCCAGTTGGACAGCGGGAACACGCGGACGTGCTCGCCGGGGGCGTGCCGGCCGTTGTAGAGCTGCCAGAGTTCGGGGCGCTGGCGGCGCGGGTCCCACTGCGAGAACTCGTCGCGCAGCGAGAACACCCGCTCCTTCGCCCGCGCCTTCTCCTCGTCCCGGCGCCCGCCGCCGAACACGGCGTCGAAGCGCTCGTACCGGATGGCCTCCGTCAGCGGCACCGTCTGGAGCGGATTGCGCGTCCCGTCGGGGCGTTCGCGGAGCACACCCCGGTCGATGTAGTCCTGTACGGACGCCACATGGAGTGTCAGCCCATGTGCGGCGACCACACGGTCCCGGTAGGCGATGACCTCGGGAAAGTTGTGCCCCGTGTCGACGTGCAGCAGCGGGAACGGCACCGGCGCGGGCGCGAACGCCTTCAGCGCCAGATGCAGCATCAGGATCGAGTCCTTGCCGCCGGAGAACAGAATCACCGGCCGCTCGAACTCGCCCGCCACCTCACGGAAGATGTGCACGGCCTCGGATTCGAGGGTGTCCAGGTGGCTCAGTGCGTACGACGTGTCGCTCACACCAGACCCCTCGCCGCGAGGACCGCCCGCACCGAACCCGCTGACTCCTGCGGTGTCTGGTGCTGCGTCTCCAGCGCCAGATCCGGGTCCACCGGAGCCTCGTACGGGTCGTCGACCCCGGTGAGCCCCTTCAACTGCCCGGCGGCCTGACGTGCGTACAGGCCCTTCACGTCGCGCTCGCTGCACACCTCGACCGGCGTCGCGACGTGCACCTCGATGTACGGGGTGTCGCTGGAGGCGTGCCGCTTGCGCACGGCCTCCCGGCTGTCCGCGTACGGCGCGATGACGGGGACGACGGCGAACACCCCGTTGCGGGCGAGGACTTCGGCGACGAGGCCGATGCGCTGCACGTTCGTGTTGCGGTCCTCGCGGCTGAAACCGAGGCCCGCCGAGAGGAAGCGGCGGATCTCGTCGCCGTCGAGGACCTCGACGCGCAGGCCCTCCGCGCGCAACTGCCCGGCGAGGGCGCGCGCCACGGTCGTCTTGCCGGAACTGGGCAGCCCGGTGAGCCAGATGGTGGCTCCCTGCGGGCGGCCCGTGGTGGCCGTCGTCATGCGTGAAGTCCTTTCGCGGTGCCGTCGGTGCCATCGGTGCCGTCGGAGCCGTCGGCGGCCCGCACCTCGTGGGTCTTGGTCAGTTCGGTGAAGAGGGCCTCCCAGCGCGGGTGAACCGCGTCGGGGCCGTAGGCCGCCGCCGTGAGCACGGCCGCCGTGCCCATCTCCGTACGCAGCTCGCGGTCGCCCATGAGGCGGGCCAGGGCGTCGGCGAGGGCGTCGGGGTCCTGCTCGGGCACGAGCAGCCCGTCCACGCCGTGCGTGAGTACGTCGGCGGGGCCCGTGGGACAGTCGAAGGAGACCACGGGGAGGGCGTGCGCCATCGCCTCGATCATCACCATCGGCAGTCCCTCGAAACGGGAACTCAGCACGTACAGCGAGCACTTGGCGAGTTCGTCGTCCAGCTGGTCGCTGTGTCCCATCAGCAGGACGTGGTTGTAGAGGTGGTGCTCCTCGATCAGGGCGCGCAGCTGCGCCTTCTTCTCGCCGCTGCCGTAGATGCGCAGCTGCCAGTCCGGGAAATCCTGGACGAGCTTGGCCCACGCGGGGATCAGCAGGTCGAAGCCCTTCTGCGGGAAGAGCCTGCCGGCCGCGACCGCGATCTTCGAGGCGTGGTTCGCCGGGACCTGGTCGAGGGAGTGCACGGCGTTCGGGATCCGCACGACGCGCGTGCCGGGCAGCAGCCGCGCGTACTCGCCGCGGTCGCGCTCCGTCAGTACGGCGACGGCCGCGAAGCACTCGTACGTCTCGAGGATGCGGCGCTGTACGTCGGGGCGGTGCGTGCCGTGGTTCATGTGCTCCTGCGCCACCCGCACCACGCCGTTCGTGGCGTGCGCGGCGGCGAGGAAGTTCAGGGCGGGGCGCGTCGTGACGAGCACGCCGTCGGTGAGCGAGCGCAGGTAGTCGCCGAGGGCCAGTTCCAGGCGCCGGTCGAAGTACCGGTGGCCGAACTCGCCGCGCGGGATCTCACGCGCGGGCGTCGCGGCGAGGCGGTCGCGCCTGCGGGCGTGCCACCAGCCGCCGATCCCCGGCTCGGTGGCCTCGGGGGCGGCCCCCTCCCGCAGATCGACGACCGTCGTCACCGGCACCCGCTCGTCCAGCGGGAACTGCAGGGCCTCGCGCCGCCGCACGGCGCTGACGATCTCGACGTCCCAGCCCGCGGCGGCAAGGGAGTTGGCCTGGTTGAAGACGGTGCGGATGGTGCCGCCGCGCCCGTAGGCGTGCAGCAGCAGGTACCGGATTGGGGTGTTCCTCATGCGCGGCGCTCCGGCGACAGTGCGCGGCACTCCAGCGACAGGTTGTCCTCGACGGTGAAGTACGGCCGTACGCCGAACCCCGCCCCCGGCACCGCCTGCCGCGGATAGACGTAGATCGCCTTCTTGCCGCGGATGTCGTCGAGCCGCCGCCCGACGCGCAGCCTCGACGCGCCGTCCGTCAGATGCAGGTCCCACTGGTCGGCGCCGCTGAACCCGTCGTCGTACGCGGCGAGATCGGCCACGTCCCACGCGCAGCTGAACCGCGCACCGTCCAACTCGGCGTCGTACGCGAGTACTTGGTCACCGCTGGAGCGTCGCGTCACCGTCAGCCGCCACCCGTCGGTGGCCCCATCGCTCAGTCCGACCAGCCGACCGACGACCCCGATCCGCCCGTCTCGCGGCCACACTTCCTCGACCTCGGCCCGGGGCTTCACTTCAGGTACCCCCACGCCTTGCAGATGGGCCGCAGCACCTCGGGGATCTCGTCGTCCTTCGGCAGCTCGCGGCCCGCCTGCACGCTGCCGCTGCGGATCTTGTCCCGCCAGTCGCCGAGTCCCTTCTGGACCTGCGTCTCGTCGCGGGCGCCGTACTCCAGCATCGAGGGCTCGAAGTCGACCCCGAGGAAGGCGCACAGGGCGCGCATCTTGCCCTCCGGATCGGCCGTGAGCTCCTCGTAGCGCAGGGTGTGTCCGCCGGTGATGCCCTTGCGCGCGTTGTCGACGGCCTTCATGTAACGCAGGGCGTCCGCGCAGGCCTCGTCGTACGTGCGCTTCTCGGGGTCGCCCTCGTGCCAGGACTGGGCGATGGAGACGGGATGCCGCAGCAGGAACACGAATCCGGCGTCGGGCCAGCAGTCGCGGATCCGCCGGTAGGCGAAGGCGTTGCTGGGGGTCTTCTCGACGATGAAGTCCTTGCCGGACCTGGTGAGTTCACGGTGCAGGACGCGATCCCACAGCAGGTGCTCCAGGTCGCCGCGCCCCAGGTCGAGCGCGTCCATGGCGCGCTGCGACAGCTTGCTGCCGTAGCCGACCTCGAGGCGCCGGATGTGCAGCTCGTGCGGGGCGTGCAGGCGCGGGTGGGCGTCGAGCAGCATCCGCAGCAGGGTCGAACCCGAGCGCACCGGCGACATGATGAAGACGGGCCGCCGCAGCAGCCGGTCGGTCGCCGGGTCGTCGGTACATCGGTAGTCCGGGGCGGGCGGCTTCGCCGGTGACTTCTTGGCGAGGGGCTCGGCCGGCTTCGCGGACGCGCGGCGCACCTGGAGGCCGGTGGTGGCGGTCAGCGCCCGGTTCATGTTGCGCATGAGACTCATGAGAACCGACGCTAAGCGGGCATTCTGAGAGGATCTGTGGAGGAACCTGAGGGTTGCCTTAGTGCGTCGGTGCGTGGGCGAACTCCGCCCCCGCCGCCCGCAGCCGCTCGTCCAGCGCCCGGAACACCTCCGCCGCGCGCACCCCCGGCCAGTCCTCCGGCAGCAGTTCCGGCGGCAGGCTCGGGTCCGCGTAGGGGAGGTGGCGCCAGGAGTCGAGGGCCAGGAGGTAGTCGCGGTAGGCCTCGCGCGGCGGGGTTTCGGGGCGGGGCTGCCAGGCGCGCAGCACCGGCTCGTGCTCGTCGAGGAACGCCTCGTGGAGCTTGGCGAGGGCGGCGAGGTCCCACCAGCCGGCCACCGCGTCGGCCGTCGCCGCGAAGCCCAGGTGTTCGCCGCGGAACAGCTCCACGTACCCGGCGCAGCCGATGCGCTCCAACGTGTGCCGGGTCTCCTCGTAGACGCCGAGGGGCGCGAGCCACACGCCGGGCGCCGCCGTGCCGAAGCCGAGCCCTGTGAGTGTGGAGCGCAGTACGTGCCGCTTGGCACGCTCGGACTCCGGGACGGAGAACACGGCGAGCACCCAGCCGTCCCGCGCGTTCCCCGTTCCGTAGATGCGGCGGTCGCCGTCGTCGAGGAGCTGGCGGGCGTCGTCGGAGAGCGCGTAGCCGGCGGCGCCGCTCGCGGTGCGGGCCGGGAGCAGCAGGCCGCGCCGCTTCAGGCGGGACACCGCCGAGCGGACGGACGGGGCGTCGACGCCGACCGCGCCGAGCAGCCGGATCAGCTCGGCGACCGGCAGCGGCCCCGGCAGGTCGCGGCCGTAGGCGCCGTACAGGGTGACGATGAGGGAGCGGGGGGTGTGGGACGTGGGCTGCTCGGACACGCGATCACTCTACGGCCGAGGGCTCACGGAGCCGGAACCGCTGGAGCTTTCCCGTGGCCGTGCGCGGCAGCGCGTCCAGGAACTCGATCGCGCGTGGACACTTGTAGGGGACGAGTTCGGCCTTCACGAACTCGCGCAGGCCGTCGCCGTCCTGCCGCGCCCCCGGCCGCAGCACCACGTACGCGACGGCGACCTGTCCGCGCTCCTCGTCGGGGCGCCCGACCACCGCCGCCTCCGCCACGTCCGGGTGGCGCAGCAGCGCGTCCTCCACCTCCGGGCCCGCGATGTTGTACCCGGCGGAAATGATCATGTCGTCGGCGCGGGCCACGTACCGGAAATAACCGTCGGCCTCGCGGACGTACGTGTCCCCGGTGACGTTCCAGCCGTGCTGTACGTACACGGTCTGCCGCTCGTCGGCGAGGTAGCGGCAGCCGACGGGGCCGCGCACGGCAAGCAACCCCGGTTCCCCGTCCGCGAGTTGGCGGCCTTCGGTGTCGACGATGCGGGCCTCCCAGCCGGGCACGGGAACGCCCGTGGTCCCGGGCCGGATCGCGTCGTCGGCCGCCGAGATGAAGATGTGGAGCAGTTCCGTCGCACCGATCCCGTTGATGATCCGGAGCCCGGTCGCCTCCTGCCAGGCCTGCCAGGTCGCGGCGGGCAGATTCTCGCCCGCGGACACGCAGCGGCGCAGCGAGGAGATGTCGTGCGAGGGGTCATCGGCGAGCGCGCCGAGCATCGCCCGGTACGCCGTCGGCGCGGTGAACACGACCGACACCCGGTGCTCGGCGATCGCGGGCAGCAGCTTCTGCGGGCCCGCCTGTTCGAGCAGCAGCGCCGAAGCTCCCGCTCGCAGCGGAAAGATCACGAGGCCGCCGAGCCCGAACGTGAAGCCCAGCGGCGGGCTCCCCGCGAACACGTCGTCGGGCCCTGCCTTCAGTACGTGCCGCGCGAAGGTGTCCGCGACCGCGAGCACGTCCCGGTGGAAGTGCATGCACCCCTTGGGGCGCCCGGTGGTCCCGGAGGTGAAGGCGATCAGCGCGACGTCGTCGGCGGAGGTCTCGGCGGCCTCGAACGCCGCCGGTTTCCCGGCCGCCCGGTGCAGCAGGTCGTCGGCCCCGTCCCCGCCGAACGTGGTGATGCGCAGCCCCGGCACCTCCGCCTTCGCCAGGTCGTCGACCGACCGGACGTCGCACAGGGCGTGCCCCACCTGCGCGATCCCGCACACGGTGGCCAGCTCGCTCGCCCGCGCCTGCGCGAGGACGGTCACGGCGACGGCCCCGGCCTTCATCACGGCGAGCCAACACGCCGCGAGATACCGGGTGGTGGGGCCGCGCAACAACACCCGGTTGCCGGGGACGACGCCCAGGTCATCGGTGAGCACGTGCGCGATTCGGTCCACCGTCGCCTTCAACTCCCCGTAGGACCAGGGGGTTCGGCCGGGGGAGTGGAAGGCGGGGCGGTCCGCGCCGTGCCGCTCCACGGTGGCGTCGAGGAGTTCGGAGCCGCAGTTCAGTCGCTGGGGGTAGCGCAGCTCGGGCAGCTCGAAGGTGAGGCCCGGCCACAGCTCGGCGGCCGGCAGATGGTCGCGCGCGAAGGTGTCGACGTGCCCAGAAGGAAGCAGTGGGCTGGGCGGATGGTGGGTCATGGCCTGGCGCCCCCTCGTGGTGAGTGGCTCGCATGCCGTCGCCGGGTGAGGCGGCGCGCATCGAGCGTATCGTGATGGTGACGACAGTCAACGGGGCGCGATACGGTTCTTGTGTGAGGCCGGTAGGCAGTCGTGAGAGGAGCACCACGTATGGGGACATTCTCGCTCGAACCGGAGCAGCTCGCGTGGTGTGGCGAGCTACGGGCCCTCGCGGCCGACCGTCTCGCCCCGCTCGCAGAGAAGGGGGAGCCGGGCCGCGTCAACCGCCCTGTCGTCGCCGAGCTCGGCCAACTCGGTCTCCTTGAGCGCCTGTTCACATCCGGCGCGCTCGACCTCTGCCTTCTCCGGGAGTCCCTGGCCCGCGTCAGCACGGAGGCCGAGACGGCGCTCGCGTTGCAGGGGCTGGGGGCGCACCCGATCCACGTGTACGGCAGCGCGGCGGTGCGCGAGCGGTGGATTCCGCAGGTGGGCGCGGGCCGGGCCGTGGCGGCGTTCGCGCTGAGCGAGCCGGGGGCGGGCTCGGATGCGGCGGCGCTGTCCCTGGAAGCCGCGCCCCACGGCGACGGCTGGCGGCTCACCGGCGAGAAGTGCTGGATCTCGAACGCTCCCGAGGCCGACGTCTACACCGTCTTCGCCCGCACCACCCCCGGCGCGGGCGCACGCGGAGTGACGGCCTTCGCGGTCCCCGCCGACCGTCCGGGCCTGACCGGCGAGCACCTCGACATGATCTCCCCGCACCCCATCGGCGCGCTTGCCTTCGACGGCGTCCCGGTGACCCGCGACGACCTGCTCGGCGAGGTCGACGCCGGGTTCCGCGTCGCGATGAACACCCTCAACCTCTTCCGTCCAAGCGTCGGCGCCTTCGCCGTCGGCATGGCGCAGGCGGCCCTCGACGCGACCCTCACGCACACCGCGGAGCGGGAGGCGTTCGGCGCCCCGCTGAAGGAACTCCAGACGGTGGCCCACCAGGTCGCCGACATGTCGGTACGGGTGGAGTCCGCACGCCTCATGGTGTACGCGGCGGCGTCCGCGTACGACGAGGGCGCCCCGGACGTGCCGCGCCGCGCGGCCGCCGCGAAGCTCATCGCGACGGAGGCGGCGCAGCAAGTCGTCGACGCGGCCGTGCAGTTGCACGGGGCGCGGGCGCTGCGCCGCGGCCACGTCCTGGAACACCTGTACCGCGAGGTCCGGGCGCCCCGCATCTACGAGGGCGCGTCCGAGGTCCAACGGGCCATCATCGCCCGCGAGTTGTACAAGGCCCACACGAAGGGATCGGCGTGAGCAGCGACGTGGAGCGCGTCAACCCGCCCGAACTCTCCCCGCCCACCGGCTTCTCCCACGCCGTCGTCGCGACGGGCGGCCGACTGGTCATGCTCGCGGGCCAGACGTCCCTGGACGCCGACGGCAAGGTGGTCGGGGCCACCCTCCCCGCCCAGTTCACCCGCGCCCTGACGAACCTGCTCACCGCCCTGCGCGCGTCCGGCGGCACACCGGAGCACCTGACGCGCGTCACGGTCTACGCCACGGACGTCGCGGAATACCGCGAGCACGCCCGCGAACTCGGCCGGATCTGGCGCGAGTTGGCGGGCCGCGACTACCCGGCGATGGCCGTGATCGGCGTGACCCGACTCTGGGACGAGGAGGCCAAGGTGGAACTCGACGGGATCGCCGTCCTGCCATGAAGCCCACGGGCGCCTAGGCTCGACCGCATGACCCAGCAGACGGAACTCTCGGTGGTGGACCTCTCCGTGGGCCCGATCGCGTACGAGGACTCGGGAGGCGACGGCACGACCGTCGTCCTCCTCCACGGGCTGGCCCAGAACGGCACGGTGTGGCGGCGCGTCGTCGACGAACTCGGCACGTCCGCGCGGTGCATCGTGCCCCACCTTCCGTACGGGAGTCAGCACACACCCGTGCGCCCTGGTGCCCAAATCACCCCGCAATCCGTGGCGTTGCTGATCGGCGAGTTCGCCGACGCGCTCAAGCTGGGCGACGACACGGTGTTCGTGGAGAACGACGCGGGGCGCCTCCAGCAGCTCGCCGCGGAGCGCCCCGACCGGGTGGGGCGCATGGTCATCGCGGGCTGCGAGGCCTTCGACAACTATCCGCCGGGCCCGGCGGGCAAGCTCCTGGACGTCATGTCCCGGGTGCCCGGCGGCATCACCCTCCTCGTCCGCACGCTCTCCGTCCGGCCCCTGCGCCGCATGCCCGGTACGGGTTACGCGGTGATGTCGCAGCGACCGGTGCCGCACGAGATGATCGACGACTGGATCGAGCCCCTGCGCAAGGACCCGGCGGCGCGCCAACTCCTCCTCCACTACCTCCGCTCCGGCGTGAAGACGGAAATGATGGAGGCGGCGGACGCGCTCCGCGCCTACGACCGGCCCGCGCTGGTGGTCTGGGGCAAGCAGGACCGCATGATGCCGTTGGCCCACGCCCGCCGCTTGGCAGACCTGCTCCCGCAGGGCCGCCTGATCGAACTGGACGACTGCGGCACGCTGATCCCCCTGGACCAGCCACGCGCCCTGGCGGCGGCGATCCGGGAGTTTATTGCGGCCACGTAGCGCCCGGGCCGCGGAGCTCTGCCCCGGCCCCCGCTGCTCAAGCCCCGCCGGCGATTGGTTTTTCCAGCCCCGCCGGCGTTTGAGGCGCGGGGTCCGGGGCGGAGCCCCGCGGCCGCAACGCCGGTGCCCCAGGGGCTTGATGGGCTCAGATGTCCCGGAACGTCTCGATCTGCGCGCCGACGGAGTTGAGCCGCTCCGCCAGCTCCTCGTACCCCCGGTTGATCACGTACACGTTGCGCAGCACCGACGTGCCCTCCGCCGCCATCATCGCCAGCAGCACGACCACGGCGGGCCGAAGCGCGGGCGGGCACATCATCTCGGCGGCGCGCCACCGTGTCGGCCCCTCGACCAACACCCGGTGCGGGTCGAGGAGTTGGAGGCGCCCGCCGAGCCGGTTCAGGTCCGTGAGGTAGATCGCCCGGTTGTCGTAGACCCAGTCGTGGATGAGGGTCTTGCCCTGGGCCGACGCCGCGATCGCCGCGAAGAACGGCACGTTGTCGATGTTCAGGCCGGGGAACGGCATCGGGTGGATCTTGTCGATGGGCGCTTCGAGCTTCGACGGCCGGACGGTGAGGTCGATGAGCCGCGTCCGCCCGTTGTCGGCCGGGTACTCCGCGGAGCGGTCGTGGTCGAGCCCCATCTCCTCCAGGACCGCCAGCTCGATCTCCAGGAACTCCACCGGCACGCGCTTGACCGTGAGTTCGGACTGCGTGACGACGGCCGCGGTCAGCAGGCTCATCGCCTCGACCGGGTCCTCGGACGGCGAGTAGTCCACGTCGACGTCGATGTGCGGCACGCCGTGCACGGTGAGCGTGGTCGTGCCGACGCCCTCGACCTCGACGCCCAGCGCCTCCAGGAAGAAGCACAGGTCCTGGACCATGTAGTTGGAGGAGGCGTTGCGGATGACCGTGGTGCCGTCGGCGCGGGCGGCGGCGAGCAGCGCGTTCTCGGTCACGGTGTCGCCGCGCTCGGTCAGCACGATGGGGCGGTCCGGCGCGGTGCCCGGATGGACCTCCGCGTGGTAGAGGCCCTCGGTCGCCGTGATGTCGAGGCCGAAGCGGCGCAGCGCGATCATGTGCGGCTGGATGGTGCGGGTGCCGAGGTCGCAGCCGCCGGCGTAGGGCAGCTTGAAGCGGTCCATGCGGTGCAGGAGCGGGCCGAGGAACATGATGATCGACCGGGTGCGGCGGGCCGCGTCGGCGTCGATGGCGTCCATGTCGAGCTTGGCCGGCGGCACGATCTCGAGGTCCGCGCCGTCGTTGATCCAGCGGGTGCGGACGCCGATCGAGCCGAGTACCTCCAGAAGGCGGTACACCTCCTCGATGCGGGCGACCCGGCGGAGCACGGTGCGGCCCTTGTTGAGCAGCGAGGCGCACAGCAGCGCGACACACGCGTTCTTGCTCGTCTTCACTTCGATCGAACCCGACAGCCGGCGTCCGCCGACCACGCGCAGGTGCATCGGTCCCGCGTACCCGAGGGAGACGATTTCACTGTCGAGGGCTTCGCCAATTCGAGCGATCATCTCAAGGCTGATGTTTTGGTTCCCGCGCTCGATGCGGTTCACCGCACTCTGGCTGGTGTTGAGTGCCTCCGCAAGCTGCGACTGCGTCCAGCCCCGGTGCTGCCGGGCGTCGCGGATGAGCTTGCCGATACGTTCGAGGTAGTCGTCTGCCATGGCGACAGGTTATCTCAGATATGAGATGCCGCATGTGGAGGGACTCGGGGCTGGCCGACGCGACGCCTCACGCATCCGTCACACAGTCCACGTCACATCCCCGCGCGGCGAACCGCTCGCGCAGCGCGGCGGACGCCTCGTACCTGGTGGCGTCCGGAAACCCGAAGTGCTCCTCCATCAGCTCCAGCACATCCGCGACGGTCACGATCGCGGGCTCCCCGTCCCGTGCCCGCCGCCGCGCCTCGGCGATGGCCATGTCGGAGGCCCGCCGCAGCGCCACCGGATAGCGGCGACGCTCGTATGCCTCGGCCCGTGCCTGGTTCCAGGGTTCCGTTGTCCGCCCCGTGACGGCGAGGTAGAGCAGAAAGGCGAATCCCGCGGCCAGAGCCGCCGCAAGCACTCCGGTCCACCACAGGTTCATTGGCCCCACCCCCGCGCCGCCGAGCCTAGCGCTGGTGCCCCGCCCCGACCCGTACGACGATGAAGGGAGCGCGCGCGGGTACGCGGTCAGGCGTGGGCTCGGCGGCACCGCTTGATGGCATCGCCGGGTGATGTATTAGAGTTATCTCGACATCGAGATATCTACCGAGGCGCACCGTGGCCGCACGGAGTCGAAGGTCGGATGGTAAGGGCTACCTAACTTAGCCTTACCTTAGCGGATCGTCGAGTCGGCGTGGCGGCAGGATGCGGTGGAACGCGCACACACATGAAGGAGACTGTCGTGTCGGCGAACAGCTTCGACGCCCGCAGCACGCTGCGCGTGGGCGACGAGTCGTACGAGATCTTCAAGCTGGACAAGGTTGAGGGCTCGGCCCGCCTTCCGTACAGCCTGAAGGTCCTTCTGGAGAACCTGCTCCGCACCGAGGACGGCGCGAACATCACCGCCGACCACATCCGTGCGCTCGGCAACTGGGACTCCCAGGCCCAGCCCGACAAGGAGATCCAGTTCACGCCGGCCCGCGTGATCATGCAGGACTTCACGGGCGTCCCCTGCGTCGTGGACCTCGCCACGATGCGTGAGGCCGTGAAGGCCCTCGGCGGCGACCCGGCGAAGATCAACCCGCTGTCCCCGGCCGAGATGGTCATCGACCACTCCGTCATCGCCGACAAGTTCGGCACGAACGACGCGTTCAAGCAGAACGTGGACCTGGAGTACGGCCGCAACAAGGAGCGCTACCAGTTCCTGCGCTGGGGCCAGACCGCGTTCGACGACTTCAAGGTCGTCCCGCCCGGCACCGGCATCGTCCACCAGGTCAACATCGAGAAGCTGGCCCGTACGGTCATGGTCCGCAACGGCCAGGCTTACCCCGACACCCTCGTCGGCACGGACTCGCACACCACGATGGTCAACGGCCTGGGCGTGCTCGGCTGGGGCGTCGGCGGTATCGAGGCCGAGGCCGCGATGCTCGGTCAGCCGGTATCGATGCTCATCCCGCGCGTCGTCGGCTTCAAGCTGACCGGCGAGCTGCCGGCCGGCACGACCGCCACCGACCTCGTGCTCACGATCACCGAGATGCTGCGCAAGCACGGCGTCGTCGGCAAGTTCGTCGAGTTCTACGGTGAGGGCGTCGCCGCGACCTCCCTCGCGAACCGCGCCACCATCGGCAACATGTCGCCGGAGTTCGGCTCCACCGCCGCGATCTTCCCGATCGACGACGAGACGCTGAACTACCTGCGCCTGACCGGCCGTGACGCCCAGCAGGTCGCGCTCGTCGAGGCCTACGCCAAGGAGCAGGGCCTCTGGCTGGACCCGGCCGCCGAGCCCGACTTCTCCGAGAAGCTGGAGCTCGACCTCTCCACGGTCGTCCCGTCGATCGCCGGTCCGAAGCGCCCGCAGGACCGCATCGTCCTCGCGAACGCCGCCGAGCAGTTCAAGACCGACGTGCGCAACTACGTGGCGGACGACGAGGAGGCGGGCAAGGAGTCCTTCCCCGCGTCCGACGCCCCGGCCGCGACGAACGGCGTCCCGTCGAACCCGGTCACCGTGACCGCCCCTGACGGCTCGACGTACGAGCTGGACCACGGCGCCGTCACGGTCGCCGCGATCACCTCCTGCACCAACACCTCGAACCCGTACGTGATGGTGGCCGCCGCCCTCGTCGCGAAGAAGGCCGTCGAGAAGGGCCTGACCCGCAAGCCGTGGGTCAAGACCACGCTCGCGCCGGGCTCGAAGGTCGTCACCGACTACTTCGACAAGTCGGGTCTCACCCCGTACCTCGACAAGGTCGGCTTCAACCTCGTCGGCTACGGCTGCACCACCTGCATCGGCAACTCGGGCCCGCTGCCCGACGAGGTCTCGAAGGCCGTCAACGACCACGACCTGGCCGTGACGTCCGTCCTCTCCGGTAACCGGAACTTCGAGGGCCGCATCAACCCCGACGTCAAGATGAACTACCTGGCGTCCCCGCCGCTGGTCGTCGCGTACGCCATCGCCGGTTCGATGAAGGTCAACATCACCAAGGACGCCCTCGGCGTCGACCAGGACGGCAAGCCCGTGTTCCTGGCCGACATCTGGCCGACGGAGGCCGAGGTCAACGACGTCGTCGCCAACTCCATCGGCGAGGACATGTTCTCCAAGTCCTACGAGGACGTCTTCGCGGGCGACGCCCAGTGGCAGGCCCTCTCGGTCCCCACCGGCAACACCTTCGAGTGGGACAACGAGTCGACCTACGTCCGCAAGCCCCCGTACTTCGAGGGCATGCAGATGGAGCCGGCGCCGGTCCAGGACATCTCGAACGCCCGCGTCCTCGCCAAGCTGGGCGACTCGGTCACCACCGACCACATCTCCCCGGCCGGTGCGATCAAGGCCGACACCCCGGCCGGCAAGTACCTGTCGGAGCACGGCGTCGAGCGTCGCGACTTCAACTCGTACGGCTCGCGTCGCGGCAACCACGAGATCATGATCCGTGGCACGTTCGCCAACATCCGCCTGCGCAACCAGATCGCGCCGGGCACGGAGGGCGGCTACACCCGCGACTTCACCCAGGCCGACGCTGCCGGTGACGCGCCGGTGTCGTTCATCTACGACGCCTCGCAGAACTACCAGGCGCAGGGCACCCCGCTCGTCATCCTGGGCGGCAAGGAGTACGGCTCCGGTTCGTCCCGCGACTGGGCCGCCAAGGGCACCGCGCTCCTCGGCGTCAAGGCCGTCATCACCGAGTCGTACGAGCGCATCCACCGCTCGAACCTCATCGGCATGGGCGTCGTCCCGCTGCAGTTCCCGGAGGGCCAGTCGGCCGACTCGCTCGGCCTGACCGGCGAGGAGTCCTTCTCCATCGCGGGCCTCACCGAGCTGAACGACGGCACGACCCCGTCCACGGTCAAGGTCACCACCGACTCCGGCGTGGAGTTCGACGCGGTCGTCCGCATCGACACCCCCGGTGAGGCGGACTACTACCGCAACGGCGGCATCCTGCAGTACGTGCTGCGCAGCCTGATCAGCGAGTAATCGGGCCACCAGTAAGGCAGTTGAGGGCCGCATCCCCGCTTCGGCGGGGGTGCGGCCCTCTGTCATGCGTCGGCAAGAGCCGCGGCGGCCTCCCCCCGCCGGCGGAAATCAGGTGACCCGGCCCGACCGGGCGGGCTACCGTCGCCCGGTGACCGATGACCACGCATCCGTACCCGCATCCGACGCTCCCGAGGACGGCCACTTTCCGGAGAGCGTCGCCGCCGAATACGACGACGGCGAGGACCCGCGCCGCGCGGCCCTCGCCGCGGACTTCCTCGCGGCGCTCGCCGACGGCGGCCCCGCCTTCGAACTCGCCGTCGGCACCGGGCGGATCGCTCTGCCGCTGGTCGCGCGCGGCGTCCCCGTCACGGGAACCGACCTCTCGCGCGCCATGGTGGCGAGGCTCCGTGCCAAGCCCGGCGGGGCCGAACTCCCCGTAACCATCGGTGACATGACCACGACCAAGGTCGACGGCGCCGGCACGTTCACCCTCGCCTACCTCGTCTACAACACCATCAACAACCTCACCACGCAGGACGCCCAGGTCGACGCGTTCCGCAACGCGTCGGCCCACCTCGCGCCCGGCGGCCGCTTCGTCGTCGAGGTCGGCGTGCCCGTACTGCGCCACCTGCCGCCCGGCCAGGAGGCGGTGATCTTCGGCCTGTCCGGCGAGCGCGTCGCCTTCGACCGGTACGACGACCTCGTTCACCAGCGCTTCAGCTCCAACTACGTCTCCGTGGACGCCGAAGGCCGCGGCCGCTATCGCAGCATCCCCTTCCGCTACGTCTGGCCCAGCGAGCTCGACCTGATGGCCCGCTTCGCCGGAATGCGCCTGGAGCAGCGGTACGAGAACTGGGAGCGCGCCCCGTTCACCTCGGAGAGCGGCAGTCATGTGTCGGTGTACGTGAAGGACGACAGGCTCTAGGTGTATTGACCCGCAGCGTCGTCAGTCGCGAGGTCGCTCCGCGGGTAGCGGGGCGAGCTGCGGCCAGCGGGTGAGCATGGTCGCGCGCAGGTCCGTGGCGAGGCGGCCGAGGGCCGGGAGTCCGCCGCTCTGGTCGGCCACGACGCCCAGCCGGTGCGTGAGGCGCTGCCGGGCCGCGTGCAGCCGCGCGAGCGCCGCCGCGTAGTCGACCCGCCAGTCCGGGCCTGGGTGCCGATGCTCCACGTACTCCAGGACCAGTACGCGTTCGTCGGGGTCGATGTCGAGGAGCCGGGGGACGACGGGCGGGTCCACGGTGGCGGCGAGGCGCAGCGACGCGACCTCGCGGGCGTACCGGTCGGCGGCCTCCGGCGCGTCGACCAGCTGCTTCACCATCACCGGGGTGCCCTGGAACTCGGCGCGCCACAGCCGCGACCGGGGGCCCTCCAGCTCCGGGACCCGCCGGACCGCGTCAAGCCCGAGCGGCTTCAAGGAACGTGGTCCAGGCCCCGGGCGCGACGGTGAGGTGGCCGCCGTCGGCGTTCTTGGAGTCGCGGACGTGGATGGCGGAGGGGTGGGTTGCGACCTCGACGCACTGGCCGCCTTCGCTGCTGCTGTAGCTCGACTTCCGCCAGGTGTAGGCGACTTCAAGGCACGCGCCGCCTTCGCTACTGCTGTAGCTCGACTTGAACCAGTGAAGTGCGGTGGTCATGGCTCTCCTAGCAGGCGATCCAGCAGGCCCATGGTGGCTTTGGGCGTGAGGGCCTGAGATCGCAGCATCGCATACTTGCAAGCCAGGATGGACACCTCGTCGGCGTCGGAAACCCACTGGCTACCGCGCTGGGACTCCGTGTAGGCGAGATGCTGATGGTCCGGGGTCTCCAGGAGGGTGAACGGGCCTGCGTCGCCCGCGTTCTCCGGCGCATCCAGCGGCAACACCTGAAGCGACAGCCCCGGCAGGTCCGCGCTCGCCCGCAGAAAGCTCAACTCCGCCGCCCGCACCAGCGGTTCGGTGAACGCCATCTTCAGCGCGGGCTCCCACACGACGAAGCTCATCGTCGGCGGGACCTTCCGGTGGAGGATCGCCTGGCGGTCGACACGGGCCGCCGTCTTGGTCTCGATCTCGTCCTCGCCGTACGCGGGTACGCGCTGCCCCAGCAACGTCCGTGCGTACTCCGCGGTCTGGAGGATGCCGGGCACGACCAGCGCGTCGTACCACGACAGGGCGATGGCCTCCCGCTCGTGCTGGATATACGACTCCGCCCACAACGGAAACTGGTCCACCTCCGGCATCGCCGCCACCGCCGTGACCAACGCCCCCTTGGTCTCAAGGAGTTGGTCCATCGACTCCGCCAGCTTCGGCACCAGCGGGCGCCGCGCCTGCTCGATCGCCGCGATCGTCGACTCGGCCACTATCAGCCGCTCCGCGAGCGCCGCCTGTGTGTAACCGGCGGCCTTGCGGAAGAGGGCGACGAGGTCGGCGACCAGCCTCATCGCCGACGGGTTCTTCGGCGGATGTTGCGCAGGGCTCATGACGGGCAATCTCCCCGCCCCCGTTCCTTCTTGACCCCACTCGAACCCCGACAAAAAATCTGTCGGGGTCGATTCACTGTCGCCAGTCAATCACTCTCCGCAACATTCCACTCGTGAACCACGAACCCCGCGACCGCTTCTGCCGCCGCGAACGCCAATCCGTCCCCGCCGCCCGCGAGTTCACCCGCGCCGCACTCGCCGACTGGGGCGTGGAGGGCGACCGCGCAGAGGACATCGTCCTGTGCGTCAGCGAACTCGCCACCAACGCTCTCCTGCACGGCGCCCCGCCGGGCCGCGGCTACCTGCTGCGCCTCCTGCCCCACGAGGTCGGCCTCCGGGTCGAGGTGCACGACAGTGGCGGCGGCGTGCCGCGCGCGGTGCGGCCGGACGAAGGGGGCCGGGGGCTGATCCTCGTCGCGGCGCTCGCGGACGCGTGGGGCGTGGGGGAGCGGGACCCCGGCAAGGTGGTGTGGTGCGAGTTCGGGGTGGCCGGGACCGGGGCACGTATGGTGGAGGACTCGTGGGTGACGGGGGTGAGCGGTGGAACTGGGCGCAATGGGGCTGAAGCTCGCGTCCTCGGTGGTGGTGCCGTTGCTGAAGCGGTTCGTGCTGCCTCCGGCGAAGGTGGCGGGGGCCGAGTTCCCCGGTGAAAAGCCCGTCCGCGTAAGGTCGTTGCTGTCCTTCGTGGGTGATCACCCCGCTCTCAGCCGTGACGACATGCATCGGCTCTCCAGCGAGCTGGTGCGCCGCGCCGTGCAGGCCGCGCCGCCGCACGAGGCCAGGCTGCCCGACGACGAGCACGACGCGGTGGGCCAGGCCCTCACCCGTACGCTCTTCGCGCTCGGTCAGCTGGACATGAACGACGTCGACCTGGTGGTGCTCGGTCCTGAGGAGCTGGCCGCCACGCTGTCCAGCGCGGCGGAGCGGGACATCAAGGGGCTGCTCACGGCGGACGCGGCCCGCTTTCACGACGCGCTGCTCGTCACGGCCTGTGTGCACCTCGTGCGGTTCTTCACCGAGCGGCCCGGCTTCGAGGCCCGCGCGCAGCTGTCGAACTTCCGCCAACTCCGCGAACAAAAGGAGCTGTTGGAGCGCGTGCTGCGGACCGTCTCCGGTGAGGACCACCAAGCCGACGACCTCCGCTTCGAGGGGGAGTACGCCCAGTACGTCGTCGAGCGGCACCGGTGGCTCACCATCCACGGCGTCGACCTCCGCGACCCCGCCGGGCCCCAATGGCTCCTCGACGACGCCTACTTGAGCCTGACCGCCGTACCGGTGGCCGCCGCCGAGGAGGACGGCGACTACGAGACCGTGACCGAGGAGAGCGTCGAGACCGCGCTCACCGGGCGCGGCAAGATCCTGCTGCACGGTCTCGCCGGCACCGGCAAGACGACGCTCGTGCAGTGGCTCGCCCTGACCACCGCGCGCCAGGAGGCCGTGCCCGCCGCTCTGCCGCAGCTGATAGGGCGGGTCCCGTTCGTGCTGCCGCTGCGTACGCTCGCCCGGCAGGGGGCCGAACTCCCGCTGCCCGACGAGTTCCTGAAGTGGATGCGCTGCGACCTCAGCGGCAGCGAGCCCGACGGTTGGGCCGTCCGCGTCCTGCGCAACGGGCGCGCGGTGCTGCTCGTCGACGGCCTCGACGAGATCCCCAAGGCCGACCGGCGGCGCGCCCGCGACTGGCTGGCCCAGCTGGTGCGCAGGTACCCCGGCAACCTCTGGCTGTGCACCACCCGCCCCTCCGCGCTCGAACCGGGCTGGCTGCGCGGCGAGGGCTTCCACGAGCTGAGCCTCAACCCGCTGAGCCCCGGGGACCTGCGGCGCTTCATCGCGCGCTGGCACGTCGCGGCGGGCGCGGAGGGTCTCGCCGACAAGCTCGTCGAGTCCCTGCGTTCCAACCCCGAACTAAACCGACTCGCCACCAACCCCCTGATGTGCAGCCTCATTTGTGCCCTGCACCGCGAACGCCGGGGTTTTCTGCCGCACGGCCGGGCCTCTCTCTACAAGGCCGCCCTGTCCATGCTCCTGGAGCGGCGCGACACGGAGCGGGACTTCTATGTGCGGGACGACGACCGCCCTCGGCTCGACGAGGAGTCGGCGACGGAGCCGCTCAAACGGCTCGCGTACCGGCTGATCCGCAACGACGACAGCCAGATGGAACGCGACGACGCCATCCACGAGCTGCGCCGCCTCCAGCCGCAGGTTCCGAGCCTGGAACAGCTCGGCGGACCCGAGCACGCGCTCGAATACCTGCTGGAGCGCTCCGGGCTGCTCCGGGAGCCCGCGCCGGGCGCCGTGGACTTCATTCACCGCACGTTTCAGGACTACCTGGGTGCCAAGGCTGTTCTTGAGGACCGTGACTTCGGCATGCTGGTGAAACACGCTCACATGGACCAGTGGGAGGACGTGGTGCAGATGGCCGTCGCGCAAGCCGATCACAATGGGCGGGCCGACCTGCTGATGCGCCTGAGCGACCGCGGAAAGCGCGAGAAGGACGTGACCGTCCAGGCCAGGATCCGCCTCCTCGCCCTCGCCTCCCTCGAACAGGCCACGCGGCTGGAACCCGCCGTACGCCAGACCATCGAGGCCGAGGCCGCGAGCATGCTCCCGCCGCGCAGCCTGCGCCAGGCCCGCGTCCTCGCCCGCACGGGGCCGCTGCTGTTGGGGCTGCTCCCAAGAGCCGACGAGCTCGACGGGGACGCCGAGCTGGCGACCGCGCACGCCATCTGCCAGATCGGCGGCGACGCGGCCATCCCGCGCCTGCGCGAGTTCCTCACCACCTCGCAGTCCACCGTGCGCGCCCAGCTCCTCGGCCACTGGGACCGCTTCGACACCGAGACGTACGCCCGCGAGATCATCGCCCCGCTCCTCGAAGCGGCGCCAGGTGAGCCCGTCACCGTCCGCTCGAAGGCCGAACTCGACGCCCTGTCACGCCTGCCCGGCTGTGAGCGCGTCGGCATCCACGGCGACTTCGACCCCGACGCCGTCCGCGCCGCCCTGTCTTCGGAGCATCTGCGCGAGCTGCGGCTGCGCGGCGCGCTGCGGATCGACGACCTGTCCCTCCTCCACGACTTCCAGCACCTGGAGAGCCTCACCCTCCAGGGCTGCCGCAACGTCAAGGACCCCGAACCGCTCACCCGGCTCCCGCGACTGAGCAGCCTCGTACTGGAGAACGTCCCGCAGTTCGAGCCGCTGGAACAGCTCGACCAGTGCGCGCGGCTCGAAGCACTGCACATCGGCGCGGGCGTCCCCTGGCGCGGCGTGGCCGAACTGCCCAGGCCCGGCCGGCTCAAGACGCTGTCGCTGCCGCCGGGAACGTCCGAACTCGCCGAGATCACCCGCTGCGTCGCGCTTCAGGAGCTGCGCCTTCAGGACGCGAGCAGCCGGCTGCTCCCCGACGACTGGGGCGGACTGCTCGGCCGCCTGCCCGAGCTGCGCACGCTCTGCCTCTCCGCCGAGCAGCTCAGCACCCTCCTCTTCAACCCGACCAGCCAGATCCCGCAACTGACCAAGCTCTACGTCTACGCCCAGCAGGGCACCCCGCTGCAACTGCGCCGCATGTCCCGCCGCCTGCAAGGACTTGAGGAGCTGCACGTGACGCAGGGCGGCGACATCGACCTCTCCCCGCTCAAGGGAATCGCGTCGCTGCGCCGCGTACGGATCGCCTATCCGGGCGGCGTCGTCCAGGGCGTCGAGGAGCTGCCCGAGGGCGCCGAGCTGGAGATTTATCCGCAACCGTGAGGGGGTCGGCGGCCTTGCGGACCATCTGGCAAGAGATCGGCGCCACCGGTAAGTTCTAGGGTTCACGCAGAAATTGACGATCCCTAGGGAAGCAGGACAGCCGAAGATGGCCAGGCCCAAGGCGCCCTTTCTGTACGGGCGTGAACCCCTGGTGGGATCGCTCGTCCCCTCGCTCACCGGGCTGGCGTTCCACGAACGCGCCCGCGCCAAGCGTGAGTTCGGGCCCGGTGTGCCCGTCGTGCTGCTCACCGGCGAGCACGGCACCGGACGCAGCGCCCTCCTCGACGCCCTCGCCCGCGGCTACCGGGGCCGCTTACCGCTCGCCCATGTACGCGCCGTCGTACCGGGCTCTCCCGTCGCCTCCGGCATCGCCGATGAGGTTCCCGAGGGCAGTGTGCCGCCGCAGCACGCCGCGTCGGCCGCCGAGATCCTGGAGCGCCTCGTGTGCGCGCTCACCCCCACGTACGGCACCTTCCGGACCCTGATGCCCGCCCTGTTCGCCGTGTCCGGCTGGCACGTGGGGCAGACGGACGAGCGTGACGAGGTGTGCCGCAGACACGCCCGGATGCTCCTGGTGGGCGGACTCGCCCAGGGCACCGAGCGCGAGGTCGCCCGCGACTGGGCCACCCAGGTCGAGACCTCGCTCAGCCGGGCCGCCGCCCGCAACAGCGACCCCGACGACCCGGACGGCACGCAACCCGTCACCGCCGCCGTGCTGCGCCAACTCGCCACCAGAACGCCCCTCGACCCCGCCCGCGCCTGGTTCCGCAAGCGGCACACCACGCCCGACGGCACCATCGCCGAGGAGGACCCGCTGTGGCTGCTGTCCCGCCGCTTCCACCGTGGCGGCGACTACCTCCACGCGGCCGAACAGGCCCTGACCGCCGCCTTCCTGGAGGAGACGGCCCACGCGCACGGCCTGGTGCGCCGGCTCAACCGTGAGCCCTGGCCGCTGATCCTCCTCGACGAGGCGCACACCCCCGCGGGCTCCCGCTTCCTCGAACTCCTCCTGGAACAGCGGGCCCTGGGGGGACGCACGTACGACGACCGCACCGTCGTCGTCGCCACCCGGCTCGGCGACCTGCCGCGGGAGGACGCGCCGCACGCCGTGCGCCGGGAGCTCGTCGACCTGCTGCCGCCCGGCGGCGTCAGACGCCCCGGACACGCCGCCACCCTGTGGAAGCGGACCGGGCACGAGCCGTCCGAAGGCCTCCTCGTCCTCCCGCTCACCCCGCTGACCAGGGACGACATCCTTTCCATGCTCGACCGGGCGTCCTCGCGCCTGCTCCACCCGCACCTCGCCTCCGCGCTCCACGCCCTCACCGGAGGCCACCCATCGGCCAGCACCGTCCTCGCCGACGCCGCCGTCGAGACCGCCAAGCAGAACCGCACCGTCGTACCGCGCGACCTGCTCGACCTGCGCGTCGAGGGCGGCCGCGCCGTCACCGAGGTGCTGCTGCGGGACCTGCTGCCCGACCGCAGACAGCGCGACCGCCTCGTCAAGCTCTGCCTCGCCAGGGACTCCAAGGCGGCCGAGGCGCTCGCCCAGGACCTCGGCCTGGTCGGCCCCGAGCAGCTGCCCGCCACGGCCGCCGCGCAGTACCTCGTCGAGCGCGAGTGGCAGGAACTCCCGGGCTCCGACGACCCGCTGGTCACCAGCCCCCTCCTGCGCACCCTCCTCGTCCACGAGGCGCGGCGCACCCTGCCGCCGGGCGACGAACCGCACAGCTGGCGCTCCGTGCACGCCTTCCTCCACCTCCACCACGTCCAGCGCGCCGAAACCGAGGAGGCCGACGCCCTGCGCCACAACCTCGCCGCCGGAAACCCGCAACAGGTCGTCGCGATGCTCGCCGACGAGTTCGACGCGGAGGAGGCCGAACAGAGCGTCGAGCACTGGCTGCTGTGCCTCCAGCGCTGCGCGAGCGCGCCCGTGCCGCCCGCCGACGACACCTGGCGCGACCAGCGCGTCGAGATCGCCGACGGCGAGCACGCGGCCCGCTACGCGCGCCTCGACCCCTCGGGCCGCAGCATCAACCGCCTGCTGCACGCCCTGTGGTACCTCTCCGAGCCGTACGCCGACGCCGCCCTCGACCCGGACGCCGACCGGATGTGCAAGGCCGTGGGGGAGGAGCTGGGCTTCCTCGCGCGCCGCCACCCCACCTGGTACGCGGCCCTCGGGCAGGCGGCCCGCGACTGGCCGACGGCCGCCCGCAAGAGGCAGGAACTACCCGTGCCCCCAGGCACCAACTCCGGGGAGGGAGGCTGATGTTCGGCAGCAGGATCAGGGAGTGGGGTCCGCTGGACTGGTGCGTCGCCGCGATGGTGGTGCTCGCGCTCGTGGCCGGCGGGATCTACGGCGGCTCGAAGCTGCTGCGCACGTGCGACAACGGACTGAACGAGATCGGCGGTGAGTGCATCGGCGTCACCGCGGAGTCCTTCGAGGCGGACGACGACATCGGCTCGCTCCTCGGCGCCATCGCCGACGAGAACCACCGGGTCGCGTCGGAGAGCGGCACCCCCTACGTCCGTATCGCCCTGATGATGGCCTTCACCTCGGGCGACACGAGCGCGATGACCGGCGACATGATCCGCCGCGCACTCGCGGGCTCCCTCGCCGCGCTCACGGAGGCGAACGCGGGGGCGGGCGGTCCGCAGGTCCAGCTGATGCTCGCGCCCGTCGGGAAGCAACTCGACCAATGGAAGCCGGTGGTCGACCAGTTGGACGCGCTGGCCGACGACGGGAAACACCCGCTCGTCGGTGTCACGGGCATCCCCAGCAGCCAGACACAGACCAAGCACGCCCTCACCGCACTGAGCGCGAGCGAGATCCCCACGGTGGGCCCGGTCATCAACGCGTCGTCGATGAACTTCCCGTACTTCTTCAAGACCTCGCCGAGCGACGAGGAGTTCGCGAACGCCCTGCAGCACTACCTCAAAACCTACCCGCAGGGCAGCAAGAAGGGGTTGCTCCTGCTCGACAAGCACGGGGGCGACGTGTACTCCAGGGACCTGAGGAACACCCTCAGGGACCGCTTCAGCAAGGACTACGGCCTCAAGACCGGCTTCTCCGTCTTCACCGGTTCCTCCGGCAGCGACGAGGGCGAGCCGGGCCTCTTCGTGAACGCGATCGACAAGATCTGCCGTGAGCACTTGGACACGGTCTTCTTCGCGGGCCGCGACCAGGACCTCCCGGGCTTCATCGACGGCCTCTCCGACGAGGGCAGCTGCGCCCGCCGCCCCCTGCGCATCCTGAAGACCGGCATAGGCCTCGAACCCACCCTCACCAGGCCGGACGTCGAGCGCGACCTGGACAAGGCGAACGCCACCATCGTCGACGCCGCCTCCTTCGACCCGCACTGGGAGAAGGGGGGTTCCGCGGACCGACCCTCCGGCGTCGACGACTTCCTCGACCTCTTCAACGAGATCAGGACCCAGCACACGCTCGGCGAGAAGCCCCTGGCCGACGGCTACGCGGCTTCGTACTACGACGGCCTGCGGCTGCTCACCGAGGCGGTGAAGCGCACCTTCGCCGACATGAACGAGGGCGAGAACAGCGAGAAGATTCCCACGAGCAAGGAGCTGTACACGACTCTGTTGCAGCCCACCGTCAACGGCGCGGGCATGCTCCAAGGCGCGACCGGGACGTACGGCTTCGCGGGTCAGGAAACGCACCGGAAGTGGTCGGCGTGCAAGCCGGTGCCAGTCGTGGAGTTCCCGGACCGGCGTCACGAACGGAAACTCTCGCTGTACCGGACCTTCGACAACGGCGACTGCCCCGGGTGACGTGCCGCGCTCGGCACGCCACCCGGGAGGACGTCACGACAGCAGTTCCACCTCCGCCACCGTCGCCGCCCCGCCGGTGAACACCAGCCGGTAGTGCTTGTGCGCCGCCGGGGACGGCACGGAGAACGCCCGTGTCTGCTTGTCCCAGGCGAAGGACTCACCGGAGCGTTCGTCGACGGTCTTCCAGCCCTTCGCGTCGTCCGAGGCCTCCAGTTTCCACCCCGTCGGCGCCTTCGACTTGTCCCCCGAAGAGGTCAGCGTGTACTGGACCGCCTTCGCACCGTCCGCCCCGACCGGCAGCTCCACCGGACCCGATGAACTGGCCGACGTAGCGGAGGAGTTGTCGAACAGCGGGCCCGAACCCGTGATGGCGTCCGAGCGCGGCGAGGGCACCTTGTCGTCCTTCGTGATCGACGTCGGCGCGGCGTCCGCACCCGTGCCCCACTTCGACGGCTTGTCACCCATCGCGAACTCGATGACGCCACCCTTGGCGATGGCCGAGTGTGGCAGCGAAGTCTTCGTCCACGTACGACCGTTGACCTTCACGCCCTGCACGTAGATGTTCTTCGCGCTGTTCTTCGGCGCCTTGACGACCAGGTCCTTGCCGTTCTCCAGGTGCAGCGTCATCTTCGTGAACTGCGGGGAACCGATGGCGTATTCACCGCTGCCCATGACCAGCGGGTAGAAGCCCAGCGAGGAGAACAGGTACCAGGCCGACTGCTCGCCGTTGTCCTCGTCGCCGTGGTATCCCTGCCCGATCTCGCTGCCCGTGTAGAGGCGGGAGAGCACCTCGCGGACCTTCTCCTGCGTCTTCCACGGCTGACCTGCCGCGTCGTACATGTACGTGACGTGGTGGGCGACCTGGTTCGAGTGGCCGTACATGCCCATGCGTACGTCGCGCGCCTCGGTCATCTCGTGGATGACACCGCCGTACGAGCCCGCGACGTCCTTCGAGCCGGTCTCCGGCGTGTCGAAGTACGTGTCGAGCTTCTTGGCGAGGCCGCCCCGGCCGCCGTACAGATTGGCGAGGCCGCGGCTGTCCTGGACGGCGGTGAAGGCGTAGCCCCAGGCGTTGGTCTCCGTGTAGTCGTAGCCCCAGATCGCCGGGTCGAAGTCCTCCGACTTCACACGCCAGTTGCCGTCCTTGTCCTTGCCCTGGAAGAAGCCCGGACTCGACGCGCTGCCGGCCGCCTTGTCGTCGAACATGTTGACGTAGTCACGGGCGCGGTTCAGGAAGTACTCCGACTCCTCCTTGTAGTGCTTCTCGCCCGTCTTCTTGTAGAGCTTCCGGCCCATCTCCGCGATGCCGTAGTCGTTGAGGTAGCCCTCAAGCGCCCACGACGCACCCTCGTGCGTCTCCGACGGCGTGTAGCCGAGGAACGGGGAGGTCTCCATGCCCTTGCGGCCGACGCCGGCCTGTGGCGCCACCACGGTCGCGTTCTTCACGGCCGCCTTGTACGCCGACTCGACGTCGAAGTCGTCGACGCCCTTCACGTACGCGTCCGCGAACGCCACGTCCGACGACGTGCCGGTCATCAGGTCCGCGTAGCCCGGCGAGGACCAGCGGGAGGTCCAGCCGCCGTCCCGGTACTGCTGCACGAACCCGTCGACCAGCTCACCCGCCTTCTTCGGCGTCAGCAGCGAGTAGGCGGGCCAGGTCGTGCGATACGTGTCCCAGAAGCCGTTGTTGACGTACGGCTTGCCCTCGACGATCTTCGCGCCGGTGTGGGTCGGGGTGTCCGGGTTCGGCATCGGCGAGAACGGCGACGCGTACTTGTACGTCGCCTTGCTCTTTCCGCCCTGCGAACGCACCTTCTCGAAGCCCGAGTTGGGGTACAGGTACAGCCGGTACATCGAGGAGTACAGCGCCGTGCGCTGATCGTCCGTCGCGCCCTCGACCTCCACCTTCTTCATCAGCGTGTCCCACTGGGCGCGCGCCGCGTTCCGTACGTCCGCGAACGACCGCTTCTGCGGCAGCTCCTGCGACAGGTTGTCCTTCGCCTGGTCCAGGCCGATGAGGGACGTGGCGAGGCGCAGCGTCACCGTGCGGTCCTTGCCCGCGTCGAACGTGAAGTGGCCCTTCACGCCCGACGAGTCGGCGTCCTTCACCGGCTTGTCGAAGACCCCGTAGACGAACAGCCGCGTCGCACCCGCCGACAGGCCGGACTTGACGTCCGAGTAGCCGGTGACGACCCCGTTCTCCTTGTCGAGCGTGAGACCGCCCTGGTCGGAGACGTTGTCGAAGACCACGCTCGCGTCGTCGTCGGGGTAGCTGAAGCGGAGCGCCGCAGCGTGATCGGTCGGCGTCATCTCCGCCTTCACGCCGTTCTGGAACTTCACGCCGTAGTACGAGGGCGTCGCCGTCTCGTCGTCGTGCTTGAACGGCAGCGCGCGCCCGGAGCGCGACGTGTCCAACGCGTCACCGGACTTGGCCGACGGCATCACCTGGAACGTCTGCCGGTCACCCATCCACGGGCTCGGCTCGTGACTCGCCGCGAACGCCTCCATCGTGGGCAGGTTGTCCGCGTTGTTGTCGCGCGCGTAGTCGTACAGCCAGCTCAGCGAGCCCGCGTTGGTCACCGGCGTCCAGAAGTTGAAGCCGTGCGGGACGGCCGTCGCCGGGAAGGTGTTGCCGCGCGAGAAGTCACCGGTGGAGTTCGTGCCGCGGGTCGTCGACGCGTAGTCGCTCAGGTGCGCCTTCGGCTTGGCCGGCCGCGCCTTCGCGATGCTGAGGTCGTCCAGCCACCCGCGGAACTTCGCGGGCCCCTTGGGGGAGTCGTACGCGACGAGGACCCGGTCGACCGTCTTACCGGCCGCGACCGATCCGATCCCGGACTTCACCGCGTTCCACTGGTTCACGTACAGCCGCTTCGCCGCGCCCTGCCCCTGCGGGGTCAGCGCCCCGCCGTTGGAGTCGACGGCCTTGAGGTCGCTCAGGTACGTGCCGTCGGTGAAGGCGAGGTCGACGGAGACGTTCGTGGCGTCGTAGTCGCGGTCGCCGTCCGCCATCGACGGGAAGATCTTGTACGCGAGCTCGGTGTCCTTGGCCACCGCCACATCGACGTCGAAGACCTTGTTGTACGAGTACGCGCGGCCGTCGCCCTTGTGCGTGCCCGCGTAGCGCAGCGCGCGCGTGCCGGTGAAGCCGACGCCCGCCTTGGCGGTGGGCGAGGCGGTCGGGCCGCGGTCCACCAGCGAGAGCATGTCCTCGGGGGCCGGGGCGGAGTCCTCACCGGTCGAGAGCTGGAAGTCGGCGAGCTGCGTCGCGTCGTCCGCGCCGTTGTTCTTCGTGAACTCGATACGGAAGTGGGAGTACTCCGCCGGGCTCTGGATGTCGTACGACTTCAACTGCTGGCGCTTGTCGAACGTCTCGCCGGAGCGGGAGTCGAGCGTCTTCCACTCCTTGCCGTCCGCCGAACCCTTCAGGGTCCAGTCCTTCGGGTCGCGCTCGTCGTGGTCATTGGCCGACGTGAGCGCGTACTTGGAGATCTTGACCGGCCCGTCGAGGTCGTACTCGACCCAGCTCGTCGGCGTGAAGGCCAGCCACTTGGTGGTCGGCTCACCGTCGACGAGGTTCTCCTTGGTCTCACCTCCGTCCGCGTTCTCGTCGCTCGCGCGGATGTCGGTGACATGGCCGTTCACATTGCCCGGCATGCCGCTGCTGTACGCGCCGTCCACGCCGCTCGCCCGCTTCTTGCCGTCGGCGTCGGTGTCGACGGTGTTCAGCCAGTCCGGGGCGGGCTGCCCCGCCTCGAAGGAGGAGCGGAACTCCGGCTTCCCCCCGGCGGCTTGGGCGGTGGTGGCGGGGCCGAGACCCTGGCCCGCCGCCGAGAGCACAAGTGCGGCCGCGCCCAGCGCGGCCACCGTTCCGAGTCTGTGTCTGGATCTGCCTCGCATAAAGGGGCCCACCCTCCGGCTACTGGACAACGTTGTCAGTTGCTGAGCAAGGTCCAGTAGGGGCTCAAGTGCCCAGTGGTGTCAAGGGTATTGGGCCCTTTGGAGGGGATGGTTCCCCCGCCAGTGAATAAGCGGCCCGACGGATTCCGCTACGTCGCCGCTACACCCTTTGTAGACAACGCAGTTGGAAAGAACGGTTCGTCGCTGGTGCGGCGTATTTCCGGGAGGTCTCAACTCGGAAAAGACCGATGCCCAAACCTGCATTCGATCTTGCCCCCCTCACAGGGAGTGGACTATACCTGTCGCCACCGCCCGGCCCGTTCGAGATCCGGGCGGGCACCACCCAGCTCCACCTGCGTTACGCAGCACATCACCGCGGTGCCGGGGAGGATCCGGTTCACCGCCTGAGTCCTGGAGAAGGCGAGGACTTGAGCATGGGATCCACTTCCGAGCAGAACACAAACGGTGGCGTCGGCCGACGCACCCTGATGAAGCGCTCCGCTGCGCTCGGCCTGCTGTCCGTACCGGCCATGGGGATGCTCTCCGCATGCGCCAGCGGCAGCGACGACTCGGACACGAAGGCCAAGGGGGGCAAGAAGTCCGAGAAGAACCCGCTGGGTGTCAACGAGAGCGCCGCGCTCTCCGTGGTCATCTTCGACGGCGGCTTCGGCACGCAGTACGCCAAGGACGCCAACAAGATGTACAAGACGGCGCACCCGAAGGCGAAGATCGACTTCCACTCGACGCAGAAGATCCAGTCAGAGCTGCAGCCGAAGTTCAACGGCGGCACCCCGCCGGACCTCATCGACAACTCCGGTGCCGAGCAGATGGACATGGGTGTCCTCTTCTCGAAGAAGCAGCTCGCCGACCTCACGCCGCTGCTCGACGCCCCGTCGGTGGACGACCCGAGCAAGAAGTTCCGCGACACGCTGCGCCCCGGCGTCGTCGAGATGGGCCAGTTCGAGGGCAAGCAGTGCGTCGTGATGTACATGGCCTACACCGTGTACGGCGTCTGGTACTCGAAGAAGGCGCTCGACGGGCTGGACGCGGAGTACCCGCAGACCTGGGACGACATGCTCGCCGTCTGCGCGAAGGCGAAGAAGAAGGGCATGGCCGGCTGGACGTACGCCGGTAAGTACCCGTACTACCTGCCGTTCTCGCTCTACCCGTTCATCGCCAAGATCGGCGGCCGCGAGGTCCTCGACAAGATCGACAACCTGGAGCCGAAGGCCTGGAGCGACCCGGCCGTCAAGGCCGCCTTCGAGGCGTACTACGAGCTCTACAAGAAGGGCTACATCCTCAAGGGCACGCCCGGCATCGACCACATCCAGTCGCAGACCGCGTGGGCCAAGGGCAAGGCGCTGTTCCTCCCCAACGGGTCCTGGGTGGAGAACGAGTCGGCGAGCGTCATCCCCAAGGACTTCGAGCTGACCGTGAGCGCGCCGTCCGGCCTCGACAAGAGCGACAAGATGCCGTTCGGCACCATCTGGGCGGCCGGCTCCGAGCCGTACATCGTTCCGGCGAACGCGAAGAACGCCGAGGGCGGCATGGAGCAGCTGCGCATCATGCTCAGCGAGAAGTCCTCGCAGAACACCACGAAGCTCGTGAAGTCGCTGACCGCCTACAACGGCGGCACCGACGGCATCAAGCTGACCTCGGGCACGGAGTCGGCCAACGCCGCCCTGGAACTGGCCAAGGACAACGTGGTCAACCCGCGTATGCAGGACTGGTACGCGAAGCTCCAGAAGGAGCAGATCGGCGTCTCGTGTCTGGGCGAGATGATGGCTGGCCGCATGACCCCGGCCGAGGCCATCAAGAAGATCCAGGCATTCGCGGATGCGACGGCCAAGGACTCGTCCATCAAGCACTACAAGCACCAGTAGCGGCACAGCACGTGCGCTCTCGTCACCAGCGGCGGCACCCGCGAACCGAACGGGGTCGGTAAAAATGCAACACGGCAAGTACCGCTTCATTGTGGGGTTCTTGGTGGCCCCCCTCGCGCTGTACGCCATCTTCGTCATCTGGCCGTTCATCCAGGCGATCTACTACTCGTTCACCGACTGGACCGGACTGAGCCCGGATTTCAAGATGGTGGGCTTCGCGAACTACAAGAGGTTGTTCGAGGACGACGTCTTCTGGAAGTCGCTCCAACACAGCCTCATGTTCGTGGTGCTGCTGCCGCTGGTGACGCTCGGCCTCGCGCTGTTCTTCTCCTTCATGATCAATGTGGGGGGACGGCACAGAAAGGGCGCCGCCGTCTCGGGCGTGCGCGGGTCGGGCTTCTACAAGATCGCGTACTTCTTCCCGCAGGTACTGTCGATCGCGATCGTCGCGATCCTCTTCCGGTTCGCGTACAGCCCGAACGACGGCGCGACCAACGGCGCGCTCCGAGCGGTCGGCCTGGACTCGCTCGCGCAGGACTGGCTGGGCGACCCGAACGTCGCCCTGTGGTCCATCATGGCCGTCCTGGTGTGGAGCACGGTCGGGTTCTTCGTGGTCCTGTTCTCGGCGGGCATGGCGTCCATCCCGAAGGACTTCTACGAGGCGGCGCTGCTCGACGGCGCAGGACGGGCCACCACCTTCTTCAAGATCACGGTGCCCCTGCTGTGGGACACCATCCAGTCCGGCTGGATCTACATGGGCATCCTCGCCCTCGGCGCCGAGGCCTTCGCCTCGGTCCAGATCATGTCGGTGGGCCCCGGCGGTCCCGCCTACTCGACGACCGTCCTCCCCCTGTACGTCTGGCAATCGGCGTTCCGTGACGCGAACGCCGCCTACGCAACGACGATCGGTGTCGCCCTGCTCGTCCTCACGCTGCTGTTCGCGGCCGTCGTGATGCGCCTCGGTCGACGCGAGCGGCTGGAGTTCTGACCATGAAGACCACCGACACTCCGCCGTCCGAGGTCCCGGCCCAGCGCGGCAGCGGCGACCCGGTCACCAAGACGAAGTCGCCCGAGGACAAGAAGCTGAAGAGCAGCGAGGGCGGCGTCCTCAACGTCTTCTCGCACGGCATGCTCATCCTCTGGGCGATCCTGGTCGTCATGCCGCTGCTGTGGGCGGTGATGACGTCCTTCAAGACGGACGGCGACATCTTCGGCTCGCCCTGGTCGCTGCCGGACAAGCTGCACTTCGAGAACTGGTCGCGGGCGTGGTCCGACGCCCACATGAGCGACTATTTCCTCAACACCATTGTGGTCGTGGGCTGTTCACTCGTGGGCACGCTCGTACTCGGCTCGATGGTCGCGTACGTGCTCGCCCGCTTCGAGTTCCCGGGACGCAGCTTCATCTACTACCTGTTCGTCGGCGGCATGAGCTTCCCGATCATCCTGGCGCTCGTACCGCTGTTCTTCGTCATGAAGAACCTGGCCCTGCTGAACACGATCCCGGGCCTCGTCCTCGCCTACATCGCGTACTCGCTGCCGTTCACGGTGTTCTTCCTCACGTCGTTCTTCCGTACGCTGCCGAGCTCGATCGCGGAGGCGGCGTTCGTCGACGGGGCCTCGCACACCCGGACGTTCTTCCAGATCATGCTGCCGATGGCCAAGCCCGGCCTGATCAGCGTGGGCATCTTCAACTTCCTCGGCCAGTGGAACCAGTACATGATTCCGACGGTCCTCAACCCGGACCCCGACAAGCGTGTCCTCGCCCAGGGCCTCGTCGAGCTCGCCACGAGCCAGGGCTACAAGGGCGACTGGTCGGGCCTCTTCGCGGGTCTGGTGATGGCGATGCTGCCGGTGCTGGCGGCGTACATCATCTTCCAGCGCCAGGTCGTTCAGGGGTTGACCGCGGGGGCGCTGAAGTAACCGCCCGAATTCTCGTACGACGAAGGGTCCGGCCCCGGGGCAAATCCCCCCGGGGCCGGACTTCTGCGCGTTTCCAAGGGAACGGATTGGTGTCAAGGGCTTGACGCCGGAGACACCTTCAGCGGAGCTTGGAGTTCATAACTTGTACAAGGTCCGGTCACACTGGGTGACGCGGATCAAGGGATAAGGGTGGGTCAATGGAGACTCCGGGGTCGCAGTCCTCGCTGCACCGGGCCAATCTCGAGCGGGTCGTACGCGCCGTACGCCTTGCCGGTTCGCTCACGCAGGCCGAGATCGCGAGGACGACGGGCCTGTCCGCCGCGACGGTCTCCAACATCGTCCGGGAGCTCAAGGACGGCGGAACCGTCGAGGTCACGCCCACATCGGCCGGCGGCCGCAGGGCCCGCAGCGTCTCCCTCAGTGGCGACGCCGGCATCGTGATCGGCGTCGACTTCGGCCACACCCACCTGCGCGTGGCGGTCGGCAACCTCGCCCACCAGGTGCTCGCGGAGGAGTCCGAGCCGCTCGACGTGGACGCCTCCGCCGCGCAGGGCTTCGACCGGGCCGAGGAGCTGGTGGAGCGCCTCATCGTGGCCACGGGCGTGGACCGGGCGAAGGTCGCCGGTGTCGGTCTCGGTGTGCCGGGCCCCATCGACGTGGAGAGCGGCACGCTGGGCTCCACCTCGATCCTGCCGGGCTGGTCCGGCACCAAGCCCGCCGAGGAGCTGGCGCGGCGCCTGGGCGTCCCCGTGCACGTCGACAACGACGCCAACCTCGGCGCGCTCGGCGAGCTGGTGTGGGGCAGCGGCCGGGGCGTCAAGGACCTCGCGTACATCAAGGTGGCCAGTGGTGTCGGCGCGGGCCTCGTGATCAGCGGGAAGATCTACCGCGGGCCCGGCGGCACGGCGGGGGAGATCGGGCACATCACGCTCGACGAGTCGGGGCCCGTGTGCCGCTGCGGCAACCGCGGCTGCCTGGAGACCTTCACCGCCGCCCGCTACGTGCTGCCGCTGCTCCAGTCCAGCCACGGCACCGACCTCACGATGGAGAAGGTCGTGCGGCTCGCGCGCGACGGGGACCCGGGCTGCCGCCGCGTCGTCGCGGACGTGGGGCGGCACATCGGCTCCGGTGTGGCGAATCTTTGCAATCTGCTGAACCCCAGCCGGGTCGTCCTCGGCGGCGATCTGGCGGAGGCCGGGGAGCTGGTCCTGGGGCCCATCAGGGAGTCCGTGGGACGCTATGCGATCCCCAGCGCCGGGCGCCAACTCTCGGTCCTCCCAGGGGCGTTGGGCGGCCGCGCGGAGGTGCTCGGGGCGCTCGCCCTGGCACTCAGCGAGATGGGCGATTCGATGCTTTTGGACGGTTCTGGTGCAGGTGCTGTGCCCGCAGCCACACCTGCCTTCACTTAGAGAACGCATGACACCGTTGCCAACCCGTTAAGGATTTACTCCTTGACGCTGCGGTTGCGGCCGAGTTGACTTCCAGCCACCTCGGCCGCAACGACGCGGCCTCGTCAGGGAGGTTTCAAAGTGAACACGCGTATGCGTCGTGCCGCCGTTGCGTTCTGTGCCACCGCCATGGCCGCGTCCCTCGCTGCCTGTGGCAGCGCCAAGGAGTCCGGCGACGACTCCACCAAGTCCGAAGGCAAGAAGACCGACGCGCTGAAGATAGGTCTGCTCCTCCCGGAGAACCAGACCGCGCGTTACGAGAAGTTCGACAAGCCCATCATCGAGCAGCAGGTCAAGAAGCTGACGGGTGGCAAGGGCAAGGTCCAGTACCTCAACGCCAAGCAGGACCCGTCCGTCCAGTCGCAGCAGATCGACACGATGATCACCAACAAGGTGGACGTGCTGATCCTCGACTCGGTCGACTCCAAGGCCGTCGCCGGGGGCGTGAAGAAGGCCAAGGACGCGGACATCCCCGTCGTCGCCTACGACCGCCTGGCCGAGGGCCCGATCTCCGCCTACACCTCGTTCGACAACGAGGAGGTCGGCAAGGAGCAGGGCAAGGCGCTGCTGAAGGCCCTGGGCGACAAGGCCAAGCCGAGCAACGAGATCGTGATGATGAACGGGGCCGCCACGGACCCGAACGCCGGCGACTTCAAGAAGGGCGCCCACTCCGTCCTCGACGGCAAGGTGAAGGTCGGCAAGGAGTACGACACCAAGGAGTGGAAGGCGGAGAACGCCAACCAGAACATGGAAGGCGCCATCTCCGCCCTCGGCAAGGACAAGATCGTCGGCGTCTACTCCGCCAACGACGGCCTCGCGGGCGGCATCATCACCGCGCTCAAGGGCGCGGGCCTCTCGAAGCTGCCGCCGGTCACCGGTCAGGACGCAGAACTCGCGGGCGTGCAGCGGATCGTGACGGGCGACCAGTACATGTCGGTCTTCAAGTCGTACCCGACCGAGGCCGAGACCGTCGCCAAGATGGCCGTCTCGATCGCCAAGACGGGCAAGATCGACAGCTCGCTGGAGACCACCAAGGTCGACAGCGGCACCGCCAAGGGCATCCCCTCCGTGATCGTCCCGATCGTCTCGCTGACGCAGGACAACATCCAGGACACGGTCGTCAAGGAGGGTTACTACACGGTCAACGACATCTGCACGGCCAAGTACAAGGCGGCCTGCGACAAGATCGGCCTGAAGTAACCCGGGAGCTCGAAGCAGCCTTCCCCACGGCCCTGACGGGCCCCTGATGCACGTCCGGCGCCCCGCCGCCAACAGCCCCGCAAGCTCAACGGCGGGGCGTCGGACGGAACACCAACACCCCCCTCATTCTTCTGAGTTCAACCTCCCGCCGGGTCATGCCTGTGGCGGTGAAGGAGATGGTTCACGTGTCCGCTACGCCCGTGCTGGCGTTGCGCGGGGTCTCCAAGCGATTCGGTGCCGTGCAGGCGCTCACCGACGTAGAGCTTGAAGTCCACGCCGGTGAGGTGGTCGCCCTGGTCGGCGACAACGGTGCCGGAAAGTCCACCCTGGTCAAGACGATCGCCGGCGTGCATCCCATCGATGACGGTGTCATCGAGTGGAACGGCAAGGCCGTCGCCGTCAACCGGCCGCACGATGCCCAGGACCTGGGCATCGCGACCGTCTATCAGGACCTCTCGCTGTGCGACAACATCGATGTCGTCGGCAACCTGTTCCTGGGGCGCGAGATCAAGAAGCGCGGCATCCTCGACGAGGTCGAGATGGAGCGCCGCTCCCGGGAACTGCTCGAGACCCTGTCGATCCGGATACCCAGCGTGCGGATCCCGGTCGCCTCGCTCTCCGGTGGCCAGCGCCAGGTCGTGGCGATCGCCCGCTCCATGCTCGGCGAGCCCAAGCTGGTGATCCTCGACGAGCCGACCGCCGCCCTCGGCGTCGAGCAGACCGCGCAGGTCCTCGACCTCGTCGAGCGGCTGCGCGAGCGCGGCCACGCGGTCATCCTCATCAGCCACAACATGGCCGATGTGAAGGCCGTCGCCGACAAGGTCGGCGTGCTCCGACTCGGCCGCAACAACGGCGTGTTCGACGTCAAGAGCACGTCCCAGGAAGAGATCATCTCCGCCATCACCGGCGCCACGGACAACGCCGTGACCCGACGTGCGGCGCGCGCCAACGGGGAGGCTCAGAAGTGAGCATCGACAAGACCAAAGCCCCCGCGGACGAACCGGGCGTCGCCGCCGGCGCCGCCGTGACCGCGGTCGACCCCCGCCTCCTCGTGCGCGAGCAGGGCTTCGCGGGTTACCTCAGCGAGTTCAAGCGCAAGATCAAGGGCGGTGACCTCGGCGCCATCCCGGTCGTCATCGGCCTGATCGTCATCGGCGCGATCTTCCAGAGCCTGAACTCGGCGTTCCTGGGCGCGGAGAACCTCAACAACATCTTCGTCGCGATGGTCGCCACCGGCATGATGTCGGTCGGCATCGTCTTCGTGCTGATGCTCGGCGAGATCGACCTCTCGGTCGGCTCCGTGTCCGGTGTCTCCTCGGCGATCACCGCGGTGCTGAGCGTCACACACGGCGTGAACGAGTGGGTCGCCGTCCTGGTCTCGCTCGCCGCGGGCGCGATCATCGGCGCCCTGCACGGCTTCTTCTTCGCCCGGCTCGGCGCCCCCGCGTTCGCCGTCACGCTGGCGGGCCTGCTGTTCTGGAACGGCTTCATGCTCCAGATCCTGGGTTCCAACGGCACGATCAACATCGACGGCGACGGCGTGGTCGGCAAGCTCACCACGTACTACTTCTCGGACGTCGTCGCTGCCTACGGCCTCGCCGTCATCGCGATCCTCGCCTACTTCGTGCCGACCTTCCTCGGCAACCGGCGCCGCGAGGCCGCGGGCATCCCGTCCCGGCCGCTCAGCGACATCGTGCTGCGCACGGTGCTGCTCGCGATCGCGCTCTTCGGCGTCGCGATCATCTTCAACCAGTACAAGGGCCTGCCGCTCGCGGTGCTGCTGTTCGGCATCGTGCTCGTCGGTACGGACTTCCTTCTCCGCCGTACTTCGTACGGCCGTAAGGTCAACGCGCTCGGCGGCAGCGTCGAGGCCTCCCGGCGTGCCGGTATCAACGTCACGGCGATCCGGATCTCGGTCTTCGCCCTCGCGGGCCTGTTCGCGGCGGTCGGCGGCCTCTTCTGGGCCTCCAAGATCGCGGCGGCAAACCAGAGCGCCGGCGCCGGCGACCTCCTGATGAACGTCATCGCCGCGGCCGTCATCGGCGGCACCAGCCTCTTCGGTGGCCGGGGCCGCACCTGGAACGCGCTGCTCGGTGTGCTGGTGATCACGTCGATCCAGTACGGCCTCGCGCTCGAGGGCATCGCCACCCCGATCCAGTACATGATCACCGGCGGTGTACTCCTCGCCACGGTCGTCATCGACTCGGTCACCCGTAAGACCCAGAAGACGGCCGGCCGCGCCTGACGGCTGTTCCGGCCCTTCTGGCCTCGACCGACTGTGCCCGGCGTCGATGGTGACGCCGGGCACAGTCACGCTCACACCCTGCGTGCGGGCCGAACGCCTGATTCTGTTTCGTGACGAGGGCGTGACGAGGAACGCACGGCCCGCACGCCGTGGCGCGCAGGGGAACATTAGAATCGACAGGCCCGGCAAGCTCGACAGCTCAACCAGTTACTCACAGCTCTATCGCAAGGAGGCACGGGTGCCGCTGCTGACCCGCATCACGGGACCGCGCGATCTGGACCGGCTCAGCCTTGAGCAGCTGGACCAGCTGGCAGGAGAGATCCGGACCTTCCTCGTCGACGCGGTCTCCAAGACCGGCGGCCACCTCGGCCCGAACCTCGGCGTCGTCGAGCTGACGATCGCCCTGCATCGCGTCTTCGAGTCCCCCCAGGACAAGGTGCTGTGGGACACCGGCCACCAGTCCTACGTGCACAAGCTGCTCACCGGCCGCAAGGACTTCTCCAAGCTGAAGATGAAGGGCGGCCTGTCCGGCTACCCCTCGCAGGCCGAGTCCGAGCACGACGTGATCGAGAACAGCCACGCCTCCACCGTCCTCGGCTGGGCCGACGGCCTCGCGAAGGCGAACGAGATCCAGGACCGCGGCGACCACGTCGTCGCGGTCATCGGCGACGGCGCGCTCACCGGCGGCATGGCCTGGGAGGCGCTGAACAACATCGCCGCCGCCAAGGACCGCCCCCTCGTCATCGTGGTCAATGACAACGAGCGCTCGTACGCTCCCACGATCGGCGGCCTCGCCAACCACCTCGCGACCCTGCGCACCACGGACGGCTACGAGCGCTTCCTGGCCCGCGGCAAGGACCTCCTGGAGCGCACCCCGGTCGTCGGCAAGCCCCTCTACGAGACGCTGCACGGCGCGAAGAAGGGCCTCAAGGACTTCATCGCCCCGCAGGGCATGTTCGAGGACCTCGGCCTGAAGTACGTCGGCCCGATCGACGGCCACGACCTCGAGGCCCTGGAGTCCGCGCTCACCCGCGCCAAGCGCTTCGGCGGCCCGGTCATCGTGCACTGCCTCACCGAGAAGGGCCGCGGCTACAAGCCCGCCCTCCAGGACGAGGCCGACCGCTTCCACGGCATCGGCCCCATCCACCCCGACACCGGCCTCCCGATCAAGGCCTCCGGCGCCGACTGGACGTCGGTCTTCGGCGACGAGATGGCCAAGCTCGGCCGCGAGCGCGAGGACATCGTGGCGATCACCGCCGCGATGCTGCAGCCGGTCGGCCTGAAGAAGTTCGCCGATGAGTTCCCCGAGCGGGTCTACGACGTCGGCATCGCCGAGCAGCACGCGGCGACCAGCGCGGCGGGCCTCGCCCAGGGCGGCCTGCACCCGGTCTTCGCGGTGTACGCGACGTTCCTCAACCGCGCCTTCGACCAGGTCCTGATGGACGTCGCCCTGCACAAGTGCGGCGTCACCTTCGTCCTGGACCGGGCCGGCATCACCGGCACCGACGGCGCCTCGCACAACGGCATGTGGGACATGTCCCTGCTCCAGGTCGTCCCCGGCGTCCGCATCGCCGCGCCGCGCGACGCCGACCAGGTCCGCGCGCAGCTGCGCGAGGCGGTCCAGGTCGAGGACGCGCCCACCGTCGTCCGCTACTCCAAGGGCGCGGTCGGCCCGGCCGTCGAGGCGGTCGGCAAGGTCGGCGGCATGGACGTACTCCGGGAGGCCTCTTCCGAACTCCCACCCGTCTCCCACCACCACCCTCAACCGAGTCCCTACGGGACGCACCCCTTGATCGACGTCCTCCTGGTCTCGGTCGGCGCGCTGGCGCCCATGTGCCTGGAGATCGCCGACCTCCTCGACAAGCAGGGCATCACGACGACGGTCGTCGACCCCCGCTGGGTCAAGCCGGTCGACGAGGCGATGGCTCCGCTGGCCGAGCGCCACCGGGTGGTCGTCACGGTCGAGGACAACTCCCGGGTGGGCGGCGTCGGTTCGTCCATCGCGCAGGCGCTGCGCGACGCGGGCGTCGACGTCCCGCTCCGCGACTTCGGCATCCCGCCGCGCTTCCTGGAGCACGCCTCCCGCAAGGAGATCATGGCCGAGATCGGCCTCACGGCCCCCGACATCGCCCGCCAGGTCACGGGCCTCGTCTCCAAGCTGGACGGCCGCTACGAGGGCTCCGCCGCGGCGGACGCGGTCGAGGCGGCTCGCGACTGAGCACATCAAGCCCGTCGCGAGCAATTCAAGCCCGTCGGACGGGCAATTCAAGCCCGTCCGGCGATTGAGGACATCTTGTGCCCCGGTCGGCCGGGGACGAGGCCACGGGGCTCCGCCCCGGACCCCGCTGCTCAATCGCCGCAGGGGCTTGATTGGCCCACGCGGCTCCAAATGGGGGCCGGACCGGCCCCATTCGCATGAAACCGGTTGACTCACCCGCGCGCCGAAGGCCACTCGTCCGATCATGTCGAGGACGACGAAGCCAACGGAGGTAAGCGTGAGCACCCAGCCAGGCGGCGCGGAACGAACAGCCCGTAACGGCCTGTTCCGCACCAAGTCCATCGAGCAGTCCATCCAGGACACCGAGGAACCCGAGCACCAGCTCAAGAAGACCCTCTCCGCCCTCGACCTCACCGTCTTCGGCGTCGGCGTCGTCATCGGCTCCGGCATCTTCGTCATCACCGGCACGGCCGCCACCGACTACGCGGGCCCGGCCGTGACCATCGCCTTCGTCGTCGCCGCCGTGGTCTGCGCCCTCGCCGCGCTCTGCTACGCGGAGTTCGCCTCGACGGTCCCGGTCGCCGGATCCGCGTACACCTTCGCCTTCGCCTCGCTCGGCGAGTTCCCGGCCTGGATCATCGGCTGGGACCTGATCCTCGAACTCGCCCTCGGCTGCGCGACGGTCGCGGTCGGCTGGTCCGGCTACGTACAGTCCCTCCTCGACAGCTGGGGCATCCCACTGCCGGGGGCGCTCCAGGGACCCGGCTCCGGCCAGGGCGGCTTCAGCTTCAACATC
This sequence comes from Streptomyces sp. NPDC002754, assembly GCF_053592315.1. Classification (NCBI taxonomy): domain Bacteria; kingdom Bacillati; phylum Actinomycetota; class Actinomycetes; order Kitasatosporales; family Streptomycetaceae; genus Streptomyces; species Streptomyces sp. NPDC002754. The sequence goes on from NZ_JBSFVM010000007.1 coordinate 230,493, forward strand.
GCCGCGTTCCTGCTGGTGCTCGCCGTGATGACGGTCGTCGTGATCGGCATGAAGCTCTCGGCCTGGGTGACATCGGTGGTCGTGGCCATCAAGGTGACGGTCGTCCTGATCGTGATCGCGGTGGGTGCCTTCTTCATCAAGTCCAGCAACTACAGCCCGTACATCCCGCCGGCCCAGGACAACAAGAGCAGCTCGGGGCTGAGCGCCACCCTCCTCGAAGGCATCGCCGGATTCACACCGCAGAGCTTCGGCGTGATGGGCATCTTTACCGCCGCGGCCGTCGTCTTCTTCGCGTTCATCGGCTTCGACGTCGTGGCGACCGCCGCCGAGGAGACCCGCAATCCGCAGAAGGACGTCCCGCGCGGCATCCTCGGCTCCCTCGCCATCTGCACGGTCCTGTACGTGGGCGTGGCCGCGGTCGTGACCGGCATGCAGAACTACAAGGAACTCGACCCGGGCGCCCCGCTCGCGGAGGCGTTCAAGTCGGTCGGCCACCCGTTCTGGGCGGGCCTGATCTCGTTCGGCGCGGTCATCGGCCTGACGACCGTCTGCATGATCCTGCTCCTCGGCCAGAGCCGCGTCTTCTTCGCGATGAGCCGCGACGGTCTGCTGCCCCCGGTGTTCAGCAGGGTCCACCCCAGGTTCCGCACCCCGTACCGCTCGACGATCATCCTGGGCGTCCTGACGGCGTGCGTGGCCGGCCTCATCTCCCTCGAGGAACTCTCCAAGCTGGTCAACATCGGCACGCTGTTCGCCTTCGTCGTCGTGGCCCTCGGCGTCCTCATCCTGCGCCGCACCCGCCCCGACCTGCCGCGCGCCTTCAAGGCCCCGTGGGTGCCGTTCCTGCCCATCGCCTCCGTGGCGTGCTCGGTGTGGCTGATGCTCAACCTGTCCGTGGAGACGTGGCTGCGGTTCGCGGTGTGGATGGTGATCGGCGTGGTCATCTACTTCGCGTACGGCCGCCGCCACAGCCGGGCCCAGCGGTAATCACGGTAATCACGACCACACCCCGCCCCCGTATGTCCCTACTAAGTAGGACATACGGGGGCGGATAGCTTGGCGCACATGCTCAGCGAGGCGCTCCTTCCACGACCGTACGTATCCGAAGGCCGTACCGGCTCCTCGAAAGACAGACGCACCCGACGCCCCCGCCGCTACTGGCCCCGCCTGCTCCTCGCCCTCACGGCCCTGGCCTGCGTCACCCGCATCCCGTCCTTCACCCGCCCGCTCTGGAACCCGGACGAGGGCTATCTCGCCGTCCAGGCACGGCTGTTGGCGCACGGCGGCTCGCTCTACGAAACCGTTGTCGACCGCAAACCCCCGCTGGTCCCCTGGCTGTACGAGGCGGTGTTCGCGGTCTTCGGTTCGGACTCGCTCACGCCGGTGCGGGTGTGCGCGGTGCTGGCGCACGTGGTGACAGCGGTGCTCTTGGCGTCACTGGCCCGCCGCCGCTGGGGCGACACGCCGGGCCGCACCGCGGGCGTCCTCTACCTCCTCCTGTCCATCGGCCTGAACCCGGAGGACACGCAGGCCGCGACCTTCGAGGTCTTCATGCTGCCGTGGACCGCGGCGGCGCTCTGGTGCGCGGACCGCCGCAACTGGGCCCTGTGCGGTGCCGCGATCTCGGGGGCGTTCCTGACGAAGCAGACCGGGGGAGCGGTGCTGGTACCGGCGGTGTGGCTGCTCTGGAGGGCGGGGTGGCCGCGAAGTGGGCTGCTGCGGTGCGGAGTTGGAGCACTCGCGCCCGTCGCGGCAGCCGCACTGCTCACGAACCCCACCGGTTTCGCCTTCTGGACGGTGACGGGCTCGGGCGCATACGCGTCCATCACCGGCTCCGAACTCCACGTCCTCCTACGAGGGTTGACGAATGCGGCGATCCTGTCGGTGGCGTGCGCGGGCGTGCTGCCGGCGATCGTACGGGTGCTGCGCATCGCGCGGACGGGCTGCGCGGACCTCTGGCTGTGGCTGGCGTCCTCGGCGATCGCGGTCGTCTTCGGCTTCCACTTCTTCGGCCACTACTACCTCCAACTGGTCCCGCCCCTGGCCCTGTTGGGAACGCTGGCACTGCACATTCTCACCCGCGAACACCAGCGACGTGCCCTGCTCGCCTCGTCGTGCTGCGCGGCCCTGTTCCTCACGTGGGGCCTGCTCGCACCGCGCACGGACCTCGCCCACACGGAGCGTTTGGCCACGGCGGTGCGCGAGCGCACGACCCCGGACGACCGGATCCTGATCTGGGGCATGCACCCGGAAGCGTACTGGCTCTCGAACCGCACCCCGGCCTCCCGCTTCCTGACGGCCGGCCTCCTCACGAACTTCAGCGGGGGCCGGGACGGGGGCGGCGTCGGGGAGCGGTTCGCGGTGCCGGGGAGCTGGGCCACGTTCCGGGCGGAGGTGCGGGACCGGCCACCGACGTTGATCGTGGACGACTCACGGGGCGCGCCGTACGGACCGGGGCGGGTGGGGTCGCTACGGCGCATCCTGGCGGGGTATTGGGAAGTGGCCGTGGTGGACGGTTCCGTGGTCTACGAACGCGCCCACGCGCCCCGGAACACTCCGGACGACAGCCGGCCCTAGGAGTTGTCTTCAAGTGTCACGCCCACATCAGGAGCGGGGCGAGGGTGACGGCTGCTTGGTAGGACTCGGCGGTCTTGTCGTAGAGGGTGGCGATGCCGCGCCATTGCTTGAGCCGGTTGAAGCACCGTTCCACGACGTTGCGCCGTTTGTAGAGCTGCTTGTCGAAGGCAGGTCGGCGCCCGCCCCGGCTGCCGCGCCGGAGCCGGTTGCGGACCTGGTCGGCCCGCTCGGGAATGGTGTGGCCGATGCCGCGGCGCCGCAGCCAGGTCCGCATCGTCGCAGCCATCAACGAGTGGCTGTGACACGCCAGTCACCGCGCGGCGAGGCCCAGTTCATAGCGGCTGACCCAGGTCGCCGGGCCATCATCCTGCCGCTGGCCCGGAGCGCCGCCGACCGGCACGTCGCCGCGGTGCACGAACCCCCGCGCCTCGTAGTGACTACGCAGGCGGACGTTGGACTTCACGCAGTCCAGCCGCAAGGCGTCCACTCCCAGTTGCCGGGCAGTATCGGTTGCCCAGTCGAGAATGACGTCCCCCAGCCCGGTCGCCCAGCGACGTACAGCCATCCGATGGATGTATCCCGCAGTGCCGCCGACATCCGCCCACAACGAGTCCGACCAGTCCACGGTGACGGTGTCCGCTGGCTTGTCGTCGATCTCGACCAACCACGTCTCGCCTCGGGCGAGCGCCTCCGCCACCCACGCCGCCTCGAAGCGTGAAGGCCACTGACTGACTCCGCGGACCTCCAACCACTCCGCCGCCTCGTCGAGCACGCTCAGCACATCGTCCATGTGCTCGCCCTCAGCACGCTGAAAGACGACCTTGTCACTGCTCCAATCAACTGTCATGACACGGATGATCGCAGCTGCTCAGCACCCTCAACAGCCACTTCCGATACACGCTCCAGCCGACCACCGCTCGTCGGTCCCCCCCTTGGCCGGGGACTTCTTCGCCGACTCGGGGATCTCGCGGTCGCCGCGGAGGGCCTTCCAGTGTTCTGCCCCGCTGTCGGCAGCTTCTCGGGCCGGTCACCACCCATCGCCTTGTCGAGGTCGATGCCGTCGATGTTGTTGTTGAGGTCGCTGTAGAGCCGGTAGCCGGTGCCGCCGAGGGCCAGGACGAGAACCAGGAGCACGAGGAGCACGATCCGGCCCGTGCGGCACTTCTTCTTCGGGGCCTTGCGGCCGCGCCGTGTACTGGACTCGGCTCCGTGGGATGTCGGTACAGGTGTGCCCACGTCATGGCTCACGGTGGGGTTCTCGCAACTCGCGCCCAGAGGGGGCAGGAGCAGCAGGCCGCTCCCGTGGGGGGCCGGGTCGGTGCTGCTCGGCTGACGCTTGGTAGGACGCGGAGAGAGACGTCAAGGGGGAGGCGCGCCCAAGGCCGATCTGCTCTACGCAGTGCAGTACCAGAGCGGACGCCCCCTTGGTGATTGGCGTTCCCTGGGCAACCCGTACCGGGACCCGAAGGGTGCGGCGACGTTGGGTGTGCCGACCGTTGCCGTGGACGGGCACGGCCGTGCTCGGCGTCTGTGTCTCCGGTGGGGAGGCGGAACCGGCGGCTTCGGAAGGTTGATCCGGGTTCGGGCGCCCTCAGCCCGGCCACACGGTGCGCGGCCCTGCACAGGTCGCGCCCAACGCGCCCACCCTGCCCCGCAATTCACGATCCGCCGTAACGACAGTGCAAGGCCGCCCAAGCCCCGCCACCACCCCCACGATGTGATCGTCCCCGCTCCCCTCCGCCGACTCCACCCGCACCCCGGGCACCGATTCCACGCCCCGCGCGGCTCCCTCGACGACGAGGATCACCTCGGTGCCGGTTCGCTTTCCGTAGTCCACCAGGCGGTCCCGAAGTCGCTCGGCGGCGCCTCGGCGGTCGCGCCACCATCCGTCGGGGACGGAGCCGACGACGTTGGCCCCGTCGACCACCAGCACTTCGTTCATGCGGCAAGGGTCGCACGAGGGGGCCGTGCGGCGCGGCATAGGCTGGAGGTGTGAACGGCGACTGGCTGATCGGTGGGCGCGGCGGCGTCCTCCGCGCGTACGCGTACGCCCCCGGAGAGGGCGCGGTCACGTGCCGCGCGGAGCAGTATCCAGAAGGCCCCTGGTCACCACCCCGCACGGTCGGCGGCGAGCAGTGCGTGCATCCGGGCGGGGGCGTTGCCCGCAGCAGCGAGGGGTACGCGCACCTCGTCGCCTGGCGGCCCACCGTTTCCGGCGAGGCCGGACTCGTGCACTCGACGCACTTCCAGCCGCACCTCTCCGCCCTCGACTGGCTCCCCATCGGCCACCCCAACAAGCAGGGCGACCGCACCGGCCCACCCGCCGTGGCCGTCGACGCGCAGGGCCGCGCCCACGTCTTCGTACGCAACAACGGTGGCGGGGTGAGCCTGCGGATGCAGGAGGAGAAGGGCGGCTGGGGGCCGTGGCGGGATCTCAAGGGGGAGGATGTGCATGGGCAACTCGCAGCTGTGGCGGGGGAGTCGGGGCTGATCACCCTCTACGCCGTGACCGCTGACGGGGGCGTTCTGCGGTGGCGTCAGGAGGAGGCGGGGCGGCCCCTCGTACGGGACGAGAAGCCGGAGCCCGCCGCCGCCCGGCCGGGCACCCTGTGTGCCCTCGCCACGTCCGCCGGGCACACCACCCTCTTCTTCACCGACGAGGACGGTGCCGTGTGCGCCTGGCGAGGGGAGGGCGCGCCGGTGCGGGTGCTGGATGCGGTCGGGCCCGGGGCCGTTTCGGCCGTTCGGTGTCAACTGGACGGCGTGGACTGCACGTTGCTCGCTCAGCGCACGGCCGGCGGTCGGGTCGCCTTCGCCGCGTATCCCACCGAGACGGAGTCCGCGGGGGCCTGGTGGGCGGAGTCGGAGTCCGGTCCTGAGCTGCCGGCGGACGCGCGGGTCGCGCTCGCGGAGGACCGTGACCGGCATGTTGTGGCGGGGAGTTGGGTGCCGGGGGAGCCTGCGCGGCTGCATCTCGCGCGGCGGAAGCGGGATGAGCCCGGGCTGGCGATGGAGGCGTGGCGGGGTGTCGGGTGAGGCCCCCGCACCATGAACTGTGACGGCTACCTACGAAATGTTCGTAGATAGCCGTCACAGTCACAGCAACAGCCGCATCAGCAGCCCACCGTCACGCGGCACGCGTCACGCGGGGACCGAAGCCACCCCCGCCTCCAGGAACTTCTTCCCGGTGACCCGCTCGGAGACGCCCGCCCGGTCCAGGTACGGAGTGATCCCGCCCAGGTGGAAGGGCCAACCGGCGCCCGTGATCAGGCAGAGGTCGATGTCCTGGGCCTCGGCGACGACGTTCTCGTCGAGCATCAGGCCGATCTCCTGCGCCACCGCGTCGAGGACGCGGTCGCGGGTCTGCTCCTCGGAGAGGACCACGTCGCCCTGGTTCAGCAGAGCCGCGACCTCCGGGTCCAGCTCCGGCTTGCCGGAGTCGTAGACGTAGAAGCCGCGCTTGCCGGCCTTGACGACGGCCGCGAGGTTCGGGGACACCGTGAAGCGCTCCGGGAAGGCGCGGTTCAGGGTCTCCGAGACGTGCAGGCCGATGGCCGGGCCGACCAGCTCCAGGAGGACCAGCGGGGACATCGGGAGGCCGAGGGGCTCGACGGCCTTCTCCGCGACCGCGACCGGCGTGCCCTCGTCGATGACGTTCTGGATCTCGCCCATGAAGCGGGTCAGGATGCGGTTGACCACGAACGCCGGGGCGTCCTTGACCAGGACCGCGGTCTTCTTCAGCTTCTTGGCCACACCGAACGCCGTCGCCAGCGCCGCGTCGTCCGTCTGCTCGCCGCGGACGATCTCCAGGAGCGGGAGGATCGCGACCGGGTTGAAGAAGTGGAAGCCGACCACGCGCTCGGGGTGCTTCAGCTTGGCGGCCATCTCCGACACCGAGAGGGACGAGGTGTTCGTCGCCAGGATCGCGTGCGCGGGGGCCACGGCCTCCACCTCCGCGAAGACCTGCTGCTTGACGCCGATCTCCTCGAAGACGGCCTCGATGATGAAGTCGGCGTCCGCGAAGCCCTCGGCCTTGTCGAGCACACCGGAGACGAGGGCCTTCAGGCGGTTCGCCTTGTCCTGGTTGATGCGGCCCTTGCCGAGCAGCTTCTCGATCTCGGCGTGGACGTAGCCCACACCCTTGTCGACGCGCTCCTGGTCGATGTCCGTGAGGACGACCGGGACCTCGAGGCGGCGCAGGAACAGCAGGGCGAGCTGCGAGGCCATCAGGCCCGCGCCCACCACGCCGACCTTTGTGACCGGGCGCGCCAGGTTCTTGTCCGGGGCGCCCGCCGGGCGCTTCGCGCGCTTCTGGACGAGGTTGAACGCGTAGATGCCCGCGCGCAGTTCGCCGCCCATGATCAGGTCCGCGAGGGCCTGGTCCTCGGCGTCGAAGCCGGCCTGAAGGTCACCGGACTTGGCGTTCGCGATGATGTCGAGCGCGCGGTACGCGGCCGGGGCAGCGCCGTGCACCTTGCTGTCGGCGATGAACTTGCCGCGCGCCACGGCCTGGTCCCAGGCCTCGCCGCGGTCGACGTCCGGGCGCTCGACCTTGACGTCGCCCTTGAGGACCTGAGCGGTCCAGAGGAGGGACTGCTCAAGGAAGTCGGCGCCCTCGAACAGGGCGTCGGCGATGCCCAGCTCGTAGACCTGCGCGCCCTTGAGCTGCTTGTTCTGGTTGAGGCTGTTCTCGATGATGACCGAGACGGCCTTGTCCGCGCCGATCAGGTTCGGCAGCAGCGCACAGCCGCCCCAGCCGGGAACCAGGCCGAGGAAGACCTCGGGGAGCGAGAAGGCCGGGAGGGCCTGAGACACGGTCCTGTACGAGCAGTGGAGACCGACCTCCACGCCGCCGCCCATCGCCGCACCGTTGTAGTACGCGAAGGTGGGGACCGCGAGGGAGGAGAGGCGCTTGAAGACCTCGTGGCCGCCCTTGCCGATGGCCAGCGCGTCGTCGTGCTTCTTCAGCAGCTCGACGCCCTTGAGGTCGGCGCCGACCGCGAAGATGAACGGCTTGCCGGTGACGCCGGCGCCGACGATGTCGCCCTCGGCGGCCTCCTTCTCGACCTGGTCGATCGCCGTGTTCAGGTTGGCGAGCGACGCGGGGCCGAAGGTGGTCGGCTTGGTGTGGTCCAGGCCGTTGTCCAGCGTGATGAGGGCGAACTTGCCCGCGCCGTACGGGAGATCGAGGTGGCGTACGTGCGCCGACGTGACGACCTCGTCCTCGAAGAGGGCGGATGCGCCCTTCAGGAGCTCAGCGGTGGTGGTGCTCACTTGTCGCCTCCGGCGTCCTTGTGGTGCGGGTTCTCCCAGATGACCGTGGCGCCCATGCCGAAGCCGACGCACATGGTCGTGAGGCCGTAGCGGACCTCCGGCTGCTCCTCGAACTGGCGGGCCAGCTGCGTCATCAGACGGACGCCGGAGGAGGCGAGCGGGTGGCCGTACGCGATGGCGCCGCCGTACTGGTTGACGCGCGCGTCGTCGTCGGCGATGCCGTAGTGGTCGAGGAAGGCGAGGACCTGGATGGCGAAGGCCTCGTTGATCTCGAAGAGGTTGATGTCCTCGATCGACAGGCCGGCCTTCGCGAGCGCCTTCTCCGTGGCCGGGATCGGGCCGTAGCCCATGACCTCCGGCTCCACGCCCACGAAGGCGTAGGAGACGAGGCGCATCTTGACCGGGAGGTCGTTCTCGCGGGCGAAGTCCTCGCTCGCGATGATGGAGGCCGTCGCACCGTCGTTGAGACCGGCGGCGTTTCCAGCGGTCACGCGGCCGTGCGTGCGGAACGGGGTCTTGAGGCCCGCGAGGCTCTCCAGGGTCGTACCCGGGCGCATCGGCTCGTCGGCCGTGACGAGGCCCCAGCCGGTCTCGCCGACCTCGGTGTTGGTGTTGCGCACGGAGATGGGCACCAGATCCTGCTGGATCTTGCCGTTCGCGTACGCCTTCGCCGCCTTCTCCTGCGAGCGCACGGCGTACTCGTCGGCGCGCTGCTTGGTGATGTGCGGGTAGCGGTCGTGCAGGTTCTCCGCCGTCATGCCCATGAAGAGGGCCGACTCGTCGACCAGCTTCTCCGATACGAAGCGGGGGTTCGGGTCCACGCCCTCGCCCATGGGGTGGCGGCCCATGTGCTCGACGCCGCCCGCGATGACGGCGTCGTACGCGCCGAACGCGATGGATCCGGCCGTCGACGTGACGGCGGTCAGGGCGCCCGCGCACATGCGGTCGATCGAGTAGCCGGGCACCGACTGCGGCAGGCCCGCGAGGATGCCCGCGGTGCGGCCGATGGTCAGGCCCTGGTCACCGATCTGCGTGGTCGCGGCGACGGCGACCTCGTCGATCCGCGCGGGGTCCAGGTTCGGGTTGCGGCGCAGCAGCTCCCGGATGGACTTGACGACCAGGTCGTCGGCGCGGGTCTCGTGGTAGATGCCCTTCGGGCCCGCCTTGCCGAACGGGGTGCGGACGCCGTCGACGAAGACGACGTCCCTGACGGTACGAGGCACGATGGCTCTCCTCCAGGTGCGGGAATGCGCTGCGAATACCGCCATGCTACTTGCGAGTAACCAAGTCTTGAAGCCCCCCTGGCCGGAGCGGCGAACGTCACATGTGCGGAGCCCCCACCCCGCCCCTTCCCGAAAGTCCTGCCGGACGGGCCTGCTCAATCGCCGCAGGGGCTTGATAGACCAAGCCCCGCCGGCGATTGAGGCGCGGGGTCCGGGGCGGAGCCCCGTGGCCGGGCAGCACGACGCCCCCCGACCAATGAGGCCGAGGGGCGTGAAGAGGTGGGTCAGGCGGATGCCGCGAGTGCGGCGAGGAGGACAGGCGTGACCTGTTCCACCTGCCACCGCCGCGCCCCGTGCGAGGCCAACGCCTCCGCGACGGACTCCGCGTCGACGACCGCCGGAGGCTCCCAGCACACCCGGCGCACCGTGTCCGGCGTGATCAGGTTCTCCTGCGGCATCGAGAGCGTCTCGGCCAGCGCCGAGACCGCCGCCCGCGCCGCCGAGAGGCGGGCCGCCGCGGCGGGGTCCTTGTCGGCCCAGGCGCGCGGCGGGGGCGGCCCCGTCGTGGCCTGGCCCGGCTGCGGCAGCTCGGCGTCCGGCAGGGCCCGCGCCCGGTCGACCGCCGCCTGCCACTGCTCCAGCTGGCGCCGGCCCATGCGGTGGCCGAAGCCGGGCAGGGCGGACAGCGCGTGCACATTGGGCGGCAGCGCGAGCGCGGCCTCGACGATCGCCGAGTCACCGAGCACCTTGCCCGGCGAGACGTCCCGCCGCTGCGCGACGTCGTCGCGCGCCGTCCACAGCTCGCGGACGACCGCCATCTGACGCCTGCGCCGCACTTTGTGCATCCCGGACGTGCGCCGCCACGGGTCCTTGCGCGGCGGTGCGGGTGGGGCGGAGGCGATGGCGTCGAACTCTTCGTGGGCCCACTCCAGCTTGCCCTGCCGGTCGAGCTCCTTCTCCAGCGCGTCGCGCAGGTCGACGAGGAGTTCGACGTCGAGGGCGGCGTAGCGCAGCCAGGGGTCGGGCAGCGGGCGCGTCGACCAGTCGACGGCGGAGTGGCCCTTCTCCAGTACGTAGCCGAGCACGTTCTCGACCATCGCGCCGAGGCCCACCCGCGGGAAACCGGCGAGCCGGCCGGCCAGCTCCGTATCGAAGAGCCGTGTGGGCCGCATGCCTATGTCGCGCAGGCACGGCAGGTCCTGGGTGGCGGCGTGCAGGTCCCACTCGGCGTCGGCGATGGCGTCGCCGAGCGAGGAGAGGTCGGGGCAGCCGACCGGGTCGATGAGCGCGGTGCCCGCGCCCTCCCGGCGCAGCTGCACCAGATAGGCGCGCTGCCCGTAGCGGTAGCCGGAGGCGCGCTCGGCGTCGACGGCGACGGGGCCCGTGCCGGCGGCGAAGGCCGCGACGACATCGGCGAGCGAGGCTTCGTCGGCGATCACCGGCGGAATACCCTCGCGGGGTTCGAGGAGGGGGGTCGGCGCACCGTTGACTGAACCAACAGATCCTTCAGCAGAAGATCCGCCGTCGTCCAGAGGGGCGCCTCCGGTGGTGCGCAGTGAACTGTCTGCTGCGGTTTCTTGGGCGTCGGTCACCTGTCAAGAGTATCTGTGAACGCACGGCGCCCGTCGACGGAACGTTACGTCGACGGGCGCCGTGCCGAAGTAAACCGGATGAATCCGGCCACTGGGCGATCAGTGGGTCGGGGAAACGGTGATCAGTGGATGATGCCGGTGCGCAGCGCGACCGCCACCATGCCCGCCCGGTCACCCGTACCGAGCTTGCGCGCGATGCGGGCGAGGTGGCTCTTCACGGTCAGGGCGGACAGGCCCATGGAGACGCCGATGGCCTTGTTCGACTGGCCCTCGGCGACGAGCCGGAGCACCTCCACTTCGCGGCCGGACAGTTCGCGGTAGCCGCCCGGGTGGCTCGGGGCACCCGGGGGGCGACGGTGCATACGCGCGGCCGCGGCGCCGATCGGGGCGGCGCCCGGCCGGGTGGGCATGCCGATGTTGGTACGGGTACCGGTGACGACGTAGCCCTTGACGCCGCCCGCGAGGGCGTTGCGCACGGCACCGATGTCGTCGGCGGCGGAGAGGGCGAGCCCGTTGGGCCAGCCCGCGGCTCGGGTTTCGGAGAGGAGCGTCAGGCCGGATCCATCGGGGAGGTGGACGTCGGCGACGCAGATGTCGCGGGGGTTGCCGATGCGGGGACGAGCCTCCGCGACGGACGAGGCCTCGATCACGTCACGAACACCGAGCGCCCACAGGTGGCGGGTCACGGTGGAACGGACGCGGGGGTCGGCCACGACCACCATCGCGGTCGGCTTGTTCGGGCGGTAGGCGACCAGGCTTGAGGGCTGCTCGAGGAGAACGGACACCAGGCCTCCTGGGGTGCGGGACGGAGCCGGCTCGGGGATGAAGCCGGGAGGAACCGTGCTTTCAAGGTCACTGGGTCCTTCGGCACCAAACCCCGGGGCCTTTAGAGAATGATCACGATTTGGTGAGTAACAATGCGAGCAATTCGGACACGTTAGCGATCATTCGAAAGGGTGCCGAATAGTCGCGAGTCGCATCCAATCGAACCAAATCGGACCGACCGGGGCCATTCCGAAAGGACCCGAAACATGAGAAAGCCGCGTCGGAGCTGCTCCGACGCGGCCGAAAAAGACCCCTGCGATTCGGTGGTCAGGAAGGACGCGGCCCCCGCCGCTGCGGCAGCGTCACCACCGCGCCGTCCGGACCCTGTGGCGCGGACGCCACCGGCGGCAGGCCCGCGATCTGGCACAGCACCTCGCACCACGCCGCGAGATGCGCCGATGTGTCCGGTACGCCACCGAGGCCCTCGCGCGGCGTCCACGACGCCCGGATCTCGATCTGCGAGGCGGGCGCCCGGTCGCCGAGCCCCCCGAAGTAGTGCGAACTCGCGCGGGTGACCGTGCCCGAAGGCTCCCCGTAGGAGAGGCCGCGGGCCTCCAGCGCGCCCGTCAGCCAGGACCACGAGACGTCCGGGAGCAGCGGGTCGGCCGCCATCTCCGATTCGAGTTCGGCCCGGACCAGGGTCACGAGCCGGAACGTGCCGTTCCAGGCGTCGTGCCCCGCCGGGTCGTGCAGCAGGACGAGCCGCCCGTCGGCCAGATCCTCGTCACCGTCGACGACCGCGGCCTCGAGCGCGTACGAGAACGGGGCCAGGCGCTGCGGCGGCCGCGTCGGGTCGATCTCGATCTCCGGGCGGAGCCGCGCGGACCGCAGGGCGTCGACCGCCGTGCGGAAGGCGGGCGGGGTGGGGTCGTGCTCCTGTGCAGCGTTCATGTCCCGAGCGTTCTGCCCCTCCCGCACCGATTCACTCTTCCCGCCTGTGTCGTCGTGGTCGTCGCGCCCGTCGTCCGACCGTTGTCCCTGAGCCGAAGCCATGCCGGGAAGGTTAAGGGGAGCGAGGCCCTCCCGTGGGGAGGGACACCCGTCTCGGAGCCCCTTCCCCATGTCCTTCACAGGCGGCGCGGCGGGCGTGCGAAACTTTCGGGTGTGAGTGCCAATACCGAGGCCACGGGCCAACAGCCGTCAGCGACGTACGAACCCACGAAGGCGACGCGGGATTCAGCCTTCCTCAAGGCGTGCAGGCGCGAGCCCGTGCCGCACACGCCGGTGTGGTTCATGCGCCAGGCCGGCCGCTCGCTGCCCGAGTACCACAAGGTGCGCGAGGGCATCGCGATGCTGGACTCCTGCATGCGGCCCGACCTGGTCGCCGAGATCACGATGCAGCCGGTGCGCCGGCACGACGTCGACGCGGCGATCTACTTCAGCGACATCGTCGTGCCGCTCAAGGCCATCGGCATCGACCTCGACATCAAGCCCGGTGTCGGCCCGGTCATCGCCAACCCGATCCGCTCGCGCGCCGACCTGGCCCAGCTGCGGGACCTCACCCCCGAGGACGTCTGGTACGTCACCGAGGCGATGGGACTGCTCACCGCCGAGCTCGGCGAGAAGCCGCTGATCGGCTTCGCGGGCGCCCCGTTCACGCTCGCCAGCTACCTCGTGGAGGGCGGCCCGTCCCGCAACCACGAGCACACCAAGGCGCTCATGTACGGCGACCCGCAGCTCTGGGCCGACCTGCTCGACCGCCTCGCCGAGATCACCTCCGCGTTCCTGAAGGTGCAGATCGAGGCCGGCGCCAGCGCCGTCCAGCTCTTCGACTCGTGGGTGGGCGCCCTGGCCCCCGCCGACTACCGGCGCTCCGTGATGCCGGCGTCGGCCAAGGTCTTCGAGTCCGTCGCCTCCTACGGCGTGCCGCGCATCCACTTCGGCGTCGGCACCGGTGAGCTGCTCGGCCTCATGGGCCAGGCCGGCGCGGACGTCGTCGGCGTCGACTGGCGTGTCCCGCTCGACGAGGCAGCGCGCCGCGTCGGCCCCGGCAAGACGCTCCAGGGCAACTTCGACCCGGCCATCCTGTTCTCCACTCCCGAGGCCATCGAGACCAAGGCCGACGAGGTCCTCGACGCCGCCGCGGGCCTTGAGGGCCACATCTTCAACCTCGGCCACGGCGTCCCCCCGAACACCGACCCGGACGCGCTGACCCGGCTCGTGGAGTACGTCCACACGCAGACGGCCAAGTAGCTCGCGCCGCCGCCGGGCTCCCTTCGGAATCCCCGAAGGGGCCCTGCGGAAATCGGCCATTGTTCGCGCCCGCCACCTCCGATTGCCTGTGCGGTGCGCCACCCCATCCGGTGGTGCGGGACCGTGGAGGTGGACGTGACCGCGCATGCAGCGTCGCAGGCGGCGGCCGGGGCCGGGACGGCGAAGTCGCCCGGAATCCGTCGAGGTGTGTCGTCGGCGGACTGGTGGATCATCGGCCTGTTGCTGGCCTTCTTCACCCTCAACTTCGCCGACAAGGCGGCCATCGGGCTCGCCGCGCCCGACCTGGAGAAGGACCTCGGGCTCACCGCCGCCCAGTACGGCCTGATGTCGAGCGCCTTCTTCTGGCTGTTCGCGGCGGGCGCGGTCGTCCTCGCGCTGTTCTTCCGGCGGATCGGCTGGCGCTGGTCCGCGGCCGGGCTGATGATCGCGTGGGTGGCGAGCATGGCGCCGCTGACGGTGCCCACCACGGTGGGCGTGGTGATCGCGTCGCGGATGGTACTCGGGTTCTTCGAGGGGCCGGCGCACGCCCTGTGCCAGTCCGTCGTCGCGGACCGTTTCCCGTCGGAGCGGAGGGCGTTCGCGGGAGCGGTCGTCAACGCGGGTTCCTCCGTGGGGCCGTTGGTCGCCACGCCGCTACTCACGTGGGTCATCGTCACGTGGACGTGGCATGCGGCGTTCGTGGTGCTAGTTGTGAGCGGTGCCGTGTGGGCCGTGCTGTGGCTGGTCGTGACGCGGAGGGAGTCGGGGATGGGGCCGCGGGGCTCTGCCCCGGACCCCGCGCCTCAAACGCCGGCGGGGCTTGGCGATGGTGACATCGACGTACCGTTGATCTCGCTCCTGCGTACCGGCAGCTTCTGGGGTCTCGCCCTGCTCTCCTTCGCCGGGTACCTCATTTCCTCGCTCAAGGTGTCCTGGCTGCCGTCGTTCCTGCACGACGGGATGGGCTACTCGCGCGGCACCGTCGGGCTTCTCGCCACCCTCCCGTACGGGCTCGCGATCGTCGTGCTGCTCACCGCCGGGCTGATCTCGGGGCGGATGCTGAAGGCCGGGCGCTCGGCGCGGGCCGCGCGCGGGTTCCTGACCATGGGCTACCTGTGCTTCGCGGGCGTCGCCATGATCGCCTTCACGCAGGTGCCGCCGGGCGGGCTCCAACTGGCGCTCGTGGTCGCCGCGTTCTCCATCAACAGCGTGGCGTTCTCCGTCGCCTTCGCGGGCGCCGCCGACTTCCTGCCCCGCAGGCACCGGCCCGGCTTCTTCGGCTGCATCATCGCCGCGTACAGCGTCGCGGGGATCGTCGCGCCGTGGCTGCTCGGCGTCATCGTGGATGCCGCGGACACGGTCTCGCAGGGGTACGCGGACGGGTTCCTGGTCGTCGGCATCACCATCTGCGTCTTCGCCGTCGCGGGCGGGCTGCTGCTGGACCCGGCGCGCTCGCGCGAGGCGCTGCTCGCCGAGACGGCGCGCCGCAGGGCCCTGGCGGGTGAGGCCCGATGAGCCGCCCACTGGACGGACTGCGCGTACTCGACTTCGGGCAGTACATCGCCGCTCCCGGCGCCGGGCAGAACCTCGCCGACCTCGGCGCCGACGTCATCAAGGTGGAACCCCTCGCGGGCGACCAGGCGCGCGGTATCGGCCCCTTCGGCACCGCGATGGTCCGCGCCAACAACCGCGGCAAGCGCAGCATCGCCGTCGACCTGCGCGCGCCCGCGGGCGAGGCCGTGGTCCGCGAGCTGCTCGGCACCGCGGACGTGCTGCTGCACAACTTCCGGCACGGTGTCAGCGAGCGGCTCGGCCTCGGCCCGGACGCCCTGCTTGCCCGCCACCCCCGCCTCGTCTACGGCTTCGTCACCGGGTTCGGTACGCGGGGGCCCTCGGCGTACCGAGTCGGCCTCGACATCGCGGCGCAGGCCGAGTTCGCCGTCATGGACCTCACCGGGGAGGCGGACGGGGATCCGCAGCGGGTGGGCTTCGCGGTGGCGGACGTGCTGGCGGCGCAGGCCCTTACGTCGGGGGTCCTCGCCGCGCTGCTCCAGCGGGCGGGCACCGGCCGGGGCGACGTCGTGGAGACCTCGCTCATGGAGGCCGTCGTGCACGCGCAGGCGTCCACCTGGGCCGAGCACGAGCTGAGCGGCAGCGTGCCGACGCGGCGCGGCAACGGGCAGGCGCTGGCGGCGCCCGCCGCGGACCTCGTACGGACCCGGGACGGCGGGGCGCTGGTCCTCTCCGCGTACACACGGGAGAAGTTCGCGGCGCTGTGCGAGGTGATCGGGCGGCCGGAGCTGGCCGGTGACCCGCGGTTCGCGTCCAACCCCGCGCGGGTCGAGCACCGGCCGGAACTCCTCGGTCTGCTGCACGACACCCTCGGCCGGCTCGACCGGGACGAGGCCCTGGAGCGGTTGCGAGGCGCGGGCATCGTGTGCGGGGCCGTGCGGCGCTTCGACGAGCTCGCCGACGACCCTGACGTACGGGCCTCCGGGCTGATCGCGGACTGCGGCGCCGGGCACACGGCGCCGACCACCGCGTTCTCGGTGGGCGGGCGACGTCCCGGGAGCACGCCGCCGGCGCCGGGCGTCGGTGAGCACACGGGGCGCATCCTCGCGGAACTCGGGCGCAGCGAGCGGGAGATCGGGGCGCTGGTCGACGGCGGGGTCGTCGTGGCGGCGGACCTCGCGGTGCGGCCGTGAGGTCCGCCGGGGCCTGGCCCCTCGTCATCGTGGCGCGGCACCCGGGCGCCGCCTTGCCCACCCTGCCGCCCAAGGCGGCAACTCAAGCCCCTGCGGCGATCGAGCAGGTCTTTCCAGCCCCGCCGGCGTTTGAGGCGCGGGGTCCGGGGCGGAGCCCCGTGGCGTGGGCGCGGACCCGCCGCCGCATTCCGTCCCGCACAACAGCCCTTACGCACCACCCCACAGGAGGAACCCACATGATCGACCCCGACGTGTTCGCCCTCGGATTCGAGGACTACCTCGCCCGCGTGGCCGCCCTCACCGACGACGTCCTCATCCCCGCCGAACAGGAGATGGTGGAGGCCGGGGCCGTCCCCGAGCACGTACTGGAAGCGCTCGCCCGGAACGGACTGTTCGGTGTGTCGATACCGCGGCGGCTCGGCGGGCTCGACTGGTCCATGAGCCAACAGGTGCGGCTGACCATGGAGTTCACCCGCGCGTCGTGCGTGTACCGCTCCCGGTTCTCCACCGTCATCGGACTGTGCTCGCAGGCGATCCTCGACCACGGCACCGACGCGCAGCGCGAGGGCATGCTGCCGAAGATGGCGGCGGGGGAGCACGTCACGGCGTTCGCGCTGACCGAGCCGGGCGCCGGCTCGGACGCCGGGTCGCTGAGCACCACCGCGCGCCGGTCCGACGGCGGCTGGGTCATCGACGGGCACAAGCGGTACATCACCAACGCCCACTGGGCGGACGAGCTCGTGGTGTTCGCCCGTACCGGAGAGCCCGGCGAGGGAGCCGCGGGCGTCTCCGCGTTCCTCGTGCCGCGCGACACCGAAGGCGTCACGACCCGGCTGCCCACCCGCATGAACGGGCACGCCGAGGCGCCGGTCGCCGAGATCGACCTCGTCGGGGTGCGGGTCGCCGACTCCGCGCTGCTCGGCGGCGAACTCGGCGCCGGGTTCAAGGCCGCACTGCGCGGCATCAACCACGCCCGGCTGCACGTCGCCGCCACCTGCGTGGGGCAGGCCACCCGGATGCTGGAGGAGACCTCCCGGCACCTGTCGGGACGGGAGCAGTTCGGGGCGCCGCTCGCCGAACTCGGCGCCGTACAGGCCGACCTCGGCCGCTGCTTCGCCGACCTGGAGGCCGCCCGTGCCCTCACCCTGGACGCCGCCCGCGCCTTCGACTCCGGCACGGTGCCGCGCCACCGCATCGCCGCCGCCAAGCTGTTCGCCTCCGAGATGGCGAGCCGCGTCGCGGACCGCTGTGTCCAGCTCCTCGGCGGCGAGGGCATCGTCGGCGACCACCCCGTACCGCGGATGTGGCGCGACGTCCGGGCGCTGCGGATCTACGAGGGGTCGTCCCCGGTCCACGAGCGCAACCTCGGCAGGGCCGTGACCAGGCAGGTCGGCGTGGACGGGACGCTTCCGGACACTTACCGTGTGACCCGCGGAGCAGCCGTGGAGGTGTAGCACTTCAAAGGAGACCCGGTGGAGCTGAGGCAGCTGGAGCAGTTTCTGGCCGTGGTGGACCACGGCGGTCTCGGGCGCGCCGCCGAACGCCTGTACCTGTCGCAGCCCACCGTCTCCGGATCCATCAGGGCCCTGGAGCGCGAGCTGAAGGTCGAGCTGTTCCACCGCACCGCGCGCCGCCTCGTGCCGACCTCCGCGGGCCTGCAGCTGGTGCCGCTGGCCCGGCGGGTGCTCGACGACGTGGTCGCCGTCCAGGACGCGATGCGCGGTGCACGCGAGGTCGGCGGCGGGGTGCTCACGGTGATGTGCACGCCCGACATGTCCGGGGAGGCGGTGGCGTCCTGGGCCGGTGGGTTCACGCGCGCGTACCCGGCGGTCCGGCTCGACATCAGCGAGGTCGGCTCCCGGCACGAACTCGTGGCGGCGGTCGCCGACGGGCGGGCCGAACTGGGCTTCACGCTCGCCCCCGACGAACTCCGCGGCGATCTCGACTTCATCGAACTGGGGGTGCAGCGGCTGCTGTTGGTACGCCCACCGGGGCACGGCGGGCCGGGAGCGGGCGCGCGGCGCGTCCCCCTCGCCGCCATCGGTGACCTGCCGCTCGCCCGCCGCCAGGTGACCCGCAACGAGGAGGACGCCGTGCAGGCGGCGCTGGCCGCGCACGGCGTCGACCCGACGACCGGTGCGACCGTGCCCAGCAGGAACGCGCAGCTGACGTTCGTGCTCCGGTCCGGGTTCCAGGCGTTCCTGCCGCTGCGGATGTGCGCGGCGGCGCTCGACGCCGGGGCCGAGGTCGTCGAGACCGACCCGCTCATCGAGTCGCCGTTCGGCGTCGTGCACCGGGCCGGTGAACTCGCCCCCGCCGCGCAGCAGTTCGTGGCCGATGTCCGCGACGCGCTGCGGAACTGGTTCGACGCCATCGCGGCGGGGAGCGAGTCCGGGCTCGGCCTCGTGGACGCGGTCGCCGCGGCGCGGGAGGCGGCGCTCTGATCCGACGGTCAGAGCCGGTGTCAGCCGGCCCGGACCGCCGCCACGGCCTTGCGTGCTGCCACGAGTACCGGGTCCCACACCGGTGAGAACGGTGGGGCGTAGCCCAGGTCGAGGGCCGTCATCTGCTCCACCGTCATGCCCGCGGTCAGCGCGACCGCCGCCACGTCGACCCGCTTCGCCGCGCCCTCGCGGCCCACGATCTGCACGCCGAGCAGCCGGCCCGTGCGCCGCTCGGCCAGCATCTTCACCGTCATCAGCGCCGCGCCGGGGTAGTAACCCGCCCTGCTCGTCGACTCGATGGTGACGGTCACGTACTGCAGGCCCGCGCGGCGTGCGTCCTTCTCACGCAGGCCCGTGCGGGCGATCTCCAGGTCGCACACCTTGCTGACGGCCGTGCCGACGACACCGGGGAACGTCGCGTAGTCCCCGCCGACGTTGGCGCCGATGATCTGGCCGTGCTTGTTGGCGTGGGTGCCGAGCGCGATGTGGCGTTCGCTGCCCGACACCAGGTCCAGGACCTCCACGCAGTCGCCGCCCGCCCAGATGTCCTCGTGGCCGCGCACCCGCATCGACCGGTCCGTGAGCAGCCCGCCGGACGCCCCGAGCGGCAGCCCGGCGTCCCGCGCGAGGGTCGTCTCCGGGCGCACGCCGATCCCCAACACGACCACGTCCGCCGGGTATTCGGCGTCGTCCGTGACCACCGCGCGGGCCCGTCCGCCGTCCCCGGTGAGGATCTTCGTCACCTCGGCGTCGTCGACCATGGTGATGCCCATGCCGCTCATCGCCTCGTGCACGAGCCGGCCCATGTCCGCGTCGAGCGTCGACATCGGTTCGGCGCCGCGGTTCACCATCGTCACCTCGTACCCGCGGTGGATCAGCGCCTCCGCCATCTCCACGCCGATGTACCCGGCGCCCACGACCACGGCGTGCCTGCCCTTCGCCGCCCGCAGCGTGTCGAGCAGTGCCTGGCCGTCGTCGAGCGTCTGCACGCCGTGCACGCCCGGCGCGTCGATGCCGGGCAGGTCGGGGCGGACCGGCCGGGCACCGGTGGCGATCACGAGCTTGTCGTACGAGGTCCAGGACTCGGCCCCGCCGTCGAGTTCACGGGAACGTACGCGGCGGCCCGGCACGTCGATCTCCATGACCTCAGTGCGGGTGCGGAGGTCGATGTGGCGCTCCCGGTGCTCCTCGGGGGACCGGGCGATCAGCTCGTCCCGGTCGGCGACCTGGCCGCCCACCCAGTAGGGGATGCCGCATGCCGAGTACGACGTGAAGTGGCCGCGTTCGAAGGCCACGATCTCCAGGTCGTCCGGGCCTTTGAGGCGGCGGGCCTGGGAGGCGGCGGACATGCCGGTGGCGTCGCCGCCGATGATGACGAGGCGCTCGCGCGCGGTGTCGGTGGTCATCTGTTTACGCTAACCCGGGGTTGACGTCGCGGGGCGCTGCCCCGGATCCCGCGCCTCAATCGCCGGCGGGGCTTGATTTGGCGGATGGTTGATTGCGGGAGCGGATGAATCGCGCGATCAGGAACGCCACCAACGCCAGTAGCGTCGCGAACGGCAGTACCGCCGCTACAGCTATTCCGATCCACTTCAGCGTCGTGGTGAAGGAGTTCCAGCCGGCCGACAGGGCGTCGAGGAAGCCCGGGTCGGTGTCTGCCGGAGGTGGGGGCGTCTCGGTCAGGCGGAGGGTGATGGTTGCGAGGGAGGTGCGGTCCTTGAGGGAGTCCTGTTGGGCGAGGAGTGCCTCCAACTCCGACTGGCGCGTGCCCAGTTCGCCCTCCAAGGTCACCACGTCGCTCAACTTCTCGGCCCGGTCCATGAGTTCCCGTACGCGTGCCACGCTCGCCCGCTGCGACTTGATCCGGCTGTCGACGTCCACGACCTGATCCGTGACGTCCTTCGCGGTCCGGTTCTGCTCCAACAGGCGCCCGCTGCCCGCGAGTTGGCCGAGCACGTCCTCGTACGACTCCTGTGGTACGCGCAGCGTCACGCGGGAGCGTTCGTGGCCGTGGCCGTCCCGGTCGGTCGTCTCGTCGCCGACCATGCCGCCCGCGTCCTCGGCGGCGGTGCGGGCCTTGTCGAGCGCGTCCGGGACGTCCTTGACGCGCACGGAGAGGTGCGCGGTGCGGATGACGTGGACGCCGGTGAGCTTCGGCGGCTTCTTGGCCTGGTGACCGGCGGAGCCGGACCTGCCGCCGCCCGCGCCGAGGTCGCTCTGGGAAGCCCCCTTGTCGTCGCCGTCGGCGGCGCTCTTGCTCCCAGAGTCGCCACCCCCGCCCGAACAGCCGGTCAGCGCGAGCGCCACCGCGAACAGCGCCGCGACGAGCAGCGTCAGCGGGCGTCGTGGCCCGGTGCGTGTCTTCGTACGGGAACGGGAAAGGTGCATGGACGTAACCCCCGAGGGATGTGGACGTGACGGTCGTCGGACGTCCCTTCGACGCGCGGGCGGCCCGAACGGTGGTTGCCGAGCGGTCCCGAACCGGTCACGGTCGGGACACGTCGAACGCGTGCCCGGCGCGCGCCCGGCACGCGTCAATCCGGGGCTGACGTTCTGACAAAGTGGGGGCATGCGTGAAGCGGACACTGTGACGAAGACGGGTCGGGGCAGGCGGGGCAGGAACGTCCTCGTCATCGGCGGCGGAATTGCCGGCCTCGCGGCCGCCCACCGACTGCTCGCCGGGAGCGAACGGGGCGGGCCGGTGCACGTGACCGTCCTGGAGGCCGACGAACGGCTCGGCGGCAAGCTGCGCACGGGCGAGATCGCCGGCGCGCGCGTCGACCTCGGTGCCGAGTCGATGCTGGCCCGCCGCCCCGAAGCGGTCGGCCTCGCCCGCGAGGTGGGCCTCGGAGACCGGCTTCAGCCACCGTCCACGGCCACCGCCTCCATCTGGACCCGCGGCGCCCTGCGCCCCATGCCCAAGGGCCACGTCATGGGCGTGCCCGGCACCGCCGAGGCGCTTGAGGGCGTCCTCTCCGACGAGGGCCTGCGCCGCATCCGCCGCGACGACCACCTGCCGCCCACCCACCTCGGCGAGGACACGGCCGTCGGCAGGTACGTCGCCGCGCGCCTGGGCCGCGAGGTCGTCGACCGGCTCGTCGAACCGCTGCTCGGCGGCGTCTACGCGGGCGACGCCGACCTGATCTCGATGCGCAGCGCGGTGCCGCAGCTGTTCGAGGAGGCGGGGCGTCATGTGTCGCTGACGGAAGCGGTCCGCGCCATCCAGGAGCGGGCGGCGGCCAACCAGCAGACCGGCCCCGTGTTCATGGGCATCGACGGCGGCATCGGTACGTTGCCCGGCGCGGTGGCCGACGCCGTGCGCGCCAAGGGCGGCGAGATCCTGCTCGGCGAGCGCGCCACCTCGCTCACCACGCGCGACGCGATCTGGCGGCTCGGCACCGAGTCGGGGCGTGTCTTCGAGGCCGACCAGGTGATCGTCGCGCTGCCGGCCCGCGCCGCCGCGAGCCTCCTGCGCACGGCGTCCCCGATGGCCTCGCAGGAGCTGCGCCGCATCGAGTACGCCTCCATGGCGCTGATCACGATGGCGTTCCGCAAGTCGGAGGCGGACCTCCCCGAGGGCAGCGGCTTCCTCGTCCCGCCGGTCGACGGCCACACGATCAAGGCCGCCACCTTCGCCTCCCGCAAGTGGGGCTGGATCGCCGAGCAGAACCCGGACCTGATGGTGGTCCGCACCTCGGTCGGCCGCTACGGCGACGAGAAGGACCTCGCCCGCGACGACAACGACCTCATCGACCTGTCGCGCCAGGACCTGCGCGAGGCGACCGGCATGGGCGCCGCCCCGGTCGCCGCGCACGTCACACGCTGGAAGGACGGGCTGCCCCAGTACCCCGTCGGGCACGCCGCCCGCGTCGAGCGGATCCGCGAGCACATCGCCGCCGTGCCCGGCCTCGCCGTGTGCGGAGCCGCGTACGACGGCGTCGGCATCCCGGCGTGCATCGCCGGCGCGTACGCCGCCGTGGACATGCTCGGCGGCGACTCCGCCGCGCTCGACGAGCTGAAGGCCGACCCGGTGCAGAGCATGCACGGCGGAGCAGGAGAATGAGGACATGAGCGACGACGCCCCCACCAACGAGACCACCACCGACGCCGCGCGCGTACCGAACAAGGGCAAGCTGGCGAAGGACCTCAACGAGGTCATCCGCTACACCCTCTGGTCCGTCTTCAAGCTGAAGGACGTGCTGCCGGAGGACCGTTCCGGGTACGCGGACGAGGTCCAGGAGCTGTTCGACCAGCTCGCCGCGAAGGACGTGACGATCCGCGGCACGTACGACGTGTCGGGCCTGCGCGCCGACGCCGACCTCATGATCTGGTGGCACGCGGAGACGGCCGACCAGCTGCAGGAGGCGTACAACCTGTTCCGCCGCACCAAGCTCGGGCGCGCGCTCGAGCCGGTGTGGTCGAACATGGCGCTGCACCGCCCCGCCGAGTTCAACCGCTCGCACATCCCGGCGTTCCTCGCCGACGAGAACGCGCGCGACTACATCTCGGTGTACCCGTTCGTGCGCTCCTACGACTGGTACCTGCTGCCGGACGACGAGCGCCGCAAGATGCTCGCCGACCACGGGAAGATGGCGCGTGGCTACCCGGACGTGCGGGCCAACACGGTCGCGTCCTTCTCGCTCGGCGACTACGAGTGGATTCTGGCGTTCGAGGCGGATGAGCTGCATCGGATCGTGGACCTGATGCGTCTGCTCCGCGCGTCCGAGGCACGTCGTCACGTCCGCGAGGAGGTCCCGTTCTTCACGGGGCGCCGTAAGAGCGTTGCCGACCTGGTGGCTGGGCTCGCCTAATCAAGCCCCGCCGTCGGACGAGAGCCAGCGGGGTCCGGGGCAGAGCCCCGCGGCCCCGCCCCCGGGAGCCGTCGGCCTCAATCGCCGGCCGGGCTTGATTTGCCCAGCGGCTTCGGCTCCTTGTGCGGGGCGCACGACGCTGCGCCGGTCTCCGGCAGCTCTCCGTCCAGGAGATACGCGTCCAGGCGCCCGTTGACGCACTTGTTGGGGCCCGCCCCGATCCCGTGCGTGCCCGCATCGCGTTCGGTCACCAGGGACGAACCGGCCAGACGGCGGTTGAGTTCCTGCGCGCCCTTGTACGGCGTCGCCGCATCGCGTTCGGCCGCGAGGACGAGGGTCGGCGGGAGTTCGCCCGGTGAGGTGCGTACGTCGAGTGGCTGTTGCCGGGGCGTGGACCAGTAGGCGCACGGCAGGTTCATCCACGCGTTGTCCCACGTCTCGAACGGGGCGCGCTTCGCGAGGGCCGTGTTGTCGCGGTCCCAGGTGCGGAAGTCCGTCGGCCAGGACGCGTCGTTGCACTGGACGGCCGTGTAGACGGCGTTGCCGTTCTCGTCCTCCTTGGCGGACGCCTTGATGGGCGCGGCCTGGTCGACGAGCGGCTTCGGGTCGCCCTTCACGTAGGCGGAGAGCGCGTAGGCCCGCAGCGGCCAGTAGTCGTCGTAGTACCCGGTCTGAAGGAACGCGGACTGCAACTGTGCGGGCCCGACCTTGCCCCCGGCCGGCTTTCGGGACACTTCCGCGCGCACCTTCCCGTACGCGGCGCGCACCTTCTCGGCTGTGTTGCCCAGGTGGTACGTCTTGTCGTGGCGGGCGACCCACGCCCTGAAGTCGGCCCAGCGGCGCTCGAAGGCGGCCGACTGTTCGAGGTTGTTGGCGTACCAGATGCCCTTCGGGGACGGGTCGACCGCCGAGTCGAAGACCATCCGCCGCACATGCGAGGGGAACAGCTCCGCGTACACGGCCCCCATGTACGTCCCGTACGAGGCGCCCATGAACGTCAGCTTCTTCTCGCCGAGCGCGGCCCGTAGCACGTCCAGGTCGCGGGCGTTGTTGAGCGTCGTGAAGTGCTCGATGTCCGGGTTCCGCTCGGCGCACCCGCGCGCGTACGCCTTCGCCTGCGCGACGCGCTTCTTCTTGTACGCGGCCGAGGGGTGGATCGGCGACTGCGTCGGCCCCTGGACGTGCTTCTTCGGGTCCTCGCAGGACAGCGGCGCCGACCGGCCGACGCCCCGCGGGGCGTAGCCGACCAGGTCGTACGCGGCGCCGATGCGTCGCCACTCCGGCTGCGTTCCGGCCATCGGGAAGTACATGCCGTTGCCGCCGGGGCCGCCGGGGTTGAAGACGAGCGAGCCCTGCCGGGCGACCTTCTTCGCCTTGTCCTTCTGGCCCTTCTCCTTGCCGGTGTCTTTTCCGGTCGCCTTCGCGCGGCTGACGGTCAGCTTGATCTGCTCGCCCATCGGGTGCGCGTAGTCGAGCGGAACGGTAACGGTGCCGCACCGGATCGGCTTCGGCAGCTCCTCCGCCTTGGCGCAGGCGCCCCAGTGGATCCCCGCGTCCGCGGCGCGCAGCGCGGCGATCGTGCTGCCGGCCGTCTCGGCGGCGGGCGGAGGCGTGGGCACGGCGGCGCCCGCGGGGGCGGTGACCAGGGCCGAGAGGATCAAGGATCCCGCGGTGGCGCAGAGGACGGGGGCTGCTCGCATCGCTTGGACGTATCCCTTCGTCGGGACCCGCGAACCCGTGCGGTGGGGCGATTCGCGAGGCCGTGCGGCTCGCGCGCACAAAAGGGATCCTTGGGGCGGCAGTTGACGAAGTAAAGGACCAGGTCGTGGGTGTCGGAACCATGACCCTGATGCGTGGTAACTGCCGTCATCGCCGTGCGGGGCGGCTCACTCGGTGGTATGCCGACGCGTTCCGGTCAGCGCCGCCCGCAGTTGCGGGTCGTCGACCGCCCGTACCCCGCGCACCGCGACGGCGAGCAGACTCCCGGCACCCAGCGGGCGGCCCGCGAGGAGCCGCTGCCCGGTCGGCGAGGCCCAGCGCGTGTACGGGTGGATCTCGATGCGGGCGAGTGTCAGACAGCTCAGCGTGAGCAGCAGCGGAAGCCCGAACCACAGGGCCACCGGTCCTCCTTGCTGCGCGCTCTCGCCCGGCAACAGGACCGCGAGCGCGCCGAGCAGCAGCACGGCGGCCGCCGCCTGCCGCACCTGCCGTACGGCTCCCGCGAGGCTCGTGCGCTCCCGGTCCGGCACCGCGAGCCCGGCCGCGACCAGCCGCTCGGCGAGCACCCGCACCGCGTCGCCGGCCGCGGCGGCCGTTCGCAGCGGCGCGATCCGCGCCTGTCCCTCGGGCCCGATCGCGCGGAGCACCGAACGCTCCATCGGGTCCTCGCCGACCGGGTCGACGACGGTCGCCCAGCCGGTGTGCGCGAGCAGCAGGCGCCGGCTGCGGGCCATCGCCACGAGCGTCACCTCGGCGACCCGGTCGGGGCCGCCGGACAGGAAGGCGGTCTCGTACAGGGAGAGCTCGTGCCCCGGGTACGCACCGCCCGGGACGCGGTCCGCGCGTTCGCTCTCGGCGGCGCGCACGGCCGCGAGACACAGCCGCCCACAGGAGACTCCCGCGACGGCACAGGCGACGAGGAGGAACAGGACCCACAACATGCGCAGTTTCTACGACAGTTGCGCGGCTGCCGCCATGCCCCGTTCACGATGTGGACGGCCTGTTATCGCGTTGTGACGCTGGGCTTTGGTTTCGGTTTCGGGTTCGGCGGTTTTTTGGTGTCCTTCTTGTCGTCCTTCTTGGTGTCGTCCTTCTTGCGCGTCTCGGGCGCCGGCTTCGGGCGGGACACGGCGGGCGGCAGGGAGAAGGAGGGAGTGGGCGACGGTGAGACCGGGGTCGCC
Organism: Streptomyces sp. NPDC002754; assembly: GCF_053592315.1. Classification (NCBI taxonomy): domain Bacteria; kingdom Bacillati; phylum Actinomycetota; class Actinomycetes; order Kitasatosporales; family Streptomycetaceae; genus Streptomyces; species Streptomyces sp. NPDC002754. The sequence goes on from NZ_JBSFVM010000007.1 coordinate 257,037, forward strand.
GAGCCCGGTACGGAGGTGGGACCCGGTGGGGCGGGGGAGCGGGTGGCGGGCGGCGGGCTCGCGGTGGCGCCGTCGCGGGCGAGCGCGTCGAAGTCGACGAGGCCGGTGGCCTCCAGCACCTTGATGTGGTCGAGGACGGTGGTGTTGGCGTCGTCCGCGAGTTGCCGCACGAGCGCGTTGCGGGTCGAGGCGCGTACCTGGGCGACCAGTGAGAAGACCTGGCCGTGGGCGCGGCGGAGGATGTTGGCGAATTTCCGCTCGTAGTCCTCATCTCGTGCGGCGGTCAACTCCCTTAGCCAGCCCTGCTGTTGCGCGTTCGGCTGGCTGGGCAGCTCCAGGTTCAGCCGGGCCGCGACCTCGCGCACCCGGGCGTCCAGGAAGGTGTGCCCTTCTACGAGGTGTTCGCCCGCCGTCTCGACCGCCTTACTGGGGGCCCGTTCCTCGGCCTGCTGGCCGGCGGGCAGCTCCCACAGGCCGGCGAGTCGCACCTTGGTGATGAAGAGGCGGTCGGCGGCGGACAGCGGCCCGAATCTGGTGGACACGGCCTGGGCGTTGAGCTCGGCGAGGCCGGTGCCGGAGCGGTCCGCGTACGACCAGAGGGGGAAGAGGAGTGCGGCGAGTGTTGCCGCGAGGCCTGTGACGATGAGGGCGGTGCCGTTGAAGAGTCGCATGGTGCCTCCAGGTGCGGCACGCTAGCCTCCGGCTCGGGGGTGGGGTGGGCATCGGGCCGGAGTACGTCTCCTGCGGTACGTAGGTGGGCCCCCTTGGTCTGCACCGGGGTTGCGGCCGCGGGGCTCTGCCCCGGACCCCGCTGCTCAATCGCCGCAGGGGCTTGAGTGGCTCAGCCGTGCCGCAGGGGCTTGAGTGGCTCAGGCGTGGCGCGAGGGCTTAGATGGCTCGCCTTAGTGCGAATGTTGCTGTTTTTAGGGCGCGGGTTATTGGGCGGCCCGTTAGGGGCCTCGGGCCGGAGCGGTTGAGCCACCAGTGGGTCAACTCGCGGCGTGGGGCCGGGGACTGGATGCGTTGCGTGAGGAGGAGCTTCTCGGCGAAGTCGAGGGCGTCGCGGCGGTAGCCGGTTGTCATGGGGTGGCTTCGCGCGTAGGCCAGGAAGAGTGAGCGGTACGTGGATTCGCCCAGGATTTGGGGGAGTTCGGGGGCCACCTTCGCGACGATGTCGGCCCGCTTGGCCGCGAGTGCGCGGCTCTGTACGGCGAGCCGTGTGCGGTCGAAGCCCTCCGGGGCGGGGGTGTCGGCCACGAGTGCGGAGAGCAACGCGGCCTGCCCGAGGGCGAGTCGCTGGCGTGTGGCGTCGTCGACGGGTGGGGCGGCGGGTGCGGGTGGCCGGTGGTCCGGGGCTTGCGTGCGGGGGCCGGATCCGGCCGTGACCGTCCGACGGATGACCTCAACCTCGCGCTCCAACTCCCCAAGATCTTCGGGGAAGTTCTCGTCGCGTTCGAGCAGGACTCCCGGCGGGGTCACCCGCGAGGCCAGTTCGGCCAGGACGTCGAGGACCGCCTCCGGCACCGGATGGGCGTGGCTGTCGTGCCAGACGCCGTCCCGCTCGAAGCCGCCCGCGACGTGCACGTACGCGATGGCCTCCACCGGCAGCTCGGCCAACGCCTTCGCCGGGTCCTCGCCGCGGTTGACGTGATTGGTGTGGAGGTTCGCCACGTCGATGAGGAGGCGGACGCCGGTACGGTCCACCAGCTCGTACAGGAACTGGCCCTCCGTCAGTTCCTCGCCGGGCCAGCCGAACAGGGCCGCGATGTTCTCCACCGCGAGTGGCACCGGCAGCGTGTCCTGGGCGATCCGCACGTTCTCGCACAGCACGTCGAGCGCGTCGCGGGTGCGCGGCACCGGCAGCAGGTGCCCCGCCTCCAGCGGCTGGGAGGCGGTGCGCTCGCCACCGGCTCGTACGAACGCGATGTGCTCGCTCACCAGCGGCGAACCAAGCGCCTCCGCGCACGCGGCGAGGTCGGCGAGCCGCCCCTCGTCGGGCCTGTCGGCTCCGCCGAGACCGAGGGCGACGCCGTGCGGGACGACGGTGACGCCGCGCTCGCGCAGCCGCCGCAGGGAGTCCGGCAGATGCCCCGGACAGAGATTCTCGGCGACGGCCTCGACCCAGTCGATGCCCGGCATGGCCTCCACCGTCTCCGCGATCTCCGGCCGCCAGCCGATCCCCGTACCCAGCTCCATGGAACTCCCCCTCCTCCGCACGGCTTCCTGGATTCCTGACCGCGACGGCGCGGCTCGAACCCCTGAACGGGGACGTTCAGAGCAACATTTGAGGTTTCACCCACCGCCCCCCCGGGCGGCGCGCCGAACGCCAAGGGGCCCAGGGGAACCGACCCGTCCTCTCACGGAGTGGGGTAGCCTTCCGAGTGGCCCCGGCCGTCCGTCATCCCCCGTGCGGACGGGCGGGGTCTTCTCCGTTCCCGGGGCTCAGAGGTGGGCGAGACCGGACAGGAAGTCGCCGGTCAGAGGTCCCTCGGACACGACGGTGTCGCTGGGCGGGATCTCCGTGAACCCGGCATCCCGTACGACGGGCAGCCCGCTCGTGGTCAGCGCCGGCCAGCGCTCCGGGTCGGCGGTCCGCACCGACAGCGGGAAGCCCGCCTCGTGCCACTCCTTGCGCTCCGCGTCGGACAGCTCCCACCAGGCGAGCTGGGCCCCGTGACCGGCCTGCGCCATGGTCTTGCCCGCGGTCATGCCGAGGTCGGGGTTGAGCCAGAGGACCGGGGCCGAGGAGGCGGGGGCGGGCGGCGCCTCCGGGTCGTCGAGGTCCGTGCCGGAGACCTGGAGGCGGGCCAGGTCCTTGGGCCAGCCGTCGAGGGGGACCGGAGGGAAGACGCGCACCTCGGCGGAGCCGGTGGTGACCGTGATCCCGTCGAGGGCCTCCGCGCGCCGCCACTCCGCGCCCCGCGCCCGCCGCACCACCTTGCGGATCCGGGCGTCCTGCCAGTCGTGCATCGCCTGCGCCCACGGGCCGTCGCCGACCGAGCGCTCGTCCGAGAGGATCACCAACACGGCGCGCGCGGCGGCTTCCAGGGCGTCCGTCCGCGTCGGCGGCGCGGCGCGTTCGATGCGGACGACGAGTGGCAGCACGAACTCGCGTGCGCTGGGCTCGGGGTGGGTGGGGGTGTCGGTACGGGCGGCGTCGCTGGTCACGGGTCCAGTCTGCCAGGCGGTCGGCCGCTCCCGACGTCACGGGGCTCCGCCCCGGACCCCGCTGGCTCTCGTCCGACGGCGGGGCTTGAAAGGCCTGCTCAATCGCCGCAGGGGCTGAAAGATCGGGGCTCCGCCCCGGACCCCGCTGCTCAAACGCCGCAGGGGCTTGAATGGCTCAGCCGCCGCCGGGGCTTGAATGGGTCAGTCGCCGCACGGGCTGGTGGGCCCCTGAGCGGCGGGGCCCGCGCGTGTGTGCGGGAGCATGGCCGTATGCACGTCACGCTCCGCGGTGCGGGTCGCCGCTATGGACTTGGTGGGCCCTGGGTGTTGCGCGGGGTCGACCTGGACGTGCCCGAAGGGGCCGTGTTCCGGGTGCGGGGGCCCAACGGCGCCGGGAAGTCCACGCTGTTGCGGCTGGCCGCCGGGATCGACGCGCCCACCGAGGGCCGGGTCATCGGCCGCCCGCGCACGGCCTACGTACCCGAACGCTTCCCGCCCGCCCTGCCGTTCACCGCCCGCGCCTACCTCACGCACATGGGCCGCATCCACGGCCTCTCCCGCCGGACGGCAGCACGGCGTGCGGGGGAGTGGCTGGAGCGGTTCGGCGCCGAGGAGTACACGGGCGCACCCCTCGCCGAGCTGTCCAAGGGCAGCAGCCAGAAGGTGGCGGTCGCCGCGGCCCTGCTCGCCGACCCGGAGCTGCTCGTCCTCGACGAGGCCTGGACCGGGCTCGACACCGCGGCCCGCGACACGCTCGACGGCGCCGTCGCCGAACGCGCCGCGGCCGGTGCCGCCGTGCTCTTCGTCGACCACGACCCGCGCCGCCTCGCCGCCACCGCCGACGCGACGTACGAGGTGGAGGCGTCAACTGTCCGAAGAAGTACGGGAGTCGGCGGTGCGACAGTTGTTGTCGACGCCGCAGGGACCGCCGGGCACGAGCCCGCCCTGCCGCACCCGTCCACCCACGTCCGCCTCGACCCCCGCACCGTACGGATCACCACGGACGCCGTGCACTCCGACGCCGTGCTGCGCACGCTGCTCACCGCCGACCCGCCCTGGCACATCGTCTCCGTCCGCACGCCCGAGCCCACGGAGAACAACGGATGACCGCGGCCCTGCTCACCTACCAGTCGGCCCTGCTGCTGCGCTCGCAGCGCTGGCTGGCGCCGGTCGTGCTCTACGCCGCGTTCGCCGCCGTGGGCGTCCAGGCGGGGCAGCCGGTGCTCGACTCCCTCGCGTACACGGCGGCGGCGCTGCTCCCCGTGGGGGCCTGGCTGGCCCGGATCTGTGTCACCAACGAGCCGCCTGCGGCCCGCAGTTGCACCGCGGCGGCGACGGCGCCGTGGCGCGCCCACCTGGCGAGCCTGGCCGCCGCGTTCCTCGCCACGGTGGCCGTCGGTGTCGTGGCGACCGTGGTCGTGGCGCTGATCAGCGACGGGGTCAGCACCGATCGCCTGGTGCGCGTGGCCAGGTGGCCGGCCGCCGGGGCCGGGCTGCTCGCGGTGCTGGTGTGCGCCTCCGTCGGCGTCGCCGTCGGGGCCGTCACCACGTGGCCCGTGGTGCGCGGCACCGGTCTCGGCGTGGCCGGCCTCGTGCTGTGCGCGCTCGTCGCGCTGATCGCCCCCGGGTCTCCGGCGAAGTCGGTGGTGAGTGCGCTGGTGACCGGGTCGCAGGACGGGGCGGTGCCGGTCCTGCTGCTGCCGCTCGTGGGGGCGGTGGCCCTGGCCGGGATCTGCGTGACGGCGGCCTGCGCCCTCGCGTCCCGCCGCTGAACCGTCTGCCGTGTCTGCTGTGTCTGCCCGTCACCCGGAGCAGGCAGTGCGCTGCGCTTCCTGCCACTCGCAGACCGGGCACAGCGTGATGCCCTTCGTCGACTCCGGGTACTCGGTCGGCTCCCGGCACAGCACGCACTCGGCGAACGGCTCGTCCGCCGTCGCGGCGGGTGCCGGGCGCTCCTCGGGGGTGCCGTCGCAGTAATCAGCCATGCCACCAGCGTACGTACACGGGCGTACGGCCGAGCAGGGCCGAGCACGCTCACGTCCCGCGCGCCGCCCCCACCAGCTCCGACACCCGCACGAAGCGGTACCCCTTCGCCCGCAGCCTCGGCACCACCGACCGCACCACCCGCTCCGTCGTCGGCGCCGCGCTGCGCGTGCAGTGCATGACGACGACCGAACCGGGCCGCACCCCGTCGAGCACCTGCCGGGTCACGGCGCCCGCGTCCGTGGCGAACGCGTCACCGCTCACCACGTCCCACTGCACCGCCGTCACCCCGGTCGGCGTCAGCGCCCGCAGCGCCGCCCGGTCGTAGCAGCCGCCGGGGAACCGGAAGTACGGCACGACGTGCTCGACCCCCGCCTTCCGGAACGCCCCGAACGCGCGGTCGACATCGGCGCGCATGCCCCGCGCCGACACCCTCGGCAGGCCGTAGCAGTCCCCGGTGAAGGCGTAATGGCTGTACGAGTGGTTGGCGACCTCGAACAGCCGGTCCCGGCCGATGTCCTTGGCCTGCGCGGGGTACTCGTCGGCCCAGCGGCCCGTCATGAAGACGGTGGCCGGGACCTTCAACTTCCTTAGGGCGCGTACCAGTTGAGGGTTGTCGAAGCGCTCGCCCGCCCGTGCCCGCGCCCCCTGGTCGGCCGTCATGTCGGCGTCGAAGGTGAGAGCGACGGTGCGCCCCTTCGTCGCCGTGCCGCGCTCGAAGACGGGGGTGGTGCCACCCGGACCGGGCGCGAGGGTGGGCTTGGGGGTGGCCCTCGGTTTCGGCGGGACCGACGCGGAGGTCTTCGGTGGGCCATTGGAGGGGGTGGGCTCGCCGCATCCGGCGAGGCCGAGAGCGAGCGCGCCCAGGGCGCAGGCCGCGGTGACGCGGCGTACATGTCTGATCACGCGCCGACGATATCGTCGGATTCTCTGCAAATCGTGCAAATCGGACCGATGGGGCGTGATCTCGTGCAGCGGGGTACTCGGCGCCCATGACGACACCAATGGCTTTCCCCGACCCCTCGACCTCGGTCGTCCCGTTCGTCGTCGGCCTGGTGATCGCGCTGGCCCTCATCTGGGCGGTCTGGATGGGCATCAGGTTCCGCCGCCGGGAGCCGGGTCCTCCCGACCCGGCCGACCAGCCGAAACTCCCGCGTACGGGCCCGGTCCACGAGGTCCGCGAGATGCGGGAGCCCGACGAGATGCCGCACACGGACGACGGCGGCTCGCGCCTGATGCCGCACGAGCTGCACAACGCGGACAGCAAGCGCAGCGAGGACCAGCGGCCGCGCCGCTGGAGCCGGGGCAACAGTGGCGCGTTCGGCAGCGGCGGCCCCGGACGCACGTGACGCCGCTTGCGGTGTCCCCAGCACCCGCCCGCAAACGCGCCGTCCTGCGACATGGGGCAGGACGGGCTACAACGGAGCGGGAGGGGCGCGAGGGGCTACAACGGAAGGGAAGGGAGTGACTCGCCATGCCGAGCGGATCGAATGCCAAGCGCGAGCGCCAGTACGAGAAGATCAAACAGAGTGCCCAGGACCGGGGCGAGAGCACGTCGCGGGCCAAGGAGATCGCCGCCCGCACGGTGAACAAGGAGCGGGCGAGGAGCGGCGAGTCGAAGCAGGCGAGCCGCACGTCGACGCAGGACATCTCCTCGGGCAGGCGTGGCGGGCTGCGCTCCCACCAGGGCTCGGGCGGTCCGACAAAGGACCAGCTCTACGCGGAGGCCAGGGACCGGGGCGTCAAGGGTCGCTCGCAGATGAACAAGTCCCAGCTCAGCAAGGCATTGGGGCGCTGATCGCCTCATGAGCAGGGAACAGGGCGCCGTCCCTCGGGATCTCCCCGACCAGCAGGCGGACCCCGACGAGACCGAAGACGAGACCGAAACCACTGAGCCCGGCGGTGCCCCCGACGGCGGCGACGACGAACGAGCCGGGTCCGAGGACGCGCCGGAGACCGGCCCCGACGTCACCGTCCCCGACTCGGACGTGGCGGGCACCGGTCGCACCGGCGCACCCCACGCCCCGGGCGTCCACCCGGACCAGCCCGTCCCGGACGAGCCCGCCGACTAGCAGCCCGCACAGCGGCCCATGGCGGCCTACCGCCCCCGCAGCGCCTCCGCCACCCGGTCGAAGAGCGCCGCGTGGGCGTGGGCGCTGGCGGGGACCTCCGGGTTCCACGGCAGCACCGCCGCCCGTTCGGCGACGGACGCCCAGTGCGGGTCTGCCGCGTAGAGTTCGTGCGGCGCGGCGTTGGCGCGGGCGTCCGACAGGACGACGTCCGGCGCGAGTTCGGCGACGTCCCGCCACGTCCCCGTGTACCAGTTGGCGCCGGGGCCCTCGGGCGGCGCCACCATGTCCACGCCGAGCCCGCCGAGCGCGCTCAGGTCGGGCCATTTGGTGGGCCGGGCCAGGTGTACCGCGTCCGCCCCGGCGGCCGAGAGTGCCAGCACCCTGACCCGCCGCTCCCCACGGGCCGCGATGCCCAACTGCCGCTCGGCGCGGGCGAGTTCATCCTGCGACCGCGCCGGCTCGGACGTCCCGAGCGAGCGTCCGAGCTCCGCGAAGCGCTCCCGCACCCCGCCCAGCGTGCGGCCCTGCCCCACGTCGATCACGACGACGGGGACGTGCTCCTCCAGATGCTTCGCCGTATGGGGTTCGATGCCGTACACCTGCCCGCCGCCGTACGTGAGCGCCACGACCAGGTCGGGGCGCGCCGCGAGCACGTCGTCCAGGCCGAGACCCGCCCCGGCGCCCAGATACGCGAGGCGGTCCAGCGGCAGCCTGCCGGACTTGGCGTGGTCGGGCTCGTCGCCGTCGTGGAACGAGCCGAAGATCCCCACCGGGCGTATACCCAGATCCCACAGGCTCGCCCCGGCCTGTATATAGGCGACGACGCGCTGCGGCGTCTCGCTCGCGGACGTGAGGTGTCCGCGGTCGTCGGTGAACTCCCAGGCTGTGGTTGACCGTTCTTCCATGGAGGGACCTTGCCCAGGGCACTCGCACGGCACGCAGTGCACCACCCGCGAAAACCGGCCATGCGATCGGCCGTTCCCTCGAACGAGGGAACGGCCGATCAGTGAAACACGCCCTAATGCCAAGGTCCCGTCACCGCGAACGTCGTCCCCGGCGTATAGCAGTTCACGAACATGGTGTCGCCGTTCGGCGAGAACGTGACCCCGGCGAACTCGCCCCACTCGGGCTTGTCGGCCGTGCCGATGTTCTGCCGGCCGCGCGCCATGGCGTACACCTCGCCCTTGCGCGTCACGCCGAACACATGCTGCGCGCCCTCGCCGTCCTCGCACACCATCAGGCCCCCGCTGGGCGCGAGGCAGATGTTGTCGGGCTCCTCGCCCGGCAGTTGGACGTCCGTGTCGGGGCCGAACACGATGACGAGCGTCAGGCGGCGCGACGACGGGTCGTAGCGCCAGATCTGCCCGTAGTGGTCGGCGGCCGAGCCCTCGCGGCTGCGTGCGTACGACGAGACGAAGTAGACGCTCGACCCGCCCCAGTAGCAGCCCTCCAGCTTCTGCGCGTGGGTGATGCCCTTCGGGCCGAAGTCCTGGTTGCGGATGGGTGTTTGGGCGGCCAGCGGGTCCGGTACGTCGACCCACTCGACGCCGCTGAACGTCGCCCCCGTCTCCTGGACGGCCGACAGGTCCGGCACGCCGGGCACCCGCATCGCCTGCAGCTTGCCGCCCGCGCGCAGCGAACCGAGGCCGCCCTTCGTGTTCTTGGGCAGGAAGCGGTAGAAGAGGCCGAAGGGCTTGTCGAAGGCGTCCTCGGTCTCGTAGACGACGCCGCGCTTCGGATCGACGGCGATCGCCTCGTGCTGGAAGCGGCCCATCGCGGTGAGCGGCACGGCGCCCGAGCGGTGCGGGTCGACCGGGTCGACCTCGAAGATGAAGCCGTGGTCCTTGGTGTAGCCGTTCGTACCGGCCTTGTCCTCGGTCTCCTCGCAGGTGAGCCAGGTGCCCCAAGGCGTGTGCCCGCCCGCGCAGTTGACCGCCGTACCGGCGATGCCGACGCGCTCGGACACGACGTTGTTCTTCCGGTCCACGGCGAGCACGGTACAGCCGCCCTTGCCCATCGGGTCGTACGTCAGACCCTCGACGGTCGGCACGGCGATCTTCCCGGTGACCCGGTTCTCGTGGTTGCGTACGAGGTGTACGCGGCCCTGTCTGCCGGCGAAGGCGGCCATCCCGTCGTGGTTGGAGGGCACCTTGCCCTCGCCGGAGCGGAGTTGTTCCCCCTCCCGCGAGAGGACCTTGTAGCGGAATCCCTTCGGGAGGTCGAGCAGCCCGGCCGGGTCGGGCACCAACGGGCCGTATCCGGCGCGTCCTTGGGCGGCGGCCGAGCCGGCGAACAGCTCGGAGAGGTTCCCCGCGAAGGCGATGCCCACTCCCAGGGCGCCGGAGCGGGCGAGGACTTGGCGGCGGGTCGCGGACTGTCGTGCGTCAGCGGTGCGTGACATGGGTGCAACCTCCTGCTGGCGGACAGGAACTGTGACCCGGCTGTGTTTATCACGTGCCTTTGGCCGCGGGAACCACGCGCGTAGCGCAGGCGATTCGTGCACCGACCACGTAACGCTGCACCCGTGTTTCGAGGCCTCTGGTGCGAAGCCGCCTACTCGTGCACGAGCCCCTTCGCGTCGCGCGCGAGCGCGGTCAGCCGGGAGATCGCCCGGAAGTACTTCTTCTTGTAGCCGCCGTTCAGCATCTCCTCGCTGAACAGCCGATCGAACGGGAGCCCCGACGTGAGTACGGGCATCTCCCGGTCGTAGAGCCGGTCCGCCAGGACGACGAGCCGCAGCGCCGTCGACTGGTCGGGTACGGCCGCCACATCGGTGAGGCAGACGGCCTTCAGGTCGTCCGTCAGCGCCCCGTACCGGCTCGGGTGCACGCGCGCGAGGTGCTCGAGCAGGTGCGGGAAGTCGTCGAGCGAGGCGCCCTCGGTGGCGTACGCCGCCTTGGTGACCTGCTCGTCGGTGAACGGCGCGGGGGCCTCGGGAAGGCCGCGGTGCCGGTAGTCCTCACCGTCGATGCGCAACGGCCTGAAGTGCGCCGACAGGCCCTGGATCTCGCGCAGGAAGTCGACGGCGGCGAACCGGCCCTCACCGAGCTTGCCCGGCAGCGTGTTCGACGTCGCGGCGAGCGCGACACCTGCCTCGACCAGCTTCCTGAGGAGGGACGACACGAGCACCGTGTCCCCGGGATCGTCCAGCTCGAACTCGTCGATGCACAGCAGTCGGTGCCCGCCGAGCGTCTTGACGGTCTGCTGGAAGCCGAGCGCGCCCACCAGGTTCGTCAGCTCGACGAACGTGCCGAACGCCTTGAACTCGGGCTCGGCGGGGGTCGCGTGCCACAGGGAGGCGAGGAGGTGGGTCTTGCCGACGCCGTACCCGCCGTCGAGGTAGACGCCGCGCGGCCCTGTCGGGGCGGCGGGCTTCTTACCGAAGCCGAGGAAACCGCGCTTCTTGCCGGCGCCGGACGCGTGCGCCCCGCCGAGACCGGCCGCGAACGCGCTCAGGACCTGGACGGCCTCGGTCTGGCTGGGCTGCTTCGGGTCCGGTATGTACGTGTCGAAGCGTACGGAGTCGAAACGGGGCGGCGGCACCATCTCGGCGACCAGGCGCTCCGCGGGGACGCGCGGCTCGCGGGCGCACAGGGACAGCGGCGACGGGTCGGGTATGGGGCTGATGCCCATCTGGCTGGACTCCCGGGAGTCGGCGGCTTCGAGGGATGACGACACGGTTACCCAGCTTAGTCGCCGTGCCACACTGCACGACATGCGACGCCTGTTCCCTGTGACGTACGAAACAGCAGATGGCAAGGGGTACGAGGGGAGGGAGGCGAGCCCGGAGGGGCATGAGTGGAGCCTCGACGAGCTCGCCGACGCCTACGCGTATCCGCCCGAAGCCGGGCACGCGCCGTGGCTGCGGGCCAACATGGTCTCCACGCTGGACGGCGCGGCCCAGCACGACGGCCGCTCCAAGCCCATCTCCAACGCCACCGACATGCGGGTCTTCGGCATGCTGCGCGGGCTCGCCGACGTCGTCGTGGTCGGCGCGGAGACGGTCCGCCTGGAGGGCTACCGCCCCGCACGCGCCCGTGACGCGTTCGCCGCGCGGAGGAAGGCGGCCGGTCAGGGCCCCGCCCCGCAGATCGCCGTGATCAGCGCGAGCCTCGACCTCGACTTCGACCTGCCCCTGTTCACCGAACCGCTGATGCCGACGCTGCTGCTCACCGGCGCGGGCGCCGCGGCCGACCGGATCGAGGCGGCACGCGCGGCCGGCGTCGAGGTGCTGACCGCCGGCGAGGGCGCCGCGGTCGAACCGGACCGCGCGGTGGCGGCGCTCGGCGAGCGGGGGCTCAACCGGCTGCTCACCGAGGGCGGGCCGAGGATGCTCGGTCAGTTCGTGGCGGGCGGGGTACTCGACGAGCTGTGCCTGACGGTGTCCCCGATGCTCACCGCGGGCGACGCCCAGCGGATCGCGGGAGGCTCGACCCTGGCCGTTCCGGAGCGGTTCGAACTGACGTCCCTACTGGAGGAGGAGGGATTCCTCTTCAGCCGCTACGCCCGGCCGCGGGGCGCACAGTAGCCGCCGGCGCCGAAAGCACGGCGACATTCGGCGGAATGAGTCGTTCCGTTTAGCGTTGGCTGGGCACACTAAATCTCGCAGTCCCCGTGCGAATGCGGGGCAGGATGGTTTCCGCAGGTCCGCTGGTCCACCCGGAGGGTCGACGACAGTCGGCCCACGGTAGGAGAAGAAGGGCGCCCGTCGTGTTCACGAGCGTATTGATGATCGAGAAGGCTCTGACCTCCGCCGACGTGGAGTTCGTCACCACGTTGCACGGAGAGGAGGAAGTCTCCTTCCACGTGCTGCTCCAGCCCCGCGGGGACCAGGCCGACCGCCTGCTGCGGGCCATCGACGACGTCGCGATGGGGGAGTTCGACGACGCGGGCAGGGAGAGCCAGGTACCCGAGGGCGACGAGGCCAAGGCCCCGGCGGAGAAGGCCCTCGCCGTCTCCCTCGCCGCGCTGCATCAGGCGGACAGCGAGGCGGTGGGCCGGCTCATCGAGGACCACCCGTTGGACGCCCTCAAGGCCCTCGTCGACGAGGTGAAGGCGGACGAGGTCATCGTGCTGACCGACCCGCACTACGTAGAGGAGTTCTTCCACCGGGACTGGGCCTCCCGCGCCCGCCACCAGGTCGGCGTACCGGTCCTGAAACTGTTCTCGCACAGCAAGGCCTGACCGGAGTCCTGACCGGAGCCCTGAACGGGGAGAGGTGCGGGCGGGCACGGGCACAGGCAATAGGCTGGGGCCCGTGCCGTGGTCGTCGTGACCACGGGCCAGGACATCCGAGAACCCCAGGGGAGACCACGCATGGCACCCGGCCTGCCGCATTCCGTCGCCGACATGGACCGACCGCACTTCATCGGCATCGGCGGCGCCGGCATGTCGGGCATCGCCAAGATCCTCGCCCAGCGCGGCGCGCGGGTGGCGGGCAGCGACGCCCGTGAGTCCGCGACGGCGCAGGCGCTGCGCGAGCTCGGCGTGACGGTGCACATCGGCCACGACGCCGGACACCTCGCCCCGGACGCCACCTGCGTGGTCGTCTCCTCGGCCATCCGCGAGGACAACCCGGAGCTGGCCCGCGCGGCCGAACTGGGCATCCCGACGGTCCACCGCTCGGACGCCCTCGCCTCCCTGATGGATGGCCTGCGCCCGATCGCCGTGGCCGGCACGCACGGCAAGACGACCACGACGTCGATGCTCGCGGTGTCCCTGAAGTCCCTCGGCCTGAACCCGTCCTACGCCATCGGCGGCGACCTGGACGTCCCCGGCTCCAACGCCGATCACGGCGAGGGCGAGATCTTCGTCGCCGAGGCCGACGAATCGGACCGCAGCTTCCACAAGTACGCGCCGGAAGTCGCGATCATCCTCAACGTCGAACTCGACCACCACGCGAACTACGCGTCCATGGACGAGATCTACGAGTCCTTCGAGACGTTCACGCGGCGGATCACCCCCGGCGGCACCCTCGTCATCGCCGCGGACCAGTCGGGCGCGGCCGAGCTGACCCGCAGGGTCCGGGACACGATGTCCCTCAAGGTCGTCACGTACGGCGAGTCCGAGGGCGCGGACATCCGCATCCACAAGATCACCCCGCGCGGCCTGGCCAGCGAGGTGACCGTCCTCATGGACGGCAAGCTGCTGACCTTCACGGTCTCCGTCCCCGGCCGCCACTACGCGCAGAACGCGGTGGCGGCGCTCGCCGCGGGCGTCGCGATGGGCATCCCGGCCCGGAACCTGGCCTCGGCGCTCAAGTCGTACACGGGCGTCAAGCGCCGCCTCCAGCTCAAGGGCGAGGTGAACGGCGTGCAGGTCATCGACTCCTACGCCCACCACCCCACGGAGATGACGGCCGACCTGGAGGCCATGCGCGCGGCGGCAGGCGACGCCCGCATCCTCACCCTCTTCCAGCCCCACCTCTTCTCCCGCACCCAGGAACTGGGCAAGGAGATGGGCGCCGCCCTCGCCCTCACGGACGCCTCGGTCGTCCTCGACATCTACCCGGCCCGCGAGGACCCGATCCCCGGCATCACCAGCGCCCTCATCGTCGCCGCCGCACGCGAGGCGGGCGCCGACGTACAGGAGGCCGCCGACAAGGACGCGGCGGTCGCGGCGATCGCGGGAATGGCCAAGCCCGGCGATCTCGTTATCACCATGGGCGCGGGCGACGTCACGGAACTCGGACCGCGCATCCTTGACCAGCTGCAGGGCCTCTGAAGGGACGAGCACATGTCGTACGACGTCGAGAAGCCGGACGAGCAGTGGCGCACGGAGCTGACTCCGGCGGAGTACGCGGTGCTGCGCCAGGCCGGCACGGAGCCCGCGTTCCGCGGTGAGTACACCGACACGAAGACGAAGGGCGTCTACGGCTGCCGGGCCTGCGGCGCCGAGCTCTTCACATCCACCGAGAAGTTCGAGTCGCACTGCGGCTGGCCGTCCTTCTACGACCCGAAGAACACCGACGCCGTGGAGATCGTCGAGGACCGCTCCCACGGCATGGTCCGCACCGAGGTGCGCTGCGCGCGCTGCGGCTCGCACCTCGGCCACGTCTTCGAGGGCGAGGGGTACGCGACGCCCACGGATCAGCGGTACTGCATCAACTCCATCTCGCTGACGCTGGAGCCGGACGGGGAGTGATCCCGGAGCGGGCGATCTCGTCCCACAGCCGTATGGTGCGTGGACGCCCCGACGACGGATAGTCGGAGATCCGTCGAGCGCACAACGCGCCGCGGGTCAGGGGGAGTTGCCCATGCCCGACATTCTCGTACTCGGAGCCGGTCTGAACGGCCTGACGACCGCGCTGCTGCTCGCCCGCGACGGGCACCGCGTCACGGTCCTCGAGCGGGACCCGGCGGAGCCCGGCGCGGGCGGGGCCGAGGAGCTGTGGCGGGACTGGCGGCGGCCGGGGGTCAACCAGTTCAGGCTCGTCCACCTGATGCTGCCGCGCTGGCGGGCCGAGATGGACCGGGAACTGCCCGAGGTCATCGCCGAGCTGGAAGCGCTCGGTGGGCTGCGGGTGAACCTCGTCCGGGAGCTGCCGGACGCGCTGACCGGCGGCGTGCGCGAGGGGGACGAGCGGTTCGAAACGGTGACCGGGCGGCGCCCCGTCGTGGAGGCCGCCCTGGCCGCGGTGGCCGCCCGCACCCCCGGCGTCACCGTTCACCGGGACGTCACGGTCACCGGCCTGGTGGTCGCGGAGGCATCGGCTCCCGGTGTGCCGCACGTCGGCGGCGTCACCGTCGAGGGCGGGCGGACGTTCCTCGCCGAGCTCGTCGTCGACGCGGGCGGGCGGCGCTCGACGGTGGCGGACATGGTCGCCGCCGCGGGCGGACGGCGGCCCGTCGAGGAGCGCGAGGACTCCGGATTCGTCTACTACACGCGGCACTTCAGCTCGCGCGGCACAGGCGGTGGTGTGCCCGCGTCCCAGGACGTGCTGCTCCAGAACTTCGACAGCCTGTCCGTCCTCACCCTCGCCTGCGACAACGACACTTGGGGCGTGGGACTGATCGTGTCCTCCCGTGACCGGCGGCTGCGTGCGCTGCGCGAGGCGGGGGCCTGGGGCAGGGCCCTGGCCTCGTACCCCACCGCCGCGCACTGGGGCGAGGCCGAGCCGATCACCCCGGTGCAGGCGATCGCGGGCATCGAGGACCGGCACCGCCGTTACGTCGTCGACGGCGCCCCCACGGTGACCGGTCTGGTCGCCGTGGGGGACTCCTGGGCCTGCACGAACCCCTCGCTCGGGCGCGGCTCGTCGATCGGGGTCCTGCACGCGTGCGCGCTGCGCGACCTGCTGCGCGAGACCGACCCGGCGAAGCCGGACGAGTTCGTGCTGCGCTTCGACGAGGCCACCGAGACGGGCGCGGCCGGCGGCTTGTTCCGCGCCACGCTCGCCTTCGACCGGCACCGGCTCGCCGAGCTGAGCGCCGATATGAACGGCGTCCGTTACGAGACCGACGACCCCGGCTGGGCCTTCACCAAGGCACTGCAGGCCGCCGCCCTGCGGGACCCGGACGCGCTGCGGGCGAGGTCCTTGATCGGGTCCCTCCTGGAGACACCGGACACGGCTCTCGCCCGCCCCGGCGTCATGGACAAGGTCATCGAACTCGGCGCCGACGCCCCGCAGTACCCCGCGCCCGGTCCCGACCGGGCCGGGCTGCTCGCCGCCATCGGCGAGGGGGCGTAGCCGACAGGTCCTAGCGGGTCGCCGTCGGCGCCGTCACCGGCCGGAAGCCCGGGTTGCTCACGCAGTCCGACATGCTCTCGGTGTTGGTCTCCTTGTTGATCGGGCACGCGCCGATGACGAAGCGCGAGGAGACCCCGCCGGGGAAGGCGACCTCGACCTGGTCGGCGTACTTGTGCGTGTCGCCGATCGTCTCGTTGACGTCGATGCCGTTCGGGGCGTCGATGTAGTAGTTGTACGCGCCGCCCTTCATCCACTTGGTCCACTTCTTAAAGAGGTCGTGGTCACGCGTGGTGGAGACGAACGGCGACGGCTGGTTCTTGAGGACGTACTGCTCCAGGTCGTACTGGCCGTACTTGACGTCCTTCGGGGCGAAGCCCTCCTTGAAGATGACCGCAGGGGCGCGCCCGTCCGCCCGGTACAGCGTCTGGCAGTCGTTCCGGTACTCGGGCTCCGGCGAGATCTTCTCGAGGGGGACGCGGTCGATGGCGGCGTACAGGCGGTCCGGGACCACGGGGCAGGAGGCCGCGGCCTTCGCCGCGCCGGGGGCCGACTTCGCGGTGTCGGCATCCGGGGCACTGGCGGTGGCCGACGGCGCGGAGGCGAGCGCCAGCACGGACACCGCGGCGGCGGGCAGGGTGGCGAGGCGGCGCGCGGTGCGGGAGAACTTGTTGATCATCATGAGCAGAACCTTCGGGGGCCACGGCCAGGATCCCCGCCAATCACCGGATCGTGGGCGTGTGCGGCTGCGTGGGCACCCGTAGCTTCTACGTGCGCACCCGTAGTTCCTTGATTCCGTTGATGAAGTTCGAGACGAGCCTGCGGGGCGGCGCCGTGAGTGTCAGGTCCAGGAGCGTGCGGGCCACCTCTTCGTACAGCGCCTGTAGTTGGAGGCGGGCGAAGTGGGCGCCCAGGCAGACGTGCGGACCGTCTCCGAAGGAGACGTGGGGGTTGGGGGTGCGGGCCAGGTCCAGGGTGAACGGCTCGGGGAAGACGCGTTCGTCGTGGTTGGCGGAGGCGTGGAAGACGACCACCTTGTCGCCCCGCCTGATGGTGGTGCCCGCCAGGGTCGTGTCCTCGGCCGCCGTGCGGCGGAAGGTCAGGACCGGCGGGTGGCGGCGCAGGAGTTCGTCGAGCGCGAGCGCCGAGTCGGCCTTTCCCGTGCGGAGTTGCTCGTACGCGGACGGGGTCTCGGCGAGGAGCGCCAGGCCGCCGGGGGCCGCACTGCGGACCGTGTCGTTGCCCGCGACGGTGAGGAGGAAGAAGAACATCTGCCGCTCGGACGGGGTGAGTTCGGGGTCCGCCGCGAGCGTCGTCATGATGTCGTCGGCCGGGTGGGCGCGCTTGTGGGCCGTCAGCTCGTCGGCGTACGCGAACATGTCGGCCAGCGCGGAGGGGGAGCGCGGGTTCACCGGTGGGCCGGTGGTGGCCGCGGGGGACGTCTCGTCCGGGTCCTGGTAGCCGATGACGCGGCGCGTCCAGTGCAGGAGCAGCGCGCGGTCGGACTCCGGGACGCCCAGGAGGTCGGCGAGGTTCAGGAGGGCGTAGTCGTCGGTGACCGTGGCGACCAGGTCCACCGTGCCCGTGTCTGTGTCTATCTCTGTGTCCGTGCCCGCGTGCTCGGTGAGCGCCTTGTGCAGCAGGGTTCTTGCCCGGTTCCGTACCGACTCCTCGAACGCCGCCACACGGCGCGGCGTGAACGCCCGGCTCACCAGGCGGCGCAGCCTGCCGTGGGCCGGCGGGTCCTGGTTGAGCATCATGCCGCGGATGAACGGGAGGTCGGCCGGGTCCGGATCGCGGATCTGGGTCGCGCCCAGGTGCGAGGAGAACGCGGACGCGTCCTTGAGGACCCGGACCACGTCCGCGTGCCGGGTGACCGCCCAGAAGCCGGGGCCCTCCGGCCAGCCGAGGACCGCGGGCTCCGGTTGCCAGGCCACCGGGTGGTGGTCGCGCAGCGTCCGGTAGTGGTCGTGCGGGACGCCACGCGCGTACAGGCGCGGGTCGAAGACGTCGGGGACGGCAGGTGTCACGAGCCGTCCGCCCGCAGGAAGTCCTCCATGACGCGGATCAGCGCGAGCGGCGCCTCGTCCATCGCGTAGTGGCCGCACACGGGGAGGTCGACGAGCTCGCCGCGGGTGAACCAGGTCAGCCACGTCGAGCGCATCAGGGGCGCGGCCAGGGCCGGGTCGAGCTGCCCGGTGACCGCGAGCGCGGGGACCGTACAGGGCTCCAGGTCGGTGTGGAAGTCGTCGCCGGTCCACGAGTCGAGCCAGGCCCGGAACGCCTTCGCGTCGCTGCACGCGAGCGAGCGCCGCACCATGCGGTCCAGCCACGCGGCGGGGCGTACGCCACCTGTCGTGACGTCGATGATCGCGCGGCGGTTGGCAGGCGAGGCGTCGGCCGTCACGAACAGCTCCCACTGCTCGGGCGGCATGGGCAGCCCGGACGCCGGAACCGGGGAGACCCCCACGATGCGCCGCACCCGCCGCGGCGCGTTCGCCACCACGCGCTGCGCCACGCTGCCGCCCATGGAGTGCCCGATCAGCGAGAACCGCTCCCAGCCGAGCCGGTCCGCGAGGTCGAGCACGTCCGCGGCGGCCTCGGTCGTCGTGTACGCGCCCGGCGTCTGTTTCGCCTCCCCGTAGCCGCGCAGGTCCACGAGCGCGTACTGGAAGGTGGTGCGGTCGAGGTCGGGCACGATCGGCGCGTAGGCGGCGCGGTCCGCGAACCAGCCGTGCACCGCGATCACCTTGTGCGGGCCGTCACCGTGCAGTTCGTACGGCAGGACGAAGGACGAGGCCACGTCGACTCCCCAGGGTGTGGAACTTCAGGCGGTGCCGGACGCCTCCAAGGTGGCGCGAGGCCGGGCCCTGCCACAAGAGGGCGCACGCGCGCGTGGCCGCGTGCGCCGTGTCCCATCGGCGACAATGTACGGGTGACCTCCCCGGAAGCCCCTCCTGACCGCCCCGACCTGCGCGCCGATTGCGCGGACTGTTTCGGCCTGTGCTGCGTCGCCCTCCCCTTCGCGAAGTCGCAGGACTTCGCGCACGACAAGAACGCGGGCACGCCCTGCCGCAACCTTCAGGACGACTTCCGCTGCGGCATCCACACCAGGCTGCGCGACGAGGGGTACCCCGGCTGCACCGTCTTCGACTGCTTCGGCGCGGGCCAGAAGATCTCCCAGGTCACCTTCGAGGGCGTCAGCTGGCGCGAGCGGCCCGAGAGCGCCAGGGCCATGTACGAGGTCTTCCCCGTGATGCGTCAACTGCACGAGCTGCTCTGGTACTTGAGCGACGTACTGGAGCTGGACGCCGCCGGCCCCGTGCACGGCGAAGCCCGGCAGGCCCGCGAGGACATCGAGCGGCTGACCCGCGCGCGTAGCGACGAACTCGCCGCCGCCGACGTGCCGGCCGTCCGGGGCGAGGTGAACGCCCTTCTACTGAAGGCGAGCGAACTGGCGCGCGCCGACGTGCCGGGTGCCCTGGGACACAAGAAGAACCACCGCGGCGCCGACCTTGTCGGGGCCCGCTTCAAAAAGGCCGACCTACGGGGCGCCAATCTGCGCGGCGCCCTTCTTGTAGCCGCGGATCTGACGGGCGCCGACCTCCGCTGCGCCGACCTGATCGGCGCGGACCTGCGCGACGCCCGGCTCGCGGGCGCCGACCTCACCGGGGCGCTGTTCCTCACCCAGGCGCAGGTGAACGCGGCGCGCGGCGACGCCGCCACCCGCATCCCGGCGGGCCTGCGGCGCCCCGCGCACTGGACGTAGACCTACCTCAAAAGTCCAGGGACCTCAGGAGGCGCACACCGAAGGCAGCGCCCGCGCGAGGCCCTTGAAGTGCAGCGCGTCGAACCCGCGCGCGTGGGCGTCACGCAGCGCCACCGCCGTCAGCAGCGGCCCGCAGGCCGCAGAGGTACGCGTGGGGCCCACCTCCCGCAGCGCGTCAAGGAGCTGCGTCGTGATCCGGTCGAGCTGCGGCCGCACCTCCGTCGCCAGGTCGGGGCGCTCGGTCGGGCGCTGCTCGGGGTGGGCGTCCCAGCGGGCGTAGAGGCCGCGCTGCACCACCTTGTTGGCCTCGATCTGGTCCCGGAACACGGACTGCGCGAACTGCGGGTCGATGCCGAGATCGGCCGAGCGCTTCGCCACGTCGTCGAGGATCACCTTCTCGCGCGCCGGGTCGTCGATCGGCGCGTCAGTGCCGTACTTCGCCGCCGCGACCTTGTCCGCGAGGGCCAGCCGCTCCGTGGCGAGCGAGGTGATCGCGGCGAGGGCGTGCGGGTTCACGTGGGAGACGGTGGAGGACGTGGCGGCGGTGGCGGCGGGTGCGGCCGGCGCCGCGGAGGCCGGGAGGGCCGCCCCGCCGAGGGCGAGCGCGGTGGCGGCGCCCAGGGTGATCAGGCGGCGGGCGGCGGTTGACGTGGTCCGGATGCGCAAGACGGGTCCTTCGCTTCGTACAGGCAACGGGTGCACGGCGTGCCCCTGTTGTGTATCAGGTTCACGCGATAGTGCGATCATGATCCGCTCCGTGGATGCCGGTTGACGGCCACGGGTAGGGCCGCGCTCATGACACACGAGTCCACGCAGCCTTTCCACCTGCCGCGCTTCTACATGCCGTACCAGGCCCGGCTCAATCCGCACCTGGACGGGGCGCGGGCCCATTCCACGGTGTGGGCCCGCGAGATGGGCATGCTGGAGGGCAGCGGCGTCTGGGACCAGGACGACCTGGACGCGCACGACTACGGCCTGTTGTGCGCGTACACGCACCCCGACTGCGACGGCCCGGCGCTCTCCTTGATCACCGACTGGTACGTGTGGGTCTTCTTCTTCGACGACCACTTCCTCGACATGTACAAGCGCACGAACGACCGCGCGGCCGGCAAGGCGCACCTGGACCGGCTGCCGCTGTTCATGCCGATGGAGCTCGACACCCCCGTGCCCGAGCCGGAGAACCCGGTCGAGGCGGGCCTCATCGACCTGTGGCGGCGCACCGTGCCCGCCATGTCGATGGACTGGCGGCGCCGCTTCGCGGAGTCGACCGAGCACCTCCTGAACGAGTCGATGTGGGAACTGTCCAACATCAACGAGGGGCGGATCTCCAACCCCGTCGAGTACATCGAGATGCGCCGCAAGGTGGGCGGCGCCCCCTGGTCGGCGGGCCTGGTGGAGTACGCGACCGCCGAAGTCCCGGCACCCGTCGCGCAGTCGAGGCCGCTGCGTGTCCTCATGGAGACGTTCGCCGACGCGGTGCACCTACGGAACGACCTCTTCTCCTACGAACGCGAGGTCATGGATGAGGGTGAACTCTCCAACGGCGTCCTGGTGTTGGAGACCTTCTTCGGCTGTACGACACAGGAGGCGGCCGAGGCCGTCAACGACGTACTGACTTCGCGGCTGCACCAGTTCGAGCACACCGCGCTCACCGAAGTGCCCGCCCTCTCCGTGGAGAAGGGGCTCACACCGGACCAGGTCGCCGCGGTCGCCGCGTACACGTGCGGACTGCAGGACTGGCAGTCCGGCGGCCACGAGTGGCACATGCGCTCCAGCCGCTACATGAACAAGGAGGCCACCGCGCGGTCCGAGCCGCCCCTGGGCGGGCCGAGCGGGCTCGGGACCGGCGCCACGGACGTACGGGCGCTGCTCGACGGGGTCGGAGCCGAGCGTCTGCGCGCGTACACGCACGTGCCGTTCCAGAAGGTCGGCCCCTCCCTGATCCCCGACATCCACATGCCGTTCGCCCTGACCCTCAACCCGGAGCTCGACGGCGCCCGCGCGCGGCTGCTCCCCTGGACGCACCGCATGGGCATCCTGGGGGAGGGTGTCTGGGACGAGGACAAACTCCGCGCCTACGACCTGCCGTTGTGCGCTGCGGGGCTCGACCCGGACGGTTCGGCCGAGGCGCTCGACCTCAGCTCCCAGTGGCTCGCCTGGGGCACCTACGGGGACGACTACTACCCGCTCGTCTTCGGCCACCGGAGGGACCTGGCCGCCGCCAAACTGTGCACCACGCGGCTCTCCGAGCGCATGCCCGTGACCGGCGAGGAGATCCCGCTCCCCGCCAACGCGATGGAGCGCGGCCTCGCCGACCTGTGGCGGCGCACCACGGCGGACATGGCCCCGGAGCAACGGCGCACCCTGAAGGCCGCCGTGGAGGTCATGACGGAGAGCTGGGTGTGGGAGGTCGCCAACCAGCTCCAGCACCGCATCCCCGACCCGGTCGACTACCTGGAGATGCGCCGCGCCACCTTCGGCTCCGACCTCACCCTGAGCCTGTGCCGGATGGGCCACGGGCCCGCCGTGCCGCCCGAGGTCTACCGCACAGGACCGGTGCGAGCCCTGGAGAACTCGGCGATCGACTACGCGTGCCTGCTCAACGACGTGTTCTCGTACCAGAAGGAAATCGAGTACGAGGGCGAGATCCACAACGCGATCCTGGTCGTGCAGAACTTCTTCGGCGCGGACTACCCGACGGGCGTCCGCATCGTGAACGACCTCATGACACAGCGCATGCGGCAGTTCGAGCACATCGTCGAGCACGAACTCCCCGTCCTCTACGAGGATTTCGGCCTCCACCGAGACGCGCGCACGGCCCTCGACGGCTATGTCGAGGACCTGCGGAACTGGATGGCGGGCATCCTCAACTGGCACCGAAACGTCGACCGGTACCGCGACGGCTGGCTCGCACGCCGCGCCCACGGCTTCGTCCCCGGCCGCGTCCCGGCGCCTCCGGTTCCGATTGGTTTCAAGAACCGCACGTCCGGATTGGGTGGTTCAGGGAACTTTGCTGGGACGTCAGCCGTCTTGTGAGGTGAGACGGCCGTTCATGGCCGGACAAGACGGCCGTTCGCGGCCGTGACGGGGAAGATGTGAGAACACACGGGGGTGTTCTTTTCATGACCGAAATTTTCGATCGCATCACGGACAGGCTCACCGGGGTCGAGGAGGCCGCGAGCGAGATCGCCGCGGCCGCCGTGGGGGAACTGGCGCCGTACGTGGCGCCGTTGACGGTGCCGCCGGTGCTGCGGCCCGACTCGGGTGATGTCCGACAGGAAACAGAGATCGCGCTGCGGCCCACGTGGCAGCGGCTGCACCCGCAGCTCCCGCCGACACTGATGTGGGGCTACGAGGGCACGGTGCCGGGCCCGACGATCGAGGTGCGGCGCGGGCAGCGCGTCCGCATCGCCTGGACGAACCGCATTCCCAAGGGCGGCGAGTACCCGGTGACGTCGGTGGAGGCGCCCACTCCGCCGACCGAGCCGGGACAGGACCCGCCGCCCCCGCCGACGACGCTGCCCGGCCGCGGCGGCGTCCCGGCGAACGCGGACGTGGCAGCGCTGCCCGCCTGGACCGTGACGCACCTGCACGGCGCGCAGACCGGCGGCGGCAACGACGGCTGGGCGGACAACGCGGTGGGCTTCGGCGACGCCCAGCTCTCCGAGTATCCGAACGACCACCAGGCGGTGCAGTGGTGGTACCACGACCACGCCATGAACATCACCAGGTGGAACGTGTACGCGGGCCTCTACGGGACGTACCTGGTCCGGGACGACGAGGAGGACGCCCTGGGGCTCCCCTCCGGGGAGCGGGAGATACCGCTGCTGCTCGCCGACCGGAACCTGGACACGGACGAGGACGGCAGGCTGAACGGCAGGCTGCTGCACAAGACCGTGATCGTCGACCCGGCGAACGAGGAGACGGGCAAGCCCGTCACCATCCCGTTCAGCGGCCCGTACACGACGGTCAACGGGCGGATCTGGCCCTACGCGCAGGTGGACGCGGGCTGGTACCGCTTCCGCCTGGTGAACGCGTCGAACGCGCGGATCTACAACCTGGTGCTCATCGATGAGGACGGCGACCCGCTGCCCGGCGTCGTGCACCAGATCGGCAGCGACGGCGGACTGCTTCCGCGGCCCGTCCCGATCGATTTCGATGAGGCGCTGCCGACGCTGCCCGTCGCGCCCGCCGAGCGCATGGACCTGCTCATCGACTTCGCGTCCCTCGCGGGCAAGCGGGTGCGCCTGGTCGACAAGGGGCGCAACGAGGCGCCGGGCGTGCCCGACGTGCCCGGCGATGTGCGCTACCCGCACGTCATGGAGTTCCGGGTGGGCGAGTGCGGTGACCAGGAGCCGTTCGTGCTGCCCGAGGTGCTGTCCGGGTCCTTCCGGAGGCTCACGCACGACATCGAGCACGGGCACCGGCTGATCGTCCTGACGCCGCCCGCGACCAAGGGCGGCGGTGGACACCCGGAGATCTGGGAGATGGAGGAGGTCACCGACGACGCCGAGGGCGCGGCGGGCGCCGATGACGTCCAGGTGCCCACAGACGGCGTCATCCAACTCATCGACGACAAGGGTGCGTTGAAGACGTACCGGCGCATCGCCCGGACCTTCAACGACGGGCTCGGCTTCACCATCGGTGAGGGCACCCACGAGCAGTGGAGCTTCCTCAACCTCGCGGTGAACCCGCCGGTCGTGCACCCGATGCACATCCACCTCGCCGACTTCCAGATACTCGGCCGGGATGTGTACGACGCCTCCGGGTTCGACGTCGAGGTGGGCGGCACGGTCAAGCCGGTCGCGTTCGACCCGAACTCGGTGATACCGCTGCCGCCCAACGAGCAGGGGCACAAGGACGTGTTCCGCGCCCTGCCCGGCCAGATGCTCCGCGTCATGGGCAGGTTCGACGGGGCGTACGGCCGGTTCATGTACCACTGCCACCTCCTGGAGCACGAGGACATGGGCATGATGCGGCCCTTCGTAGTGCTCCCGCCGGAAGCCCTGAAGTTCGACCACGGGGCCGGGCACGGCGGTGGCCACGGGGGCCACACCGGCTGATCGGCCGACCGGCCGACCGGGGAGTCACCTGGGGTACCGGGGTCGGTGTTCGAGCCGACCCCGGCACTCTCACTCGTTCGTGGATCGTCGTGGGCGTGCGCGGAGGGTAGGGCTCTGGCCGTGGCCGAACGGGCCAGGGACCGGAGGCGGGCGACCCATGGAACAGACTGCGTTGCGGCCCAAGTCGATGCCGGGAACCGGGGGCCGGGCATCGACCTCGGCGTCGGCCGCGACCTCGGCGTCGGCGTCGAGGCCGGAGCCGCCGAAGCCGTCGAGGCCCAGCGGGCCGGGTGCCGCCGGGCGGCGTGGCAGGCGCCTGTGCAGCGTGCTGTGCGGGCTGCTGTGCGCGGTGGTGCTCGTCCTTGCGGGCATCGGCCTCGGTACCGTGGGTGCCACCGTCATCGGCATGAGCAAGCTCGCCGAACTGAAGCGGCAGGCCCCGCCCGCGGCACGGCCCGCGGCCCCGCCGCCGAGCAGCCCCGCCGCCACGCCGGGGCCCGGCACGGCGCCCCCGCCGCCCGCGCCGCCGCTGTCGAGGGGCGGGCTCGGCGTGGAGGTCGTCGACGCCCCCAAGACGTCGGGCGCGCTCGTCGTGGCCGTGCACATCCCGGGCCCCGGCTACACCGGCGGCCTGGTCCGCGGCGACGTCCTGGTGGGCCTGGGCGGCCGGCGCGTCGGCTCAGCGCTCGACCTGGCGGCTCACGTGGACGACGTGGTGGACACCCGGCCGGGCCGGCAGGTGGCGGTCACGGTCCGGCACGCGAACGGGGAACTGCAGAAGCTTGCGGTCACACCGGGGGTGGTCACATGACGTCACACGACGTCCGGGTTCGGCGCGCGCCCCGCCCACGGCGCCTGAAATCATGGGCAGAGGTCGGTCTCGCGCCGCCCCGCGCCGCCGGGCAGGATGGCTGTCCGTACGACGCCCGCACCGCCATAGGCGCCCACCCGTACGAAAGGCCAGGACATGACGACCGGTACACCCGCGCCCTTCACCGCCGCCGACTACAAGGCCCGCATGGACCGTGCCGCGCAGTCCGCCGCAGCCGCGGGGCTCGCAGGGGTGCTGGTCGCGCCGGGCCCCGACCTCGTATGGCTCACCGGTTACCACGTGCCGGCCGACACCGAGCGGCTCACGCTCCTCGTGCTCGCGGCCGACCAGGAGCCCACACTCGTCGTGCCGACCCTGGAGGCACCGGACGCCGCCAAGGCCGCCGGCGCGCCCGCGATGACGCTGCGTGACTGGACCGACGGCAAGGACCCGTACGGCGTCACGGCCCCGCTGCTCGACGTGACGGGCCGCTTCGGGGTGAGCGACAACGCCTGGGCGATGCACCTGCTCGGCCTGCAGAAGACCCTGCCCGAGACCACGTACGTCTCGCTCACCGAGGCCCTTCCGATGCTGCGCGGCGTGAAGGACGCCGCCGAACTGGAGCGCCTCGCCGCCGCGGGCGCCGCGGCGGACGCCACGTACGAGGAGATCAAGAAGGTCGCCTTCGCGGGCCGCCGCGAGAACGACATCGCCGGTGAACTGTCCGAGCTGCTGAAGCGGTTCGGGCACTCGCAGGTCGACTTCACCGTCGTCGGCTCGGGCCCGAACGGCGCCAACCCGCACCACGAGGCGAGCGACCGCGTCATCCAGGACGGCGACATGGTGGTGCTCGACTTCGGCGGCCTCAAGCACGGCTACGGCTCCGACACCACGCGTACCGTGCACGTCGGCGAGCCGACCGACGAGGAGCGCCGGGTGCACGACATCGTCCGGGAGGCGCAGACCGCGGCCTGTGACGCGGTGCGGCCGGGGATCGCCTGCCAGGACGTCGACCGGGTCGCCCGCAAGATCATCACCGACGCCGGGTACGGCGAGTACTTCATCCACCGCACCGGGCACGGCATCGGCGTCACCACCCACGAACCGCCCTACATGATCGAGGGCGAGGAGCAGGAGCTGGTGCCCGGCATGTGCTTCTCCGTCGAACCCGGCATCTATCTGCCGGGCCGGTTCGGCGTCCGCGTCGAGGACATCGTGACCGTCACCGAGGACGGCGGCCGGCGCCTCAACGCGACGGCGCGCGAGCTGGCGATCGTGGGCTGAGCGGCCATGCCGTCGACCCCGCGGCAGCCCACTGCCGACGCCGTGCGCCGCGTCCTGGAGGCGATGCTTCCGGACGGCGGCGCCCCGCAGACGCGCCCCGTCACCGAGGGCGGCGAGCACTCCACGTGGTGGGTGGGTGAGAAGCACGTGCTGCGCCTCGCCACCGACCCGGTGATGTCCGCGCGGCTGCGGCGCGAGGTGCGCCTGCGTGACCTCGTACGCCACCACGTCCAGGTCGCCGTGCCCGCCTCCGTCGCCACGGGGGAGTGGGCGCCGGGCCTCGCCTGCACGCTCGACAAGCGGCTGCCCGGGGAGTCCGCGGAGGTCAGGGACGTCACCGCGGCGGGCGAGGAGGATCTCGCCGGGCTGCTCGCGGGGCTGCGCGCGGTGCCGGTCGCGCGGACCGGTCCCGTCGGCGTACCGAAGGTGCCGCCGCGCTCGCTGGAGAGCCTGCGCCGCGAGGCCGGCGCCGCGGCCCTGAAGCTGCACGCGGACGGCGAGTTCGAGGCCGAGCGGCTCGATCAGCTCTCCGCGCGGGCCGTCGCGCAACTCGCCCCGCAGTCCGGCACGGTGCTCGTCCACCACGACCTCAAGGGCGAACATCTGACGGTGTCGGCGGACGGCCGGGTGCGCGGTGTCCTCGACTGGGCCGACGCGGTCGTCGGTGATGCCGCGGAGGACATCGCCGGGCTCACCATCGCGGTCGGCGCGCGTGCCGCGGTCCGCTCCGCGACGCTGGCGGGGTACGGACCGCGGTCGTGCCTGCGGGGGCTGTGGCTGGCCCGCTGCGACGTCCTGGTACGGCTCGGGGACCGGTTGTACGGCGCCGACGACAGCCCAGTGGGCCTGCTGCGCGTGCAGGCGGAGCGGGCGTGGGAGGCGATCCTGCTGGAGCTGGTGTCGGAGGGCTGAGCGCCGACCCCCGCCACCCGTTCCTACGGCGCCACGGCGACCACGCAGGACTCCGGCGGGACCGTCAGCACGCCGTCCCTGCCCGGCAGTTCCACCGGCTCCCACGCGGCGAGCAGCCGCGCCACAGGACGTCCCAGCGGGATCGACACCGGGACGTCCGACAGGTTCACCGCCACCCGAAGGTCGCCGCGCCGGTAGGCGATCCACCGCGCCCGCTCGTCGTACGCGACCTTGACCGCCGCCAGATCCGGGTCCCGGAGGTCCGGGCGGGCGCGGCGCAGGGCGATGAGTTCGCGGTACCAGGCGAGCACGCGCGCGTGGTGGCCCGTTTCGCGCTCCTCCCAGTCCAGGCAGGAGCGCTCACGGGTGGCCGCGTCCTGCGGGTCCGGGACGTCCTCCTCGGCCCAGCCGTGCGCCGCGAACTCCCGCCGCCTGCCCTTGCGCACGGCGTCCGCGAGAGCGGCGTCGGTGTGGTCGGTGAAGTACTGCCAGGGCGTGCTCGCGGCCCACTCCTCGCCCATGAACAACATCGGCGTGAAGGGCCCGGTGAGCACGAGCGTCGCCGCGCATGCCAGCAGCCCGGGGCCGACGAGCGCGCCGAGGCGCTCGCCCCGCGCCCGGTTGCCGACCTGGTCGTGGCTCTGCGTGTAGGCGAGCAGCCGGTG
This sequence comes from Streptomyces sp. NPDC002754, assembly GCF_053592315.1. Taxonomy (NCBI): domain Bacteria; kingdom Bacillati; phylum Actinomycetota; class Actinomycetes; order Kitasatosporales; family Streptomycetaceae; genus Streptomyces; species Streptomyces sp. NPDC002754. The sequence continues at coordinate 285,450 of NZ_JBSFVM010000007.1, forward strand.
CGCGGGGACGGCGGCGCGGTCCAGCGGTCGACCGTGGTGGCGGCCGCGGAACGTCGAGTACGTGCCGTCGTGGAAGAAGCCCTGCGTGAGCGTCTTGGCGAGTGCGGCCATCGGCTGCCGCGCGAAGTCCCCGTAGTAGCCCCGCCGTTCCCCGGTGACGGCCGCGTGCACGGCGTGGTGCACGTCGTCGTTCCACTGCGCGTGCAGCCCGAGCCCGCCCTCGGAGCGCGCGGTGATGACGCGCGGGTCGCCGAGGTCGGACTCGCCGACCAGGAACAGCGGCCGGCCGAGGCCCTCGGCGAGCGCGTCCACGGCCGCCGAGAGCTCCTCCAGGAACGGCAGGGCGCGCCCGTCGTGGAGCTCGTGGATCGCGTCGAGCCGCAGCCCGTCGATCCGGTAGTCGCGCAGCCAGGCGAGCGCGCTGCCGATCAGGTACGCGCGCACCTCGTCGGAGCCGGGCGCGTCCAGGTTCACCGCGCTTCCCCACGGCGTGTGGTGAGTGTCGGTGAAGTACGGGCCGAACGCCGGCAGATGGTTGCCGGAAGGGCCCAGGTGGTTGTGCACGACGTCGAGCACGACCCCGAGGCCGTGCTCGTGCGCGCTGTCGACAAAACGCTTCAGCGCCTCGGGCCCGCCGTACGGTTCGTGCACGGCCCACGGGCCGACCCCGTCGTAGCCCCAGCCGTGCCGCCCCGGCATGGGGCACAGCGGCATCAACTCCACGTGCGTGACGCCCAGGTCGGCGAGGTGGCCGAGCCGTGCCGCGGCGGCGTCGAGCGTGCCCTCCTCCGTGTACGTGCCCACATGGAGCTCGTACAGGACCGCTCCGGGCAGCCCGCGCCCGGGCCGGTCGGAACGCCACGCGTACCGCCTGTGGTCGACGACGGCGCTGAGCCCGTCCGGGCCCTCGGGCTGCCGCCGCGAGCGCGGGTCGGGCAGCACGGGCCCGCCGTCGACCGCGAAGCCGTACCGCGTGCCGTCCGCGGCCTCCGCCTCGCCGGACCACCACCCGTCCCCGCGGTACGGGTCACGCGCCAACGCGTGCGTGGTGCCCTGTTCGTCCTCGGCGCCCCGGATCTCGGTGCCCCGAACCTCGGCGCCCCGAATGTGGAGCGTTACCTGCTCCGCCTGTGGTGCCCACACCTCGAACTGCACGGACCGTTCCCCCTCGTGACCGGATGCCTGCCGACAGTGACGACTGAGTTCCATGGTGCGTCAGTTGTGATCGCCGCGGGGCCGTTTTGCACCGCTGGGGCACGTGTCACACGAACTCGAGGCCCCGTCGGGCGAAGTTGACGCGCTCTCACACGAAGCTGACGCGCTTCCACGCCACCGGGCCCCGCGTGGGCGCCCGGTTTTCTGGACACCTCGGCCTCCGCTGCCCGACAATTCCCTCTGTGACGTCCTCTTTTGAACACCACACACATCCCGCTCGGCTCTCGGACGCCGAGCGGGACCGTGCGCTGAAGGTGCTCAGGGACGGCGTCGCCCTCGGCAGGCTCTCGCACGACACGTTCGTACGCCGCATGGAGCTGGTGTTCACCGCCCGGCGGACCGAGGAGCTCGACCGGCTCACCGCCGATCTGCACCAGGAGAGCCGCTTGTCCCGGGCGCTGTTCGGCGCCGTGGGGGCGGTCTCCGGGTTCACCGAGAAGCTGCGCAGGGCGTGGACCGTGGAGCGGCTGCCGAAGCTCCTCCTGCCGCCGGCCGCCTCCCCGTACCCGCTGCGCATCGGCCGCGACCCGGCGAACGGGCTGCGGCTGAGCCACGACACCGTCTCGCGGGTGCACGCCGAGCTGAGCCGGCAGGCCGGCCTGTGGGTGCTGCGCGACCTCGGCTCCACCAACGGCACGTCGGTGAACGGGCGCAGGGTGATCGGCGCCGCGGTCGTCAAGGGCGGCGATCAGGTCGCCTTCGGGCGCATGGCGTTCCGGCTGTCCGTCGACTGACCCGGGCGCGCGTGTGACCCGTGCGCGTGCTCACCCGCGCGCGTGCCGCACCGCCGCCACCGTCGTCCGCGCCTGATGCTCTATCTGGTGGGCGACGGGCACCCACCGCGCACCGAACCGCTCGGCGTACACCTCGCACCACCGCGTGACAAGGGCGTCGAGGCGGGGCGCCGCCAGGTCGTCGGCCTCCTCCAGGACCCGCAGGAGCATCGCCGCGGCCCGCAGCGGAAGCCGCCGGGCGAACGCGTCGATACTGCCGATGTACGCCATCGTGGCGCCGGGCGGCGGCGGTTGGACCCAGTCGTCCGCGAGCCCCGGCACCAGGCCCAGCGCCCAGCAGGCCGCGCCGAGGAGCGGCCCGCCGGTGTCCGGGAGCCGGGGCATGGCCTCCGCGAGGATCTCCTCCACGAGCCGGGTGTCGCGGCTGAGCCGGGCCGACAGGCGCCCCAGCGCCCGCTCCGGCGCGGGGTGCGGGGCCGGGTCGTCGACCAGGTCGCTGGCCCACATCGGGACCTCCACGATCGCCGTGGAGCCGCCGTAGCGGTGCGCGTGGTGCCACGTCGACAGGCGGGCGTCGTCGGGCAGGCTCGGGAACGCGGCCTGCGCGTCCAGGTCCGGCATCACATGGACGCCGCGCCCCGACGTCGGCCAGCCCGCCGCGTCCGACGCCCCGGTCTCCACCGGTATGTGCAGCTCGGCGGCCGACTTGGCGAAGGGCTCTGCGAGCCCCGGTATGTCCCGCGTCAACTGCACCCAGCTGCCGCCCAGTTCGGTGCCGTGCAGGGACACCTGGAGGTAGGGCCGCACCTCGTCGATCACGCCGACCAGGGTCCTCGTCTCCGGAGGGAGCCGGTCCGGAGGCAGCACGGAAGGCGACCACTCCGGCTGCTCCGCGCCCGTGGGCCTGAAGAAGCCCCGGTGGTAGTCGAGCAGCGAGTGCGGCTCCGGGGCGTTGTGCAGGGCCGCGCCGTCCGGGTCCGCGCACAACAGGAAGTGCCACGACCGGTCGGTCCGCAACTCCCGGTCGAAGAGCGCCTTTTCGGCCAGGTGCAGCGCCGTGGGCCCACCCGTGGGCTCATTGGCGTGCGCCCCCGCCACGATGAGGACGGCGCGCCGGTCGTGCCCGACGGACAGCAGGTGCAGGGGGCGTCCTCCGCGCGACGTGCCGACCTGACGTAGGCGACACAGGTCAGGTCGGTGAGACGCCAGCTCCCGCGCTGACTGGACCAACTCGGCCGAGGTGGGGTACCGCTGCTCCGACAGGTGACTCACCCCCGTTGGTGCTCCCGGCGTCAGCAATCCGCAGTACCCCATGCTCCGCTCCATGTGTCAAGAAGGCCTATACAGCGGCCCCGGGCCGCTCGGCAGGGGAGAGTTCACGCCACCGCGGCCCGGCGCAGGTCAGACCCGTGCGTCACTCTGAGTCACCGCTGTCACTCGTACGGTGGAACGGAGGCTGCGTGACGAAGGCCTCGGTGGTGCGCTGGGAAGAGCCGCGCGCAGCGACCGGTGCGCGCCCCGGTACAGAGTGGAGTCCCGCGGTGCTGTGCCCTTCCGGACCGGTCTCGTATCCCGACGCACCGGGCTCCTACCCCCGCCCGGGGGTCGCGACGCAACTCCCGAGCCTCGCCTCGCCGCGGACCGCCCACGATCCGTTCCCGCTGTACCGCACGCTGCGGGCCACTCACCCGCTGCACCTCGACGAACCGTTCGGCGCGTGGCTCCTCAGCCGCTACGTGGACGTGCGTACGGCGCTCGCCGACCCCCGGCTGGTCGCGCCGCCTCCCGGCCGCACCTTCGCCCACCTGGAAGACGACACGCTCACCGCCCAGCGCGCACTCCTCGCCCCGGCTCTCCAGGGGCGCGCGTTGGCCACCCTGAAGGCGAGCATCGAACGCACCGCCTACGTACTCGCGCGCCGCCTCGCCCGGCGCCACGAGGCCGACCTGGTCGAGGAGTTCTGCCACTGGCTGCCCGCCGCGGCCGTCGTCCGTGCGCTGGGCCTGCCCTACGAGGGCACCGCGCACGTCGCCGCCCTGTGCCGTGCGGGGCTCACCCACCTGGGCGGCGCCCCAGAGGCCCTGGACGCCTTCCTGCGCCCGCAGATCGCCCGCCGCCGCGCGCACCCCAAGGACGACCTCCTGAGTGCCCTGTGCGCCGCGCGGATCGACGGGCGGCCACTGTCCGACGACACGGTCTGCGGGCTCGCCGCGACGCTCCTCGGGGCGGGCGGGGACGCCACCGACCGGGCCCTCGCCGCGCTCCTCGCCAACCTCCTCGACCACCCCGAGCAGTTGGCGCTTGTACGGGCCCGCCCCGAACTCGTCGACGCCGCCTGGGCCGAGTCGCTGCGCCGCGACCCCGCCGCCCACGTCGTCCTGCGTCGGGCCCTCGCGCCCGTCCCGGTGAGCGGCGGCACGATACCGGCGGGCGCCACGGTCGCGTGCCTGGTCGGCGCGGCGGGCAGGGACGCGATCCGGTTCCCCGACCCCGACCGCTACGACCTGTTCCGCGCGGCTCCCGGGCAGCTGGCCCACGGCACCGGGCGGCACCGCTGCCCGGGCGTCCAACTCGCCCGCCTCACCGCCGACGCGGGCCTGCGCGCCCTGCTGACGGAGCTGCCGTCGATGGCCTGGGCGCCGGGCTTCCGACCCGCCTACGAGGGCCTGCTCACCCGCTCTCCCACGGCTCTCCTCGTACGGCTGCAAGGAGGCCGCGCCGAGGCCTGAGGCGTCATGCGAACCTACGTATCCGGGACGCCGCCTTTCGTGGCATCACCGCATGCGTGCACGCACGCGTGCCTCGTTAACGTCGGACGATGCCTGGTACATCGAACAAGACCGGTGGCACGCTCGACGCGTACCGCAAGGTGCTCGCGGCGACGGGACGCCCGCTGCCCGTCGTGTCGTTCCTCGGGCGGCTCCCGGTCGCGGTGATCCAGTTCGGCAGCGTCCTACTGGTGACCCGCACCAGCGGCTCCCTCGCGACCGGTGGCGTCGTCGCCTGCGCCCTCGCGCTCGGCCAGGTGGCCATGGGGCCGTTCGTCGGGCGGCTTGCGGACCGGCGTGGCCAGCGCCCCGTCGTCCTCGTCCTCGCGCTGCTCAACGGGCTCGCGATCGCCGCCTACACGCTGGGCGCCCTCGCCGGCCTGCCGACGGCGGCGCTGATCGCGCTCGGGGTCCTCGCGGGCGCCACCGTCCCCGGAGTCGGTCCTCTCGCGCGTGCGCGTGGGGTCGCGCTCGTGCGCCGTGAGGGCGGCGACGAGCGGGTGGTGAACGCCCTGCTGTCCCTGGAGTCCACCATGGACGAGCTCAGCTTCGTCCTCGGCCCCGCGCTCATCGGGATCGCCTCCGTAGTGGCGCACCCCGCCTACGCGTTCGGCGCGGCCGCGCTCCTCGTCGCGGTCTGCGGAACCGCGTTCGCGCTGCACCCGAGCGCCACGGCGGTGCCGCCCGCCCCGGCGGACACGCGGCCACGCGCGGGTACGGACCGGCCACGGCTGCCGCGCCAGGTCCACGTGGTGCGCGCCGGGCTCGTCCTCCTCGGCATCCTGCTCGGCGGCTGCGGCGCCGGAATCACCGCACTCACCGAGGAGTTGGGACACGGTGACCAGGCCGGGCTCGTCTACGCCGCCATGGGCGTCATGAGCGCCGTCGCCGGCCTGTCCATGGCGGCGGTGCCCGCCCGGTTCACGCTGCGGGCCCGCTGGCGCGTCGCCACCGCGGCCGCCGCCCTCCTGTCGCTCCCGCTCATCGTCACGCATTCCATGACGCTCCTGTACGTCGTGGTGACCGCCTTCGGTGCCCTGTTCGCCCCGAACCTGATCACCGGGTTCGGACTCACCGAACACGCCGTGCCGCGCGAACGGCTCGGCGAGGGCATGACGGCCGCCGTGAGCGCGTTCGTCGGCGGACAGGCCGTCACCCTCGCCGTGGCGGGCCGTCTCGCGCAGACCCACGGGGCCGCTGCCGCCTTCGCGGTGGGCAGTGTGGCCGCCGGGGCCGCCTTCCTCGTCGCGCTGCGCGTACGGCCCCTCCAGGGGCCGGGCGAGACGGCTACGCCGGCCGTTGCAACACCGTGAGGCTGCGGCCCTGCAAGGTGACTCGGTCACCGGCCTGCACCTTCGGGTCCTCGCCTGCCGCAAGACCTTCGGGCAGCGCCGTGTCGACGACGGCGTGCCACTGGCGCCCGTGGTCGACCGGGACCACGAACTCCTGTGGCTGCGGCGAGGCGTTGAACAGCAGCAGGAACGAGTCGTCCTGGATGCGCTCGCCGCGAGCGCCGGGTTCCGAGATCGCGTTGCCGTTGAGGAACACGGACAGGGCGCGGGCCTGCGCCGCACCCCAGTCCCGCTGCGTCATCTCCTCGCCCTCCGGGGTGAACCACGCGATGTCCGACAGGTCGTCGTGCGTGCCCTCGACCGGACGGCCGTGGAAGAAGCGCCGCCTGCGGAACACCGGATGGTCGCTGCGCAGCCGCACCATCGCGCGCGTGAACTCCAGGAACGGATCCGGCGCGTCGTCGGGCCCGGCCCAGCGCACCCACGCCACCTCGTTGTCCTGGCAATAGGCGTTGTTGTTGCCGCCCTGGGTGCGCCCGAACTCGTCGCCGTGGCTGAGCATCGGGACACCCTGCGACAGCATCAACGTAGCGATGAAGTTGCGCATTTGGCGGGCTCGCAGGTCGAGCACCGCCGCGTCGTCGGTCCCGCCCTCGGCGCCGCAGTTCCACGACCGGTTGTGGCTCTCGCCGTCGCGATTGCCCTCCCCGTTGGCGTCGTTGTGCTTGTCGTTGTACGACACCAGGTCGCGCAGGGTGAAACCGTCGTGGCAGGTCACGAAGTTTATGGAGGCGAGCGGGCGGCGTCCGTCGTCCTGGTAGAGATCCGAAGAGCCGGTCAGCCGGCCCGCGAACTCGGCGAGTGTGCGCGGTTCGCCACGCCACAAGTCCCGTACGGTGTCACGGTACTTGCCGTTCCACTCGGTCCACAGGGGCGGAAAATTTCCCACCTGGTAGCCGCCCTCGCCGACGTCCCAGGGCTCCGCGATCAGCTTCACGCGGGAGACCACCGGGTCCTGCTGCACCAGGTCGAAGAACGACGACAGGCGGTCCACTTCGTGGAACTGTCGGGCCAGGGTGGCGGCCAGGTCGAAGCGGAACCCGTCGACGTGCATCTCCTCGACCCAGTAGCGCAGCGAATCCATGATCATCTGGAGTACGTGCGGGGACCGCATCAGGAGCGAGTTGCCCGTCCCCGTGGTGTCCATGTAGTAATGCGGGTCGTCGGTCAACCTGTAGTAGGACGGATTGTCGAGGCCCTTGAAGGACAGTGTCGGACCCAGGTGGTTGCCTTCGGCCGTGTGGTTGTAGACCACGTCCAGAATGACTTCGATTCCGGCCTGGTGCAGCGCCCGCACCGCGGACTTGAACTCCAGTACCTGCTCGCCCCGGTCGCCCCACGACGCGTACATGTTGTGCGGGGCGAAGAAGCCGATCGTGTTGTAGCCCCAGTAGTTGGTCAGCCCCATCTTGGCCAGGCGGTCGTCATTGACGAACTGGTGCACCGGCATCAACTCCAGTGCGGTGACGCCCAGTTCCGTGAGGTGGTCGATGACCGCAGGATGTGCGAGCGCCGCGTACGTGCCGCGCAGCTCCTCCGGCAGCGAAGGGTGCCGCATCGTCAGGCCCTTCACGTGCGCCTCGTAGAGCACCGTCTCGTGGTACTCCGTGCGCGGCAGCCGGTCGTCGCCCCAGTCGAAGTACGGATTGACCACCACCGACGCCATCGTGTGCGGCGCCGAGTCCAGGTCGTTGCGCTCGTCCGGTGCGTCGAACGGGTAGCCGTACACCGACTCGTTCCACTCGATCCGCCCGCTGATGGCGCGCGCGTACGGGTCGAGGAGCAGCTTCGCCGAGTTGCAGCGCAGGCCGCGCGCGGGCTCGTACGGGCCGTGCGCCCGGTACCCGTAGCGCTGCCCCGGCATGATCCCCGGCAGGTATGCGTGCCGCACGAAGGCGTCGGCCTCCCGCAGTTCCACGGCGGTCTCCGAGCCGTCGTCGTGCAACAGGCACAGCTCGACACGGTCGGCGGCCTCCGAGAAGACCGCGAAGTTCGTCCCGGCACCGTCGTACGCGGCACCCAGTGGATACGCCTGTCCAGGCCAGACCTGCATGCTGACGACTCTTCCTTCCCGAACTCTCCACTAAGTAAGAACTCTCCACTACGTAAGAGCACGGGATACCCCAACCACCCGGCGGTCCGGGCGGCATCGGACACTCTCTGCCCGAATGTGAGGCAACCACACGGGAGTTGGAACGCTCTTACCTGACGACCACGTCGGTCCGGCATGCCCTCGACCGGGGCTGCCGGGGAAGTTGGGGGAAGATGTGCGCACAACTGTAAGACGCCATCTCGGGAAGCTGATGGCGGTGGGGGCGCTCGCGATCGCGGGCGTTGCCGTCGCGGTCGGTGTGACACTGCCGGAGGACGGCGGGAACGACATGACCAGGGCGGGGGCCGCACAGCAGGACGCGGTGGCCCCGGAGGGCACCGTGGAGCCCGCGCCTGCACAGGACGCGAAGGGGGTGGGGCGCGATCCGCTCACGGACGCGGAGACGGACCGCGCCGAGAAGCTGGCGACAGCGCCTGCCGCTCTGCGGCTCGACGCGCGGGACGTGGAGGGCGACCGAGGCCCCCAGCACCTGTCGACGAACCTGACAGAGGTCGACCCGGGCCTCAGTGACGCCGCCGCGGGCGAACGCCGCGCCGACGTCGTCTACTACGACTACAAGAGCGACTCCGTCGTCACGAAGACGGTGAACCTCGACACGGGGAAGGTCGAGGACAGCAGGACCGACCAGGGCGTGCAGCCGCCGCCCAGCCAGGGCGAACTCGCGGAGGCGGCACAGCTGTTGATCGCCGACCCGCTGGGCGCCGACCTGAAGGGCGACTACAAGGACGCCACCGGCAAGCAGCTCGCGAAGCCGGACCAGCTGCAGCTGAGCGGCATGGTGTTCCGCAAGAAGACCGTCGCGAACGTCCCCGCAGGACTCAAGGAGTGCGGTGAGCACCGTTGCCTGCGCGTCATCACCAAGGTCGTCAACGGACCGTGGATCGACACCCGCGATCTCATCGTCGACCTGAGCGCCCGCACCGTCTCCCGCCTCGGCTGAGGACTCCGCCGACCTCTCCTCCACGAAGGAGCGCTTCCGTATGCACGTCAACAGAGTTCCGCGCGCCCGCACAAGGCCCGCACTCGCGGTCACGGGTCTCGCGGTCACCGCGCTGCTCGCCGGCCTCTTCGCCACCGCACCGGCCGCCACGGCCGCCCCGCCACAGGCGTCCCAGGCCGCCGCGCCCGCCTGCTCGGACGCGTACCGCATCGAGCAGACCCTCGACGGCGGCACCACCTGGAGCATGTGCTGGCACTACAACACGCTGGCAGGGCTCGTCCTGGACGACGTCAGCTACCAGCCCAAGGGTGAGGCCGCGCCGATCAAGGTCCTGACCAGCGCACGGCTCGCGCAGGTCCACGTCCCCTACGACGACGGGGAGGCCGAGTACGACGACGTCACCGGCACCGACTTCGGGCAGGCACTGCAGAACCTGAAGCCCGCCGAGTGCCCCGGCGGCACCATCAAGACCGTCAAGGTCCCCGACATGGGCAACGTGAAGGGGCTCTGCACCACCACGCGTGCGCGCGGGCACGCGTACCGGCTGAGCGACGACTACTCGACCGGAGGCAGCGGCAAGGTCTACCAGGCCCAGGGCAAGGACCTGCTCGTCTACACGGTCAACAAGGCGTCCTGGTACGAGTACATCACCGAGTGGCGCTTCGCCTCCGACGGCACCATCACGTCCAACATAGGCGCCACCGGCAGCCTCTCCCCGTACGACTACGACGGCACCGACGGCAAGGGCTGGCCCATCGGCAAGGGCGCGAGCGCCTACGCCGAGAGCCACAGCCACAACGTCTTCTGGAGGCTCAACTTCGGCCTGGACGGCTCGCCCAAGGCCAAGGTCGAGCAGTACGACTCCAAGGTGACGCCGCCGCAGGGGGACGGATCACCCACGACGAAGACGACCCGCACCCCCGTCACCAAGGAACTCGCGGGCGACGTAAAGGACATGCGGTGGTGGCGCGTGGTCTCCACCGCCGGCAAGAACAAGGACAACCACCCCAGGTCGTACGAGTTCGTGCCCGGCCGCTCCAACCGGTACCCCGGACGTGCCTTCACCAAGCACGACGTCTACTTCACCGAGTACAAGAAGTGCGAGCAGTACGCGAGCGACAACCCGGCGGCGAACTGCGGAGGCACCAGCGTCAACAAGTGGGTGAACGGCCAGACGCTCAAGCACCCGATCACCTGGGTCAACATCGGGTTCCACCACATCGCCCGTGACGAGGACCAGCAACCCATGCCGGTGCACTGGCAGGGCTTCTCGCTGGCTCCCAGGGACGTGACCGCTATGAATCCGCTCACTCCGGACGACCTCGCGGGGCAGAACGGGGTTCCCCGAAACGGTAGTTGAGAAACCGGCGGCTTCATCCGGCTGCACCGCCACCCGCTCCCGGAGTACCCTTCCTTGATCGTTGCTGGGAGCTGTGCTCTACACGTTCGGGCACGACAAACGCGGGGGAGCGGAAGGCGGTGCGGAGCGGGTGAGCTCGGGAGGGCTGGAGCTGCCCCCTGGTGACGACGGTCACGAGGGCCAGGACAGCCAGGAGGCAACCTCCACGGAGATCCCGCCCGGAGCGGTGTCGCTGGCCATGGACGTCGCGTCCCAGATCGGACCGGAGCTGGACTGGGGCGCCGACGCCTGGCGCGAGGTCCGTACGCGCGCGCAACGCGCGGGGCGGGCCTATATCTGGCTGAACCTGGTGGAGCAGCGGCTGCGCGCCGTCGTCGCCGCCGTGCTCCGCCCCATCTACGTGCCCGTGCACGGTGAGGACTGGGTGGTCGCCGCGGCGGGGCCCGCCGGGCAGGAGTGGGTGCAGCGGGCCGTCGCCGTCCGCGAGGTCAGCCGCCGCAAGGGGTATCTCCTCGACCCGGCGGACGACAACGTGCTGTCGTTCCTGACCCTGCCGCAGCTGCGCGAGCTGATGGTGCAGCACTGGCCGTGCTTCGAGCCGTACTTCGACGACCGCCGCGACGTCGAGCTCGCGCTGGACGAGCTGGAGGTCACGCGCAATGTGGTCTCCCGCAACCGCGCCCTCTCGGAGACGGTGCTCGCCCAGGCCGAGCGAGCCTCCTCCCGCCTCCTGGACATACTCGGCGCCGGCTCCGACGTCCCCTCGGCCCGCCGGCTGCCCGTCGACGCCGTCGAGGACCTGGTCGGCGACCGGTACGCGGACGTGGTGGGGGTGCACCCGGACCGGGTCAGGCTGCTGCGCCAGTTCCCCGCCGAGGACCTCTTCGGCGGGGCGCGGCGCCTGGACGCCATCGGGATAGGGCTCAACCTGCTCGCGCAGAACTTCTCGGGCCGCCGCCTGGTCCGCCTCGCCGAGTCTGGCTGCCGGATACGGCTCCTCTTCCTCAACCCGGCGTCCAGTGCGGTCAAACGGCGCGAAAGGGAACTCGGGCTCAAACGGGGCGAGTTGAGCCGCTCCGTCGAGATGAACATCATGCACATGCGCCGGGTGCGGGACCGCCTCAAGGACCCCGGCGCCTTCGAGGTCTGCGTCTTCGACGAGACGCCGCGCTTCAACGCGTATCTCGTCGACGGTGACGGATCGGACGGCATCGCGGTCGTCCAGTCGTATCTGCGCAGGACGCGGGGGATGGAGGCACCGGTCCTCGTGCTGCGTGGCGGGGGCCGCGTCGTGAAGGCGAGCGCGTCGACGGACACGGGGGAGAACGGCCTTTTCGTGACGTACCGCGACGAATTCGAGCAGGCCTGGGCGGACGCGCGACCGGTGTCGTAGCGGCCCCGGCCGGGCCCTGCCGGGTGCCCGGCGGGATTGTCAGTGGGGCGTGCGAAGGTGGTGGTCACTGGGGGAACGCACCACGAGAAGGGGGCTGTCATGGCCTGGCACCGCGAGCTGCTGATCGGCTTCGACCTGGAGACGACCGGGACTGATCCGCGCGATGCGCGCATCGTCACCGCCGCCGTCATAGAGGTGAAGGACGGCGCGGTCCTCGGCCACCGGCAATGGCTGGCCGACCCCGGAGTGCCGATCCCCGAAGAAGCGATCGCGGTGCACGGCGTCACCAACGAACGGGCGGCCGCCGAGGGCGAGCCCGCCGACCGGGTCGCCGACGCCCTCGCCGGGATACTGGTCGACCACTGGCGCGCGGGCGTCCCCGTGGTGGCGTACAACGCGACGTTCGACCTCACCCTGCTCTCCGCCGAACTCGCCAGGCACGGGCTGCCGTCCCTGCGGGAGCGCCTCGCGGGAGCGGAGCCGGGCCCGGTCGTCGACCCGTACACGATCGACCGCACCGTCGACCGCTACCGAAGGGGCAAGCGCAACCTCGAAGCGGTCTGCACCGAGTACGGCGTCCCGCTCGACGCCGCGCACGACGCCTCGGCGGACGCGTTGGCCGCGGCGTTGCTCGCCCGCGCGATAGGCGAGCGCCACGCGAAGGTCGCGCAGCTCGGGGTGGCGGAGCTGCATCGCAGACAGGTGGAGTGGTTCGCCGAGTCGGCGGCCGACTTCCAGAACTTCCTCCGCCGCAAGGGCAATCCGGACGCGGTGGTCGACACGGTGTGGCCGATGCGCACCTCAAGCCCGTCCGGCGATTGAGGACTGGGGGTCCGGGGGCAAAGCCCCCGAGCCTGCCGCAGGCACGACGACCTCAGAGCCGCCCTCAGAACGGATACCACCGCACCGCCGCGTCCCCGTCCCGGAGCGACCCGACCCTCCGCCGAAACTCCACCAACGCCTTCGGGTTGGCCGCCGCATGCTGCGCAACCCACGCACAGGACGCCGTCTCCCGCGCCCCCCTCAGCACCGCACACCCCTCCCACTCCCGCACATCCCACCCGTACGCGGAAACGAACCCGTCATACGCCGCCGCAGGCAACCCGTACCGGTCCCGGGACAGGGCCATGACGACCAGATCGTGCTCCCGCAGATCGGAGGAGAACGTCTCGAGATCGACGAGTACGGGCCCCTCGGGCCCGATGTGCACATTGCGCGGCAGGGCATCACCGTGGATCGGCCCGGCCGGCAGCCGCGGGGTCAACGCCGCGGCGGCGGCTGCGAACCCGTCCCGCCGCTCGCGCAGATAGTCCGCGTCGGCCGGGTCGATCGCGTCGCCCGCGAGCCGCAGCCAGCGCTCGACCCCGCTGAGCAACTCCCGCCGCGGCAGCTCGAAACCGGTCGGCGCAGGCAGCGCGTGCACGAGCTTGATCAGCTCCGCCAGATCGCGCGGCTCGGCCGGGCGGACCGCCGCCGGGATGCGGTGCCACACGGTCACCGGATGCCCGTCCACGACGAGCGCCTCGTCCTTCGCGGCGCGCACCGCGGGGACGTCGTGCGCCGCGAGGTAGGAGGCGATGGCCAGTTCGCGGCGGGCGCGGTCGAGCAGTTCGGCGCCGCCGTGCTCGGCGCTGCGCCCGATCTTGACGACGAGGTCGCCGACGCCGAACACCGCGTTCTCCCCGAACGCCAGCAACTCCGCGGCACCCACCGCACCCGCGGCACCCGCACCGAGCCCACCCTCAGCTCCCGCCGCCCCGGCACTACCGTCCAAAACATCCGCCCGTGCCAGCACTTCCCGTGCCCGTGCCTCGTCCATGCTGTGCCTCCTGCGGCCCCGCGGCCCTGCGTCTCACCTGGTACGGGGTCAGTCTCGCACCCGGCATTACCGGGCATTACCCGACAGTGCCCGCTAACCAATTGCACGAGACGTCTCGTCTCGTTTACGCTGGGGTCATGACGAACCCGAACCACGGCAAACGTGCCCACATCGCCATGTTCTCCATCGCCGCCCACGGGCACGTGAACCCGAGCCTCGAAGTGATCCGGGAGCTCGTCGCCCGTGGGCACCGCGTCACGTACGCGATCCCGCACCTGTTCGAGGAGAAGATCGCCGAGACCGGCGCCGAGCCGGTCCTCTACCGCACCACGCTCCCCGGCCCGGACGACGACCCGGCGGCGTGGGGGACGACGCTGCTCGACAACGTGGAGCCGTTCCTGGACGACGCGATCCAGACCCTCCCGCAGCTCATCGAGGCCTACGAGGGGGAGGGCGGGGTCGGCGTCCCCGACCTCGTCATCCACGACATCACCTCGTACCCGGCGGGCGTCCTCGCCCACCGCTGGGGTGTGCCCGCGGTGACGCTCTCGCCGAACCTCGTCGCCTGGGAGGGGTACAAGGAGGAGGTCGCGCTGCCGATGTGGGAGGAGCCCCGGAAGACGCCGCGCGGGAAGGCCTACTACGAGAAGTTCGACGCGTGGCTCAAGGAGTCCGGCGTACCGAGGACCGCCGACGAATTCTGGGGTGTCTACGACCGCACCCTCGTCCTCATGCCGAAGGCCCTCCAGCCGAATGCCGACCGGGTCGACGAGAAGAAGAACATTTTCGTCGGCGCCTGCCAGGGCGACCGGTCCGCGCAGGGCGACTGGGAGCGCCCCGCCGACGCCGAGCACGTGCTGCTCGTGTCGCTCGGCTCGTCGTTCACCAAGCAGCCCGATTTCTACCGGGAATGCGTGAAGGCGTTCGGTGATCTGCCGGGCTGGCACGTCGTGCTCCAGGTCGGCAAGCACGTCACCGCCGAGGACCTCGGGGCGGTCCCCGGCAACGTAGAGGTGTGTCAGTGGGCGCCGCAGTTGGCGATCCTCAAGAAGGCGGACGCCTTCATCACGCACGCCGGCGCGGGCGGCAGCCAGGAGGGCCTGGCCACCGCGACGCCGATGGTCGCCGTGCCGCAGGCCGTCGACCAGTTCGGCAACGCCGACATGCTCCAGGGGCTCGGCGTCGCCCGGCACGTACCCATGGAGGAGGCGAACGCGGAGACGCTCCGGGAGGCCGTCCTCGCGCTGGTCGACGACCCGGAGGTGGCGCGCCGCTTCGCCGCCGTTCAGCAGGACATGACCAAGGAGGGTGGAACGAGGCAGGCGGCCGACCTCATCGAGGCCGCCCTGTAGACGCGATTTTTCGCGAAACGGTTCCACTGTTCCGTAAGAAGTGTGTGCCTAACAGATAACGAAATTGACTCGTCTGTGATGTACGACCAATACCTCTCAATAAAGGTTGCGTTCGTACGTTCTTGAACTTGGGGAGAACTGATTCTTACTGTGAGGTGAACCTACTTTTGAACACAGAAAGCTGGCGTGCCTCATGCCCCGAGACATACCGTCGTTGCCCGAAGTGCGGCGTCTCACCCAGAAAAAGCGCGACGCGTGGTGGACCGTGCTGCTCGTCGACCCGATGGCCACACCTCTCGTCCGGGTCACGGCGCGCTGGACGCGCATCACCCCGAACCAGATCACCTGGGGAGCCCTGATCCTGGGGCTCGGCGCGGCCGGCTGTTTCGCGATGGGGGACTGGCGCTGGCTGATCGCCGGAGCCGTCATCTACCACCTGAGCTTCGTGCTCGACTGCATGGACGGCAAGGTCGCGCGGCTGACCGGGCAGGGCTCCGTGTTCGGCGCCTGGCTCGACTACATCTTCGACCGCGTCCGCGTCATGGCCTGCGCCGTGGCGCTGATGGGCGGCCAGTTCCAGCGCACCGGTGACCTGATCTACATCTGGCTCGCCGTGGCCGTCGTCTTCCTCGACGGGCTGCGCTACATCAACTCGCTGGAGATCTTCAAGACCCGGCACTCGATGCGCAAGCAGATCAAGGCCCGTATGCGGGCGGCCCGCCGCGCGCAGAACGCGGAGCGCATCGCGTTCATGGAGGACCTGCTGCGGGCCAACCCGTCCGCGGACATGGAGCAGGACCTGAACGGCGCGGCCGCCTCGCAAGCCGCTTCCGACGCCGCCGCCGATGAGGCATCCGACGACGCCTCCGACGACGAGGTGACCGAGCAGGCGGAAACCTTCGGCCCGGCCCCGCGGCCCAAGGTCGTCGACCTGCACCAGGAGTTCCGCAGCCGCTTCCCGGTCTATCTGCGTTTCCGGGCCTTCATGCTGCGCCACCGGATCCGTACGCACCTGGTGAGCGGCATCGAGTTCCAGATGGCCGTCTTCATTGTCGGGCCGCTGATCGACCAGGTGCTCGGGGCGACCATCGTGGCCGGCGCGCTGCTGCTCGTCTTCGAACTCGCCATCGTCTACAAGCTGTTGCTGTCCACGCGCGACTTCGGCCGCACGCTGGAGGCCTTCGAGAAGGACGACCTCGAGCGGGACGGCATCGAGGAAAACGGCACCCAGCGGGCCGGTGTCGACGACAACGATGTCGACGAGAAGAGCCTGTCCACCGTCGCGTAACGCGAGCGGTGAACAGGCCGTGGGCCCGAGGGGCCGGGCGCGATGTCAGACGCGTACCTCCTCGCCGCCCTCGCGCGGGACCGGGGCGGGCTCGATGCCCGCCTCGTCGTGCGTCAGGTCCGGCAGCCGGTGCAGCCATTTCGGCAGATACCAGTTGCGCTCCCCGAGGAGCGCCATCACGGCCGGGAGCAGCACACCGCGGATGACGGTCGCGTCGATGAGGATGGCGGCCGCGAGGCCCACGCCCATCTGCTTCATGGACTGCATGGACAGCGTTCCGAAGATGCTGAACACGGCGACCATGATGACGGCCGCGCTGGTGACCACGCCCGCGGTGGTGACGACGCCCTGCCGGATCGCATCGAGGTTCGTACGCCCCTGAAGGCGCGCCTCCTTGATCCGGGACACCACGAACACGTGGTAGTCCATCGACAGGCCGAACAGGATGACGAACAGGAACAGCGGCAGCCACGTGATGATGGCGCCCACGCCCTCCGCGCCGACGAGCGAGGCTCCCCAGCCGTGCTGGAAGATGGCGACGAGGACCCCGTAGGCGGCGCCCACCGACAGCAGGTTGAGCACGATCGACGTGATCGCGACCGTCAGTGAGCGGAACGAGAGCAGCATCAGCAGGAACGCGAACGCGACGACGAACGCGAAGACCGGGACGACGGAACCGACGATCTGGTCGTTGAAGTCCTTCGACCCCGCGACCTGCCCGGTGATCGGCGCCTCGACGCCGCCGACCTTGTCGAACGTGTCGGGCCGCACCTCGTCGCGCAGCAGCGCCAGGCTCTTCTCGGCCTTGTCCTGATCGGATCCGCCCACGAGCGGTACGTCGACGATCGCCACGTTCCCGTCCCGGTGCACGGTGACCTCGACAGGGCCGCGCGAGGCGCCCGAACTCACGGCCCGCGCACGGAAGTCGGCGAGGGCGGCGCGCACATCGGCGGCGTTGATGTCGTCGGCCTTCACGACCACCTCGGCCGGGTCCGAGCCGCCGGGGAACGCCGCGTTGACCCGGTCGTACGTCGCCACGATCGGCAGCGAGTCGCCGAACTCCTGGTCCAGGGTGAGGTTCTGGGTCTTCATGCCGAGCGCGGGCGCGGCGATCGCGAGCAGCGCGCCGACCGCGACGGCGACGGAGACGGCGGGCCGCGCCAGGACGACGGTCAGCACCCGGCTCCAGAAGCGGCTGCCCGAACCGCCTTCACCGTTACCGGCGCCCCGCCGCTTCGTCGGGTGCAGGAACGGGATCCGCCCCTTCTCCACCCGGTGCCCGAGCAGCGAGAGCAGCGCCGGGAGCACGGTCACGGAGCCCACCATCGCGACCGCGACCACCATCAGCGAGGCGAGTCCCATCGCCTGGAACTCGGCGAGCCCGGTGAACATCATGCCCGCCATCGCCACGCACACCGTGACCCCGGAGACGATGATCGCCCGGCCGCTGGTGGCCGCCGCCACCCGCAGTGCCGTCTGCGGATCGTGCCCCTTCATCCGCTCCTCGCGCTCGCGCCGCAGATAGAACAGGCAGTAGTCGACGCCGACCGCGAGGCCCACGAGCAGCATCACCGAGTTGGCGGTCTCGCTCATCGGCTGCAGATGGCTGACGAGGCCCATCAGGCCCATCGTCGCCATGATCGCCGTGACGGCGAGCGCCACCGGCAGCAGCGCCGCGACGAGCGCGCCGAACGCGATCAGCAGGATGCCGAGCGCCACCGGCACCGCCGAGTACTCGGCCTTCTGGAAGTCGTCGCCGAACGCGTCGTCGAACGTCTTGTTCATGCTCGCGGCGCCGATCTCCTCGATCCGCAGCGCGTCATGATCGTCCGCGACCCCCGCGACGGCCTTCTGGACCGGTTCGACCCGGTCGGCCGCGGTGTCGGGGTCGCCCCGCATGTCGAACTGGACGAGCGCGGCGCGGCCGTCCTTCGAGATCGTCCGGGTGTCGGCGGCGTACGGCGAGCGCACGGCGGTCGCCTCGCCCGTGCCCTCGACGGCCTTCACCACGTCGGCGACCGCTGCCCTGAACTCCGGCGCAGTGGCCCGCAATGCCCCGTTTTTGCTCTGTACGAGCACGGTCTCGCCCGCCGGTTCGTCGACACCCGCGTCGTCGATGATGCGCGCGGCCTGGCTCGTCTCGCCCTTGAGCTGGTCGTCCTCCGAGACGTCCACCCGCCCCGTGACGGACCCGAGGCCCATCGCCACCACGACGAAGAGCACCCAGATCCCCACCGCCGCCCACCTGTGCCGGGCGCTCCATCCGCCCGCCCTGGCCGCGAATCCCCGCACCCGGCGCTCCGGCCGTACCCCGTTCCCTGCCATCAGGTCACCTCCAAAAACGAAGGTGTGGGCGGGATGAGGCAGGTACGTCGTGCTGTTCGGTGAGGTGCCGCGGGCGGAGGTCCGCGCGGAGGATGACCCGAGTCCCCTACATCTATCGGGGGTTGAGGCACCGAGGTATGAACCGGTGGACCTTGATCCGAACCTCCGGGAACCGCCCGATTTGTTATTACGAAACCTTGTTGAGCACGTCACAGGTTCATGTAGGTCTTGATCTGATCGCGTCAATCGGTCAGGGTTTCGTCTCAACCCCCGGACATCTTCCGGAGTTTGACAACCTTCGCGAAGGTTCGTCCTGGGGCGCTGGCATTCCCCCCACACACCACTGAGGAGATCCCTCTTCATGGCAACAAACCAGCATGCGCGCACGATGAAGCTCACCGCGGCGATAGCCACGGCGGCGACAGCAGTGGGCGTCACCATGTTCGGCGGCTTCTCCGCCACCGCGGCCCCCGCCGAGGGCAAGGTCTACGGTCAGGACGCCAAGGGCGCCGTGGCCGGCAGCTACATCGTGCTGCTCGACCAGAAGGCGAACGCCGCCGCGAAGAAGGACCTGGCCAAGGAGTACGGCGGCACGCTCAAGCGGAACTACGGCTCCGCCGTCAACGGCTTCTCGGCGAGAGGCCTCTCGGACACCGAGGCGAAGCGGCTCGCGGCCGACGGCTCCGTGTCGAAGGTCGTCCAGAACAAGAAGTTCCACATCGACGCCACCCAGGACAACCCGCCGTCGTGGGGCCTGGACCGCATCGACCAGGCGGACACCGCGGGCGACAGCAAGTACACGTACCCGGACAGCGCCGGCGAGGGCGCGACCGCGTACGTCATCGACACCGGGGTCCGGATCAGCCACAAGGACTTCGGTGGCCGCGCCTCCTCCGGCTTCGACGCCGTCGACAACGACGACAGCGCCGACGACGGCAACGGGCACGGTACGCACGTCGCCGGCACCATCGCCGGTGAGGCGCACGGTGTCGCCAAGAAGGCGAAGATCGTCGCCGTCCGCGTCCTCGACGACGAGGGCTCCGGCACCACGGAGCAGGTCGTCGCGGGCATCGACTGGGTGACCGAGAACCACGAGGGCCCCTCCGTCGCCAACATGTCGCTCGGCGGCGGCGTGGACGAGGCGCTCGACGCGGCGGTCAAGAAGTCCATCGACTCCGGTGTCACCTACGCGGTGGCGGCGGGCAACGAGTCGGCGGACGCCTCGCAGTCCAGCCCCGCCCGGGTCCCGGAGGCCATCACGGTCGCCTCCTCCACGAAGGACGACGAGCAGTCGGACTTCTCCAACTACGGCTCCGTCGTCGACATCTACGCGCCTGGATCGGACATCACGTCCGACTGGAACACGGACGACGACGCCACCAACACCATCTCCGGTACGTCGATGGCGACACCGCACGTCGTCGGCGCGGCGGCCGTCTACCTGGCGGGCCACAAGGACGCGGCCCCGGCCGACGTCTCCAAGGCGCTCACCGACGGGGCCACCCCCGACGCCATCAAGAACGCGTCGGACGGCACCGCGAACAAGCTCCTGAAGGTCGTCGAGTAAACGTTTCGGCTCGATGACCGGCGGCCGCCGTGCCCACCCCCACGGGGAACGGCGGCCGCCTTATCGTGTGCCCATGACTCAGGTGACCGAGGGCTACGCGGCGCTGTTGCGCGGCATCAACGTGGGCGGCAACAAGAAGGTGCCGATGGCCGGTCTTCGGCCGGTCGTCGAGGGCCTGGGCCTGACCGACGTACGCACGTACCTCCAGAGCGGCAACGTCGCCTTCACCGTGCCGTCCGGCGGCCACGACGCGTCGGAGGAGTCGCTCGCGGCCGCGATCACCAAGGCGATCGAGGCCGAATTCGGCTTCCCCGTCGACGTCCTCGTGCGCGGCCACGGCTACCTGAAGGCGGTCATGGCGGACTGCCCGTTCCCGGCCGCCGACCTTGAGGCCAAGCAGCTGCACGTCACGTACTTCTCGGAGCCGGTGACCACCGACCGGTTCGCCGCCGTGGACCCGGCCGCGTTCGCCCCCGAGGAGTTCCGCCTCGGCGACCGCGCGCTCTACCTCTACGCGCCCCAGGGCCTGGGCGTCTCGAAGCTGGGGGCCCAGCTGTCCCGCCCGGCGCTCAACAAGGGCCTCATCGCGACGAGCCGCAACTGGAACACCGTGACGAAACTGGTGGAACTCACCGCCCCACGGTGACCGCGTCCGTGAAAGGGTCGGCGCATGCGCTACATCATCATCGGAGCAGGAGCGGTCGGCGGCGTCATCGGGGGACGGCTCGCGCAGTCCGGGCACGGTGACGTCGTGCTCGTCGCGCGCGGCAGCCAGTACGAGGCACTGCGCGACAAGGGGCTGCGCGTCGAGACTCCCGACGGGCCGCACACCCATCAACTCCCGGTCGTGGCAGGCCCGGAGGCGCTCGGCACGCTGCGCGCCGACGACGTGCTGATCCTCGCCGTGAAGACCCAGGACAGCGCGGCGGCGCTCGCCGCGTGGGGCCCGCGCCCCGTCGAGGGCGGCGGCACGGCGGCGCTGCGGTTGCCGCTGGTCTGCGCGCAGAACGGCGTGGAGAGCGAGCGGCTCGCCCTGCGCACCTTCCAGCGCGTCTACGGGATGTGCGTCTGGCTGCCCGCCACGTTCGTCGAGCCGGGCGTCGTCCGCGCCCAGGGCGCCCCGCTCTCCGGCATGCTGCACCTCGGCCGCTACCCGTCGGGCCGCGACGAGACGGCCCACATGATCTCCGAGGACCTGGAGAAGGGGCTGTTGGAGGCGCCGGTCGTCGACGACGTCATGCGCTGGAAGTACGCCAAACTCCTTTCCAACCTGGCCAATTCGATCGAGGCGGTCTCCGGCGTGCTCGCCGGCGAGGAGAGCATCGCCCTGTTCCGCCGGGCGCGCGCCGAGGGCGAGGCGGTGCTCGACGCCGCGGGGATCGCGTACGCGTCGCAGGACGAGGAGAAGGCCACCCGCGCCGACAAGATCACCTTCGAACCCTTCGACAGCTCCCCGCGCGGCGGCGGCTCCTCCTGGCAGTCCCTCCAGCGCGGCGCGGGCAGCATCGAGGCCGACTACCTCAACGGCGAGATCGCCCTGCTCGGCCGCCTGCACGGGGTGGCGACGCCGGTCAACGACGTCCTCCAGGAACTCGCCGACGAGGCGGCGCGCGAAGGTCGTTCGGCCGGGGAGACGAGCGTGGCGGACCTGGTCGCGGCGGTGGACGCGCGCTGCGCCTCGTAACCCTGTCGCGTTTGTTCAAGAGGCGCGGGTACCGGTCGCCGTAGCGTCATCGGCATGAACGAACTCCGCATGGACACCGTGTACCCGTACCTCACCGAAAGCGCCGCCGAAGCCGCCCGCGTCGCGGCAGGCGTCAAGCCCGACCGGCTCGGCGCGGCCTCGGGCTGCGGCGACTGGGACGTGCGGACGCTCGTGAACCACTGGACCGTCTACACCTCGCACGGCATGCAACACCGGGCGCTGCGCACCCAGTTGCCCGAGGAGGCGACCGCGCGCGACATCACGTCCGAGGAGGACTGGGCCGCGACGTACACCGCCGACCTCGACCGGGCGGTCGACGCCTGGGCCGAACCGGCCGTCTGGGAGGGCGAGATCGACCTCGGCTTCGCCCAGCAGCCCGCCCCTGAGGTCGCCGCCCTCCTGTGGGCCGAACTCGTCCTGCACGGCTGGGACGTGGCCCGCGCCACCGGCCAGGAGTTCCGGGTCTCGGACGGTGCGGCGGCGCTGCTGCTCCAAGTCGTGGCGTCGAACGCCGAGTTGTACCGCCAGTACGAGGGCTTCGCCGCCCCCGTCGACGTACCGGACGACGCGCCGGTCTACGCGCGGGCCCTGGCCCTCAGCGGCCGTGACCCGCGCTGACCGCACGGCGGCTCACTCGCCGCGCCACTCGCCACCCCGCCGTGCCCACCGCACGGCGGGCCCGACCCCCAGTCCCGCCACCACGAACAGCGCCCCGAGCGCGGCCCAGCCCGCCGTCCCGTACCGGATCGCGGTGACCGTCACCAGGGCCGGCGCCGCCATCGAGGCCGCGGCCTGGCCGGAGTTGAAGACGCCCTGGTAGACGCCGTGTGCGCGGGAGTCCGCAAGGCCGTAGCCGACGGTCCAGCCGCCCGCGGCCTGCAACACCTCGGCGAGCACCTGCACCACGGCCCCGACGACCAGGACCGTCAACGCCCCCAGCGGCGAGATCCCGGCGGAGCAGGCGAAGATCGCGCAGGACAGCGCGAGAAGCAGCCCCGAGCGGCGCATCGCCTTCACCGCGCCGGGAAGATCCTCGACACCCCGCGTCGCGCGCACCTGAAGCAGCGCCACCAGCACACAGTTGAGCACCATGACGAGCGCCGCCGTCCACCGCGGCGCCTCGGTGTGCTGCGCGATCCACAGCGGCAGGCCCACCTCCAACAGGGCGTATTGCAGGGCCAGTACGGCGTTGAGGAAGGTCACTGCCAGGAACGGCAGATCGCGCACGGCCCGCCACCGGCTCTCGGCCGGGGTGTCCGCCACGGGCCGCCGCCCCGCGCCGCCCGGCAGCCGGTGCACCATCAGAGCCGAGGCCACGAACGCCGCCGCGTCGACGAGGATCAGGGCCGTGTAGCCGGACCGGCTGTCGAGCTGCAACGCGAGCGCCCCGAACGCGCCGCCCACGCCCATCCCCACATTGGTGACCATCCGCAGATGCGCCCGGCCCTCCACCCGCTGCCCTATCGGCAGCACATCCGCGTACAGCGCGTTGCGCACACCCATGCTGCCCTGGCTCAGCGTGGCGTAACAGATCGCCGTGATCAGGAACGAGACGTACGAGTCGATGAGCGTGTACGCCACGAGCCCCACGCCGCACCCGACCCACAGCCCGGTCAGCACGGGCCGCCGCCCCCACCGGTCCGAGGCCCGCCCGGCCGGCACCCCCGCCGCGAGCCCGAACACCCCGGCCACCGTGAGGCCGACGCCCACGGAGGTGGCGCTCAGGCCCACGAACCGGGTGAAGTACAGGACGCTGACCGGGAAGAAGAGCCCGCGCCCGAACGCGTTGAGGAGCGTGAGCAGGGACAGCCGGCGCAGCACCGGGACGGTGGGCAGCATGCCGCCGTAACGGGTGGTGGGAGGCGTGGGCCGGGGCGGCGAAGTGGTCATGGACACAGCGAAGCCGGGTTCCGCGCCGTACGGAAAACCTTTAGCGTGCGGCTAAAGCATCAGGATCCGGGGGAGCGTCGTGATCGAGTTCCGGTTCGTCGTCGGCGACCTGGCCCGTACGTCCTTCGCGTACTCGCCCCTCCAGGAGGCGGTGTACTCGCTGCGCTGCTGGCGCGACCCCGCCCGCTATCCGCACCAGCGGCCGTGGCTGCGCCGCATGGCCCCCGCCTTCCGGCGCCTCGACACCGAACTGCTCGTCGCGCTCGTCGCACCCCACCTGTGGCTCCCGGACTTCCTCACCCCGCGCCCGAGCCGCCCGCGCCCGGCGTTCGCGGCGCAGCTCGCCGAGATCCGCGGCGTGCCGCCCGAGACCGTCGGACCCGACTTCACCACCGCCTACGACACGGCGGCGGACCGGCTGCCGCCCGTGCTGCGCGCGGGGCTCGCCGACCCGGCCGCGTTCCGCCACCGCATCGCCGACGAGCTGGAGGCCTACTGGCACGCATGCCTCGCCCCCGACTGGTGGCCCCGCGTGCAGTCCGTTCTGGAAGCCGATCTCACGTACCGCGGCAAGGTGCTCGCGGACGCCGGCGTGGGCGGCCTGTTCACCAGCCTCGACCGGCGGCTGTCCTGGGACGGCGACGTGCTCACCATCGTGCAGCGCGACAGCCTCCGCACCTGGCGCGGGGCCGACATCCCGATCGAGGGCCGCGGGCTCGTCCTCGTCCCCACCCTCTTCTGCCACGGCGCCCACACCATGCTCGACCCCACACTGCCGCCGCTGCTCGCCTATCCGGCCCGTGGCCGCGCCACCATCTCCGAGACCCCGCCCCCGGCGACGGGCGAGGCCCTGACCCGGCTGCTCGGCGCGGCCCGGGCCCGCATCCTGCGGCTCCTCGCGGAGCCCGCGTCGACAACGGAACTCGCCCACCGCCTCGCCGTCACCCCGGGCGCGGTCAGCCAGCATCTGTCGATCCTGTACGACGCGGGGCTGCTGGCGCGGACGCGCAGTGGGCGGAGTGTGCGGTATGTGCGCAGTGAGTTGGGGGAGCGGTTGTGCGGGTGAGACGCGGGCGGTCAGGTCCCCCGAGGGGTGACTCTCAGGCCCCGACCGCCAACAACTCCGGTACCAGCGACGCCTCGTAACGAACCATCAGGACACGCGCCACCTCGGGCGCGGCGCCGAGGACTTCGGCCAGGACGTCCGCGTCCGCCGCCCCCGCCGCGATCCGGTCCGGCAGGCGGCCCGGCGCGAGCACGTACGGGGCGACCGCGACGCGTTCGCAGCCGAGCGCCCGTAGTTCGCGCACGACGTCCTGCGTGCGCGGAAGGGATGCGGAGGCGAACGCAGGCCGCACGGCGCACCAACCGGTGTGCCGCCACTCCCGCGCGATTTCAGCGATCACTGCGATCGCCTCCGGGTCGGATGAGCCCGCCGAGGCCAGGACGACCCCGGTCGTGGGCTTGTCGGCGGGGGTCAACCCCGCCTCGTACAGGCGTCGTTCGAGGGCCGAGACCAGCAGCGGGTCGGGGCCCAGGACCTCCGCCTGGTGGATGCGCATCCCGGGCGGCGCCGTGCGCAGCACCGCCGGGATGTCCGCCTTCGCGTGGAAGGCGCGGGTGAGGAGCAGGGGGAGCGCCACCACGTCCCGTACACCCTCCGCCGCCAGCGACGTCAACACCCCGTGCACGGAAGGGACGTTGAAGTCGAGGAACGCCGTCTCCACCCGCACGCCGGGGTGCTGCGTCCGCACCTCGCCCACGAGGGCGTGCACGGTCGCGGCATGGCGCGGGTCGCGGCTGCCGTGGGCTATGACGAGGAGGGCGGGTGTGTGGGACATGGTTCGCTCAGTTCTTCACCAGGGTTCCGGGAGGCGGGCTCAGAAGTCCCAACCCTCGTCGTCGACAAGCGCCTTGGGGTCCTCGGCCGAGGCGAAGGACTCGCCGGCCATGCCCGCCGCGAGCGTCGTGCCGTCCGACGGGTCGACCAGCAGGAACGAGCCCGTGCGGCGCGAGTCCGCGTAGGAGTCGATGGCGAGCGCCTCGGCGATCCGCACCTTCACCCGGCCGATGTCGTTGGCGACGAGCTGACCGGGCTCGGGGTGCTGGGAGAGGTCGTCGAGCGTGAGCCGCGACGGGATCTCCTTGACGATCGCCTTGACCGTACGGGTGGTGTGCTTGAGCAGCACCCGCTGGCCGACGACGAGCGGGGTGTCCGCCACGTGGCACACCGTCGCCTCGATGTCCTGCGAGGTGGCGGGCGCGTCGTGGCTCGGCACGATCAGGTCGCCGCGCGAGATGTCGATGTCGTCCTCCAGGAGGAGGGTGACGGACTGCGGCGTCCAGGCGACGTCAACGGCCGTGCCCAGCAGGTCGATTCCGGTGACCTTCGACGTGCGGCCCGAGGGCAGCACGGTGACGGACTCGCCGACGCGGAAGGTGCCGGCCGCGATCTGCCCCGCGTAACCCCGGTAGTCCGGGTGCTCCGCGGTCTGCGGACGGATCACGTACTGCACGGGCAGGCGCGCGTGGCAGCCGGTGAGGTCGTGGCTGACCGGCACCGTCTCCAGGTGCTCCAGGACGGTCGGGCCGCCGTACCAGTCCATGTTGGCGGACGGCTCCACGACGTTGTCGCCCGCGAGCGCCGAGATCGGGATGGCGGTGATCTCCGGAACGCCCAACTGCCCGGCGTACGCGGTGAATTCCTCGGCGATCTTCGCGAAGACGGTCTCCTCGTAGTCGACGAGGTCCATCTTGTTGACGGCCAGCACCACATGGGGCACTCGCAGCAGCGCGGCCACCGCGGCGTGCCTGCGGGTCTGCTCGATGACACCGTTGCGCGCGTCGACGAGGACCACGGCGAGGTCGGCGGTGGACGCGCCCGTCACCATGTTCCGCGTGTACTGCACGTGGCCCGGCGTGTCCGCGAGAATGAACCGCCGCCGGGGTGTGGCGAAGTACCGGTACGCGACGTCGATGGTGATGCCCTGCTCGCGTTCGGCGCGCAGGCCGTCCGTGAGCAGCGCGAGGTCCGGCTCGGCGGCGCCGCGCGAACGCGAGGCGAGCTCGACGGCCTCCAGCTGGTCGGTCAGGACCGACTTGGAGTCGTGCAGCAGCCGGCCGACCAGCGTGGACTTGCCGTCGTCGACGGAGCCGGCCGTGGCGAACCGCAGCAGGGTGGTCGCCGAGAGCCCGGCCAGCTCTTCGGCGGCGGAGGAGGTGGTGGTGCTCATGTCTAGAAGTACCCTTCGCGCTTGCGGTCTTCCATCGCGGCCTCGGACATCTTGTCGTCGGCGCGGGTGGCGCCCCGCTCGGTGAGCCGGGAAACGGCGATCTCGGCGATGACCTTGTCGATGGTCGTGGCGTCGGAGTCGACGGCGCCGGTGCAGGACATGTCGCCGACGGTGCGGTAGCGGACCTGCCGCGTCTCGACCGTCTCGTCGTCCTTCGGGCCGCCCCACTCGCCCGCCGTCAGCCACATGCCGCTGCGCTTGAAGACCGGGCGCTCATGCGCGTAGTAGATCTGCGGCAGTTCGATGTTCTCGCGGGCGATGTACTGCCACACGTCCAGCTCGGTCCAGTTGGACAGCGGGAACACGCGGACGTGCTCGCCGGGGGCGTGCCGGCCGTTGTAGAGCTGCCAGAGTTCGGGGCGCTGGCGGCGCGGGTCCCACTGCGAGAACTCGTCGCGCAGGGAGAACACGCGCTCCTTGGCGCGGGCCTTCTCCTCGTCGCGGCGGCCGCCGCCGAAGACGGCGTCGAACTTCTCCTGCTGGATCTTCTCGGTCAGCGGCACGGTCTGGAGCGGGTTACGGGTCCCGTCCGGACGCTCGCGCAGCTTGCCGGCGTCGATGTACTCCTGCACCGACGCGACGTGCAGGCGAAGGCCGTGCTTCTCGACGGCGCGGTCGCGGTAGTCGAGGACCTCGGGGAAGTTGTGCCCGGTGTCAACGTGCAGGAGGGAGAAGGGGATGGACGCCGGGGCGAATGCCTTGAGCGCCAGGTGCAGCATGACGATGGAGTCCTTGCCGCCGGAGAAGAGAATCACCGGCCGCTCGAACTCGCCCGCCACCTCGCGGAAGATGTGCACCGCCTCGGACTCCAGGGAGTCCAAGTGGGTCAGCGCGTAAGGGCTGTCGGTCTCCTCGGAGCCCTCGGAGACGGAAGAAGCTACGGTCGTCATGCGGCGAGACCCCTCTCGGTGAGCAGCGCACGGAGCGCTGCCGCGGACTCCTGCACGGTCTGGTTCTGCGACTCGATGCGCAGGTCGGGCGATTCGGGTGCCTCGTACGGGTCGTCGACCCCGGTGAGGCCGGACAGCTCACCGGCGGCCTGCTTGGCGTACAGGCCCTTCACGTCGCGGTCGGAGCAGACGTCCACGGGCGTGGCGACGTGCACCTCCAGGTAGCCGGTGCCGCCCACCTGGTGACGCTTGCGGACGGCCTCGCGGCTGTCCGCGTACGGGGCGATGACCGGGACGAGCGTCAACACGCCGTTGCGGGCGAGGAGTTCGGCGAGGTAGCCGATGCGCTGGACGTTCGTGTGCCGGTCCTCCCGGCTGAAGCCGAGGCCCGCCGTGAGGTATTCGCGGATCTCGTCGCCGTCCAGCACCTCGACCTTGCGGCCCTCGGCGCGCAGCGTGTCCGCCAGCTCGTACGCGATGGTGGTCTTGCCGGCGGACGGCAGACCCGTGAGCCAGATCGTGGCTCCGGTCACTTGGTTCTCCAAAGTCTGGGTGTCGTTCATGGCGGTCAGCCGTGCAGTCCGCACTCGGTCTTGGCCTGGCCGGCCCACCGTCCGGCGCGCGCGTCCTCGCCCTCGAGGAGGCGGCGGGTGCACGGGGCGCAGCCCACGGAGCCGTAGCCGTCCATCAGGAGCGGGTTGGTGAGCACGCCGTGCTCGGTGACGTACGCGTCGACGTCGTCCTGCGTCCAGCGGGCGATCGGCGAGACCTTGACCTTCCGCCGCTTCTCGTCCCAGCCGACGACCGGGGTGTTCGCGCGGGTCGGGGACTCGTCGCGGCGCAGGCCCGTGGCCCACGCGGCGTATCCGGCGAGTCCCTCTTCGAGGGGCTTCACCTTGCGCATCGCGCAGCACAGGTCCGGGTTGCGGTCGTGCAGCTTCGGGCCGAACTCGGCGTCCTGCTCGGCTACCGTCTGCCGCGGGGTGAGCGTGATGACGTTGACGTCCATCACGGCCTCGACGGCGTCCCGCGTGCCGATCGTCTCCTCGAAGTGGTAGCCGGTGTCGAGGAACACGACGTCCACACCGGGCATCGCACGGGAGGCGAGATGGGCGACCACCGCGTCCTCCATGGACGAGGTCACGCAGAACTTCCTGCCGAAGGTGTCCGTCGCCCACTGGAGGATCTCCAGCGGCGATGCATCCTCCAGGTCGCGCCCGGCCTGCTCGGCGAGCGCCTTCAACTCATCCGTGTCCGCGGGGGCTTGAGCCGTCGTCATATCTGTTCCCCTCCACCGTCGTTGCGCTGAACCCCGCGGGCGAGCAGCCCGCGGAACTTCAACGTGAAGGCTCGGTTGCAGGCCGCGCATTCCCAGGCGCCGTGACCTTCCTCGCCGGGCCGCAGGTCCTCGTCCCCGCAGTACGGGCAGAAGAACGGCGCGGCGCGCTCGCTCATGCTGTGTCCTCTGTTTCGCTCGCTGCGCTCACGAAAGGGCCTCCGCGGATGCACGTGCGGCCCAGGTCGCGAAGCGCTCGCCGTCCTCGCGCTCGGCCTCGTAGTTCTTGAGGACGCGCTCGATGTAGTCCGGCAGGTCGTCCGACGTGACCTTCAGGCCGCGCACCTTGCGGCCGAACCCGGCCTCCAGGCCGAGCGCGCCACCGAGGTGCACCTGGTAGCCCTCGACCTGCTCGCCGTTGCCGTCGAGCATGAGCTGCCCCTTGAGACCGATGTCCGCGACCTGGATACGGGCGCAGGCGTTCGGGCAGCCGTTGAGGTTGATGGTCAGCGGCTCGTCGAACTCCGGGAGGCGCTTCTCCAGTTCGTCGATCAGCTGCGAACCGCGCTGCTTCGTCTCGACGATCGCGAGCTTGCAGAACTCGATGCCGGTGCAGGCCATCGTGCCGCGCCGGAACGGCGAGGGCTTCACCTGGAAGTCCAGCGCCTCAAGACCGGCGACGAGCGAGTCGACCTGGTTCTCGGCGACGTCGAGGACGATCATCTTCTGCTCGACGGTGGTGCGCAGACGGTCCGAACCGTGCGCACCCGCCAGTTCGGCGATCTTCGCGAGCGTGGTGCCGTCCACTCGGCCGACGCGCGGCGCGAACCCGACGTAGAAGCGGCCGTCCTGCTGCTGGTGGACGCCGATGTGGTCGCGCCACTTCTGCGAGGGCTCCTCGGGTGCGGGCCCGTCCACGAGCTTCCGCTTCAGGTACTCGTCCTCGAGGATCTGGCGGAACTTCTCCGGACCCCAGTCGGCCATCAGGAACTTCAGACGGGCGCGGGTGCGCAGGCGCCGGTAGCCGTAGTCGCGGAAGATGCCGACCACGCCGGCCCAGACGTCGGAGACCTCGTCCAGCGGCACCCACGCGCCGAGGCGCTGCGCGAGCTTGGGGTTGGTGGACAGGCCGCCGCCGACCCAGAGGTCGAAGCCAGGGCCGTGCTCGGGGTGGTTCACCCCCACGAAGGCCACGTCGTTGATCTCGTGGACCACATCCTGGACAGGGGAGCCCGAGATCGCCGTCTTGAACTTGCGCGGCAGGTTGGAGAATTCCTTGTTGCCGATGTAGCGGTCGTGGATCTCGTCCACGGCGGGCGTGCCGTCGATGATCTCGTCGGCGGCGATACCGGCCACCGGGGAGCCGATGATCACTCGGGGGCAGTCGCCGCACGCCTCGGTCGTGGACAGGCCCACGGCCTCCAGCTTCTCCCAGATCGCCGGAACGTCCTCGATGCGGATCCAGTGCAGCTGGATGTTCTGCCGGTCGGTGATGTCGGCGGTGCCGCGCGCGTACTGCTCGGAGACCTCGCCGATCGCGCGCAGCTGCGCGACGCTCAGCCGGCCGCCGTCCACGCGGACCCGCAGCATGAAGTACTCGTCGTCCAGCTCCTCCGGCTCCAGGACGGCCGTCTTGCCGCCGTCGATGCCGGGCCTGCGCTGGGTGTAGAGACCCCACCAGCGCATGCGTCCGCGCAGGTCCTGGGGGTCGATGGAGTCGAAACCGCGCTTGGAGTAGACCGTCTCAATACGTGTCCGTACATTGAGACCGTCGTCGTCCTTCTTGAACTGCTCGTTGCCGTTGAGCGGAGTGAAGTGGCCCACGGCCCACTGACCCTCGCCACGGTGACGGCTCACCTTACGGCGGGGCGTGGCGGAGACAGGTGTTTCTGGGGTAGCAGCCATGGATGTGTGTCCTTCAGGCGGGCTTAAGGCGGCTCTGACCTGCACACTTCGCGCGATGGGCGCGGCGGTGCGCAGGGGGTCAGATGTGACGAGAGATCGGCGGGGCTGGAGAGATCAGCGCGCCGGACAGATGGCGCTGGACATGCGTCCGAAGTCGACGTGACGTCGACTCACCAAGGCGGTTCCAGCTGTAGACATGACGAAAGCGTGTCACGGGACTTTGGGCCCGGTCCACCATTGTCCGCGATCCGGACGAGATCGTCTCGAATCGCGGACAATGGTGGCGCCGGTCACAGTGGCACGAAGGGGCTCGACGGCAGGCGGGACACACTCAGGCGGCGGGAAAAGCCCCCGGCCACGGGCCCGCGGTCGGAAGGTCCTGCTCCTCCTCGGTCGCCGTGTGGAACAGCTTGAAACCGCGCCGCTGATAGTTCGCCATCGCGTGCTCACCGTCCTTGCTGCACGTGTGCAGCCACACCCGCTTCGTGGGCGCCCGGTCCGGCCACCGTTCGGCCAGGTCCCACGCGCGCGCGACCGCGTACGAGAGGAGGTGGCCGCCGATCCGCCGCCCGCGGAACGCCGGGATCAGGCCGAAATAGACGACCTCCACGACGCCGTCGTCCTGCGCGTCCAGCTCCACGTACCCGGCGGGCGTGCCCTTCTCGTACGCGACCCAGGTCTCGCCACCCGGACGCGACAGCTGCTCCTGCCACTGCGCGTAGGTCCAGCCGAGCCGGTCCAGCCAGCGGATGTCGCTGCCCACGGACGCGTACAGGAAGCGGCTGAACTCCGGGGAGGGGATCTCGGCGCGCACGACGCGCACGTCGTCGCCCTCCGGTGGGGTCGCAGGGCGCAGGTCGCCGGGAGCGGTCTGCTCCAGCGACCACGTGGTGACGGTGAGGGTGTTGCTGCTGCTCATGCGGCTCATCGGATCACGGCCGACGCGCTGTGGCCAAGGGTGTTCAGGATGCGGGAAGGTCCCGCGCGGATCAGTCCGTGCGTCGGTCCGTGCGTCGGTCCGTGCGACGGCCGAGGCGCCCGGGCCACCAGGACCTCGGGCCGATGTCCCTGACCAGCGCGGGGACGAGCAGCGAGCGGACGACCAGGGTGTCGAGCAGGACGCCGAAGGCCACGATGAACGCGATCTGCACCAGGAAGGCGAGCGGGATCACGCCGAGCGCGGCGAACGTCGCGGCCAGCACGACACCGGCCGACGTGATCACGCCGCCCGTCGCGACGAGCGCCCGCAGGATCCCGTCCCGCGCCCCGTGCTTCAGGGACTCCTCACGGGCTCGCGACATCAGGAAGATGTTGTAGTCCACGCCGAGCGCGACCAGGAACACGAACCCGTACAGCGGCACGGACGCGTCGGTGCCGCTGAAGCCGAACACGTGCTCAAAGACGAGCGCCGAAATGCCCAGCGTCGCAACGAAGTTGAGGGCCACCGTCGCCACCAGGATCAGCGGCATCATCAGGGACCGCAGCAGCCCGATGAGGATCACCAGGATGATGGCGAGGACCACGGGAACGATCAGCGTGCGGTCGCGTTCGGCGGTGTGCTGGGTGTCGTACTGCTGCGCGGTGTAGCCGCCGACCAGGACGTCGGCGCCGTCGATGGAGTGCAGCGCCGTACGGAGTCGGCCGATCGCCTCCTTGGCCGCGTCGCTGTCGGCCGGGTCCTTCAGCGTCACGTCGACGCGGATCCTGCCGTCCACGACGCGGGCGGGACCGCCGCCCGGCCGGCCCTGCTCGGTGAGGACCGCCGCGCTCGCGACGCCGTCGACCTTCTCGGCCCGCGAGACGACCGCGTCCCGCTGCCCCGCGTCCGCGATCACCACGGCCGGGTTCCCGGAGCCGCCGGGGAAGTGCTCGGCCAGCGTCGCCTGCGCGGCGACCGAGGGCGCGTCGTTGACGAAGATCTCGTCGAGCGGCACGCCCTTGGAGTCGAGGGTGGGAGCGAAGGCCGCGCACGCCAGCAGCCCGACGAGGGCGATCGCCCAGATCTTGCGCGGCGCCCGCTCCACCGCCCGCGCGACGCGCCGCCACACACCGTGCCCCGCGCCCGACCCGTCGTCGGTCCGCACCTTCGCGGGCCAGTACGCGGCGCCGCCGAGCAGCACCAGGGCGGCCGGGAGGAACGTGAGGGTGCTCAGGACGGCGCAGACGATGCCGATGGCGCCGACCGGGCCGAGCGCCCGGTTGTTGGTGAGGTCGCTCAGCAGCAGGGCGAGCAGGCCGAGGGCGACCGTGGCGGCGCTGGCCACGATGGCCCCGGAGGAGCGGCGCAGCGCGGCCCGCATCGCGGTGAACCGGTGGGCGCCCGTGGCGAGTTCCTCGCGGTAACGGGCGGTGAGCAGCAGCGCGTAGTCGGTCGCGGCGCCGATGACGAGGATCGACAGGATGCCCTGCACCTGTCCGTCGACCCGTACGACGTCGTGGTCGGCGAGGGCGTAGACGACGGCGCAGGCGGTGCCCAGGGCGAGCACCGCCCCGATGATGATCACGAAGGGGAGCAGCACGCTGCGGTAGACCAGGATCAGGATCACCAGGACCGCCACCAGCGCGACCGACAGGAGCAGCCCGTCGATCCCGGCGAAGGCGCCGGTCAGGTCGGCCTGGCTCGCCGCGGGGCCCGCGACGGCGACCGTCGTACCCGGCACCTTCGACGCCGCGGAGTCGATCTCGTCGAGCGTCGGGGCGAGTTCGTGCCCCAGGTCGGGGCGGAGCTGCACGACCCCCTGGAGGGCCTCGCGGTCGTCCGACGGCACGGCGGGCGACACCTGCCCCACGATGCCGGGCTCGCCCTTCAGCGCGGCCAACGCGCGGGTGGCGGCGGCCTGTTGGTCATCGGCTATGCGGCCGCCGCCGTCGGCGGTCCACAAGACGATCGCCGGGAGCGTCTCGTCCTCGCTGAAGGCGCGCTGCGCGTCGATCACTTGGGTGGACTCCGCACCCTGCGGCAGGAAGGCCGCCTGGTCGTTCGTGGCGACCTCGCCGAGCTTTCCGGCGTACGGACCGAACATGCCGCCGATGGCGAGCCAGCCGAAGAGCAGGACGATCGGCACGAGCCAGCGGGCGCGTCGGTGGGTGCGGGGCATGGTTCTCCCAAGGAAGGCGGCCTGACAACCTCAATCAGAAAGTATCTCGATGATTGAGTTAACTGGGATGGTGGCATACGCCGTATCTTCCGCCTCGCCCGGCCTCGCGGATGCGGTCGGCCGCGAAAGGGGCCCTAAGTGCGGGGGCTCTCCACGGCGGCGAGCTCGTGATTGAGCGATCCCAGGAACCGCACCACCACGTCCAGTTCCCCCGCGCTGAAGTCGCCGCGCACCCGGTCGGTGGCCTCCGCGAGCGGCCCGAAGTACTTGCGTGCCCGCGCCTGCGCCCCCGGCACGTACTGCAGGTGCACCACCCGCCGGTCCCGGCTCTCCCGCACCCGCCGCAGATGGCCCGCGCGTTCGAGCCGGTCCACGCAGGCACTCACCGCGCCGGACGTCAGCCCGAGACGGCGGCGCAGCACGCTCGGGGTGACGGGTTCCGTGGAGTCCAGGACGACGGCGAGCGCCTGTACGTCCGTGGGGTGCAGGTCCTGGCCGGTGGCGAAGCCGTGCACCACCCGCGTGAGCTCTCCGTTGAGGCGGCGCAGCTCCACCGCGAGACGCCGCAGGTCCGACGGTGCGGCCCCTTCGTCGGCTTCCTCGGCCCGTCCACCCACGCCCACCACGGCATTCCCTCCGCTCGATCCTGTACGAGGGTGCGTCAGCTTACTCGGGCCGCAGGTCGGGGCGGCGGATGACGTCCAGCGGCGCCCGGAGCCACGGGCTCTTGCGGTTCGCCGGGTCGAGCAGCGACTTCACGTGCGCGTCCGCGACGTCCTGCGGGGCGAGCAGCGACTCGGAGGCCGTCCCCCGTGCGCCTTCGCGCCAGACCGAGAGGCCGAGGAGGTAGTGGTCGGCGTACTCCTGCCACGTGTTGTACGTGCCCGCGACCCGCGGCACCACGTTCTTCAGCAGGTTCCACGCGTCCGCCTCGGAGAGCAGCCCGGCGGCGAAGCCGCACCGCGCGATGTCCGCGTACAGGGCGATGTCCCAGGCCAGCGGCTCCACGCCGAGCCGGGCGCGGGCCTGCTCCCGAAAGCCCGACCGCGCCAGCGCGCCGAGCCGCGCGAGCAGCTCGTCCCGCGTGCCGGACTCCCACTGCCCGGCCAGCCGGCGCCGCGCCTTGTCGTCGTCGAGGCGGGTGAACGGGTAGAGCGTGGTGCGGGAGGCGTCCTTGTCCGGGCGCACGGGTGCGCTCAGGGACACCATCCAGAGCTGGTGCAGCGTGAGGGGCGTGCGGTAGCGCCGTTTCGCCCTGGGTCTGATGCGCGGGATGCGTTCGAACAAGGACATGGCGCCGGAGCGTACCGAACCTGCCGCCGCCGCACCCACGGGGCTCTCGTTCAATGTGCGGGGCTCGAACAGGTCCGGGCCGCCGCCACCGCCGGGGCGACCGAGTGCGGGAGGAGGTCCCGTGAGTCGTCCGGGAGGAGGACGTCCACGGTCGCGTCGTCCGCGAAGCGGTAGGGGCGGTGGGCGAGGAGGGCGCCGAGGTAGCGGCGGACGCGGGACATCTCGGCGCGCACCGTCACCGTACGGGTCCCGTCGCCGAACAGGTCGTCGGCCAGCGCGGAGGCGCTGCGTCCCGCCGGGTGCAGCGCCAGGACGAGGAGCAACTCGGCGTGCCGCGGGCTCAGTTCGTGGGTCCAGGTGGCCGCGGCCCCGGACACCTCGAGGGACCAGCGGCGCGGGCGGGACACGTCGAGCGCGATATGGGTCGAGTCGAGCGGCCGGGGCTCCTCGTCCAGCATCAGGAGCCAGCCCCCGGGCAGCGGTGTCACTCCGCAGGACCCGAGCGCCGGGACCCAGCAGCCGCCCTCCGCAAGGGACTTGGGGAGCGCCACCCGGTCCACCGGCGGCATCCCGGTGACCGCCGCCGTCCAGCCGAACCGGTCGACCGCGAGCGCCCGCCCGTTCATCCGCGAGAGGACCGGCGCGGCGACCGAACGCAGCCGCTCCAGGCTCCCCAGCAACTGTTCGCGCAGCCGGGCCTCGGCGAGCTGCGCCACCGAGTGCACCCACGACAGCGTCGCCGGATGCAGCGTGTCCATCGGCCCGCTGACGTCCACGACCCCGAGGACCCGGCCGTCGCGCGGATCCGTCACTGGGGCGCCCGTGCAGATCCACGGGTGCTGCGACTGCACGAAGTGCTCGGCGGAGAAGACCTGCACGGGACGGCGGGCCACCAGCGGCGTCCCGATCCCGTTCGTGCCGACGACGTCCTCCGCCCAGTGCGCGCCCAGTTGGAAGCCCAGTCTGTCGGCCATGCGCAGCACACCGGGGTGCCCCTCGCGCCACAGGATCCGGCCCTCGGCGTCGCTGATCACCATGATGTGCTGCGCCGCGTCGGCCACCGTCACCAGCGCCTCGCGCAGCATCGGCAGGAGTGGGAGGAGCGGCGAAGCCTGCCGCTTCGACTCCAGCTCCTCCGTGGTGAGCAGGCCCAACCGGACGTCGTGGTCGGGGTCGACGCCGTCCCGCAGCATCCGCTGCCAGGAGTCGCCGATCACCGGTCGCGGACGCATCCGCGGCCGCAGCCCCGAGAGCGTGGCGTCGCGCACCCCCTTGAGGAGGCGGGACGAGTGCGCCACATCCATGGCGGACAACCGTGCGAGGTCGATCGTCGAGTCCTTGTTCATGGGGAGAACCTCGGTTTGGGGGAGTTGCGTCCATCCTGCACTGAGAAACCGCACAGGCGTGGGCCTTCCCGAGGAACGTTGCAACCCCCTGCAACCCTGGTGAACATCCGTGCGGAGTTTGAAGATGGGAGCAACGCCGCAGCGATGCGGCGTTCGAGCTCCTTCAGGGGTTCTGATGAGCGGGGATGGTGCCGTGTCGGCGCAGCACCATCCCCGCGTCAGTGCCGGGCGGTCACACCTGCGGACGCGCCCGCTCCGTCAGCGCCGCCAGGTCCAGCGTGTGCGGCAGCGTTCCGAACCCCGCGCCCCTGTCGCCCCCGAACCGCGCCGCGCAGAACGCGTCCGACACGTCGTCGGGTCCGTACCGCGCGAGCAGCGAGCCCTGCAGCACCAGCGCGATCCGCTCCACGATCCGCCGCGCCCGCGCCTCGATGCCGTCCAGGTCGCCGAGTTCGGTCAGCAGACCCTTCACCGCCGCGTCGAGCCGGTGATCCGCGCCGCGCGCCTTGCCGACCTCGATCAGGAACGCGTTGAGCGCCTGCGGCTCCCGCTGCAACGCCCGCAGGACGTCCAGGGCCTGCACGTTCCCCGCGCCTTCCCAGATCGAGTTCAGCGGTGACTCGCGCAGCAGCCTCGGCATGCCGGATTCCTCCACGTACCCGTTGCCGCCGAGGCATTCGAGGGCCTCCGTCACCAGCGGCGTACAGCGCTTCGTCACCCAGTACTTGGCCGCGGGCACCGCGATCCGCAGGAAGGCCCGCTCCTGCTCGCCCCCGTCGTCGTACGCCGCCGCGAGCCGTAGCGCGAGCGTCGTCGCGGCCTCCGACTCCAGCGCCAGATCCGCCGTGACGTTGCTCATCAGCGGCTGGTCGGCCAGCTTCGCGCCGAACGCCTCGCGGTGCGCGCAGTGGTGGGTCGCCTGCGCCACGGCCTGCCGCATCAGGGCCGCGGAGCCGAGCACGCAGTCGAGCCGGGTCGCCGACACCATCTCGATGATGGTGCGCACCCCGCGCCCCTCCTCGCCGACCCGGCGCGCCCACGTCCCGTCGAACTCGACCTCGGCCGACGCGTTGGACCGGTTGCCCAGCTTGTCCTTCAGACGCTGGAGGGCGAACGCGTTGCGTGTCCCGTCCCCGAGGACGCGCGGCACGAGGAAACAGGTGAGCCCCGCACCGGCCTGAGCCAGGACCAGGAAACCGTCCGACATCGGCGCGCTGCAGAACCACTTGTGGCCGGTGAGCGCGTACGTCCCGGCCTCGGACAGCGGTAGGGCCCGCGTCGTATTGGCCCGTACGTCGCTGCCGCCCTGCTTCTCCGTCATCGCCATGCCGAAGAGCGCCCCGGCCTTCTGCCCCGCGGGGCGCAGCCCGGAGTCGTAGACCGTGGACGTCAGCAGGGGCTCCCACGCGGCGGCGAGCTCCGGCTCCGCGCGCAGCGCCGGCACCGCCGCGTGCGTCATCGACAGTGGGCACAGGTGCCCCGCCTCCACCTGGGACCACACCAGGAACGCGGCGGCGCGCCGCAGATGACCGCCCGGCCGCGTCCACGCCGACGTCAGCCCCGCCGACACGCCCTTGCCCAGGAGCCGGTGCCACGCCGGATGGAACTCCACCTCGTCGATCCGGTGGCCGTACCGGTCGTGGGTGCGAAGGCGCGGTGGGTTCTCGTTCGCGATCCTGCCCCACTCCTGGGCCTGCGCCGACCCGGCGGTGCGACCGAGAAGTGTGAGGTCCGCGAGGGTCTCGTCCAGAAGTCCCGGGTCCAGATGCCGCGTCAGACCCTGCGTGAGGGCCCGGTCCGCGGAGAACACGTCGTATCCGACGAGCGGAGGAACCTGGTTGGTGACGGTATGCGTGCTGCCTGCCATGTCTGCCGAACCTACCCGCGCCACCGCAAACCCCACCACAGGCCGGGCCTGACGTCGGACGCCGTCCCTCCCGGCGGATACCGTTGAGGGGTGCAGCCAGCAAGCGGATCCCCCGAAACGCCGTCCGGACGTCTTCACCGGGCGCGTGTCCTCTATCACAACGTCTCGAAACGGAAGACGGCCTGGCTGCTCCTCAAGGACACCGTCAACTCGTGCATGGAGTACCGCATCCTGGGCCTCGCGGCCGAGGCGGCGTTCTTCACCCTCCTGTCGGTCCCGCCGCTGCTGCTGTCCATGGTGGGACTGCTCGCGTACGTCGACACGTGGACCGGCGCCGACACCATCGCGGGTGTCCGCGACAACATCCTGGAGGCCTCCCGCACGGTCCTCACCGACCAGGGCGTGAAGGAGATCGCAGAACCGATCCTGGACGACGTCATCAAGGGCGGCAGGCCCGACGTCATCTCCATCGGCTTCCTGCTCTCGCTGTGGTCGGGCTCGCGCGCGGTGTCGACGTTCGTGGACACGGTGACCGTGATGTACGGCCTCGACGGCGTACGCGGCATCGTGAAGACGCGGCTGCTCGCCTTCCTGCTCTTCCTGGTGGGGCTCGTCGTCGGCGCGATAGCGCTGCCGCTGATGATCGCGGGCCCGGACGCGGTGATCGGCCTCGTGCCCTGGTCCCAGTCGCTCGTGGAGATCTTCTACTGGCCCGTGGTCCTCGTCCTGTCCATCGCGTTCCTCACGACGCTGTACCACGTGTCCGTGCCGGTGCGTTCGCCGTGGATCGAGGACGTGCCGGGCGCCCTCGTGGCGCTCGCGATGTGGATCCCCGGCAGCTTCCTGCTGCGCCTCTACCTCACCAACACCATTGAGGGCCCGACCATTTACGGCTCCCTCGCCGCGCCGGTCGCCGTGCTGCTGTGGATCGGCGTCTCGGCGTTCGCGGTGCTCGTCGGCGCCGCGGTGAACGCCGCGATCGACCGGGTGTGGCCTTCGGTCGCGACGGGCGCGGCGCGCGCCGCGAACGAGCGCG
This sequence comes from Streptomyces sp. NPDC002754, assembly GCF_053592315.1. Lineage (NCBI taxonomy): Bacteria > Bacillati > Actinomycetota > Actinomycetes > Kitasatosporales > Streptomycetaceae > Streptomyces > Streptomyces sp. NPDC002754. The sequence continues at coordinate 325,275 of NZ_JBSFVM010000007.1, forward strand.
TCCGCACCGCGGCCGCCGCCGAACAGCTGGCACGGGCGGCCGCCCTCGACCACCCGGACGACGACGAGGAGTTGGAGGACGGCGACGACCCCGGCATGCCGTCCGAGTTCCCGGAGCGCTGGTCGAAGTTCCTGCCCCCGGAGGACGTCACGTCCCGCCTGCGCACCCACGCCCGCAAGAACGGTGACGGATCGACGGACGAGGAGGACTGACCGGGGCCCGCCGGCCCGGTCGCCCCGTCGGCCCCGGCTACTTCCAGGCGCCGGCCGCCGCCTCCCGCTCCGCGAACTCCCGGAACGTGCCCGGCCCGCGCCCGAGCACCCGCCGCACGTCACCGGTGACCGAGGCGTTCCGCCCGTCCAGGAGCGTCCCGAACAGGTCCACCAGGAACGCCACTTCCTCCTCCGGCACCCCGAACCCGCCCAGCGCGGTCCCGTACTCCCGCACAGGGACCGGGACATAGCGCTTCTCGGTCCCAGTGGCCGCCGCGACGGCCGCGAGCGCCTCGCCCCACGTCAGCAGCGCGGGCCCGGTGAGATCCAGGACCTCGCCCGCGTACCGCTCCGACGGCTCGCGCAGCACCGCCACCGCGACCTCCGCGATGTCCCTCGCGTCGATGAACGGCTCGCGCAACTCCTCCGGTGCGGCGAACGCCAGTTCCCCGCCGCGCACCTGGTCCGCGAGCGGCCCCTCGCTGAAGTTCTGCTGGAACCAGGCGCACCGCAGCACGGTCCACCGCGCCCCCGCCCCCCGCAGCGCCTCCTCGGCGGGCAGCGCCTGGTCCTCGCCGCGCGCCGACAGCAGCACGAGCCGCTGCACTCCGAGCTCCACCGCCCGCCGCGCCAGCGTGCCCACCAGGTCCGCGGCGTCCGGCGCCCCGATGTCCGTGGGGAACGCCAGATACGCTCCGTCGGCGCCGCGCAGCGCCTCGTCCCAGGTGCCTGGCTCCTCCCAGTCGAACCGCACCGCGCCCGACCGGGAGGCCGCCCGCACGCTCAGCCCGGCGGCGCGCGCCGCGTCGGCGACCCGGCGCCCCGTACGACCGGTGGCCCCGGTCACCAGCACCGTCCGTGTGTTCCGCTCCGTCTGTGTGTTGCGCTCGGTCTGTGTCATGCATCCACTCAACTGCCGTGCGCCGCCCACCGACATCGCCGAGCCGCTCACCGCCATACGCGTCCGTCTACGCTGCCCCCATGGACGTACTCGCAGGGCTCCTCGAAGGGCCGAGGGCGCGCGGGGCCTTCATGATCCGGGCCTGCTTCGAGCCGCCGTGGGCCGTGCGGATCGCCGACGAGGCGCCGCTCTCCGTGATGATCGTGGTGGAGGGCGAGGCGTGGATCGTGCCGGAGGGCGACGACGGCAAGCCCCGCCACATCCGCCCCGGCGACATCGCCGTCGCCCGCGGCCCGGCCCCGTACGTCTGCTGCGACGACCCGGCCACCGAGCCGCGCGCCGAGATCGGCCCCGGTCAGGAGTGTCGCCCGCTGGGGCCGGCAAACATCGGCCGCTACAAGGATTTCGGCGTACGGGAGTGGGGTGAGGGCCCCGACGCCCCGGCGAAGATGCTCATCGGCACGTACCAGCTGCGCGGCGAGCTGACGGGGCGTCTTCTCGACGCGCTACCGGACCTCCTCGTCCTGCCCACCGACGTGTGGCGGTGCCCGTTCACCCCGCTGCTCGCCGAGGAGATCGTGCGCGACGAGCCGGGCCAGGACGTCGTCCTCGACCGCCTCCTCGACCTGCTGCTCATCGCCTCGTTGCGCGCCTGGTTCTCCCGGCCCGAGGCCGATGCGCCCGCGTGGTACCGGGCGATGGGCGACCCGGTCGTGGGCAGCGCGCTGCGCCTGATCCAGAACGATCCCGCCCACCCGTGGACGGTCGTCGGGCTCGCGGAACGGGCCGGGGTCTCGCGGGCCGCGCTCGCGCGCCGCTTCACGGAACTCGTGGGTGAGCCCCCGATGGCGTACCTCACGGGCTGGCGCCTCGCGCTCGCCGCGGATCTGTTGCGTGAGGGTGGGGCGACGGTTGCGGCGATTGCGCGGCGGGTCGGGTACGGCAGTGCGTTTGCGCTGTCCGCGGCGTTCAAGCGGGAGTACGGGGTGAGTCCGCAGGAGTACCGGTCGTGAAGCTCGTCGGGTGCCCACGTCACGGGGCTCCGCCCCGGACCCCGCGCCTCAAACGCCGGCGGGGCTGGAAAAGCCTGCTCAATCGCCGCAGGGGCTTGGTGTATCGGCGGCGGGGCTGGAAAGTCTGCTCAAGCGCCGCAGGGGCTTGAGGTGTCGAAACGGAGAGTGTTCGTCTTCTTGCGGGTGGGCCGGAACCGCCGTACACGAGGCATATGGCCGATAACGAGACCCTCGTAGCGACCGCGCAGCCCGCGAGCCCGGTCACTCTGGAAGCCGATTACGATCCCGCCGTCTCCCGCTGGCTGTGGCTGGTGAAGTGGCTGCTCGCGCTGCCGCACTACCTCGTCCTCGCCCTGCTGTTCGTGGGCTCGGGCCTCGCCACCCTCGTCGCCCTGTTCGCGATCCTGTTCACGGCCCGCTACCCGCGGCTCCTCTTCGACTTCAACGTCGGCGTGCTGCGCTGGGCCTGGCGCGTCGGCTACTACTCGTACGGAACCCTCGGCACCGACCGCTACCCGCCGTTCACCCTCGGCCCCGCGCCCGACTACCCGGCCCGCCTCGACGTCGCCTACCCCGAGCGGCTCTCGCGTGGCCTGGTCCTGGTCAAGTGGTGGCTGCTGGTGCTGCCGCAGTGGCTGATCGTGTCGCTGCTCGTGGGCGGCTCCGGCACGACGGGCGGCGTCGCGGGTGTGCTCACGTTCTACGCCGCCGTCGCCGTCCTGTTCACCGGTACGTACCCGCGCGGCATGTACGACCTCAACATCGGCCTGCACCGCTGGGCGGCGCGCGTGGCCGCGTACGGCGGGCTGATGACGGACACGTACCCGCCGTTCCGCCTCGACCAGGGAGAGCGCGAGCCCTACTAGGCCCTGGGCCATAGCATCCGGGCATGCCCGTCGCGACGCTCGTGTACAGCCGCACCGCGGATTACCGCCACGACTCCATCCCGGGCGCCGTCCGGGCCCTGCGCACACTCGGCTTCGACGTGCGGCACACCGAGGACCCGGCCGCGTTCGAGCGCGCGCTCGACACCCGCCCGGACGCGGTCGTCTTCCTCTCCACCAGCGGTGACGTCCTCACCCCCGCCGGGCGCGAACGGCTCGCGGCGTACGTGGACGGAGGCGGCGGCTTCGTCGGCGTGCACGCGGCCGCCTGCACCGAATACGGGTGGCCGTACTACGGGGACCTGCTCGCGGCGCGCTTCGACCGGCACCCCGCGTACCAGCCGGGCCGCGTCCGGGTCGCCGACCACGACCACCCGGCGACCCAACACCTGCCGAACCACTGGGAGTTCACCGACGAGTGGTACGACTTCCGCTCCGACCCGCGCGAGGATCCGACCGTGCGGGTCCTCGCGTACGCCGACGAATCCTCGTACGAGGGGGCGACCATGGGCGGTGACCACCCGCTGGTGTGGTGCAGGGATCCCGTGGCACCGGGACCGGGCCGGATGTTCTACACCTCCCTCGGCCACGCCACCGAGGCCTACGACGACCCGGCCTTCCGGACCCATCTGGCCGGGGCGGTGCGCTGGGCGGCCCGCGAGGGAAGCCTTTAGGCGTCCAGCGCCGCCGCGATCCCCGCCACGGCCCCCGGCCCCACCCGGCAGCAGCCACCGATCAGTTGGGCCCCGGCGTCCCGCCACGCGGTCACCTGATCCGGAGCGAACGTGGCCCGCCCCGCCCACGCGCGCGCATCGGCGTCCCACTCCTCGCCGCTGTTCGGGTAGACGACGACGGGCTTCCCGGTGACACGGGCGGCGAGCCGCACAGCCGCCTCCACGTCCCGCGGAGCACAGCAGTTGACGCCGACCGCGACGACCTCCTCGGCATCGGCAGCCACCTCGAAAGCCTCCTCCAGCGGCTGCCCGGCGCGCGTACGAACCCCGTCCACGCTGTACGACAGCCAGGCCGGCACCCCGAGCCCGCGCACCGCCCGCACCAGCGCCCGCGCCTCGTCCGCGTCGGGCACGGTCTCCAGGGCGAACACATCCGGCGCCGCCCCGGCGAGCACCTCAAGGCGTGGCCGGTGGAACGCGTACAACTCCTCCTCGCTCAGCCCGTACCGCCCCCGGTACTCCGACCCGTCGGCGAGCATCGCCCCGTACGGCCCGGCGGACGCGGCCACCCACAGCGGCCGCCCGAAACCGGCGGCCGCCTCGCGCGCCAACTCCACGCTCGACGCCATGAGTTCGGCGGCCCGCACCCGCCCGATACCACGCCGCGCGAACCCCTCGAAGGTGGCCTGGTAGCTCGCCGTGATGGCGACATCCGCGCCCGCCTCGTAATACGCCCGATGCGCCGCGACGATCGCCCCCGGCTCCTCGGCGAGCAGCCGGGCCGACCACAGCTCGTCGCCCAGATCGTGCCCGGCGGCCTCCAACTGATTGGACAGCCCGCCGTCGAGGACGATCGTGCCCCGGGCGGCGGCGCGGGTGAAGGAGTTGCTGATCATACGGTCGACGCTAGCCGAACCGCACCCGACCGGGCCGCCTACCGCACCGTGAGCACCAGCTTCCCCGTCACCCGCCCCGTGTCACCCTCTGCGTGCGCCTTGGCGGCCTCGGCCAGCGGATAGGTGTCGGCCACGTGCACCGCGAGCTTGCCCGACGTGACGAGTTCGGAGACCGCCCGCATGCCCGCCTGGTCGTACTCGACGAGCATGGCGATGGCCCGCACACCCAACTCGCGGGCCCGCGCGGTCACTTCGTCGAAGTTCCCGGGCAGCAGCGAAACGAGCACGCCGCCCGGCTTCAGCACGTCCAGTGACCGCAGCCGGTCCTCGCCGCCCAGGGTGTCGAGCACGACGTCGATGTCACGCACCTCGGCCGCGACGTCAGTGGTGCGGTAGTCGATGACCTCGTCGGCGCCCAGGCCCCGTACGAACTCGTGCTTGGCGGCGGAGGCCGTCCCGATGACGTACGCGCCGTGCGCCTTGGCGATCTGCACCGCCACATGCCCCACGCCACCGGCCGCGGCGTGGATCAACACCCGCTGCCCCGGCTCCACTTGGGCGACGTCGACGAGCGCCTGCCAGGCGGTGAGTCCGACGAGCGGCAGCGCGCCCGCCTCGACATGGCCGAGCCCCTCGGGCTTCGGCACGAAGGCGCGGGCGGGCCCGGCCACGTACTCGGCGTGCGAACCGGCCCCGTACGGATACGGCAGCATGCCGAACACCTCGTCGCCCGGCTTGAACACGGCGACGCCGAGGCCGACCGCCTCGACGACCCCGGACACGTCCCAGCCGAGCACGAACGGCGGCTTGCCGAGGAAGAGCCCGGAGTCGCGGTGCTTGTAGTCGGTGGGGTTGAGGCCCGCCGCGTGCACGGCGACCACGATCTGTCCGATGCCCGGCTTCGGTCGCGGAAGCTCGACCTCGTGGAGCACCTCGGGCGCCCCGAGGGTGTCCTGGCTGATGGCCTTCATGGTGGTGGTCACGGTGGTGTTGTCGTCGCTCATGAGTCCAGCCTGCGCCCACGGGCCCGAGACGGGCAATGGCAAGATGGTCATCCAGCGATAGAATCGTGCCATGAGCGTTCCAGAGTCCCCCGTTCCCCACCGCGTGGTCGTGCTCGCGCTCGACGGCGTCTACCCCTTCGAGCTCGGCATCCCGAAGCGGGTCTTCGGCTCGGCGGACGCGGCCTACGAGGTCGTGACCTGCGCCGCGACATCGACCCGCACGGTACGTACGGACGCCGACTTCACGATCACCGTCGCGCACGGCCCGGAGGCGCTGGAGACAGCGGACACCGTGATCGTCCCGCCGTACGACATGGCGCGCATCGACGACCCGCTGCCCGCCGCGGAACGGGCCGCGCTCGCCCGCATCAGGCCCGGCGCCCGCACCGTCTCCATCTGCACGGGAGCGTTCGCGCTCGCCGAGGCCGGGATGCTCGACGGCCGGCGCGCCACCACCCACTGGGCGCTCGCGGACCGCTTCCGCCGGATGTTCCCGCACGTCGACCTCGACCCGGACGTGCTGTTCGTCGAGGACGGCGACGTACTGACGTCCGCGGGCGCGGCCTCCGGCCTCGACGTCTGCCTGCACCTGGTGCGCTCCGACCACGGCAGCGCCCTCGCCAACTTCGTGGCCAAGTGCTGCGTCGTCCCGCCGTGGCGCGAGGGCGGCCAGGCCCAGTACATCGAGCAGCCCGTGCCCGAGGAGGGCGACAGCGGCACCGCGCCCGCCCGCGCCTGGGCCCTGGAGCGCCTCGACCAGCCGCTCGCGCTGCGGGAGCTGGCCGACCACGCCCGGATGAGCCCGCGCACCTTCGCCCGCCGCTTCCAGGAGGAGACGGGCACGAGCCCCGGCCGCTGGCTGATCCGCCAGCGCGTGCACAGGGCCCGCCACCTCCTGGAATCCACGGACCTCCCGGTGGACCGCATCGCGGCCGAGGTCGGCTTCGCCACCGGAACGTCCCTGCGCCAGCACCTGCACGCCACCATCGGGGTCACCCCGCAGGCGTACCGCCGCACCTTCCGCGCGGGGCCGGTGGGAGCGGTGTGAGAGGGGGACTGTGACGCCAGACGACGGAAATATCGTCGTCAGGCGTCACAGTCCCAAGCACTCCTGAGGGCTCACGCCCCCTCCGGCCACTCCCACCGCTCCAGGTCCCTCAGCCACACCCGCGCGTTGCCGTCGGACGGGGCGCGCCAGTCGCCGCGCGGCGAGAGCGAACCGCCGGCCGACACCTTCGGGCCGTTCGGCATCGCGGACCGCTTGAACTGCGCGAACTGGAAGAAGCGGCGGCAGAAGTACTCCAGCCAGTGCTTGATCTCCGCGAGGTCGTACGCGCTGCGCTTGTCCTCAGGGAAGCCGGGCGGCCAGGCACCCGCCTCCACGTCGCGCCAGGCGTGCCACGCCAGGAACGCGATCTTCGAGGGCCGGAAGCCGTGTCGCAGCACGTAGTAGAGCGTGAAGTCGTGCAGCGCGTACGGGCCGATCTTCGACTCGGTGGACTGCAACTCCTCGCCGGGGACCAGCTCGGGGCTGATCTCCGTGTCGAGAATCGCGGTGAGGATCTTCCCGGCCTCGTCGCCGAACTGGTCGCTGCTGACGACCCAGCGGATGAGGTGCTGGATGAGCGTCTTGGGCACGCCGCCGTTGACGTTGTAGTGGCTCATCTGGTCGCCGACGCCGTACGTGCACCAGCCGAGCGCCAGCTCGGACAGGTCGCCGGTGCCGAGGACGATGCCGCCGCGCTGGTTGGCGAGGCGGAACAGGTAGTCGGTGCGCAGGCCCGCCTGGACGTTCTCGAAGGTGACGTCGTACGCAGGCTCGCCGTTCGCGAAGGGGTGGTCCATCTCGCCGAGCATCAGGCGGGCCGTGTCGGTGATGTCCAGTTCGGCGGCGGTGACGCCGAGGGACTTCATGAGCGCGTGCGCGTTGGACTTGGTGTGCTCGCCCGTCGCGAAGCCCGGCATCGTAAAGGCCAGGATGTCGGTGCGCGGGCGGCCCGCCCGGTCCATCGCGCGGGCCGCGACGATCAGGGCGTGCGTGGAGTCGAGGCCGCCGGAGACGCCGATGACGATCTTTGGGCCGCCGATCGCGCCGAGCCGCTGGACCAGGCCCGAGACCTGGATGTTGTACGCCTCGTAGCAGTCCTGGGCGAGACGCTCGGCGTCGGCGGGGACGAACGGGAAGCGCTCGACGCGGCGCTTGAGGCCGAGGTCGGTGCTCGTCGGCGGGTCCAGGTGGAAGTCCACGCGGCGGAAGTCACCGGTGCGCGCGGTGTGCGTGCGGCGGTTGTCGTCGAACGTGCCCATGCGCTGGCGCTCCTGGCGCAGCAGGTCGAGGTCGACGTCGGCGACCGCGTGCTGGTCACCGAGCGGGAAGCGGTCCGTCTCGGCGAGCAGCACCCCGTTCTCGAAGATCATGGTCTGCCCGTCCCAGGACAGGTCCGTGGTGGACTCTCCCGCTCCGGCCGCCGCGTACACGTAGGCGCTCAGACAGCGCGCCGACGCCGACCGGCACAGCAGCTTGCGGTCCTCGGCGCGGCCGACCGTGATGGGGCTGCCGGAGAGGTTCAGCAGGACGGTCGCGCCGGCGAGGGCCGCTTCCGCGCTGGGAGGCAGCGGAACCCACATGTCCTCGCAGATCTCCGCGTGCAGGACCAGTCCGGGTACGTCCTCGGCCGCGAAGAGCAGGTCCGTCCCGAAGGGGACCTCGCTGCCCCCGACCCGGATCGTGCCGCCGCGCTCGTCGTCGCCCGCCGCGATCTGGCGCTTCTCATAGAACTCCCGGTAGGTGGGGAGGTACGACTTGGGTGCCACGCCGAGGACCCGGCCGCGGTGCACGACGACCGCGCAGTTGTAGATGCGGTTGCGGTGCCGCAGGGGCGCGCCGACCACGAGGACCGGCAGCAGGTCCGCGGAGCCCTTGACGATGTCGGCGAGAGCCTGCTCCACCTCGTCGAGCACCGGGTCCTGGAGCACCAGGTCCTCGATGGAGTACCCGCACAGGCCCATCTCGGGGAAGAGCGCGACGGCGACCCCGTCCTCCGCGCAACGGCGGCCCTGGCGCAGGACGGCCTCCGCGTTGGTGCGCGGGTCGGCGATGGCGGCGTGGCCGGTGCACGCGGCGACCCGCGCGAAACCGTGACTGTAGATCGACCGAAAGTTCACCTGTCCATGATGTCAACCGGGGCGGGGCGGTGCGCGCCGGGGCCCGGCATTCACCGGCCAGGGCCGGTCCTGAGCCGCCACGGAGATCGGACGCCATCGCGGCTCCGGCACTGTGTGAGCGACTGTTGACGCGCCGCGGCGGCCAATGGGCGTACAGGAGAACGGATCCCGTCGAATACGGGCGGGCAGGGGAGGCCGACGGAAGGGCGTGAGGGAGCATTCGATGGGGCGGCATGGGCGGTCGGTGGCCGGAGGGGATCGGTGAAGTCTTGCGGGGGGCCTGATTCGGACAAGGGGCCGCGACCGGTTGACGACGGTGCCGCAGGCTCCGTGTTGCGGGGCGCGTGTCGGATTTTGACACTCGGCGCATGGGCCACCTGTGCGGTGCGGAGACGAAGAAGCACACGTCCTGTCGTCGTCGCGTGCGGCAGGACAAGGTGCGGTGCCATTTCCATGTGGGCGGGATTCGCTTCAACGGACGGCCGAACGCCGGGGCCGTGGACGCCGCCCACCGAGCTGGGGGCGTCGACGCGGGGGCAGCCCTGTGGGCCGACCTTCTCGACAAGGGAGCGGTCGACGTGATCGCGGCCCGCGCCGCCGAGTGCACGTCGGAGGCGACCTGGCGTGCCCTCGTCGGCGAACAGCGAAAGCCGGGCGGGTGTGATGAACTCGCCGCTGCGGCGCGCGAATTGCTCAAGTCGAGCACGCACGCGTATCTGCGCGACGGAGTGGCGGGCGCGGTCCGTCAATCTGGCGGGACGGATCTCATGGCGGCCTTCGCCGGCGAGCTCGTCCGACGTGTCTCGCTGCCGTTCGACAGCCAACTCGTGCTTGCCGCACGGGCGTTGCAGATCTGCGGAATCGTCACCTGTGCCCTGCGGGGGGTTGCTCCCGCGGACTGTGCCTGTCTGCGTGACATGGCCGTCGCGCTGACCGCGGCGGAGGTCGAGCCGATCATTGCGGCAGCGACGGACGACTGGCAGCGGCTGCCCGAGTGGAAAGGTCCTCGGTGACCTGCCCCGGCGGCCGTCGGGTCGGCCGGGGCGGCGATGGGACCGCCGTCCCGGCCGACATGGCCGGCTACCTCAACTGGCTGAAGGTGAACGTGAATGTGGTCGGTTCGGGTGTCAGTCGGTACTGGGGGAGGACGCCGGGGCCGCACGATTGCGTGCCGATGCCCTGTTGTGCGTGGTCGAGGTGGATCCACAGGGTGTCGCCGGGGGTCAGGTCGGTGCGGTGCGTGGCCGCGTCGAGCTGCTGCGTCGTCCAGCGGCGGGCCGTGAGCGCGTACTCGGGTTCGCCCTCGATGCGCAGGCCGCCGAGCTCCGCCCAGCGGACGCCGACCCGCGCCCCGTTCTCCTGCGGGCGCACGTACGGGGTGTGCAGGGCGTCAACGGTCGACTCCCAGCGGCCGAGCCGCGCCGCCTCGCGCGTGTCCGGGTAGGCCTCACCGGGGCCGCCGCCGAACCAGCGCACACTCAAGTCGCCGACGGGGAGCCCGAGTTGGATGCCGAGCCGGGGCAGTGGGAGTCGCCAGTCGCCCTCGGGTGTGACGGACACGGTGAGCCGTAGGCGCTCGTCGTCCGCCGTCCAGTGGTAGGTCGCCCGCAGGCTGATGTCCCGGCTCGCCGGGCCGACCCGCGTGCGGACCAGCAGTGAGTCGTCGTTCAACTCGACGCCGTCGACACGGTGTTGCATGCGGTGCAGGCCGAACGTCCGCCACAGCAGGCCGAGCCGCTCGTCGTTCTGCCAGCTCGCACCGTCGTCGTTGTCCGTCGGGGCGCGCCACACGTCGAGGCGGGGAGCGGAGGCGAGGGTGACGTGGCCGATGGTGCGGAGGTCCCCGGTGCGGGCGTCGAAGGTGGCGGGGCCGAGCGTCATCACACCGTCGGCCGACGAGGTGTGCCCTCCGAAAAATGTCGCAGTGTTACGTATAACTGCGACATTGTTCTGACCCCACACCACCTCCCGGCCGTCGCCGTCCAGCGCCCGGACCGTCCAGTACCCGTCGTCCCCGGCCGGAGCCGGCAGCTTCACGTCCGCGGACTCGCCGGGGGCGAGCGGGGGCACGGTGAGCGTGCCGCGCTGCACGGCCTCGCCCTCCACCTCGTACGCCCAGTCGAAAGCCAGGTGGGACAGGTCGCGGAAGTCGTAGCGGTTGGTGACGCGCACGGTTCCGGCGTCCCCGTCGACGGTGATCCGGACCGGCTCGATCACCTTCTTGAACTCGATGAGCCCCGGCGACGGCGTCCGGTCCGGGAACAGCAGCCCGTCGCAGACGAAGTTCCCGTCGTGCAGCTCCTCGCCGAAGTCACCGCCGTACGCGTACCCGTACCGCTCGTCGGCGATCCCGTGGTCGATCCACTCCCACACGAATGCGCCCTGCAGCCGGTCGTGCTTCTCGAACAGCCGCTGGTAGTCGGCGAGTCCGCCGGGACCGTTGCCCATGGCGTGCGCGTACTCGCACTGGATGAAGGGGAGCGCGCGGCGCCTCTCGGGTCCGCCGTCGAGACCCCGGCCGATCAGCTCGACCTCGGCATGGTCGGCGTACATGCGTGAATAGACGTCGGTGTCACGGCAGTTGATGTCGCCCTCGTAGTGGACGAGGCGCTCCGGGTCGCGCGCGTGGATCCATTCGGCCATGGCGGTGAGCCCGCGCCCGGTGCCGGCCTCATTGCCGAGCGACCACATCACGACGGACGGATGATTCTTGTCGCGCTCGACCATGCGGGCGGCGCGATCGAGCAGCGCCGGAGTCCAGCGCTCGTCATCGACCGGGTTGTCCCGCCAGCCCTGTTCGGCGAACCCGTGGGTCTCCAGGTCGCACTCGTCGATGACCCACAGCCCGTACTCGTCGCACAGGGCGAGGAAGGCCGGGTGCGGCGGGTAGTGGGAGGTGCGGACGGCGTTGATGTGGTGGGACTTCATCAACTCGACGTCGTGGCGCATGGTTTCGAGGTCGAGTGCGCGGCCGTGTTCGGGGTGCCACTCGTGTCGGTTGACGCCCTTGAAGAGGATCGGCGTGCCGTTGACCCTGATCAGCCCGTCGGACAGCTCCACCGTACGGAAGCCGATCCGCAGCGGCACCCGCTCACCGGCCGTCGCGAGTTCGCCGTCGTACAGGCGAGGAGTCTCGGCAGTCCACGGCTCGACGGCGACGGTCACCGACTCACCGGTGGTCACATCAACACCCAGCTCCGGCACGGTGATCCGCCCCGCCACGTCGCTGTCGACGCGGAGTGTCCCGCGACCGGTGGTGTGGTCGTACGAGGCGTGCGTGAAGAAGTCCCCGACGCCTCCGGCGGGGCGGTGCAGAAGGGTCACGTCGCGGAAGATGCCGGGCAGCCACCACTGGTCCTGGTCCTCCAGGTAGGAGCCCGCGGACCACTGGTGCACGCGGACCGCGAGCACGTTGCCGGTGGGGGCGAGGAGGTGGCCGACCTCGAACTCGTGCGGCAGCCGGCTCCCCTTGAACTCGCCGAGCTCCGTCCCGTTCAGCCACACCTTCGCGCAGGACTCGACCCCGTCGAAGCGGACCACGGCCGAGCCGTCGTCGGGCCAGTCGCCGGGCAGATCGAAGACGCGCAGGTGATCCCCGGTCGGGTTCTCGTCGGGAACGCGCGGCGGGTCGATGGGGAACGGGTACAGCACGTTCGTGTAGACGGGCGCCCCGTGCCCCTGCATCACCCAATGCCCGGGCACCCTGACGCCGCTCCACCTTTCGGCGTCGTACCCCGGCGAGACGAAGGACTCGTCGTACGCATCGGCCCGCGCCGCCAGCCGAAATCCCCAATCACCATTGAGAGACAACGAGTTGGCAGACGACTCGGCGTACCAGGCGCGGGGCGGGAGCGCCCCGTGGCCGGGAGAGGGGTCGGTTACGTAAGCGATGGACATGAGTCTCCTTAAAATCAAGCCCGTCTTTCGTACGAGAGCCCGCGGGGTCCGGGGCGGAGCCCCGCGGCGTCAACCCCGGCACGGCCCAACACGCCCTCCAGCGCAAACGTGGCCGCGCCCAAACTCACCGGATCCGTAGGAATGGGCGAAAGAACAATCTCCGCGGCAGCGAACGGCCCCGCGAGCGAACCCCGCGCCGCCGCCCCCCGAACCTCCTCCAGAAGGGGACCGCCAAGCGCCCCCGCGACCCAACTACTGAGCACCACAACCTCGGGATTGAGCAGATTGACGAGATCGGCGACCGCCGCACCGAGATACCGCGCGGTCTCCCGCACCACATCCAGCGCCGCGGCGGAGCCCTCCGCCGCGGCCCGCCCGATGGCAGAGATCGTGGCGGTCTGGTCGTCCGCGTGGAGGAGCGGCGAACCCGGGTGCAGCTCCCGCAAGTTGCGCATGATGCCGGGCGCCCCCACGTACGCCTCCACACACCCCCGGCCACCGCAGTGGCACGGCCGACCGTCGAGCACGAGCGTGGTGTGTCCCCACTCGCCCGCACTGTTGGTGACACCCCGATGCAGCTCCCCGCCGAGCGCGAGCCCCGCACCGACGCCCGTGCCGAGGTTGACGACGACCGCGTCGTCCCGCCCGCGCGCCGCCCCGAACCACAGCTCGGCGACGGTGGAGGCGCGCAGCGGATTGTCCAGGTACAGGGGTACGTCGAGATGCTCCGCCAGCAGCTCCCGCAGCGGCACCGCCCCGTGCCAGCCCCAGTTCGGGGCGTACACGCTGATGCCGCCCTGCCGGTCGACGAGCCCCGGCATGCAGACGCCGACGCCGAGCACGGGCCCGCCGGTGTCGGTGTCGGCGTCGAGCACGGACCGGACCGCGTCCGCGATCACGGCGACCACATGCCCGGGTTCGTGTGCGCCGGGCCGCAGTTGGCGGTCGGAGCAGGCGACGACGCGCAGGTTCAGGTCGAACAGCTCGGCGTGCACATACGTCTCCGCGACGTCCACGCCGACGAGCGAGCCGTGGCCCGCGTCGACGGAGACGAGGCCGCGCGGCCGCCCGCCCGCCGAGTCCACGAAACCGTCCGTGACCAGGATCCCCAGGTCGAGCAGCTCGCCGACGAGCGTGGCGACGGTCGCCGAGCTGAGGCCCGTCTCCGCGGCCAACTCCTGCCGGGAGACAGCGGGCCGGTCGAGGCAGCGGCGCAGCACCTCGTACCGGTTCGCCGTCCGTATGTCGCGGGACGTGCGCTTCATGCCGTCAGGCTAGGAGCGCCTGACGGACTTCGACAAGGGGTTGGAGAAAGGGCTTTACGAAGTCGCCCCACGTGCTACCCCCACGCGCTACCCCCACACGTCACCCTCACGCGCCGCGCGGCAGCAGCCTCCGCACGAACGCGTTGCTGAACTTCCCCTCCGGATCGAGGCGTTCGGCCAGCGCCACGAAGTCCGCCGCCCGCGGATACCGGCCGGCGACGCGCGCCGGGTCGGCCGTGAACACCTTCCCCCAGTGCGGCCGCGCCCCGAACTCCCGCAGTCGGTCCTCCACCAGGGAGACGACCGGGAGCACCCGCTCCGTGTCCGCGACCCACGTGAAGTGGAACGCGACGGTGTCCCGGCCGTACGCGGGGCTCAGCCACTGCGTGTCCGCGGCGACCGTGCGCACCTCGCAGACCTGGACCACGTCTGCGATCCGCTCGCGCACCGCGTCGATGGCGGCAAGCGCGGCCACGGCGTGCTCGCGCGGCAGCAGATACTCGGACTGCAACTCGTCGCCGCTGCTGGGCGTGAACTCGGCCCGGAAATGCGGCAGTCGCTCGTGCCAGGGCCCGGGCACCCCGAACTGCTCGGTGCAGTGCACGGCGGACATCCCCGGCACCGGATGCCGCGCCTCGGCGGCGGACTCGGCCCACGGGAAGTCCAGCGCGTCCGGCATCCGCCGCTTCACCCACACCTGGTCGAAGCGCGGCCCACGCCAGTCGGTGAACAGGCTGACGCTGTACGCGGCGGCCGACACGGCCTCGAAGTCGAGCCCCTGGAAGGGGAGTTCACGAAAAACGTGCTGCGATACATCGAAGGAGGGCTCCACGTCCAGCGTCAACGACAGCACCACGCCCAGCGCACCGAGCGAGACGACCGCCCCCTCGAAACCGGCGTCCCCGCGCGCGAGCGTGACCAGCTCCCCGTCCCCGGTCAGGATATCCACGGCCCGCACGGCCTCGGCCAGCGACCGGTTGCCGTTGCCCGAACCGTGCGTGCCGGTGGCCACCGAACCGGCAACGGAAATGTGCGGCAGCGAGGCCATGTTGGGCAGCGCGAGCCCGTGCGCGTGCAGCGCGGCGGCCAGTTCGGCGTACCGCACGCCGCCGCCGACCCGCACGGTGCGCTCCGCGGTGTCGACGTCGATCAGGCTCGGCAGCGCACCCAGCGAAACGAACACGCCGCCGCGCTCCACGTCCACGTCGGCGATCCGGTTGAACGAGTGCCCGCTGCCGAGCACCCGTATGTGCTCGCTCTTGCCGACGACTTCCCGCAACTCGTCGACGGTGTCGGGCCGGTACAGCCGTTCCGCGCCGAAGGTGATGTTGCGAGCCCAATTGGTAATCGCTGACACGGGACTGCCTTTCGCAGAGTGACGATTGCCGAGAATTGGACCACGGCAATCAAGCCCCTGAGTTCTCGTTGACGTCACGGGGCTCCGCCCCGGACCCCGCTGCTCAATCGCCGCAGGGGCTTGATTGGCGTACCGTGCCTGCGCATGACGCAGACCGACGACCACCGCACCCTCCCGCTGACCCACCGCGCCGACCTGGAGGCCATCCTCGACGCGGGCTTCGTCTGCCATCTCGGTGTCATGGTCGACGGTGCCCCCGTCGTCGTACCGACCGTCTACGGGCGTGACGAGCGGTGGCTGTACGTGCACGGGACCGTGGCCGGCCGCAGCCTCGCGGCCGACCCGGAGGCGGCGGTGTGCGTGACGGTGACCCACGTCGACGGGCTTGTCCTCGCCCGCTCCGTCTTCGAGCACGGGGTGAACTACCGCAGCGTCATGGTGCACGGTGTGCCGCGCCTGATCACCGACGAGGGCGAGAAGCTGGAGGGGCTCCGGCGGCTCACCGAGCACGCGACCCCCGGCCAGTGGACGTACGCGCGGCAGCCGAACCGCGAGGAGCTCGCCGCCACCACGATCCTCGCGCTCTCCCTCGAAGAGGCGTCCGTGAAGATCCGGTCCGGCGCCCCCGACGACGGAGCGTCGGCCGACGCCGAGCTCGGTCACTGGGCCGGGACCCTGCCGCTGAACGCCCGCTGGGGCGCTCCCACGGCCGATCCACTGCTGCCCATCGGCATCACCGCGCCCGCCCACATCGTGGCCCGAGCGGGGACCCGGCAAGGTTGACCGGCGGCCGGGGCGTACCGTGAGGAGTCGAGAAACCGTAGAAGACGCAGCACAGCAGAGGGTCGAGGAGTAACGGGATGCAGAGCCGTACGGCGCTGGTAGAGGACCTGATGGAGCGCTTCCCGCACGTTCCGAAGGAAGCGGTCTTCAAGGAGGACCTGCTGCGCGGCGGTGTCGCCTTCGACGCGTCCGCGCTGAGTGACAACGAGGACGGCGAGGTCAAGCCGAAGTCGTACTTCATCTTCTCCTTCGACCACGGCACGCTGCCCGAGCTGGGCGAGGCCGCGCTGCGCCGCCCGCCCGAGGAGATCGTCCTCACCGGTGGCCCCTACGACCTGCGCCGCACGGTCGTCTCGGTCCGCGTGAACCCGAAGTCGCCGTACCGCGTGGCGTCGAACGAGGACGGCATGCTCGGCCTGTACCTCGACGGCAAGCGGATCTCCGACGTGGGCGTGCCGCCGATGCCGGAGTACTACCGGCACAAGCTCTCCAACGGGAAGTCGGTCATGGAGGTGGCCCCGACGATCCAGTGGGGCTACCTGATCTACCTGACCGCGTTCCGGGTCTGCCAGTACTTCGGCGCCAAGGAGGAGTGCCAGTACTGCGACATCAACCACAACTGGCGCCAGCACAAGGCGGCGGGCCGTCCGTACACGGGTGTGAAGGATGTCGACGAGGTCCTCGAGGCCCTCGAGATCATCAACAAGTACGACACCGGGAAGACGTCGACCGCGTACACGCTGACCGGCGGCGCGATCACGTCGAAGGTCCAGGGCCTGGACGAGGCGGACTTCTACGGGCGGTACGCCAAGGCCATCGAGGAGTACTTCCCGGGCCGCTGGATCGGCAAGGTCGTCGCGCAGGCGCTGCCCAAGGACGATGTGCAGCGCTTCAAGGACTACGGCGTGCAGATCTACCACCCCAACTTCGAGGTGTGGGACGAGTACCTGTTCAAGATGTACTGCCCCGGCAAGGAGCGCTACGTCGGCCGCGACGAGTGGCACAAGCGGATCCTCGACTCGCGCGAGGTCTTCGGCGCGCGCAACGTCATCCCGAATTTCGTGGCGGGTGTCGAGATGGCCGAGCCGTTCGGCTTCAAGACGGTCGACGAGGCCATCGCCTCCACCACGGAGGGCCTGAACTTCTTCATGTCGAACGGCATCACGCCGCGCTTCACCACGTGGTGCCCCGAGCCGACGACGCCGCTCGGCAAGGAGAACCCGGACGGCGCGCCGCTGGAGTACCACATCCGGCTGCTCGACGCGTACCGCAACGCCATGGACGAGCACGGGCTCTCCTCGCCCCCCGGATACGGTCCGGCGGGCGCGGGCCGGGCCGTGTTCTCGGTCAGCTCGTTCATGGACAGCCTCGCGCCCAACGAAGAAGCCGTGGAGTTCTGATCCGCCGCAAGGGCCCTATGCGGCCGCCTGCTCGCCGGATGCCTCGGTGCCGGCGGGCAGTGCGCCCGGCGCGTCGATCAGGCGGCTGAGCAGGTCGGGACGGGCGGCGGGGGAGACCTCCGCGAGCAGCGCGGCCAGGACGGCGATCCGGGTCTGGCCCGCGCGCAGCGTGCCGCTGAGCACGGCGCCCGCGGCGACCAGGTCGACGGCGCCGCCACCCGTGTAGATCTCGGCGAGCGGGCCCGCGGATACGCGCGTAGACACGGCGACGAGGACTCCGCGGCGTACGGCCGAGGACACCGCGTCGACCAGCTCCGGCGTCGCGTTCCCCGCGCCCGTGGCCACCAGCACGATGCCGCGCGCGCCCGCGGCGACGGCCGCCTCGAAGAGCGTGGCGTCGGCGTCGCTGTGGTGCATGACGATGTCGACGCGCGGTATCGCCGCTCCTGACTCCGGCTGAGGCAGCGGGGCCGGGCGGTTCGGCTTGTGGCGCAGGTCGACGCGGCCGAAGCCGAGCCGGCCGAGCGGTCCGGCGGACGGGTCGGCGAAGGCGTCGGCCGCGAGGGTCTGCGTCTTCACGGTGCCGCGTGCCGCGTGCACCTTTCCGTCGAAGGCGATGAGGACGCCCAGGTCACGGCCGTTCGCGGCGAGTTGGAGCGCGTCGTACATGTTCCCCGGGCCGTCCCCCTCGGCCTGGCCGAGCGGCTTCTGGGCGCCGGTGAAGACGACCGGGCGCGGGTCGTCGTGGTGCAGGTCGAGCAGGAACGCGGACTCCTCCAGGGTGTCCGTGCCGTGCGTGACCACGATGCCGTCGACGGCCGGGTCGGCGAGCACCTCGCGCACCGTGCGCAGCAGCGTCAGCTGGAGCTCCGTCGTCATCCGCGAGCTGTTCACGTTGAACAGGTCGACGACGTTCACCTCGACACCCTCCGGCAGCGCGGCCGACGCCAGCACCGTGTCCCCGCCGGCGTCGGCGGCGTAGCCGGTGCCCTGCCAGCGGCTCGCGATGGTGCCGCCGGTGCTGATGAGGGTGATGCGTGCCATGGAACCTGCCTCGCGGAAGAGTCGGCGCTCCCGCGCGCGTGGGGAGCGTATGTTCGATCTACAGCAAGGATAAATCGTGATCTGCGCAATCGGATTGCGAATCCTGGCCGTTGATTGCGGAAAGTGTGGTGCATGATTGCGCCATGGACCGGATCGACCTGCATATCTTGCGCGAGCTCCAGGAGGACGGCCGCCTGAGCAATCAGGATCTGGCGGCACGCGTCGGCCTCAGCCCGTCCCCGTGCATGCGCCGCGTGCGGCAGCTGGAGAAGGACGGCGTCATCCAGGGCTACCGCGCGATCGTCGACCCGGCCGCCGTCGGCCGCGGCTTCGAGGTCCTCGTCTCCATCGAGGTGCGCCGCGACCGCGCCTCCGTCGAGGCGTTCGAGCACGCGCTCCAGGACATCCCCGACGTCATAGAGGCCTACCGGCTCTTCGGCAGCCCCGGCTGCATGCTGCGCATCGCGGTCGCCGACCTCGCCGCGTACGAACGGCTGTGGATCGAGCGGCTCACCGCGCTCGACGGGGTCACCGAGGTGAACTCGCAGATCATCATGAAGCGCATCAAGGAGCCGAAGGGGCTGCCGGTGTAGCGGGTGTTTCAAGCCCCGCCGGCGATTGAGGAGCGGGGTCCGGGGCGGAGCCCCGGCAGTGGCGCCTACCGCCCCCGCAGGCCCAACACCAGTTCCCGTGGCAACCCATGCGTGTCGTGCAGGTACCGCAGGTCGTCTTCGTTCAGCGGGCCCGAGAACCGCGGCCGCGACAGCACCTTCCTGCCGCGCTCCAGGAGCCGGTCGAAGCGCAGCTCCTCGTCGAGCAGCACCTGACGTACGTCGGAGGGGTCGAGGTCCTGGCGGAAGTGGTCCAGGGTGTGCCGGATCAGCTCGACCGGCAGGTCCCCGAGCGTGCGGGTCGGGTCCTCGCGGCGCAGCACGGTCAGCACCCGCCGGATCAGCCGGCGCAGCACGTACCCGCGCCCGGTGTTCGACGGCCGCACCCCGTCGCCGACGACCACGACGGACGAGCGCAGATGGTCGCCGACCACCCGGAACGACGGCTCGTCCAGCGGCCACAGGCCCGGCAGCAGCCGCCGCCACGGATCGAAGACGTCGCACTCGAAGACCGACGGCTTCCCCTGCAACAGCGAGGACAGCCGCTCCAGGCCGAGCCCGGTGTCGACGTTGCGCTGGGGGAGTGGCACCAACGAGCCGTCGTCCAGGCGCCGGTAACGCATCGTCACGTGGTTCCACACTTCCACCCAGCGTTCGTCCTTGGTCGGGCTCGACTCCGGCGGGGTGTCACCGGTCCACAGGAAGATCTCCGAGTCCGGACCGCACGGCCCGGTCGGCCCGTTGTCCCACCAGTTGTCCTCGACGGTCTCCTCGACGGGGACTCCGCGCCGCTCCCACACCTCCCGCGAACCGGTGTCGGGCCCGGTCTGCCCGTCGCCGCCGAACACGGTCACGTACAGCATCCGCGGATCGATGCCGAAGCCCTCGGTGAGCAGCTCGTACCCCCACTCCAGGCTCCGCGGCCCCTCGTAGTCGCCGAGCGACCAGGTGCCGAGCATCTCGAAGACCGTCAGATGCGTGGGGTCGCCGACCTCCTCCAGGTCCGTGGTCCGCAGGCACCGCTGTACGTTGACGAGCCGTCGGCCCAGCGGATGGGGGCGGCCCTCCAAGTACGGGGTGAGCGGGTGCATTCCGGAGGTGGTGAACAGGACCGGGTCGCCGGGCGGCGACAACAGCGTCGAGCCGGTGACGCTGCGGTGGCCGCGGTCCTCGTAGAACTCGGTGAACGTGCGGACGACGTCGTCGGTGCGCATGGGGTGTCTCCTTCGCGTGATGCGGGCGAGAGGCACCGGAAGCGGCCGGACGGAGCGCGTTGGGGCAACAGAAAACCGGCGGCCGTTTCCGGTCGCCGGTGGATGAGGTGGGTACGTCAGGCGGCGGCAACCGGCGAGCTGGTCGCTCGCGCGGTCGCGGTGGTGAGGCTTCGACGCATGACGTTCATGAAGCCGAGGGTAGCGCGGCCGTCCGGTCCGGGCCAGGAGTTTTCCGGGGCCCGCGTCAGTAGCGCCGCACCGCGCCCCGCGCCACCGAGGACAGCAGGGAACCGATGGCGATGCCGATCACGAGGTACACCCCGGCAGTGCCCAGCTTCGCCTGCCACGTCAGACCCGTCGTGAACGGAAGCAGCACCATGACCGCGGTCGCGAGGCCGATGATCCAGGCGAAGAAGCGCTCGGGCCGCGGCGTCGCCACGATCAGCAGGTTGAGGAGCGCGGTCGCGACGAGCGCCGCCACCGCGGCGCCGCCCGCGAGCGCTCCGGTGGTCGCGTTGCCCATCAAGCCGTCGCCCTCCGGCGCGAACACCGGGACGTCGAGCACGCCTCGTACGAGGAGGAGGGCGACCACCGCCGTGAGGGCGGCGATCACGGCGGTCATCACTCCGCCCGCCCACAGCTTTCCGGCGTCGAGTCGGGGCTGTGGTTCGGGTTGGTAGGGGGGTTCGGGTTGGCCGTAGGGCTGCCCGTAGGTCTGCTGTCCGTAGGGCGAGTTCCGTGGTTCCACGAGGAGGCTTTCCGATCGGTGGGCGCGCCATGTCGGTTTTGATGCAGTATCACCCGCGCTCTGGGCCCTCGCATGTCACCGCTGCACATGGGTCACGCCACGGGGCTCCGCCCCGGACCCCGCTGCTCAATCGCCGCAGGGGCTATAAACTGGTGCCCGCGCTGCCTGACGGCCATCTCGGACATCGAGGTGGACTACCAGG
>NZ_JBSFVM010000008.1:0-285061 GCF_053592315.1 Streptomyces sp. NPDC002754
GCGGCCGTGAACAAGCACATCGGCAACATCTTCAACAAGCTGGACCTCCCGGTGGCAACGGAGGGACACCGACGGGTGCTCGCGGTGCTGGCGTACCTGCGGGCCTGAGTCCACGGCGTGGGCCCGGACAGAGTCTGGGAGCGCGAAACCCCGCCAGCCTCCGGTGAGAGGCGGGCGGGGTTTCGCGTACGGGGACGGTGCGCGGGGTCTCCCGTGCCGGGGTCCGCCGTATCGAGCGGCCGCTCAGTCGCACATGGCGACCAGGATGCGGCGGGTGCCCTCGAAGGGGCGCCGGCCGTGGCCCGTGAGGACGTTGTCGATGACGAGCACGTCGCCCTCGCGCCAGTCCACGTCCACGGCCAGTTCCAGGCCGACGTCGCGGATGTGCGTGACGTACTCGTCGGGTATCACGCTGCCGTCCGCGAACGTGACGTACTGCGGGAACTCCTCGGGCGGCAGGACGGTCGCCGACCTCCGCGGCGGTGACCGTCACCGCGAGCAGCGGGCCGAGGGGGTCGACGACGACGTGCCGCTTGCGTCCGTTGATGAGTTTGCCGCCGTCGAAGCCGCGGCTGTCCGCACCCACGACGGCGTCGGCCTTGACGGACTGGGAGTCGATCACGCCGGTCGTGGGCTGGTCGTCCCGGCCCGCCCGCTGCCGCAGCCGGGCACGCAGCCGGTCGTGGAACTCCTTGACCAGGCCGTTCTCGCGCCAGCGGCGGAAGAACGCATACACCCGGTCCCACGGCGGGAAGTCGGCAGGCATCGCCCGCCACTTGATGCCGTTGTCGACCAGGTAGCGGATCGCGTCCAGCAGCGCCCGGTGGCAGTACGCCTCCGGTTGCCCGCCCCGGCCCCGCAACCAGCCGGGTACCGGCAGCAGCGGCCGGACCTGAGCCCACTCCGCATCCGTCATGTCCGACGGATACCGCCGAACACGCTCAGCATGATCGGCCGCATTCCCGAACCGGTGAGCAACACAATCACACGACGGGGCAACCGAGTTGAACTCCACCAGCGCGAACGCGTACACATATGACAACAGGGCCTCCCGGCACAGCTCTTGGCTTCGACAACCACTGAGCTACCGAGGGGCCCTGCCTTCATGCCCACGACCCACGACGATCACCCGATCGAGACACCCGTTCGACGCGCACACCTCAAGATCGGAACGACAACAACGACTTAGACAGTGCGCTGGGAGACGCGCAGCAGTTGGGCGACAGCTACGCCCGAAGACGAGCAGGCACCGCGGCCAGGGCATCAGTGGCCTCGGTTCGGCGGCCGACACTGCGCTTTCAGCCGTCCCGCGCAGGCCCGTTGGTGGGTTCGTTTCTCTGCTGCAGGGAGAGGAGCCGACTTCAGCCGGAGCTTGCCCCCTCCGGCCAAGATTTACTAGCTCTCCAATTCGATGTTCCCCAGTGCCCGGAGCGGGATTCGAACCCGCATGGCCGCATGGCCGAGAGCTTTTAAGGCTCCTGTGTCTGACCGATTTCACCATCCGGGCGTTCGACATGCCGAGGTATATCCGCCTCATCGCTGTGGCGGCTGAAGGCGGCCGATTGAGCCCGCGAGCAGCACCGATGACGAGTGGGAACCGACACGAGCAATGCTGGCCAAGCTGGCCGCTCGTTTCAGACGCGCTTGATGTGTGCGCCAGGCGCCCCCCTCGGGACCGCCATATTCGGCAGCCTCGAAGGGAGTCCGTGCGACGACGGAAGCTGACGCTCACTCGACCGTTTGGCGAGTTCCGCGGGTACTGCTCGACATCATCGTCAGGGGGTGGGTTCTCGGTCCCGTGCGAGGCGGGCAAAGTCGCGACCAAAGTAGACGAGCGGCTCCTTCTCGCCGACGTGCACAGACTCAACCCGGCCCACGAGGATGCTGTGGTCCCCACCGTCGAGCACGTCGTACAGGCTGCAGGCCAGGCGGGCCGACGTGGATGGGAGGCCAGGGAGTCCGAACTCGCAGTCGGTTATGGGCACATCAGCAAACTTGTCGAACTGAGAGCGTGCGAAGTGCCTCGCAATCTCCTCCTGTTCGGTGGCGAGTACGTTGATCATGAAACGGCGGGCTGTCACGAAGGCCTGGTGCGATCTTGATGTCTTCGCGGGGCACACCAAGACCAGCGGGGGGTCGAGCGACAACGACGTGAATGAACTGGCTGTGAAACCCCAGCATCTGCCGTCCGCATCTCTGGTAGTCACCACCGTGACGGGGCTCGGCACCCGGGAGAGAGCAGCTGTGAAGTCATCGGCCGTCAGGGGAGTTACAGCACTGGTGTATGGCGCGCCAGCGAAGAGCTCGGAGGCGGTCAGGGAAGGCAACGTTCCTCCTTGGCCTGGTCGTGCCAGGCGGTTGGAAAGGGGAGCAGGCGGGGTGTCCTAGTGGGAGGGAGGGCGTTGTTCCCCTCCCTCCCACTACCGACTCAGCTGGTTGCGACGGGCTGGCGAATGGCGCGCTCAGACGCCGAACGTGCGGTCACGGAACGCTGCGCGTCCAGCCATATGCCTGTGGGGGCGCCGAAGAACGGAGTGACGTCGTCAGTGGTGGAGTAGATCAACTCGCCGCGACGTACGGTGGCGTCCACAGTGCCGGTGAACGTCCAGCCTTCGTAGGCCGACCAGCCCGCCTTGGCCTGGGCCTGGCCGGCGTCCATGATCCAGGTACGGTCGGCGTCGAACAGGACAAAGTCCGCGTCCTGGCCGACCTCGATGGTGCCCTTGCGCCCAGCCAGCCCGAACAGTTCGGCCGGCGTCTGGGCACAGAGCCGGGCGATGCGCATCAACGCTTCGTCAGCGGTGAGGTCTGGGTAACGGCGACGCAGGCCGGTGTGGACGGCTGGAAGCAGCTCCTGGGTTCCGGGGAGGCCGGGCGGCGCGGCGGCTACGTCGCGGAGCTTCTCGTTGAGGGTGTGCGGGGCGTGGTCACTGCCTATCGTTGCGACCCCTCCATCGAGAACTGCGTCCCACAGCCGTGCCTGGTCCTTGTCGCATCGGATGGCCGGGCGAAGCCTGATCCTGGCGCCGAGCCGCTGGGCGTCTGGTGCCGTGAAGGACAGGTGGTGTGGCGTCACTTCATAGGTGATGGGAAGCCCGGACCGGTTTGCAGCCCGCAGCAGATCCGCCTCCTCGCAGGAGGAGACGTGCAAGACGTGTGCGGCAGTCCCGTGCTTGCGAACCAGGTCGATGACGCGCGATACCGCGACGATGCCTCCGCTGCGGGGGTGCGCGGACTCGTAGGCGTCATAGCTGGACGGAGGAGCCTGCTGTTCCTCCAGGAGGGAGAACACCCCGTCGTCCTCGGCATGCAGGACCACGCGGAAACCGGTCTCGGCTGCGATGGCGAAGATCTCATCGAGGATGTTCGGGTCCCGGATGACGTTCGGGGCGGTGTGATGGCCGGTCATGAAGACCTTGACCGAGGTGGCCTGGCTGGGTTCGAGGCGACGCAGGTCCGGCACGCTGTCCGTGGTCACGCCCATGTGGAAGCGGAAGTCCACGAGGGATGTACCGCTGATGAGTTCGGCCTTCTCGGCGGCCAACTCGGGCTGAATCAGCGGCGGCTCCGTGTTGGGCATATCGATGACCGTGGTCACCCCGCCTGCTGCCGCAGCCCGGCTGCCGTGCTCCCAGTCCTCCTTGTGGGTCAGGCCGGGGGTGCGGAAGTGGACGTGCGAGTCGATCAGACCTGGCAGTAGGTGCCGGCCCTTGGCGTTGAGAACTCGGTGAGCCCTGGGATTCCTGTCGGGCTCCATAATGGCGGCGACGCGCTGGTTCGTGACTGCCACGGTCCCGGGGCGCACACCCTGTGGCGTCACCACCCGGGCGTTGGTCACGACGAGGTCGTACGGGGAAGTCATCTGTTCTTCTCCAGAGGATTGCGGCCGGCTATGGGTTGAGGGCTGCCAGGGCCACCGGGGGTGACGAGAGTGACAGCCCGACGGCGCAGGCGGGCCACGAAAGCGTGGAGCGGGGGGCTCTGTCCGGTCAGTGTGTCCACGGAGCACTCACCAGTTGTCGGCAGAGGTCGCTCACCGGGCCCATGAGGCCAACCGCCCGGACGTCCCGGGCCATCCGGTTCAGCGGGTGGTCCTGCAGGAACCCGGCGCTGCCGAGCAGTCGGGCGGCTTCCTGCACCGCCTCTTCGGCGACCTGAGAGGCCACGAGCTTGCTGTAGAGCGTTTCCGTCCCCGGGTCTGCGGAGTCCCGGCGACCGGCACTCTCCACCAGGGCTCGCGCTGCCGCTACGCGGGCGGACAGGTCCACGAGGCGGAAGGACACAGCCTGTTGGCCACGAAGCCCTCGGCGGCGCGCGTGTCCGAGCGCCAGGGCGCGCGCGGCCTCAGCAATCCCCAGGGCCACCGCTCCGAGCGTGGCCCCTGACTCCCGAACCCCAGCGATGATGCGCACCGCTGTGCCCTCGGGACCGAGCACCGCCGAGTCGGGTACCCGGCAGTTGTGCAGCTCGACGAAACCGGTCGCTGATGCGCGCATGCCAACCAGGTCCATGCCTGTGTCGGCGATCAAGCCTGGAGTGTCGGCCTCGACGAGGTAGAACGTCTGGCCGTCACTGCCGTAGCTGCCGCCGTCGTTGGTGGGTTCGGCGGACTGGGCAAGCACCAGGTAGACACTGGCGAGGCCGGCTCCGGTGGTGAATGCCTTGGCGCCGTCGAGCAGCCATCCTTCATCGGTGCGTACCGCCTTGGTGGCGATGTTGCGCTTGTCTGCGCCCGCGCCGGTCTCGCTCCAGGCGGAGGCTGCAAGCCACTCACCGCTTGCGAGCCGGGGCAGATAGCGATCGCGCTGTTGAGGTGTGCCCCACTCGTCGATACGGGCACTGACTGCGTAGTGCTGGAAGAGGATGATGGCCACTGACGGATCGGCCGCAGCGACCTGCTCGATCAGGCGGTTGGTGAGTCGGGCGTCACCTCCTTGGCCGCCGTGCTCGGCGCGGATCGCCGCGCCAAGGATGCCAGAGGAGCGCAGCGCCGTGAGCACCTCGTCGGGCAGGTGGCCCGCGACGTCTGCTTCGTGGGCGTAGCGGCGCAGGGTCTCGTAGAGATCGGAATACCGCTCGGCCAGTGCGGCGTGCGAGGGCACTTCGCCGGCCATACGCGAGGTATCGGGGCCGTCGGTTATGCCGCGAGCGGCTGCCATGCCGTCTCCTCCTTGTAGTCGTAGTCCTTGAGCGAGGCGATACAGGCCGGCTCGTCGAGGTGGGCGAGCTTGCGGCTGACGCTGACCCAATGCAGCGTGTCGGTGCCGTCGTCGCGTCCGGCGACCGAGGCCGCCGCCGCAGTGGAACCGCCTGGAGTGTCGATCTCGATGACTCCGTGGGGCAGGCCTGCCTGCCGGGCGAGGCGGTGCGTGATGGTGCCCGGGATTGCGGTGGCGGCCGCGAGGCAGGTGGTTCCGGTCAGGGCAAGGCTGGGGTGCCATTTGGGGACGGAGATCGCCCGTACGGCGAGGCGGCCTTCGCTGTAGTGGCCGACTGCCGCAATCTTCGGGAAGACGCTGTCCACGGGGCGGTTGAGCAGTTCGGCGGCCGCCGCCCGGATCTCGAGGAGCTGCGTGTACAGCTGGTCGCCGGCGGTGAAGAGCTTTTCCTGGGTGTTCATACCCAGCTCGGCGGCGTCGATGAAGACGTACGGGTTGCCCATGGAGACCAGGGATGCCTCGTACACGCCTGAGGTGGTGAGGAGCTGGTCCAGCGGGGCGCCGGTGAGCAGCAGATCGTTGAGGTGAGCGCCGTCGTCCTGCAGGAAGTGCACCGTGAAGCTGCCACTGCGACGGCGGGCCTCGTCGACTTCGCAGACAACTTGATCGCCGTTGTTGAGTACCCGTACGCGTACCCGGCCTCCCGGCGCCAGGCGGGGTAGCCACGCCTGTCCGTCAGCGGTGACGACCGAAGCGAGGATGGAGTGGCCACAGCTGCCCTGGAAGTCGAAGCGGTCCGTGCCCGCGGTCAGGCCCTGTACGAAGCGGTAGTCCAGGTCGAAGAGTGGGTGTGAGGACGGTTCGACGAGCGCGAACTTCAGGATGTCGCCGCGCTTGTTCGCCTCCAGCCACTCGCGTACCTGGGTCAGGACGTAGCGGAGGCGCTCCTCGTCGCGGGGCAGTCGGCGCTGGTCGAGCACGAGGGTCGGGGTGGGCGCGCCGATGGCGCGCGCGATGTAGCCGATCATGCCGTGGTCTCCGTAAGCCTCGAGTTCTGCGCAGTGGTGTGTCCTGTGGCTGTGCCGAACTGGTCGAGCCACAGTTCGTGGATGAGCAGGGACCAGATCGCCAATGCCGCCTTGTCGTCCGGCCGTTCGGACTGCGCCCGCAGCAGGCCCTGCACCGCGGTCGGGTTCAATTGACCGCGCTGGCCCAGGGTGTTTGCGCACAGCACGTCGGTCGCCAGGTCCATCAGGGGCTGGCCGGGGCGCAGCATCGCGGTGATGGGCAGAGTGAAGGGCTGCTTCGGGCGGTGCAGTACGGAATGCGGCAGGTCGTCGGCGGCAGCCGCGTACAGCACCTTCTTTCGTCGCTCGCCGTCGATCTTCAGGTGGGTCGGCAGGGAGCGGGCGTACCGCACGACGCTGGGCTGGCAGAACGGCAGGCGCACCTCGACCGAGGAGGACATGCTCAGGTGGTCGACGCGGCGCAGATGGTAGGCCGGGAGGCGGCGACCGATCTCGAACTCGGTCAGGGCCGCCATGGTGTCGCCCTCGGAGGCTCTCAGTTCGTCAGCGATGGCGTCGGCGGCCGGGCCGTTGCGATGGACGAAGTCCCGGTACTCGGCGGTGTACAAGCTTTCGCGCAGGCCGCGCGGCACCGCGGCGAGAGCCTCTACGTAGTCGCTCACCCAGTCGCTGCCGACGGGGGCGTTGACAGCCTTGCTGAGGCGGTCGTACCCGCCGAAGAGTTCGTCGGCCGCGTCTCCGGTGACGGCGACCTTGAATCCCGCATCGCGGACTGCGCCGAACAGGGCGTATGTGGACAGGGTGATGGGGTCGGCGTTGGGCTGCCCCATGTGCCAGACCACGTCTTCGAGGAGGTCCGGGAAGGTCGCCGGGTCGATCTCGACCTGGTGGTGGGTGCTGCCGGCCCGGTCGGCGACCTCGCGGGCGAAGTGCCGTTCGTCGGCGGGCCAGTTGCCGGTGTAGGCAATGTTGAAGGAGTGCAGATCCTTGGCCTTGCAACCGGCCAGAGCGGTGATGAAGCTGGAATCGAGGCCGCCGCTGGTGATCGCGGAGACCGGAACGTCCGCTTCGGTCAGCCGCTCCACCTCGGTGCGCAGCAGCTCCCGCAGGTGTGCCGCCGCCTCTTCCTCGGTGGTGTGCGGGGCCGCAAAGGCCTGCTGGCTGCGCCGGGTGAGGGCAAAGCCTCCTCGGGTCACCTTCGCGGTGGCCGCCGGGGGAAGCACCTTGATGCCGTCGAACATGGTCTGCTCGCCGAAGGGCGTCTTGGTCGACAGGTAGCTGTCGAGGCCCGCTTCCCACATGGAGACCGGGACGCCGCGGAAAGCGAGGAGAGCGGGCAGTTCGGAGGCGAAGTAGAGCTGCCGTCGGGACGGGTCCCAGTGGTAGTAGAGAGGCTTCATGCCGACCTCGTCGGTGGCGAGCCACAGGGTGGGCTCACTGCGCAGGTCAACGACGGCGACTGCGTACATGCCGTCGAGGTGGTCGACGAAGTCCGGTCCATACTCGGCATACAGGGCCGGGATGACGGAGCCGTCGCAGGTGTCTGCGAAGGTGTGACCCTTGGCAGCGAGTTTTTCGCGCAGCTCCTGATGGTTGTATATCTCGCCGTTGAAGACGACGGTGATGTTCGGGCCCAGCGTGTAGGGCTGGTCGCCGCCGTCCAGATCCATGATGGCGAGGCGGTTGTTGCCCAGGCCCCAGCCGCGGCCGGCGGCGTGCGTCTGGGCGTCGGGGCCTCCATGCCGCTGTGCGGCGGCGACGGAGCGCAGCTCGTGAGGGGTGGCTTGAGTGTCGAAGTGGCCGAAGATCCTGCACATGAGTGTTGTTCACCGAACCTTGGTCGGGACGCCGGCGCGCTCGTAGAGCACCGGGTCGAACGGGGTGGGGCCGCCGCAGGTCGCGAAGCGTGGAGCGGTCGGGTCTGTCTGGGGGTGCCGGGTGCCATGCGGCACCCCAGGGGGTGCGTAGAGGACGTCACCGGGCGCGGCGTCGTACCACGTGCCATCGAGGTGGAGCTGGCCCTCTCCTTCGAAGGCGATGAAGGCTTCTTCGCTCTCAGGGTGCACGTGCACGTTGAAGTACTCGCCGGGCTCCATGAAGCCGCAGTGCAGACACAGTTGGGGCGACCCGGTGCCAGGCCAGAACAGGAAGTTCATGGTGGCGGTCCGGGCATCGGGCTCGGCCTGGCCGATGCCGGTGAAGCCGGTGAGCTGTGTTTCCTCGTTCCACAGGCGCGAGAAGCGCCGCGGTTCGGTGCTGGGGGCACGCTCCGGCAGCAGAACGGACGTCCAGACGTAGGCGATCATGCCGTCGTCTCCGGCGTGCAGTTCGTAGCGGTCGCCGGTCGGCGCATACACGGTGTCGGCACGGTGCACAGTTGCGAAGGCGTTACCGGAGTGGGCGGATCCCGAGCCCGCGAAGACCACGACGACGTTCTCGGTGGCGGCGGCTTCCTCGGGGACCCAGCTTCCCTGCGGCGGGAGCTTGACGGCGTCCAAGCGCACCTTGTGCGCTCCGAGGTGGGGTCCGACGGCGCGGGCCACGAGCGCGTCGCCGACAGGCTGAAAGTCAAGATCACGGGCGCTCAGGACGACGCCTCGGGTGGTGTCGGTGGGCGGTGCGGACACGGTGTTCCTCACGTGGGGTGGAGGGCTGGGTGTACTCAGGTGCGAGCCGGCTCGCCGGGTTCGCAGGCGGGTGTGTGCGTGCACTGCAAAGCCGGTTCGCAGGGAGTGATCAGAGGTGCGCCTCGTGTCGGCGCGTTCTTGGCCGCCGGGTCGCACGGCGCCATGTAGGCGGTCGCGGTGCGCTGGACGGGGATGGTGGGCCGTCCCGGTTCCGGTGCTGGTGTCAGCCGGGCCGTGGTGGGCGTGCCGCGGCTGTTCCGGGCACGTCCGAAGTGGCGCATGGCGGGGATCTCAACATGCCGGTAGATCAGGTGGGCGACCCACAGGGTGAGGGCCATGAGGATTGCGGCCACGGCGAGTCCCTGGGGCACTGTCCAGCCCACTCGGTCGCCGATCAGCTTCAGTGAGAAGTGCAGAACGAGGTAGTGAACCATGTAGAAGGCGAAGGAAACTTCGCCGAGCCAGATCATGGTTCGGCCGCGGAACGGAGAGCGGGTCCCATCGATGTCGGAGACGGCCGCGGTGGCGATGAGCATGCCGAGCGGCGCGGCGGTGACGGCCATCATGCCGAACTCCGGCGGCACAACCACCATCGCGGCGTAGCCGGCCACCATCGCGACCGTGGCGGCGGGCCATCCGATGCGGATCCAGCGGCCGGTGATGACGGCGCGGGCGAGCAGTATGCCGAGCAGGAAGTCCAGCATGCGTACGGGCGGCGGGTTGTAGATCGCGAAGAAGTGCCAGAACGGCATCGGCGCCCAGATGATCTCGGGCTCCTTCGGGAGAGCCACATAGACGAACCCGGCCCAGGCCGCGATCGCCACCACGGTGGCGATGATCCAGGCCCACAGCCGCGCAGGGCGGATCCGCTTCACGAGCCGGTACACGTAAGGGAAGGAGAGATAGAAGACCAGCTCGCAACAGAGCGACCAGCTGGGGCCGTTGGTACCGGTGAGGGCGTCCATCCGGGGTATCCAGGTGTGCACGAGAAATGCGCTCGGGACCGCGTACCAGGCGTTCAGGGCCTCACCTGTGGCCACCATGAGGAGCAGCCCGGCGATCCAGGTCACCAAGTGGTTCGGGAAAATCTTCGCGAGTCGGCGGCGCCAGAATCCGCGCACCGTGTCGTTCTCGCGGGCCGACCAGGTGAGCACGAACCCGCTGAGGATGAAGAAGAATCCGACCCCGAGCCAGCCGGCGGGGTTGAACACGTCGAAGAACCAGTTGTTGGTGGCGTCGTCGGCAAAGATTCGGTTGCCCGCAACGTGCGAGACGAACACCAGGGCAGCTGCGAGGAAGCGCATGCCGGTCAGCGACGGCAGAGCGCTCCGTGCCGCGCCCACGGCGGATCTGTTCACAAGAAGCCTTACCTTTCGGCTTGAGTGCCAGGAGGAGGGGGCCAGTCCGGTCTGTCTGCGAACCGCTCACTACGGCTCGTAGCGGTACTGGTCGTAGTGCTCTGCCAGTGCCGTCAGCTGCTCCTGGACGGGTGGCTCGTCGCCGCCCAGGAGGTCGGCGAGGCCATGGAAGAAGCCCTCACGGCGGCCGCCTGGTGTGAAGGCGATGAGCAGCTCGGCGGGGTCGTCGGAGACGTTGGCGAAGCCGTGTGGGGTACCGGGCGGCACGTAGAGCGCGGAGCCGGGCCCTGCGTTGACCGGTTCCGTGCCGCGCATCAGCTGGATCTGGCCGGAGCGAACGATGAAGAGTTCGGTCATCTCCCTGTGAAAGTGCGGCGAAGCGTAGGGCCCGCGTGGCGGCATGGACAGTGAGAACAGTCCGAGCGTGTTGCCGGTGGCCGTAGTCGGGATGAGCATGCGGCAGGTGTTGGTGCCGATGGTCACGGCTTCAGCCGTATCGGGGGTGCCCATGTAGGAGCGGTCAGCGTGGGGGTCTGACGCGGCATCGGTCTGGACGAACAGCGTCACACCGGCTCCTTGCCCTGTCCCTGCTCGGCCATGACCTGCCTGATCTGGGTGTCGAGGGGTGTCGGAGCCGCGGTGTCGGGGGCCGGGACTCCGTGTCGGAACGGGTGGTTCTGCGGTACTTCGACGACGTAGATCTGGATGCCGTCAGGGTCTGCGAGGTGCATCTCCCACAGGCCCCAGGCTTCGGCACGGGCCTCGCGGGTGGGGGTCAGGCCCTTGGCGATGAGGCGCGCGCGAGTCCGGGCCAGGCTGCGGACCTGCAGCCACATCGCGGGTTGCGCTGAGGGGGGCTGGTCGGCTCTGCCGACCAGTTCCAGGAAACCGCCGCCGAGGTGGAAGACCATGCCGCGCTCGGGGCCGCTTCCGAACTCCTGGTAGACGGCGAGGCCGAGCTGGTCACGGTAGAACCGCCGGCTCGCTTCCGGGGCAGTGGGGCGGATGACGATGCGACTCGCCAGGATCTCCATGTCGTAGGTCCTTTCGGAGGTCGGGGTGGGGCCCGGCGCCCGCGCGATGGTGCGGCGGGCGCCGGGAGGGGGGTGCGCTGAGCCTCAGGCCGCCTGGTCGGCGGTGCGCTTGCGCATGCCGACGGCAGCTACGACTGCGCCGAGCAGAGCCATGACGGCCGAGAAGGTGAAGGTCGTCTGGTAGCTGCCGGTGTCCGGGGAAGCGCCCAGGATCAGGACGAGGACCGCGAGGCCGGCGGCGGAGAACACGTACTGAGTGGTGGTCAGCAGGGCTGCGCCCACTCCCTGGTTCTCAGCGGGGATCTCCGATGTGGCGGAGATGAACAGAGCGGGGAAGGCGATGCCGTTGCCCACGCCGGAGAGCAGCAGGCCGGGCAGCAGGCCGAGGGCAAAGCTGCCCTGGTGCACTCCGAGGGCGAGCAGAGC
Source organism: Streptomyces sp. NPDC002754 (assembly GCF_053592315.1). NCBI lineage: Bacteria > Bacillati > Actinomycetota > Actinomycetes > Kitasatosporales > Streptomycetaceae > Streptomyces > Streptomyces sp. NPDC002754. Next base: position 11,633 of record NZ_JBSFVM010000008.1, read on the forward strand.
CAGGCCGATGCCCGCGATGACGAGGCCGGTGGCCACCATCGGGCGGGGGCCCCAGCGGGCGATGGACTTGTCCGTGATGATGTTGCCGACGATGACGGTGACGGTGAGCGGCAGGAAGGCGAGACCCGCGTTGAGCGGGCTGAAGCCGTGCTCGTTCTGCAGGAACATCGTCACGAGGAAGAACTCCACGCCGATGCTGAGGACGTAGCACGCGTCCACGAGGCAGGCGGTCATCAGGGAGCGGGTCTTCCACAATTGCCGTGCGATCAGCGGGTGTCGGCTGGTGCGTTCGCGCAGCACCCAGGCGGCACCGAGGACCACGAAGCCTCCGAGCCCGATCAAGGTGGAGGGTGCGCCGATGCCGACGTCACCGACCCGAGTGAGGCCGAGTACGAGCAGGAGGATCGCGCCGGTACCGAAGACGGCACTGAGCACGTTGAGAGGGGTGGCCGAGTCTTCGGTCCGCGGCCGCTTGGGGAGCAGGAAGGCGCCGAGCACGATCACCAGGACTACGAACGGGACGTTCACGAGGAACACCCACTGCCAGGAGATCGCGGTGAGCAGTCCGCCGAGGAGCACGCCGCCCACCAGGCCGACGGCGCCGACCGCGCCCCACACCGTCATGGCGCGGTTGCGCTTGGGTCCGACCGGGAAGATCTGCTGGATCAGTCCGAGCGTGGACGGGTCGAGCAGGCCCGCACCGATGCCCTGCAGCGCCCGAGCAATGATGAGCGTGGTGAAGTCGTCCGTGAGCGCGGCCGCGAGGGAGCTGATGCCGAACAGCGCGGTTGCGCCGAGGAACACCCTGCCGGCGCCGAAGCGGTCACCGATCCGGCCACCGCTGAGGAGGAACCCGGCAAAGAAGATCGCATAGCCGCTGACGACCCACTGCAAGGAACTCTCGGCGAGGCCGAGGTCGGTGCCGATGCTCGGCAGCGCCACGTAGACGATGGAGAAGTCGAGAGTGGCCAGGAACAGGCCGCAGCTCAGGACGGCGAGCGCCCAGATCTGCTTAGGGGTCATCTTCGCCGACGCGGAGTCCTCTGACGGCGGTGTGGGGGTATGCGATGAGCCGGTCGGTTCGGGCTGATCGCTGGATGCCAGGTCGTGTGTTTCTGTGGTCATTTCCATGTCCTTGCGGGGACGGACGGGTGGGGCGGCCATGGAGGTTGGCCGCTGGGACTTGAGGCCTTCGCGGTGATGGCCGTCAGGCCTTCAGGGCGGCGAGCACCCCGGCGAAGCTGTCGCAGCACCGCGTGCTGTGGGCGAGGAGTTCATGCCTGGAGCCGACTCCGTAGGTGACGGCGAGCGGCGTCATGCCGGCTGCCGCCGCCATCTGCATGTCGGTGACGGTGTCGCCGACGTACGTGCAGCGCTCGGGCAGCATGCCGAGCTCGCGAGCGGCCAGCAGCCCCATATCTGGAGCGGGCTTGCCCTGTTCGACCATGTCGTTGCCGATGACCGGGCCAAAGAAGGAGCGGATTCCGGTGGCCGCGAACAGCTTCTCCGCGCTGGCGGAGATCTTGGATGTCGCGACGGCAAGTCCAAAGCCCTGTTCCTGGAGGCTCTGCAGGCCTTCCGCGACCCCCGGGTACAGCAGCTCCGAACCGCGGGAGAGCACCTCGGTGTCGAACAGATCCCGGTAGCGGGCGACAGCGTCGGCCGTGGCCCTGTCCTCTACCAGACAGCCGATCAGGCTGGCGATCGAGGGCCCGAGCGGCTTGCCGATCGTCGGTGCCACCTGTTCAGGCGTGACAGCTACCCCCTGCTCGCCAACGACCCGAGTCAGGAGGCCGGCGATGGCCGTCGGGGTGTCGGCCAAGGTGCCGTCCAAGTCGAAGATGACGGCCCGCGTCACTTCCCTGCCTCCCGTTCGACCAAGCGGGCGTGGGCGACGGCCAGTTCACCGGCGAGCGACGCCGTACTGATGAGCACTGCGCGGTTGGCGGCCGAACTCTTACCTGCGGTCGCCCGGGAGACGGCCTTCATGAGGTACGGAGTGATGGCCGGGCCCCGCACTCCGTCCGCGTCGGCCTGCGTAAGTGCCGTACTGATGACCTGCTCCATCTGCTCGCCATCGAGCGCATCGGCCTCGGCGATGGGGTGCGTGACGAGAGCACCGCCCGGGAGGCCGGCGGCCCAATGCCCGTGGATCGCCGCGGCGATGGTGCCCAGGTCGTCGACGCGCTGCGGGTTGGCGAATCCCGAGGAACGGCAGTAGAACGCCGGGAAGTCGTCGCACTGGTAGCCCATTACAGGTACGCCGAGGGTCTCGAGGTACTCCAAGGTCAGGCCCAGGTCGAGCACGCTCTTTGCGCCGGCGCAGACCACCGCGACCTTGCTGCGGGTGAACTGCACGAGGTCGGCCGAGATGTCGAAGGTGTCGCCCGCGCCGCGGTGCACACCTCCGATGCCGGCGGTTGAGAACACACGGATGCCTGCCAGGTCAGCGGCGACCAGGGTGGATGCGACGGTCGTGGCGCCGAGACCGCCCCCGGCCAGTACTGGGCCGATGTCCCGGCTGCTGACCTTGGGTACGGAGTCGCTGGACGCGAACTCTTCGATGAGCCGCTCGTCCATGCCGACGACGAACCGCCCGCGGGCGAGCCCGATCGTGGCCGGTACGGCGCCGCTGTCGCGGACGGCCTTCTCGATGGCGGTGGCAGTCTCCACGTTGCCCGGGTAGGCCATGCCATGGGCAATGGCGGTGGATTCCAGGGCGACTACGGGCCTGCCGTCGGCTAGTGCGTCGGCCACTTCTTCACCGACATCAACCAGGTAATGCACTTCTCGCCTCCAACGGATTGATTCATGCGAGCGGAACGGAATTGATCCTGCAGCGCACCAGGCGAGAAATCCAGTTCTTTCGGTGGCGACAATTCGCCTGACGAGTCTTCGCCACTCCGAAGCGGTGGCGGCAATTCGCCTGGCGAGTTTTCGCCGCAGCGAAGCACAACCACGCCACCCCACCTGCACTTATGTGCAAACGAGAGGGAAACGGTCAAGGCCCCGACGAGTACCCGCCATAAACCCCCAGATCCCCTTCGGCGCGTGGTTTCATTCCACGACAAGGAAATTCACCACGGACCAACTCGAGATCCACTTCCCAGGCGAGGCAGGGAGGAAAAGACCATGAAGGAAAAGGGAACAGAAGGAAGTACCGAAGCCGCATCGGCAGGTGAAACGCTCAACCTTTCCCGGATACTGCGCACGCTTGAGGCAGCCGATCACGCGTTCTACGGCCACAAGAGCCGCACCGAACTGGCAAGCCTCGTGTGGCTTCTGCGCAGGGACCTGCGGGATGCCGTGGGCTGGCTCGGTGCGCCAGAGATCGGACGCCGCCCTCAGTCCAGAAGGCCCATCCCTTGAGCCTTGACGCCGGCCTCGAAGCGGCTGGCCGCCCCCAGGAGCTCCATCGCCCCTGCTACCAGCCGGCTCAGCGTGCGCGGGGAGATTCTCATCATGCGGGCGACCTTGTCGTCCTTCATCCCGGAACTCATCAGCTGCAGCGCACAGACCTGCTGGGCGGAAAGACCGTGCCGGAGTCCGCCCGCGGCACCTTCGACCCCGACACGCTTGGCCGAACTCCACAGGTGATCGAATACCTCGATCAGCACTTCCGCGGCAGCTGGGGTTCGAAACACCTGTCCCCGGCCGCCGCCGGAGGCCAGGTAGACGGCTTCCCGGTCGACCACCGCCGCGAACGCCATTCCCACCGGCACGACGCGGCACTGTGCTCCTGCCGTCCGCGCGCGCTTCATGTGGGCGTCCAGCTCCAAGGGGGACGCCGCATCCTGCGGGTACAGCGATCGCACCAAAACACCGGCTCTGGCGAGGTCCCGATACCACCCCTCGGCCTCACCGAGTCGACCCAAGCCGGACCCGGGGGCGAATGTCAGCCGGACTTCACGGCGAGCATGCCGCACGACCCAACCACCACTGGGGGCACCTCTCCCGGCACTGGGCGCCAGACTCCGTGGCCTTGCAGGCGGAAGGGACCCCATGCGGCAGTCCTGCGTGCGGGCACCTTCACCATGCACCACGGCCTGCCGCAAAGGCCGACCGCGACCATCCAACTGATCCCCGACCAAGTGCCGGATTTGAACGAGCGCGGCCTCTACAGCGTCGAGCCGGGCGTCTCGTCCCTCCACCGTCTTCATTCGGTAACCCACGCTCCCCTCCCTGCCTCAGGTGCCTCTGCGGCACACGGCCGGGACGGGCACACGTCTGTCCACGCCCGCGAACCATTAGAGCCAAGCGGGCATGCACTCCACCATAACAAAAAACATAACACCTTTTATGTTGTGGGAGACTGTCCTGCAGCATCAACCCAAGGAGGACTCATGCCCGTTGTCACCGTCGACTGGTGGACCGGCCGCTCGGAGAACGACCGCGCCCGCACCGTTGAACGCGTTACTCAGGCGGTGGCCGAAGGCGCCCACTGCCCGCCCGAAGCGGTCACCGTGATCTTGCGTGAGGTCGAACCTTCCCACTGGGGCAAGGGTGGCGAACTGGCCTCCTCGTCCGCACGCTAGGCGGAGTGAAGGAGCGTTCGATGCGGCAACAGCCGCGGGCCGCCCGCACCCGGGAGACCGTCCTGCGGGCGGCCGCCGCCGAGTTCGCCCGACATGGATACGCAGGTGCGTCGCTGGCCCGCATCGCGGCCCGCGCCGACGTCAGCCTCGGCGCCCTGACGTTCCACTTCTCAAGCAAGGCGGAGCTGGTACAGGACGTATTGCGCGAGGGGTGCCGTGTGACGGCATCTGCGGTCGAGGCTTCCAGGGACCTGGAAGGCAAGAAGGCCGGCCCCCTCCAGGAGCTCATCGACCTCAGCCATCGGCTGGTGTCACTGCTCGCCCGTGACGGTCCACCCCTGGCCGCCTACCGGCTCGGACAGCAAGCCAGTTGGGAAGCCCCGGCCAGGAACGGACCCTACGACTGGTACGCGCAGTGGCTTCCCCACGTCCGGCGCCTCGCAGAGCAGGCGGATCACACAGGGTGGCTACGCCCCTGTTTTCGCGCCGAACATGTCACAGGACTGATGACCTACCTCGTCCCGGGTCCCGCCCTGATGGCGCCGCCCGAAGCACGTCGAGGCCGAACACCTACGGCATCAACAGCTCGCCAACGCCTCACCCTGGCCTGGCAGTTGGTCCTGCCTACGCTAACGGCATGTGACGACCGACAGGAGTCTTTGAACCCTGCCGGGCCGAGCATCGCCTGAGTGCACAGAGTCCGGCCCCGCTCCCGCCGCAAACGTCGGGCCAGGGCGGGCGTCACTCCTGCCCGGCGGGAACCAGACGAATGTGGCGAGAACTCGCCACGGCACTGCCACTGTGCCAGGGACTCCAGAAAATAAGTTGTACTCTTTTTCTTTGTCCCATCAGGCACGAACCGCGATACGCCCCGGGGCCACCAATCCGCACAAGCAAGGTGGGGCGTCCATGGGACGGAAGAGTTCTCCCGGAACGAGCGCCACGGCGCGGGAAGCGAAGGTCAGGTATGCCCAGTCCCAAACAGGATCGGGCGGTCCGCACCAAGCAGGCCATCCTGCGTGCCGCTGCGGAGGTCGTGAATGAGCAAGGCTTCGGCAATGCAGGCATCGCGAAGATCGCCGAGCGTGCGGGCACCACAACCGGCTCGATCTACTTCCATTTCCGGGCCAAAGAAGGCCTGATGAGCGCGATCATGAATGCCCAGCCGCAGACGATCGTGTCGCAGCTCAACGCCGCCGGTCTGCAACGGCTCGTTGACATCACTCTGGTGTGGTGCCAACAGCTGCGCACCGACCCGATGCTGCGGGCTGGTGTGCGTATGGCCGTGGAACAGGGCGCTTTCGGGCTCCAGGACGATACGTCGTTCCACGAGTGGCAGACGATCATGGAGGAGTGTCTGCGCGAGGCGCGGGCCTGCGGCGAGCTCCAGGAGCACGTCGACCCTGCAGAGATTGCCGAGCTGGTGGTCGGCGCGTGCACGGGCAGCCAGCTGCACTCGAAGCTAAGCAGCCAGCACGAGGACTTGACTGTCCGAGTAGTTCGGCTGTGGCGCTATCTGCTGCCGAGTATCGCTATGCCCGGGGTTGCAGGGCGGATCGAACTACACCTGGACCGGGGGCCATCAGCCGGTGAGTAGCGGCCGCAGGTCACCCCTGCGGCCAAGGCCTGTCGGAGTCCAGCATGCACGAGTCGTTGGCCCTCACCTGCGAGACACCGCCGAGGCAGATTCAGGTCTCAGATGGCGGTCCATCCGCCGTCGACGGCCATGGCTGAACCGGTGACGAACGAAGATCGGTCGCTGGAAAGCCAGACAGCGGCCTGTGCCACTTCACGCGGATGTGCCATGCGCTTCTGGATTGGCCGTGCCGTGAAGCTGTCTTCCAACGCCGGCGTTCTCTCCAGGACCTCATCCATGAGTTCCGTGCGCGTATTCCCCACCAGCAGAGCATTGACTCGGATCCCCTGCTCCCCGTACTCGAGGGCAGCCGCCTTGGTCAGGCCGAGCACCGCGTGCTTGGCCGCCACATAAGGGGCCGCTGCTCCGGTCGCCAACACCCCTGCCGTACTCGAGGTGTTCACCACGGAGCCGCCGCAACTGCTAGCCAGCATGGCAGGCACCTGCTGACGCAGACAGTTCCACACTCCTCGCACGTTCACGTCCATGATCGTGTCAAAGTGCTCGTCCTCGAGTTCGTGGAGCGGCTTGCCGGCTACAGCCCATCCGGCGTTGTTAAAGGCTGTGTCCAGATGACCGAACTTCTTGAGGGCCCGCTCGACAGCCTGCTGCACGTCTCGAGCCACGGTCACGTCTCCTGGACATATCTCCGCGCGGCCTCCTGCTTCCTGAATCTCCTGCTGCAGGGCGCGGAGCCTGCCTTCACGGCGGGCCATGAGCAGCACGGCAGCTCCCTCCTCTGCGTACAGGCGAGCAGCGGCCGCGCCGATACCGCTGGACGCTCCTGTGATCATGACTACCTTGCCGTTCAGCAACGTTCTCTCCTGCTCGTGGTGCAGTGGTGGCACATGCGGTGCGGAAGTAGGGTCTGGAGAAATCAGGCAAACGCGGCGGAGTGGTCCCGCGCCCACTGGGCATAACTTGCCGGCGCCTGTCCGGTGAGCTGCTCGACACTGGCGGTGACCCGCTCCTTGGCTCCGGCCGCTTGCCGCCGCGCGCTGTCCAGAAGGGCGTTCGCCATCGGTGCGTTGTAGCGCTTGCACCATGCGGAGAATGCCTGTTCCTCTGTAAGTTCCTCGAAGTCGATGCGGCGGTCCAGGACTTGGGACAGGCAACGAGTCTGGTCGAGGGCGGACATGGCATGCGGCCCGCTGAACGAGTAGGCCTGCTGGTGGTGCCCTGGCGTAGTGAGCACGTGCGCAGCAGCGCGGGCGATGTCGCGTGGATCGATGCACGCGTTGGGCGAGGTGCCGTACAGCGCACGGACGACGCCGTGTGACTTGATCGTCGCGGCCCAGCTCAAGGTGTTGGTCATGTAGGCCCGGGGCCGCAACAGTGTCCAGTCGAGGCCGGCGGACCGGACCAGCTCTTCGCTCTCACGTTGCCTGCGGGTGATGAGGTCCTGAGCCCGGGGGTCGGTGACGGCCATAGCCGACAGCTTGACCACCCGGGGGACTCCCGCTTCCCGCGCCGCGGCGAGGAGGTTCCTGTCATGGTCGGGCTGCAGCGGGTCGCTGGTGATCGCGAAGAGAGCATCTGCACCACGCAGGGCCTCGACAAGGGTTTGCGGGACAGCACAGTCGGCGGCGACGAGTTTCCCTGCGGTGCCACGCTGCGCAGCGCGTATCGGGTCCCTGGTCAGGGACCGCACGTGGCAGATCGGGGCCAGGCGGGCAACGGTTTCCCTTCCCACCGTCCCGGTCGCGCCGGTCACCGCAATGCAGAGGGGAAGTCGGCTTGGGGACACGCCGGTCACGACACCTGCCCCCGCTGCGGGTTCAGGTCAACGCGCTGCACGACATCCGGCTTGGCGATGCTGGGCAGCAGGTAGCGCCACATGCGGACCACCCGCTGGGGGAGGTCCGCACGCCCGCTCGCGAGATGCGAATGGATCTGTCCGCCGGTGCAGGTGCTGACGACGATCTCTGCGATCTCCTCGGGAACCGCATGCTCAAGCAACTCCCCCGCATCACGGGCCTGGAGAAGGCATTCCTCCATGATGCGCTGCCAGTCCCGGAAGGACGTGTCGTCCTGCAGACCGAAGGCGCCCTGCTCCACGGCAAGACGGACCCCGGCCCGCAGCAGCGGGTCGACCTGGATCTGCCAGCACCAGACGAGAGTAATGTCCACCAACTGCTGCACGCCAGACGACTCGAGCCGCGGCCGGATTGTCTCCGGCTGCGCGTTGATCACAGCTTGCAGCAGGCCTTCCTTGGATTGGAAGTGGAAGTAGATGGCGCCGGTGGTGGTACCGGCCCGTTCGGCGATCTTGACGATGCTCGCACCGAAGCCCTGCTCGTCGAAGACTTCAGCAGCGGCGCGCAGCACCGTCTCCTTGGTGCGCACGGCTCGATCCTGCTTGGGCCTGACCATTCCCAACTCCCCTTACGGTAACCCGCGTTGTGGCGCAGCTGTCGAGCAGCGGCCAGTGCTGCACCTCGACCGCGCCGCAGTGTCCAGCCTTCGGACCCTCCCTCGACAAAGAAAAAGAATAGCATTTATTTTATTGGCACGACCGGGCGCCGCCTCAGGTCGTACATCATTCATCGTTCCAGGGGAGAGAACTCATGGATGTCGCTGACCGCCGCACGCTGACCGCTCTGCCGCAGCAACTCACCACGCCCATAGCCAGGGAGTATGTCCACCGAAGAGCCTTCTCCGAAGTCTTCCTCACCGGCTGGGACCGGGTCGGCCAGGACACGTTCACCGTCGGCGCCCAATGGCCCCGCCGCCACAGCTTCTACACGGCCCCCTCCGAACTTCACGATCCTCTGCTGCTGTGCGAGACCGTCAGACAGGCACTGCCACTGCTCTCACACGCCGCCTATGACCTGCCCTTCGGCCACAAACTGACCTGGGAGCGCTTCAGCTACACCGTGATCCCTGCCTTCATGAGCATCGGCACGGCCCCCACCGAGATCGAACTCCGCGTCACCTGCTCCGAGCTCAAGGTGCGCGGGTCAACGCCAGCTTCCATGACAATGGACTTCGAGATCCTTCGAGACGGGCTCCCACTGGGCTCGGCCACCACGCGATTCCACTGCCACTCCCCCGCCGTCTACCGCAGACTGCGCGGGGCCTACGGCGACCTCGAGTACGCCCTCGCCCAGGCCCTCACCCCGCCCCCACCACTTTTTCCCTGGGCCACGGGGCGCCAACTTCCCCAGGACGTCGTCCTCGGAGCCTCGGCCGACGCGCTCAGCTGGCCTCTGCGCGCAGACCTGAGCCACCCCATCCTCTTTGACCACCCGGTCGACCACGCCCCCGGCGCACTCCTTCTCGAGGCCACCCGTCAAGCGGCCCAGGCCGCCCACCCTCTGTGCACGGCATACCCGACGGCCATGGACATCAGGTTCGACCGCTTCGTCGAGTTCGACAGCGAATGCCGCGTAGAGGCATCCACCCTCACCGCTACAGCCCCCGACCAGATGCGGGTGGCCATCAACGCCGTCCAGCTCGGGCGGACGGCCTTCACTGCAGAGGTGACTGGACAGGCCGTCACCGCGCCCTGACGTCAGGGCCTCCGGGAAGCCTCGCCGACACGCTTCCGGGCCGGGCACGGGCACACGTCTGCCCGCCGCAGGATGCTGCCCCGCCGAGCGGCGTAGCCAGTCTGCGGTGTGGAACGCGCGGAAATCTGCTCGGGCCGTGCACCCGCTGTGGGCGAGTGCTCCCTGAGCAAGGGGCAGACCATCGCGCAAGTCTCCCTGATGAACGGGCAGTTCAACCGAGGAGAACGCGATGGCCTTGCCCCCCCCGTCCGACCTGACGCGACTACTGGAGTCGACACACGGCCGACGGAACCGAAACGGTCAAGGTGCTGTGCGAGCGCGTCGTGAAAGAAGCTGGAGGTGTTCAAGACCCCCGGGAAGGGCACTCCCCCAGCTGGAGCGAAGAGTGGGAGCCGTCGTCACCGGTGGCCACTCTCAGCGGCGGTTTCTGGCAGGGCGTGGTGGGTGAGGGACCGGTTCCAGCGTGCTTCGAGTCCGTTGAGGAGGCGGGCGTCGACGGTGTTGGCGACGTGGGCGTGGACGTCGTCGATTCCTTTGAGGGGGTGGCCCAGGCGGCGGGCCTGGGCGACGTCGGGGATGTTGTCTTCGATGAGCCAGGTCTTGTGGGTGTGGCGGAGATTGTGGAACGTCAGGCCGGGCTTGAGCGGGGGCCAGGTGGTGGTGTCGGGGAGGGTGGTGCCGCGGGTGGCGGGGGCCCAGAGGCGGCGGGAGAAGGTGGAGCGGCGCAGGTTGTTGCCCTTGCGGCTGGTGAAGAGCGTGGCGTGGGTGTGGCGGGTCTGGTCTTGGATGAGGAGGGTGTTGAGGAAGGGCGGGAGGGTGACGGTGCGGACGGAGGCGCCGGTTTTCGGGGGTCCGTAGGAGTGGCGGCCGTCGACTTCCAGGAGGTTGCCGGACGTGCGGTGGACGGTGAGGGTGGCGGCTTGGTGGTCGTGGGCGGTTCGTTGGAGGGCGGCGAGTTCGCCCCATCGCAGGCCGGTGTAGGCGGCGGTGATGATGAGGAGACCTTGGGTGGGGCCGGCGAGGTGGGTGATGCGGCGGGCGAGGGCGATGACTTCGTGTTCGGTGGCCCACATCTGGTCTTCGGTGTGGTGGTCGCGTTCGCGGCCGCGGCGGCGTGGGAGGTGGATGGGGTTGGTGGTGAGGTGTCCTTCGATGACGGCGGCCGCGCAGATCAGGGCGAGGAGTTTGCCGATGGAGGTGACGGTGGCGCGGGCGTAGCGCAGGCTGAGGGGGGTCTGCTGCACGATCGGGTGGCATCTTGACCTGCCCCATGTTCTGGGTTCCGGCTGCGGTGGCTAACTGGCGTCGTGGTTATGCGCTCACGTACAGCGGAGGTATGGGTGAGTCGCCACTTCAGCCCATTCAGCCCGCCCCGCAGCCGACAACTCCGCGCCCAACTTCCATCAGCTGCGCACAGCCGCTACGAGCGGCCGCCCACATCTGCGACCCGCATCGGGTCGCTCCCGGCATCCCCCACCGTCCGCGAACCGCTCCCACCCGCGTTCAACCTCTCCATGAATCCCGCAACGGCGTCCGCAAAAAACCGGCATAACCGACGAAGCGAATCGGAACTGGGGTCAAGATTTCGCATGCCCCCATACCCCGGCCGCCGGCCAAGGGGTCGCCGCTCCCACCGCGCTCCCGACCCCAGCCCCCCCCATGGGAGCAACCCCCACCAGCACGAAGAGCGCCAGCCCATAACCAGAACTCGACCCGATCGACGGGAAAACGACCCCGCCCCGGGGTCACAAATCGGGCTCGGATGTGAACGCACGCGCAAGGAATCGAATATGAGCGCAGCGGCCCGAGTGGGAGCACGGAGGGAGCAAACAGACAAGGGGACACCGGGAGCACGGGAGCACGCTCCCCGCTCCAAGTGGGAGCATGGGAGCAACAGAAAAAGGGCCGTTCGAAAACGGCCCTTCACCTGCGACGTTCGATCGTTCGAACTTGTCGGGACGACAGGATTTGAACCTGCGACCCCTTGACCCCCAGTCAAGTGCGCTACCAAGCTGCGCCACGTCCCGGTGCTCGTTGACCTGGGGTTTCCCCCCGGCCTCACGCGCAGAGAAACCATACCGCACTCGGAGCCGTGGTCGCGCATCCCTTCCGGTGGGTGGGCGGGGTCCGGCAGGCCGCGGGAGCGGGGGTTGACCTCAAGCAAAGTTGAGGTCGCAGGCTGCGTGTATGACGACGACCACATCGGATGACATCGCCACCAGCGCCACCGGATCCGACGAAGCTGTCGGTCCCGTCGGGACTGCTGGGCCCGACAAGACCGACAAGGCCGATAGGGCAGACAAGAACGACAGGGCCGACAGGGCCGACGGACGGCCCGGCCATCGGTACGCGGATCTGCCTCGGCTCATCAGTCTGATGACCGGGGACGAGAAGCACGGGCCCGCCGCCACCTCCACCCTCGACGTGTTGTGGGTGCTGTACGACCGCGTTCTGCGGGTCGGGCCGGAGAGTGTCGAGGAGGTCGGGCGTGATCGGTTTCTGTTGTCCAAGGGACATGGGCCCATGGCGTACTACGCCGTGCTCGTCGCCAAGGGGTTCGTGCCCGAGGCGTGGCTGAGTGGGTTCGGGGCGTATGAGTCGCGGCTCGGGCATCATCCCGATCGGGTGCTCGTGCCGGGCGTGGAGATCGGGAGCGGCTCTCTGGGGCATGGGCTGCCGATCGCGGTCGGGACCGCGCTCGGGCTTCGGGCCCAGGGGCTGGGCGAGCCGGCCGTCTGGACCCTGGTCGGTGACGCCGAGCTCGACGAGGGCAGCAACCACGAGGCCATCGCCTTCGCCGGGGCCGTCGGGCTGGAGCGGCTGCACACCGTCGTCGTCGACAACCTGTCCGCTACGTACGGCAGGGCCGGCGGCATCGCCGCCCGGTTCGAGGCCGCCGGGTGGTCGACGGTGACCGTCGACGGGCGGGACCACGAGGCCTTGTACCAGGCCTTCAGCGCATCCCATCCGGGGCGGCCGCACGTCGTCGTCGCCCGTGTCGAGCCCAAGTTTGAATGAGCCCCCTCCCCTCTCCCCCACCCCCGCCGCTCCCTGCCTCTCGCGCCCCCTTTCCAGGAAGGACATCCACCGTGGACACCATGCGTGATCGCTTCGCCCCCGTTCTCAGCCAGATCCTCGACGAGGATCCCCGTGTCGCCGTCGTGCTCGCCGAGATCGGGGCCGCGCCCTTTGCGGGGGCCGCTCGGCGGCATCCGGAGCGGGTGATCAATGTCGGGATCCGGGAGCAGTTGCTCATCGGGGCGGGGGCGGGGCTTGCGCTCGCCGGGATGCGGCCCGTGCTGCACACCTTCGCAAGCTTTCTCGTTGAACGGCCTTTTGAGCAGGTGAAGTTGGACTTCGGGCATCAAGGGGTCGGGGGTGTGCTCGTGAGTGCGGGCGCGTCGTACGACGTGTCTTCCGGGGGCTTTACGCACATGGCCCCCGGCGATGTGGCGCTGCTCGACACCCTCGACGGGTGGCGTGTACATGTGCCTGGGCATCCCGACGAGGCCGAGACGCTGCTGCGGCGGGCCGTCGGGGCCAGTGGTGATGTGGTGAGTGGCTCGCAGGAGTACGTGCGGCTCTCCGTGCAGAGCAACAGGGAGGCGTTGCCCGTGGACGGGGGGCGATTCCTGGCCGTGCGGGAAGGGCGGCGGGGAGTCGTGGTCGCCGTTGGGCCCATGTTGGACAACGTGCTCGCCGCCACCGAAGGGCTTGATGTCAGTGTTCTCTACGCGACTACCGTTCGGCCTTTTGATGACACTGGGCTGCGGCGGGCCGTGGATGCGAGTGGCAGCGCTGATGTCGTGATCGTCGAGCCCTATCTCGCCGGGACCTCCACCGGCGCCGCCACTGGCGCGCTCGTCGATCTGCCGCACCGCGTACTCGGACTCGGTGTCGGGCGGCGGGAGTTGCGGCGGTACGGGAGCGTCGAGGAGCACGTCGCCGGGCATGGGCTCGACGCGAGGGCGCTGCGGGAGCGGATCAGTGGGTTTCTGCTTTCCCGTGTCCCCTCTGCCGCTGCTCCGGCATAGGAGGCATAGAAGGCATAGGTGGCACAGGTGGCACAGGAGGGGTGGGGGCACGAGGGGGCTGTGCCTCCGCTCTCACCAGGCCCCTGATCGCCGGGACCGAGATCATCGTCGCCGCCACCATCAGCGTGATCACTCCTCCTGCCAGCAGGACCTGCTGGGTGCCGAACGTGGCCGCTGCCGGGCCCGCCAGTGCCTGGCCCACCGGCTGCATGGCGATGGAACCGGCCACCTCGTAGGCATGGATGCGGTTGAGGACCTCGCGCGGGACCTGCGTCTGGACGCTCGTCGCCCACATCACGCCCCAGAACGACATGCAGGCCCCGGCCACCGCGCAGCCCGCCATCATCCATGGCACCCCCAGGCCGGCGCCCGCCGTCGCGGGGAACAGGGCGAAGCCGAACAGCGCCAGGCCACCCGCGCGCAGCATCCGGCGCGGGCGCACGCGCAGGGCCAGTACGCCGCCGATGACCGTGCCCGCGCCGAGCGCCGAGTTCACCAGGCCGTACGCGCTCGAGCCGTACTCCTGCGTTACCTGTACGGCCACCAGGGGGACGGCCGGGCCCCACGCTCCGATCATCAGCACGCACCAGATCGAGATCACTCCCCAGAGCCATCTTCGCGATCTGAACTCCCGCCAGCCCTCCACCAGTTCGGAGCGGAAGGCGCCTCGGGTGCGTGTCTTCCCACTGTCGCGTATGACCGGTGGCAGGCGCAGGAGGAGCAGGCACAGGGCGCTCAGGCCGTACGTTCCCGCGTGCGCCGCGAAGACCAGGCCCGGTGAGGCCAGCGCGACCAGCATGCCCGCCACCGCCGGGCCCGCCAGTTGTGCGCCGGACTCCGCCACCCGGATCGCGCCGTTCGCCGCCTGGACGTCGGATGCGAGGCGGGGCACCGTGCCGGCGACGCCGGGTTGGAAGATTGCCGCGGCCAACCCGTTGATCGCGCCGATGACGCAGATCTGCCAGAGCACGACATGGCCGGTGAAGAACATGACGGCCGCGAGGGACTGTGTCACCAGGCGTGCGAGGTCGGCGCCCGTCATCAGCAGGCGGGTGTTGAAGCGGTCCGCCAGCACCCCGCCGAAGATGACCAGGCCGGCGAAGCAGGCCACCGACGAGGCCATGGCGAGGCCCACCGCGCCTGCCCCGTAGCCGTGCTGCAGGAGGCCTGCCGCGAGTGCCACCGGCAGCATGGTGTCGCCGAGCTTGGCCACGCCCCTCGCGGTGAAGAAGAGGCCGAAGTCGCGGGTCCAGATGCCGCGCCGGGGCACGACATCGGCGTCCTCGGCGTCCTCGGCATCGACCGCCCGGTCGACCATCCCCGTCCCCCGTTCGCCGTCCCCGCGGCGCACCGCACGCGCGCGGCCCGCCCTCGCGAGCGGATCATGCCATGCGGACGTGCGGCGCCTCACCTGGTTTCATCCCGCCCGCGGAAGGCCCAACTCCGGGTGTGCGTCCAGGAGTCGGGACGGAGCGGCCTGGCGCCAGGAGTCGGCGAGGATGTCGCGCAACTCGGCCGTGTTTTCCAGGGCCGCGAGGCGCGCCCGGACCCATGCGAAGGACGCCTCGTGGTCCGCGATCCAGAACTTGTCCGGCTCGGACAGGACGAGTTCGTCGCGCTCCTCCTTCGGGCAGCGCACCGCTATCGACGTCTCGTCCTCGGGCAGCGTGGCGAACATCTTCCCCGCGACCCGGAACGTGGGCATGCTCCAGGCGACCTTCTCGGTCGTGTCCGGCAGGGACAGGGCTACGGTGCGTACATCCTCGGCGTCCAGCATGCTACGAACCGTAGCCAACGCCACTGACAACGCCACCGACAACGCCATCGGACCCGGGGGCGACCCCCTCGCGGTCACCCGCTCACGGCACCCGCTTGTCCAGCCACGCCACCAGGTCCGCCTGTACCTCGTCACGGTTCGTCTCGTTGAGGATTTCGTGGCGGGCGCCCTCGTAGCCCTTCCAGGTGAGGTCGGTGACGCCCAAGTACCGGAAGTCCTCCAGGAGTTCGTGGACGAGCGTCATGCGCTGGTTGCACGGGTCCTCCGTGCCGACCGCGATGTGGATCGGCAGGTCGGCCGGGATGCGGGCGAGGTTCGCCGGGTCGTTGATGCGGCGGACCGCGCGGACCCAGTCCAGGGACAGGCCCGCCGAGAAGTCGAAGCCGCAGCGTTCGTCGGCGACGTACTTGTCGACCTCCGCCTCGTCGCGCGAGAGCCATTCGAAGCCGGTGCGGTGCTCGTACGGGTCGTTGAAGGAGGAGAAGAGGTTGCCCACGTACGGCGAGGCGCCGGCGCGGCCGCCCGCCGCGACCGCGGCCTCCAGAGCCGCGATGTCGCCCTCGTTGTCGGCGCCGGGCAGGGAGCGGAAGGTGCCGGAAAGGATCAGGGCCACCAGGTCGTCCGCATACCGCTGCGCATAGTCGCGCGCGAGCAGCGAGCCGAGGCTGTGACCCAGCAGTACGAACGGGACGTTCGGGTACAGGGCGCGTGCCTGGTCGCCGATCGCCTTGAGGTCCTCGACGATCGACACCCACGCGTCGACGGTCTCGGGGTCGCCGTCGTCCGTGACTCCGTAGCCGCCCGTGGTCGAGGCCGTGGCGCCGTGGCCGCGGTGGTCGGAGGCGATGACCGCGTAGCCGTGGGAGGTGAGGTGGCGGGCGAAACGGTCGTAGCGCTGACCGTGTTCGGCCGCGCCGTGGGCGATCTGGACGAAGGCGCGAGGCCTGCCGTCGTCGGGCAGCCAGGTGTACGTGGCCACGGCGGCGCCGTCTCCGGTGCTGAGCGCGCTCGTCGTGTACGTCGGGTCTGTGGCGGTCATCTGGCGGCTTCCTCTCGGACAGTCCGTACGGCCCTGTGGGCGGGCGGGGCAACGCGGGTGCGGTGTGAGGGGGCGGGTGCGGTGTGCGGGTGCGGTGCGAGTCCGACCTGCACGTCTCCTCCCCTCCCCCGCACCGTAGGCCCTCACTCCTGGCAATCACCGACCGGCACGAGCCCGGCGGTCACCGACCGGGCCACGTAGTCGGGGATGACGCCGGCCTCGTCCCGGTCCTCCCCCGCCTCAGCCCTCCGCCGCCTCCCCCAGCGCCTCGAGCACCGGCCGGATCAGCGGGTGTTCCTCCACCCCGTGCCGTACCGCCGCGAAGACCTTCCGGGTCGGCGCCGCGCCGTCGATCGGCCGGACCACGACGTGACTCAGGTCCACGCCGTGCAGGGCCGAGCGCGGAACCAGCGCCACGCCCGCGCCAGCGGAGGCGAGGGCGACGACAGCGCGGAAGTCGTCCGACGAGTGCTCGAACTGCGGGGCGAAACCGGCATGTTCGCAGGCCAGGACCACCACGTCGTGGCAGGGGTTGCCGGGGTACGGGCCGATCCACGTGTCCTTCGCGAGGTCGGCGACCGGCACCCACTCTGTCGCCGCGAGGCGGTGCGTGAGCGGCAGGACCGCGTCGAACGGCTCCGCGTACAGCGGCACGCGCGTGATCCGGTCGTCGTCGGCGGCAGGCGCGCCCCGGTAGTCGACGGCGACCGCCACATCGATCCGCCGGTCCAGCAGCATCGGCAGGCTGGCGTCGCCTTCGGCGTCCTGGACGCGGACGCGGATGCCGGGCGCCGACTTCGACAGCAGGGCGAGGGCCGGCCCCACGACGAGGCCGATGCCCGTCGCGAAGGAGGCGAGCGTCACCGTGCCCGCCTCACCCGTGCTGTACGCGGCCAGCTCGGCCTCGGCCCGCTCCAACTGGGCGAGGACCGCGTTGGTATGGGTGAGGAGGATCTCGCCGGCCGACGTCAGCCGGACTCCGCGCGCGCCGCGCTCGACCAGCTTGTGGCCCGTCTCCTGCTCAAGGGCCGTGAGCTGCTGCGAGACCGCCGAGGGGGTCAGGTACAGCGCGGCGGCCGCAGCCGTGACGGTGCGGTGGTCGGCCACCGCACGGAGGATGTGCAGCCGCCGCGCTTCGATCATGAGCCGATTCTCCCAAACGGGTCTGACACTGCCCCCGGGGAGGCGTCAGCCGAGCTCGGCGCGGGCCGCCACGAACGCGTCCACCGCCCTGTTCACGTCCTCCGTGGAGTGCGCCGCCGACAGCTGGACGCGGATGCGCGCCTGGCCCTGCGGCACCACCGGGTACGAGAAGCCGATCACGTAGATGCCGCGCTCCAGGAGCAGCTCGGCCATCCGCCCCGCGACGGAAGCGTCGCCGATCATCACCGGGGCGATCGCGTGGTCGCCGGGGAGGACGTCGAAGCCCTCCTCGGCCATCCGCGTACGGAACAGCTTGGTGTTCGCCGCGAGGCGCTCGCGCAGGTCGCCCGCCGACTCCAGGAGGTCGAGGACCTTCAGGGAGGCCGCCGCGATCACCGGGGCAAGGCTGTTCGAGAACAGGTACGGGCGCGAACGCTGGCGCAGCAGCGCGACGATTTCCGCGCGCGCCGCGACGTAGCCGCCGGACGCCCCGCCCAGGGCCTTGCCGAGGGTGCCGGTGATGATGTCGACGCGGTCCATGACGCCGTGCAGCTCGGGGGTGCCGCGGCCGCCGGGGCCGACGAAGCCGACCGCGTGCGAGTCGTCGACCATGACCATGGCGTCGTAGCGCTCGGCGAGGTCGCAGATGTCGGCGAGCGGCGCCACGTAGCCGTCCATGGAGAAGACGCCGTCCGTGACGATCAGCTTCCTACGGGCGTCGGACGCCGCCTTCAACTGCGCTTCCAGGTCGGCCATGTCGCGGTTGGCGTAGCGGAAGCGCTTCGCCTTGGACAGGCGGATGCCGTCGATGATCGACGCGTGGTTGAGGGCGTCGGAGATCACCGCGTCCTCGGGGCCGAGCACGGTCTCGAAGACGCCTCCGTTGGCGTCGAAGCAGGAGGAGTACAGGATCGTGTCCTCCTGGCCGAGGAAGGCCGACAGGCGCGCCTCCAGCTCCTTGTGAACCTCCTGGGTGCCGCAGATGAAGCGGACGGACGCCATGCCGTAGCCCCAGCGGTCGAGGGCCGCGTGGCCCGCCGCGATCACGTCGGGGTGGTCGGCGAGGCCCAGGTAGTTGTTCGCGCAGAAGTTGAGCACCTCGCCGGGACGGCCTCCCGCGGTGACCTCGACGGTGGCGGACTGCGGGGTGCCGATGACCCGCTCGGGCTTGTGCAGGCCCGCGGCGGCGATCTCGTCGAGGGTCGCCTGGAAGTCTGCGCGCGCGTTGTCGAACATGACGTGAGTCCTTCTAAAGATGGGACCAGGGATGGGAAGTTCGGTGGGGGCGGGGAGCGCTCAGGCGGTCCAGTCCAGGATGACCTTGCCGCCCTTGCCGCTTGCCGCGTCCTCGAACGCCGCGTCGAAATCGGTGTACGCGTAGCGGCCGGTTATCACCGGCGCGAGGTCGAGGCCGCCTTCGAGGAGCACCGACATCGCGTACCAGGTCTCGAACATCTCGCGGCCGTAGATGCCCTTGATGGTGATCATCGAGGTGACGACGCGCGCCCAGTCGACGGCGAACTCCTCGGACGGCAGGCCGAGCATGGCGATCCTGCCGCCGTGGGTCATGTTCGCGAGCATGTCGCGCATGGCGACGGGGTTGCCGGACATCTCCAGGCCCACGTCGAAGCCCTCGCGCAGGCCGAGTTCGCGCTGGCCGTCGGCGACGGTCGAGGTCGCCACGTTCAGGGCGAGGCTCACGCCCACCTTCCGCGCCAGCTCCAGACGTTCCTCGCTGACGTCGGTGACGACGACGTTGCGGGCGCCGGCGTGCTTGGCGACGGCCGCCGCCATCAGGCCGATGGGTCCGGCGCCCGTGATCAGTACGTCCTCGCCGACGAGCGGGAAGGACAGCGCGGTGTGCACGGCGTTGCCGAACGGGTCGAAGATCGCCGCGACATCGAGGTCGACGGGGACGCGGTGCACCCACACGTTCGACGCGGGCAGCGCCACGTACTCGGCGAACGCGCCGTCGCGGCCGACGCCGAGGCCGACCGTCGCCCGGCACAAGTGGCGGCGCCCGGCAAGGCAGTTGCGGCACTTGCCGCACACCAGGTGGCCCTCGCCGCTGACCGTGTCACCCACGGCGATGTCGCTCACGTCGCGCCCGGTCCCGACGACCTCGCCGACGAATTCGTGGCCCACGACCAGCGGCGCGCTGATGGCCGACCGCGCCCAGCCGTCCCAGCTGCGGATGTGCAGATCGGTGCCGCAGATCCCGGTGCGCAGGACCTTGATCAGTACCTCCCCGGGGCCGACGCCGGGCTCGGGGACGTCCGTCAGCCACAGACCCGGTTCGGCCTTCTCCTTGACCAGTGCCTTCAAGGGTTCGACTCCTGTCGTCGCGCACGCGGGCAGGGCGAACCGGCCCGCGTACGACGGAGAATGGGTGGTGGGGTGCGCTGCGTCAGTCATCCGGATACGTCCCGAATGCGGTCCGCCGACACCGCAGACTCTTCCGTACACGGCGCGTTCGGTCCATCGAGGTTTTCTTAAGCGGCGCCCCAGGTTTCCTACAGGCCCGCGCCGCGCTCGGCGCGGACAACGCGACCGCGCTGATGGGCTCACCGGCCGAAGGCACACGTCCGGCCGGTTGATCCACTCAACGAACAGACTGTCCGAATAACGGACGCACGACGCATCCCCTCCCACGTGGTCGCATACTGTCGCCGCACTTCAACCCGTCTCAGACAGCGAACAGGCACGACCATGACACGGACCTCCGTCACGGACCGGCCGCAGGCCGGATCCGACGTCGGCGTCACGCCGGGCGACGTCGAGGACGCCTCCACCGGCACGGAACTCGGCCACGGCCTCAAGCAGCGGCACCTTTCGATGATCGCCCTCGGCGGTGTCATCGGCGCGGGGCTCTTTGTGGGGTCGGGGGCCGGGATCGCCGCCGCAGGACCCGCGGTCGTACTGCTCTTCGCGGGCGCCGGATTCGTCGTCATGCTGCTCATGCGGATGCTCGGCGAGATGTCCGCCGCCCGGCCGGCCACCGGCTCGTTCTCCGTGCACGCTGAGCGCGAACTCGGCGCCTGGGCGGGGGCGACCTCCGGCTGGATGTACTGGACCATGCTGACCTGCGGCGTGGCCGCGGAGGCGACCGCGGCCGGGCAGATCATGCACGGCTGGGTGCCGTTCCTGCCCGCCTACGGGTGGGTCGCCGTCTTCATGGTGTTCTTCTGCCTGAGCAACCTGGCCGCCGTGCGCAACTTCGGCGAGTTCGAGTTCTTCTTCTCCGCCCTGAAGGTCACGGCGATCTGCGCATTCCTCGTCCTGGGCGTCCTCGGCATCTTCGGTGTCTTCGGTGACGCCCCCGGCGCCTCGAACCTCACCGGCCGGGGCGGCTTCTTCCCCACCGGCTCCTCCGGCCTGATCGCCGGACTGCTCACCGCCGTCTTCGCGTACGGCGGCCTGGAGACGGTGTCCATCGCCGCCGCCGAGTCCGACAAGCCGCGCGAGAACGTGGCCCGCGCCGTGCGCACCGCAGTGTGGCGCATCGCGCTCTTCTACGTAGGGTCGATGGCGCTGGTCGTCGCCCTGGTGCCGTGGAACGACCCGAGCGTCGCCGCCGACGGCCCGTACGTCACCGTGCTCGACGAGTTCGGCATCCCGGCCGCCGGCACCATCATGCAGGCCGTCATCCTGGTCGCCCTGCTGTCGGCGATGAACGCCAATATCTACGGTTCCTCGCGCATGGCCTACTCGCTCGTCTCCCGCGGCCTCGGCCCGCGCTTCCTGGGCCGGGTGCGTCGCCGCGTGCCGGTGGCCGCGGTGCTCGCGTCCTGCCTCTTCGGGTTCTTCGCGGTGTTCGCCGGCGTCTGGTGGCCCGACACCGTCTTCACGTGGCTGATGAACACGACCGGCGTCGCCATCCTCGTCGGCTGGGTCTTCATCTGCCTCGCGCAGCTGAAGATGCGCCGCCGCCTGGAGCGCGAGTCGCCCGAGCTGCTCACTGTGAAGATGTGGGGCTTCCCGTATCTGACCTGGCTCGCCCTGGCGGCCATCGCGGGTGTCTTCGTGGTCATGGCCTCGACGGCCGACGGCCGCGACCAACTGC
This sequence comes from Streptomyces sp. NPDC002754, assembly GCF_053592315.1. Classification (NCBI taxonomy): domain Bacteria; kingdom Bacillati; phylum Actinomycetota; class Actinomycetes; order Kitasatosporales; family Streptomycetaceae; genus Streptomyces; species Streptomyces sp. NPDC002754. The sequence goes on from NZ_JBSFVM010000008.1 coordinate 33,372, forward strand.
TCGTCTCCGCGATCCTGGTGGTGGCGCTGGCCGCGGGCGGGTACGCAAAGCAGCGCAGGGACGCGCGCCGCTGACGACTCCGGTGCGGGGCGGGCTCAGTCGAGCAGATCGCCCCGCCCCCGTACCAGTTCCATCAGTTCACCCGCCATCGACTTGATGGTCGCGAGCCCCGCCTGTCCCCACGGGCGGGGTTCGGTCGCGACCGCGCACACGGTGCCGAGGGCGAGCCCCGTGCGCTCGTCGATCAAAGGCGCGCCCAAGTAGGAGCGGATTCCGATTTCGTCGACTACAGGGTTGCCCGCGAAGCGCGGGTAGTCGCACACGTCTTCAAGGACGAGTGCTTTGCGGCGCACGACTACATGTGGGCAGTAACCGTGATCGCGCGCCATGTAGCGCGCCACTTCACCTTCCGTAGACGTCGATGTGGCGGCCGAGGCCGCCACCGCGCCCAGTTCGCCGCCCCGGTGGTCCCCACCGGGGGTGTGCAGGCCGGCGAAGAACTGCCGGTTGTCGTCCATGAAGTTGACCATGGCGTACGGGGCGCCCGTCACCTCGGCGAGCCGGTCCGCGAAGCGGTCGAACACCGGCTCGGCACGCTGCCCCAGGTCGAGCCCGCGCAACCGGCGGGCCCGCTCGGCACCCTCCTGGTCCTGCGGGGTCAGCAGCAGCCTCCTGGTCGCGTCGTACGTCACGTGTGGGCCCCGAACCCCGAGGCGGTCGCGGGCGCGTGCGCCAGCAGGTGTCGTACGAGGGTGAGCAGCGTCTGGATGCCGGAGCTCGAAATGCGCGCGTCGCAGCGCACGACGGGCACCGCCGGGTCCAGGTCGATGGCGGCGCGGACCTCGTCGGCCTCGTAGCGGTACGAGCCGTCGAACTCGTTGACCGCCACGACGAAGCCCATGCCGCGCTCCTCGAAGAAGTCGACGGCGGCGAAGCAGTCCTCCAGGCGGCGCGTGTCCGCGAGGATGACCGCTCCGAGGGCGCCCTCGGACAGCTCGTCCCACATGAACCAGAAGCGCTCCTGGCCCGGCGTGCCGAACAGATAGAGCACGTGCTCGGGGTCCAGGGTGATCCGCCCGAAGTCCATCGCGACCGTCGTCTCGACCTTGTTCTCGATGCCGTCGAGGTTGTCGGTGTCCGCGCTGACCGTGGTGAGCAGCTCTTCCGTGCTGAGCGGAGCGATCTCGCTGACGGCCCCTACGAAGGTCGTCTTGCCGACCCCGAACCCGCCCGCGACCAGGATCTTCAGTGCGGTGGGGAAAGGGTCAGAGCTGGCGTCGTAGTCCATCGAGCACTGCCTCCAGTAGGGACCGGTCAGTGGGGTTGTCGTGGAACGTGGGGGGCTTGGTGGTGATCGCCTGGCAGTCGACGAGGTCGGAGAGGAGAACCTTGGTCACGCCCGCCGGGAGCTTCAGATGACCGGCGATCTCGGCGACCGATGTGACCTGCGCACACAGGTCGAGCGCCTGGCTGTGTTCCGGACCCAGATAGCCGAGGGGGGTCGCCCCCGTGGCCATCACATGGGTGAGCAGATCCATCGACGTACTCGGCCGGGTGCGTCCGTTGCTGATCGCGTACGGACGTACGAGCCGGCCCGCGGCGCCGTCCAGCCATGGCCCGTCCTGCGGGGCCGCCACCGTCAATTCCTCATCGCCGTGGGCTGGGCGGAGGGCTGCCGGGGTGCGGTGACCAGGTAGGGGCGCACGCTCTTGACGAGCATGGCCATCTCATAGCCGAGCACGGCCGCGTCCGCGTCGCGCCCGGCGAGGACCGCGAGACAGGTTCCGGAGCCGGCGGTCGACACGAACAGCAGCGCTGAGTCGAGCTCCACCACCACCTGCCGTACGTCGCCGCCGTCGGCGAACCGGATGCCCGCGCTGCGGCCGAGCGAGTAGAGGCCCGAGGCGAGGGCCGCCATATGGTCGGCGCTGTCGGCGTCGAGCCCGTGCACGGACTTGACGAGGCCGTCAGAGGACAGCAGCACGGCGCTGCTGGTGTGGGGAACGCGCTGGACGAGGCCGCTCATCAGCCAGTCGAGATCGGACACATGACCCGTCGGCACATCGCTCGCCATGGGGGATCGACTCCTTGGTGGACTGCTGGGTGTGGTGCGGGGAGGTGGGGGATCGGCGGGGGCGGGCGCGGTGCGGGGTGCCGTGCGGCGCGGGTGGTCGGGCGGGTACGCGCGCGTGGTGGTGTGCGGAGGCGGGGGCGGGCGTGTGTGCGGCGTCAGGGTGGTCATGCAGGGGCGCCGCCTCGGCCGTGGCCGCCCTGGTCGTCGGGGCCCGGCTCCCACTGCTGAGCGTTCGGGGCCTCGTCGCCGGGGGCGCGCGGTTCCGCCGACTCGGCGAGCGTGATGCCGCGCTGGAAGGCGGCCATGAGACCGGGGTCGTGCACGGAGGGCGCCGACTCCTCATGGCGTGGCGCGGGGCCGCCGCGCAGTTGCGGAGCGATGTGCTCCTGGGCCCTGCGGTGCGGCAGTTGGGGGCGGCCCATGGTGCCCCGTACGACTCCCTCGGGGCGGGGCACCAGGGGCTCGGCGTGCGCCGCGGCCTCGCGGGACTCGGGGCGGAGGCCGGGGAGTGCGTCGGCGGGGGTGGGGCGGGAGCCTCCGGCGATGCGCTGCGGGAGGGGGGTGGCGTGGGGTCCGGGGCGGGAGGTGGTGGGTGGGGTGCCGTTGGGCGCGGGGGCCGTGAGGGGGGCGTCGGTCGGCGGGCCGGCCGGAGGCGCCCCTATGGGCGTGCCCGTGGGGGGTGTTCCTGTTCCTGCGAAGGGTGCGTCCGTCGGCGTGCCGGCGGCAGGCGTGCCCATGGGCGTTCCCGCGAGGGGTGTGTCCGTAAGTGGTGTGCCCGTCGGCGTGACGGCCGGAGGCGTCCCAATCGGTGTGCCCGTGGGTGGAGTTCCCGTGGGTGGTGTGTCGGTCGGCGGGGCGGCGGGCGGGCCCGTCGGAGGGGTTTCCGTGAAGGGGGCGGGCAGTGGGCCGAGGGGCGTGCCCGTAGGAGGGATTGTCGTGAAGGGGGTGTCGGTCGGCGTACCGGCCGGAGGTGTTCCCGTGTGGGGCTGGCGGGGCACCACGGAAACGGCGCCGTGGAGCGGGGCGGGGTCGGGCTGCGGCGGGGGGCCCGCTCGGTGGCCGTTCGCCGACGGCATCGGCTCGCCGCCGAGCACGCTGTTCGCGGTCGCCGCCGCGGCGGCCTTGCGGACGTGCGGGATGCGCACGCCCGCCCCGTCCGTGTCGCCGTCCCCGCCGAGCAGGTCCTGGGGCAGCACAAGGACCGCCTGCACTCCCCCGTAGATATTGGTCTGCAGCCGCACCGTGATGCCGTGCCGTCGCGCGAGCTGCGACACCACGAACAGGCCGATGCGGCCGTCCGCGAGGAGGCTGGCCACGTTGACCTGGTCGGGGTCGGTGAGCAGCGTGTTCATCTTGTTCTGCTCGGTGACCGGCATGCCGAGGCCGCGGTCCTCCACCTCGATGGCGAGCCCGGAGGTCACCGGGTTGGCGCGGAGCAGGACCTGGGTGTGCGGGGCGGAGAACACCGTGGCGTTCTCGACGAGTTCGGCCAGCAGGTGGATGCAGTCGGCGACGGCGTGCCCGCGCAGTGTGCCGTCGATCGGCGGCACGAGTTTGACCCGCGAGTACTGCTCGACCTCGGCGATCGCGGAGCGCATCACCTCGGTCATGGACACGGGGTGGCTCCACTGGCGGCGCGAGACGGCGCCGCCGAGTACGGCGAGGTTCTCGGCGTGCCGGCGGGTGCGCGTGGCCATGTGGTCGACGTGGAAGAGGCCCTTGAGCAGGTCGGGGTCCTCTACCTGGTTCTCCAGCTCGTCGAGAAGGCTGATCTCCCGGTGCACGAGCGACTGCAGGCGCCGGGCGAGGTTCACGAACACCTCGACCTTCTGCCGGCTGCCTGCCTGGCTGGACAACTGGGTGGCCTGGACGACGGCGGTCACCGCGACATCGTGTCCGCGCGCGAGGTCGACGGCGAGCCGGTCGAAGTCATCGCCTCCGGGCGCGCCGACGGCGGGTGCGCGGCGCGGCGGAGGGGCCTCACCTTTGCGCAACTGCTCGACCAGAGCGCGCAGTTCGGACTGGCGGTGCGCGGCGCCCTGACGCAGCGCGAGCACCCGGTCGCGTACGACGGCGGCGGTGCGCCGCGCGGCGACGGCGGCGATCACGATGCCGGCGACCGTCACCAGGCAGGCCCCGCCGAGCACCGCCCACAGCGTCGGACTCGGCCGCACGCCGGTGTGCTGGAGGACGAACAGCACGGCCGCGCTCGCACCGAGGGCCACCGCGAGCGGCGGAAGGACGGCGATACGCAGGAGTTGGGAACGTATGTGGGTCTCGGTCGGCTGTGGCGCGGCCCGCCCGGCCGGCCTGCCGTGCCGACCGCCTTCGCGGCGGTCTGCGCGGGCGGCCGACTGGCGGAGCTGGGACATACGGCGACCTCGTCCTCGGTTCTGTGAGTTCAGGGGCGTGGCTCGGCAGCTGAATGGACAGCAGGCAGCGCGACCGGGCGTCGCACGACGAGCACACACGGTAGTCGCCAACGGCATATACGCGAGGGGCAGTTGACAAACTCCGACGGCCGAGGTCCCGCTCTGGTATGAGCCTTCGCACCTACGACCGAATACCTACGCGCGCAGCGTCCGCACACCCGTTCGTCAGGGCGATTCAGGAAACTCGACGGGCCGGATTCAAGACGGATGGAGACCTAGAGCCGACCTAGAGCCTGTCGTCCGGGCGGAAGCGGGCCTTGATGTGCATGCGCTCTCCCTGGGGACCCAGGATGCTGAGGAATTCCACGGCGCGTTCGTCGGCGTTGCCGAACCAGTGCGGGAGGTGGGTGTCGAACTCGGCGGCCTCGCCCTCCGTGAGGATGACGTCCTGGTCGCCGAGCAGGAGGCGCAGCCGGCCCTGGAGTACGTACAGCCAGTGGTACCCCTCGTGCGAGCGCGGCTCGGGTTCCCGGCCGTCGGTGAGGCCCGCGGGAAGGGTCTGCTTGAACGCCTGGAGGCCGCCGGGCTTGCGGGTCAGCGGCACGATCGTCACGCCGTTGCGCGTGACTGGACGCGGGTGCACGCGCGGGTCGAGGTCGGCCGGGGCTCCGACCAGTTCGTCGATCGACACCTGGTGGGCCCTGGCCAGCGGCAGCAGGAGTTCGAGCCCCGGCTTGCGGTGCCCGGACTCGAGGCGGGACAGCGTGCTGATCGGGATTCCGGTGGTTTCCGACAGGGCTGTCAGGGTGGCGCCCTTGTGCCGGCGCAGCTCGCGCAGCCTCGGTCCGACCGCGGCCAGCACCCCGTCGACGTCGTCGCTCATCCGTCCACCGTGCCCGCGTTTTGCGTTTTCTGCAAAGAAGTTTGCCCGTACGCACGCGTGGCGCGACCTTGGCGTCGACGGGGTCACCTCACCGTCGAACCGACGAGAGACAGGACCGGACGCCAATGGACAACGACTTCACCCAGCGCGACAGCACCCAGTTCGACACCCCCGAGCACGACGGCCCCCAGTCCGACACCGCCCAGGAGTGGGACACGCGGTACCGCGCCAGCGACCAGCTCTTCAGCGGCAACCCGAACGGTGTGCTGGTCGACGAGGTGAGCGACATGCGGCCCGGCCAGGCGCTCGACGTCGGCTGCGGCGAGGGCGGCGACGCGCTCTGGCTGGCCCGGCGCGGCTGGCAGGTCACGGCGGTCGACGTATCGGAGGTCGCCCTGCGCCGCGCCGCCGAGGCCGGCGCCGATGTGGCGGGCCGGGTCTCCTGGTCGCGGGCCGACCTGGCCGTCACGCCGCCGCCGGCGGGCGCCTTCGACCTGGTGACCGTCCAGTACTTCCCGCTGCTGCGCAGCGCGGGCCTGGCGGCGGCGCGCGGACTCGTCGACGCGGTCGCGCCCGGCGGCACACTGCTGTTCGTCACGCACGCCCTGGCGGACCTGGCGCAGGACCATGCGGTGACCGCCAAGTTCAACCCCACCAACTACTACTGGGCGGACGACGTCGCCGCACTGCTCGCCGGGGACGGCAGCGACGCCGGCCGCCGCGACGGCGACCGCGCCTGGAAGATCGAGGTCAACGAGACCCGCCCGCGCACCGCCCCGGCCCCGCCCGGCACACACCACCACCGGGACACGGTCCTCCGGGCCCAGCGCCTGGCGTAAACGGAAACCGGGGCCGGGCAGGGCGGGACCGGGGCGGGCCAGTAGGCGCCGGACGGCACCCAGCCACCCACCGCCGACGGCGCGGCCCGCCAACCCGCCAACCGCAGTCTCCGCGCCCTCCGCCCTCCGCCCTCCGTCCTCAGCCCTTTCCCCTCGACCGCCCTCCACCTACCCCGCGACCACGATCCCCGCATCCTCCGCCCCCGTCACGGGCCCGCCCACCGGCCACCCGCCCTGCGGTTCGGCCGCGACCGCCCGCCACCACTGCTCCGTGGGCAGCGCCTCGGCGTCCGGCTCGAAGGGCTCGCCGGGGCGCGGCAGCGCGATGCGCGCGGCGGAGCGGCGGGCCGCGGTGACGGTCCCCTCGCCGGGCTCGGTCCACGCGTGCGGCGCCAGGTTGAACGTGCCCCAGTGGATCGGCAGCATCGGCCCGGCCGCGGGCCCTCCCTGTAGGTCGAGGTGGGCGCGCATGCCCTCCTCCGGGGTCATGTGGATGTCCGGCCAGTACTCGGAGTAGGCGCCGATCTGGATCATCGTCACGTCGAACGGACCGTGCTCTGCACCGATGTCGGTGAAGCCGGAGAAGTACCCGGTGTCGCCACTGTGGAAGACGCGGTGCTCGGGCCCGGCGGCCACCCAGGAAGCCCACAGGGTGTGCTGCGTGTTGCGCAGGCCGCGGCCGCAGAAGTGGCGGGCAGGGGTGGCGGTCAGTGTCACCCCGGCGACCTTCGTCGACTCGTGCCAGTCCAGCTCGCGCAGCCGGTCCGCGGGCACGCCCCAGTGCTCCAGGTGCGCTCCGACGCCGAGCGGCACGGCGAACACGGTGTCCGTGTGGGCGAGCGCCTTGATGGTGGGCATGTCCAGGTGGTCGTAGTGATCGTGCGAGATCACCACCACGTCGACCGGCCCCAGCGCGGCGAGCGGCAGCGGCGCCGGGTGCAGCCGCTTGGGCCCCGCGAAGGCGAACGGTGAACAGCGCTCGCCCCACACCGGGTCGAACAGCACCCGCACCCCGTCTATCTCCGCCAGGACGCTGGAGTGCCCCATCCACGTGATCCGCAGGCCGCTCGACGGCGGCTTCGCCAGGTCGGCGAGGGTGGTGGCGTGCACGGGCACGGTCCCCGTGGGGGCCCTGCGGGCGCGCTCGTCCTTCCGGAAATAGTTCTTCGCGAACTCGAGCATCGAGCCGTCGGGCCGAATGCGGGCGCCCTCCGGGTTCCGGAAGGACCCGTCCGCGAAGTTCGGGGACCGGCGGATGCGGTCCAGACGTGCTCCTGCGGGCTCGGCGCCAAAGGCATCGGGCTGGAGCGAGCGCAGCCCGGAAGTCAGAGAACGAGACACGGCGCCTCCCATTGATCGATCAGGTTTCCCATTATGTGCGGCACCACTGACAACGCGCCGGGTGCCTCTTCTGTGCCCGAGTCCCAGGGCTTGTGACCGGCGTCCCTCCGCCGCCGTCCCGCACCCCTCGCAGAAACTGATCCATCATTCAGTACCAGTTCGATTGACAGCACTCTCGACGACTCCGGATACTGACTGGCGATTCAGTAAAGCCAACTGGATCCAGCGAAGCCGGAAGCCGTATGGAGGCACCGTGTCGGAACTCCCCACCGAGCTGGTCCCGCTCACTCCCGAACAGCACGCCGTCGTCGAGCTCGCCCGGACGTTCGCGGCCGAGGAGATCCGGCCACGCGCGCGTGCTGTCGACGAGGCCGACGTCGAGACGCCCTGGGACCTGTGGCGCAAGGCGGCCAAGGTCGGCATCACCGGGTTCATGCTCCCCGAGGAGTTCGGCGGAGGCGGCTTCACCGACGTCTTCACGCAGGTCCTGGTACAGGAGGAGCTGTGCGTCGGCGACCTGGGCATCGGCAATCTGCTCTGCTCGAACGGCTTCTTCGCCGACCCCGTGCTCGCCCTCGGCACCGAGGAGCAGCAGCGCACCTGGCTCACCCCGCTCGCCGGCCCCGACACCCCGATGACGTCGCTCGCGACCACCGAACCGGGCGCGGGTTCGGACGCGGCGTCGATCGCGACGACGGCCCGCCGCACCGAGGGCGGCTACTTGCTCAACGGCCAGAAGTCGTGGATCTCGAACGCGGGCGAGGCCGACCGCTACGTGGTGTTCGCCAAGACGGATCCGACGCAGCGCTCGCGCGGTGTCAGCGCCTTCCTTCTGCACAGGGACACCGAGGGTGTCAGCTTCGGCGAGCCGATGCGCAAGATGGGTCAACGCGCCATCGTCTGCCGGGAGATCTTCCTCTCCGACGCCTTCGTCCCCGCGGAGAACCGGCTCGGCGACGAGGGCCAGGGCTTCAACGGTCTGATGCGCACCTTCGACATCTCGCGCGCCGTCCTGGGCGCCGCCGCCACCGGTGTCGCCCGCGCCGCCTACGAGTACGCACGCGACTACGCGCGCACGCGCGAACAGTTCGGCAAGCCCGTGATCGAGCACCAGGCGGTCGCGTTCCGGCTCGCCGACATGCGTACCCGCGTCGAGCAGTCGCGCCTGATGACGTGGCGCGCGGCCCGCCGCCTGGACGCGGGCCTGAGCGCCACCACGGAGGCGGCCATGGCCAAGCTCACCGCGTCGGAGACGGCGGCGTACTGCACATGGGCGGCAGTGCAGACGCTGGGCGGCTGGGGCTACTCGCGCGAGTTCCCGGTCGAACAGTGGATGCGCGACGCCAAGTTGGAGGAGATCGAAGAGGGCACCTCCGACATCATGCGCCTGATCATTGCGAGGTCACTGTGACGTCTGTCCACGAATCCGCCGTAGTTACGCGTCACAGTCCCGAGCCGCCACCGGACCGCACCCACCTCACCGGCGGCGAAGCCCTCGTCCGCGCCCTGGCCGCCCACGGCGTCACCCGGGCCTTCGGCATCCCCGGCACCCACAACCTGGAGATCTACCGCCACTTGACGGCCTACGGTGTCGCGCACACCGCGCCGCGCCACGAACAGGGCGCCGGATACGCGGCGGACGCGTACGCGCGCGTGACGGGCACGCCCGGAGTGGCGATCACCACCACCGGGCCCGCGCTTCTGAACATCGCGGCGGCCGTCGGCCAGGCGTACTCGGACAGTGTGCCGCTGCTGGTGATCTCGCCGGGCATGCCGCTGCGCCACCCCCGCCAGCCGACGGGCCTGCTGCACGAAATGCGCAGCCAGACCGAGGCGTTGCGGAACGTGGCCGCCTTCAGCCACCGGGTCTCCTCGGTGGCGGAGATCGGTGCGGCGGTGGCGCGTGCGTTCACGCTGTTCCGCTCGGAGCGGCCGCGTCCGGCGCACATCGAGATCCCGCTCGACCTCCTGGAGGCGGCCGAGCCCACGGGCCCGGCCCGCACCGCTCCCCCGGCCGCGCCGCACGTCCCCGACGCGGCACGCGTCGAGGAGGCCGCCGCGCTCCTCGCCCACGCGCAGCGCCCGGCCATCGTCCTCGGTGGCGGAGCCCGCGGCGCGGCGGACCAATGCCTCGCCCTGGCCGAACAGTTGGCGGCCCCGGTGGTCACCACGGCGAACGGGAAGGCGATCGTCGACGAGGGCCATCCGCTCTCCCTCGGCGTGTCCCTGCACAGCCCGGTGGTGCAGGAGTGGCTCATGAGCCTGGACGTGGTCCTGGCCGTCGGCACGGAGCTGGCCGAGTCCGACATCTGGACGGCCGAACCGCTCCCCCTCCAGGGCCAGTTGATCCGGGTCGATCTCGACCCCGCGCAGATGTACGCGGGCGTCCCGGCGAACGTCCCCCTGGTCGGCGACGCACAGGCCACACTCGACGCGCTCACCCTCGCAATCGCGGCCGCCACCACACACACCACCGCCACCCCGAACCCCACCACCGCCCACGCCCGAACCACCGCCCACGCCGAAACCGCCGCCCTCAGGGCATCCCGCGACACCGAATCCCGCCCCCGCGACGCCCACTGGCTGCCCTACCTGAAGGCGATCCGCGGCACCCTCACCCCGGACGCCGTCGTCACCTCGGACAGCGCCCAGTGCTGCTACTACGGGGCCCTGCCGCACCTCACCCTGGGGCCGCGCGCCCGCTACCTCCACCCCACCGGCTTCGGCACGCTCGGCTATGCGCTGCCCGCCGCGATCGGCGCGAAGGTCGCCTGTCCGGACCGCCAGGTGGTGGCGCTCAGCGGCGACGGTGGGCTGCAGTTCTCAATCCAGGAGCTGGCCACGGCCGCCGCGCTCCAACAGCCGCTCGCCGTCGTCGTGTTCGACAACTCCGGTTACGGCGAGATCCGCGACGAGATGAAGGCCCGCGGCGACGCACCGCTCGCGGTCGACCACGCGCGCGTGGACCTGCCCTCCCTCGCCCGCGCCTACGGAGGACACGGCGCGACGGCCCACTCCCCCGAGGAGCTCGCGAAGCTGCTGAGCACCGCCCTGACCACTCCCGCCCCCACCCTGATCGTCGTCCCTGAGGAGTCCGCATGACCACCGCCCACACGCCCGCCGGCACCGCCACGCCCCCGACGGGCTGGACCACCCCGGGGACAGCCGCGGCGGCCCCCCTCACCCAGCTCACCTGGACCGACCATGTCACCGGCCGCCACGGCTACTTGGTGATCGACCGCTTGGTGCGCGGCGTCTCCAGCGGCGGCCTGCGGATGCGGGCCGGCTGCACACTGGAGGAGGTCGCGGGGCTCGCGCGCGGCATGACGATGAAGGAGGCGCTGCACTACAACCCTCAGGGCCGCTACATCCCGCTGGGCGGCGCCAAAGGCGGCATCGACTGCGACCCGCAGGACCCGGAGGCGTACGGCATCCTGGTGCGCTACCTGAAGGCGATGCGCCCGTCCATCGAGTCCTTCTGGACGACGGGCGAGGACCTGGGCCTCACGCAGGACCTGGTCGACAAGGCGGCGGCCGAGGCCGGGCTCGTGTCGTCCATCCAGGCCGTGTACCCGCTCCTGGACGACGAGGAGACGGCCCGTCAGCGGCTCGCGGACGCCTTCGCGGTGGACGTCGACGGCATCGGTCTCGACGAGCTGGTGGGCGGCTGCGGCGTCGCCGAGGCGGTCCTGGTCGCGCTGGACCGCGCCGGCCGCTCCTACGCAGGCACCCGTGTGTCCCTCCAGGGGCTGGGCACCATGGGCGGCGCCACGGCCCGCTTCCTCACGCGCGCGGGGCTCACGATCGTGGCGGTGGCCGACCTGAAGGGCACCATCGCCAACGACGCGGGCCTCGACATTGAGGCGCTGCTCGCGGCCCGCGACGCCTACGGCACGGTGGACCGGGAGCGACTGCGCCCCGAGGACCGCGAACTGCCGGGCGACGCCTGGCTGTCGGCGGACGCGGACGTACTCGTCCCGGCCGCGGTCTCGTACGCGATCGACGCGGCGAACCAGGAGCGGATCACGGCCCGCTGGGTCGTCGAGGCGGCGAACATGCCGGTGCTCGCGGAAGCCGAGGACCTCATGACCCGGCGCGGCATCACGGTGCTGCCGGACGTGGTCGTCAACTCCGGGACGAACGCCTGGTGGTGGTGGACCCTCTTCGGCGACATCGGCGCGGACGCGGACGAGGCGTTCGCCTACACGCGGCGCTCCATGCGCTCCCTGATCGACCAGATGCTCGCGCGCGCGGAGGGCGACGGAACGACCCCGAGGGCAGCGGCGCACGCCATCGTCGCCGACCGCCTGCCGATCCTCGCGGAGAGGTTCGGGTGGTACAGGTGACGACGTCAACAAGCCTGGGCGCGCTGTACGACCCGGCGTCCGTCGCGGTCGTCGGCGCGTCCGACAACCCGGAGAAGTGGGGCTACTGGCTCGCGGCGGGCGCCCTGACCGGCCGCGCCCGGCGCGCGGTCCACCTGGTCAACCACAAGGGCGGCCACCTCCAGGGCGAACCGTTCCGCCCCGCCCTGTCCACGCTGACCGAGCCACCCGAGCACGTGGTGGTCGCCGTCCCGCCCCACCAGGTGCGCCCAGTGGTTCAGGAGGGCCTCGACGCGGGCGCCCGCTGCTTCACAGTGATCACGTCGGGCACCACCGAAGAGGACTCCCTCGCGAACCTGGTCACCTCGCGCGGCGCCCGCCTGCTCGGCCCCAACTGCATGGGCATCGTCGACACGAGCAGCCAACTCCGGCTCAGCTGGGGCGACTTCCCGGTCGGCGCCCTCGGCCTGGTCTCGCAGAGCGGCAACCTGGCCCTGGAGATCGGCAGACATCTCGACCGTGCGGGCGCGGGCTTCTCGCGCTTCGTCTCGCTCGGCAACCAGCGCGACATCGACGCCGCCGACGCCCTGGAGTCCCTGATCGCCCACGAGCCCACGAGAGCGATCGCGGCGTACGTGGAGGACTTCCGGGACGGCCGCCGCCTCGCGGACGTCCTGGCGGCCGCGCACGCCGCGGGAAAGCCGGTCCTGCTCCTCACGGTGGGCCGCAGCGCGGCATCGGGCCGCGCGGCCGCCTCCCACACGGGCGCCCTCGTCAGCCCGCACGCGACGGTCGCCGCGGTCTGCCGCGACGCAGGTGCCCTCCTCCTGAACTCGGCGGGCGAACTCGTCGACACCGCCCTCCACTTGATGTCCCCCACCCTCCCCCTCGTACGTTCCCGCCCCCACCCCCCACGCCACGAAACCACCCCCGCCCCCGCCCTGGCCCCGGCCAGCGCCACCCCACCCCCTCCGCACCGGGTCGCCGTCATCGGGGACAGCGGCGGGCAGGGCGCGCTGGCCGCCGACTCGTTCGCCGGGTGCGGCTTCGATGTGCCCGCGCTCTCCCCGGCCACCGTCGAGTCCCTGGCCGCGCACCTGCCGCCGGGCGCGGGGCGGGTCAACCCGGTCGACCTGGCGGGTGCGGGTGAGCGGGATCTGGCCACCTACGCGCGCGTGGCGGCCACCTTGCTGCACAGCGGCGACGCTGACACGGTGGTGCTCACGGGCTACTTCGGGGACTACGCGACCGCGAACCCGGCCCAGGCAAGGCGCGAGTGCGAGATCGCGCACGCCCTCGCCGACGCCGCCGGCGCCGCGGGGCGGGCCCTACTCGTGCACACCATGGCCCGCGACACCCCGGCCCTCGCCGTCCTCAAGGAACGCGGCATCCCGGTCCACGAGCGCGTCGAGCAGGCGGCAACGGCACTCGCGGGCGCCGTGCGCCTGGCCTCCGCGACTCCGCGCCTGCCGCAGGAGCGAACCACTCCCCCGGCGGCGTACGAGGTCGAGGACGGCGGCTACGAGCGGGTGCGGGAGCTGCTGGCGTCCTACGGAGTCGCGTTCCCCACGGCCGAGTTCGTGACGGACGCGGACGCTGCGGCGGAGGCTGCCTACCGCACGGGCTACCCCTTGGTGCTCAAGGCGATGGGGCTCGCCCACAAGACCGAGGCCGGCGGTGTGGCGCTGCACATCGCCGACGAGCTCGCCCTGCGGACCGCGTTCGCGCGGATGCGGGAGGCCACGGGGGCGGCCCGGTACGCGGTCGAGTCGATGGTGACGCCTCCGTACGCGCGCGAACTCATCGTCGGCGTACGCAAGGATGCGGCGTTCGGCCCCGTCGTCATGGTCGGCGCCGGAGGTGTCACGGCCGAACTGCACGCCGACACCGCGCTGGCGCTGGCCCCGCTCACCCCGGCACGCGCGCGTGCGCTCCTGCTTGAGCTGCGGCACGCGCCGCTGTTGACCGGGTGGCGCGGCGCACCGGCCGTCCATCTGGAAGCGGCCGTGGCGGCGGTGTGCGCGGTGGCACAAGCGGCGGCGGATCACCCGGAGTTGACGGATCTGGAGGTCAACCCGCTGCTCGTGCATCCCGGAGGGGCGATCGCGCTGGACGCGCACGCGGTGCGGGCCTCGTAGGGACCGGTGCGCAGGCGGGCCGTTGTCAGACCCGCCTGGGATGCTCCGAGTATGGAGATGAACCTGCAGCTGACGATCGACTGTTCCGATCCGCGGGCCATGGTGGCCTTCTGGGCGGAGGCCCTGGACTATGTGCCCGAGCCTCCGCCCGAAGGGCACCCCACGTGGCGCGCCTACTGGGCGGCGATCGGCGTCCCCGATGAGGAGTTGCCCGCCGGTGCCGGGGACCTCCCGGAGTCGATCATCGATCCCGCGGGGCGTGGACCGCGGGTGTGGTTCCAGGTGGTTCCCGAGCAGAAGGCCGCGAAGAACCGGTGGCACTTCGATCTGAGGGTCGGCGGCGGCCGAGGCGTCCCGCTGGACGTCCGCACCCAGCGGGTCGACACCACGGTGGAGCGGCTCGTGAAAGCCGGTGCCACCGTGCTGCGGATCAAGGACGAGCCCGACACCGGATTCTACGCCGTCGCCCTGCAGGACCCGGAGGGCAACGAGTTCGACGTGGTGTGACGACGGCCTCGGCCACCGTGCCCGGCCTACTCCGAGCCGGCTCCGCGCGCCCGCCGCCGCGCGGGCGCCCCGCACGCGTAGAACACCAAACCGATCACGACGAACAGGAGCAGCGGCAGCACCTGGCTGAGCGTGTACGGCAGCCGCTGGCCGGCGAACGACTCGGGCAGCGAGTCCGCCGGGTTGCCAGCCGTGCCGAACCACCCCACCCCGAAGCCGGGCCAGACGAGCACGACCACGGTGAACGCCACGAAGCCGGTGGAGAGCGCGGTCACGATCCAGGCGCCCGCCCGGCCGCCCGGCACGGCGTAGGGCCGCTCCTGGTCGGGGTACTTGCGGCGCAGCACGGCGAGGCTCGGGAACGTGATGACGTAGGAGATGAACGTCGTGCTGATGGTCAGGCCGAGGCCCGCCGCGAAGTACTTCTCACCGTCGCCTCCGGTGAGATTGAGGGCGACGACGAACAGGATCGAACCGAGCACGGCGGACAGGATGTTGACCCGGACCGGCGTGCCGTGCTTCTCGGAGATGCGACCCAGCCAGGCCGGGCCCGCGCCGTCCGCGCACGCCACGGCCTGCGCACGGTGGGCGCCCATCGCCCAGGTGACACCGGAGGTGAGCAGCCCGATGATGAGGCCCGCCGCGGCGACCCCGCCGAACACGGAGCCGAGCCCGGTCAGCGTCACCGTGCCGTCGGCCGCGATCGAACCGCCGTAGACCGTGAAGACGGCCTTGCAGGCGTCGATGAAGCCGCCCAGGCTGCCGATCTCCTGGCTGGGCAGAACGAACAGGATGCCGAGGATGGGCCCTCCGTAGAGCAGCACGGCGGCGAGGCCGGAGCGCAGGATCGACAGCGGGATGTCGCGGCGCGGGTTCTTCATCTCCTCGGCGGCCGAGCTGGGCAGTTCGAAGCCTACGTAGTTGAAGATGAGCACCGGGACGAGCGCCACGAAGCCCGCATACGTAGGCGTGAATTCGCCCGCGGGCAGAGCGTGGATGCCATGTTCGGCGGCGTACACGACGACGGACACGAGGAAGAAGCCGAGCAGCACGACACGCGCGACGGCGCCCGCGATGGGCACCCACTTGCCGATGCGTACGGACTGCACCACGGCGAGCGCGCCACCCCAGATGAACACGAACCCGGCGACGTACTTCCACACGCCCGGCAGCGGCGTGAAGAACTCCTCCCAGGTCGTCAGCGCGATGATGCACAGGCTGCCGCCCACCCAGACGGGATTTGATATCCAGTACAGGAGTTGGTTGACGCCCGCGACGAGCCGGCCAAAGGCGAGGCGGGTCCAGACGTACGGGCCGCCCTGCACGGGGAAGGACGAGCCGAGTTCGGCGACGAGCAGCCCGTAGGGGAGGAAGAAGACGACAGCCAGGATGACCATCCAGGTCAGGCCCTGCGGGCCCTGTGCGGCGACGGATCCGATGGTGTCCAGGCCGACGAGCGTGCAGATGAGGAAGAACAGCACGTCCAGCCGGCGCAGATCCTTGCGCAGCCGTGAGCGCTGCTCGCCCCAGCCTTCGGAGAGGTCGGGCTCGTCCCCGGCGGGCGGGGTCGGCGAGAGGGACGGCGCGTGGGTCACGATTGCTCCTGGCGAGAACAGAACGGGAACAGAACGACGAGAGCACTGACGGCACTTGGGCCCTGCTCGGGCCGCGCCCACCCCCGACCGGCCGACTTATTGACTGAACGGCCAGTCAGTAGTGGAACGTGACGCGACTGTGGCCCCTGCGACGGCGGGGCGTCAAGAGTCCTGCACCTGAACGAGCGCCTGAACGAGTCGGTGCGCAGGAACAACTAGGGTTGCGGCGTGACCAGAGTCCGGTTGAGCGTGGCCGAGCGGCGCGAAGAGCTGCTGGGGGCCGCCATCGAGCAGATCGAGGCGCGCGGAGTGGCCGCCGTGCGCATCGCCGACGTGGCGTCGGCGCTCAGCGTGAGCAACGCGCTGGTGCTGTACCACTTTTCGACGAAGGAGAAGCTCGTCGCGGCCGCGTTCGCGCACGCCGCCGAGAGCGACCTGGCCCACCTGCGCAAGCTGCTCGGCCGCCGCACGACGGCCCTGAAGCGGCTGCGCGCCGCGGTGCGCTGGTACGCGCCGACGGGTCAGGCCAAGGGGTGGCGGCTGTGGATCGAGGGCTGGGCCGCGGCGCTGCGCGAGCCCGCGCTGCGGGAGGTCACACGGGACCTCGACCGGCAGTGGAAGGCGGCGCTCGCGGAGGTGATCGCCGAGGGCGTGGCGGCGGGCGAGTTCGGCTGCCCCGACCCGATGGCGGCGGCGCTGCGGCTCACGGCGCTGCTCGACGGGCTCGCCGTGCAGCTGACGGCGTACGAGGACAAGCGGGCCAGGCCGGCCACGGTGTCGCGGGCCCGCATGCAGGAGTGGGTGGATGAGGCGCTCGCCCGCGAACTGGGGCTCGAGCGCGCGGAGTTGACCGGGGCGGGACGCTGACGGGAAGCCGTCAGCGCCGCCGAACCGCCGAGGGGCGCCGCGTCAGAACGCCGCCTCCCGATGAGTCCTACCCCGTACTGCGGTGAATGCGTCAGGAAGCCCGCTCCAGGTGCGCCTTCACGGCGTGCGGGTCCACGAAGCCCTTGGCCTGCACCCGGTCGCCGGAGGACTCGCCGCGCAGCCTGCGCCCGATCCACGGCACCAGGAACTCCCGCGCCCAGTGGATGTCGTCGCGCCGCACCTCGAACGTGCCGCGCGGGGGCAGCAGCGGCCACGCCTGCTCGGGGTTGGCCGGCACCTCGACGCCGAGCGCCTGGGCGGCACGCAGCGCCACGCGCGTGTGCCCGTCGGGCGACAGGTGGAGGCGGTCGCCGTCCCAGGCCCGGCGGTCCTGGATGGACTTCAGGGACCACAGGTCGAGCATCACGCAGCCGTGGCGGTCGGCTATCGCCCGCAGATGCATGTTGTACGTGGCGATCTTGCCGCGCAGATGCTTGAGCACGGCCACGTCACGGGTGTCGAACCCGGTGGCCACCATGACGGTGCCTGCCGCGTCGGCGAGCCGGACGACAGCCTTCTCGAAGCGTTCGGCCACGTCGTCCGGGTCGGTGCCGGGGCGGATGATGTCGTTGCCGCCGGCGACCAGGCTCACCAGGTCGGGGGCGAGCTCGACCGCCTTCGGGACCTGGTCCGCGACGACCTGGTCGAGGAGCTTGCCGCGCACGGCCAGGTTCGCGTACCGGAAGGTGTCCTCGGGGACACGGTCGTCCAGGAGGACGGCGAGCCGGTCCGCCCAGCCCGCGAACTTACCGTCGGGGCCGGGGTCGCCGACCCCCTCGGTGAAGCTGTCGCCCACGGCCGCGTAGGAGCGGATCGTGCCGTTGAGTGAGTCCGTGAGTGCTCTCGATTCGTTTGCCACGACCACACATCTTTCACCCTCGGGTGTGACCTACGCGACCGTAGCCAGGGGTTGACGCGTGGTGAGATACCCCACCCGCCACATGGGGAATAAGCGTGGAATAAGCGCGCGAACGCGATTCGGCGCCCGGGGAACACCCCGGGCGCCGAAGGGAGCGGGCCGACGGGCGGCCGCTACGTCACGTCTCAGGCGTTCACACCGTGCTCGCTCAGGTACGCGATCGGGTCGATGTCCGAGCCGTAGTCCGCACCCGTGCGGATCTCGAAGTGCAGGTGCGGTCCGGTGACGTTGCCGGTCGCGCCGGACTTGGCGATCTCCTGGCCGGCCGTCACGGTGGCGCCCTGGGCGACACCGATCGACGACAGGTGGCCGTACTGGGAGTAGTGGCCGTCGGCGTGCTGGATGACGACCTCGTTGCCGTACGCGCCGCCCGAGCCGGTCGAGACGACGGTGCCGTCGGCGATCGACTTCACGGAGGTGCCGGTCGGCACCGAGTAGTCGGCGCCGGTGTGGCTGCCGCTGGACCACATGGAGCCGGAGTTGCCGTAGCCCGTGCCCTTGGCGCCGTCGACCGGCGCCGTGTAGTCGCCGGAGGCGGTGGTCTTGGCGCTCGTCTGCGTGGCGGCGGCCCCGCTCTCGGAGCCGGAGTCGTCCGCGGCCGCGCCGCCGAGGTCGAGCTTGACGCCGATCTTGAGGTGGTCCGCGTTGGAGCCGACGGCGTCCTTGTTGTTCTCGTACAGCTTCTTCCAGCCGCCGTCGACGTCCTGCGCCTTGGCGATCTTCGAAAGCGTGTCACCGGCCTTGACGGTGTACGTCGTGGTGTCGGCGGTGCCGCCGGACGTCGCGGCCTGTGCGCCGGTGGCGCCCATCAGCGGGAGCGCCACGGCGACTCCACCGGCGGAGGCGACGGCGGCGACACGGGCGATGCGCTGGGAGGTCGAAAGGCGGTGCTTTCCCTTTGCGGGCATGCTGATTTTCCTCTCCGTCGCCTACGAGGTGAGCTGTCGGGTTCGGGCTGGAGATGCCCGGCCACGCCCGGGGTGCGGGCGCGGCTTCACCCCTAGCCGCTTCGGGAAATCCCTACGCGGCGTACTGCGTGTGGGTCCCCCGCTCCTGCCGTGGACGGGTAGTCGAAAGGAATCCGGGCGGCGGCAGGACTAGGCGTTCCGACCGGATTGATTGGTGACCGTAGGCGAACCGCAATGGCTACGACAAACCCCGAATTCGCTTGCGGCGGCAATTCATTGGGTTTCCGGGGCCGTCCTGCGTAACCCTGCGTCGACATTCTCTGCTTTACCAACGCCATACCTTCGGGGATTACTGGGCAGGCAATCCTGGCCGCCCGGCACGCAGCGTCACGAACATGAAGCCGGTCACGCACACGCCCACAAGCCCCTCCGATCCATGCACAGTTGACACAGAACGGGGCGAATCGGACAGATGGTTGCCTGGGGAACCGATGTCGTATCGTCAGGAGCGCGCCCACCGGCGACCCAACGCCGGTGCACCGATTGGGAGGAGCCCCTGTGACGCAGCACGCACCGTCCACCGAGCCCGAGCTGACCGGAGTGCGCAACTTCCGAGACGTGGGCGGCCTTCCCACCGTGGACGGCCGGCGCGTGCGTCAGGGCGTTCTGTTCCGCAGCGGTCACCTCGCCCACGCCACGGCCGAGGACTCGAGCTTCCTCTCCTCCCTCGGCCTGCACACGGTCTTCGACTTCCGCAACGGCGCCGACCTGACGCTGGAAGGCGCGGACGTCGAGCTGCCCGGCGTGCGCAATCAGAACCTGCCGCTCAACGACCCGGCCGACGGCGCCGAATTCTGGACCATGGTCCGCGACGGCAACATCGATCAGCTGCGCCAGATCCTCTCCGAGGGCCGCGCGGCGAACCGGCTCGTCGAGTCCTACCGCACCATGATCAAGGAGCGCACCGCCGAGCACAGCCGCGTGCTGCACTCCCTCGCCGAGGACAGCCTCCCCGCGCTGATGCACTGCGCGGCGGGCAAGGACCGCGCGGGCCTGTCGATCGCGGTGACGCTGCTCGCGGTGGGCGTGGAGCGCGACGCCATCGAGGCGGACTACCTCAAGTCCAACGAGAAGCACCGCCGCTACAACGTGCGCCGCACCGCCACCGCGAAGGACGCCTACTCCCCCGAGATCATGGAGCTGCTCAGCCCGCTCTTCGACGCCCGCATCGAGTACCTCAACGCGGGCCTCGAGACCATCGACGAGCACTGGGGCGGCACGGACCGCTACCTCGAAGAGGGCCTGAAGCTCACTGCGGCGACGCGCGAGCGACTGCGCGAGCGCCTTCTCGCCTGACCGCCGAGCGCCGAGCGCCGAGCGCCGGAGGGTGTCTGGCCCGAGCGTCGCAAGTGCCTGGCACGAGCGCCGCAGGTGCCTGGCCCGTGCATCGCAAGTGCCTGGCACGAGCGCCGCACGGGCTGGGCCCAGGCGCCACACGGGCTGGGCCGGGGCGCCACACGGGCCGGGCGCGAGCGACGCATGGGCCGGCCCCGAGCGTCGCAGGACGCCCGGCGTCGCCCACCCCGTTCGAGGTCCGCCGTCACCCCTCCCTGTCGCGAAGTGCCGCGCGGGCGGGGAGGGTCACGGCGAGCAGGCCGAGGCACACCGCGCTTGCCGCGAACGTGCCGTACAGCAGCGGCGGTATGTACGGGGACTCACCCGTCATGCCGCGCATCATCGGGGTCAGCGTGATCATCGCGATGGCGGTGCCGAGCGCCACCCCCGCGGCCGATACCAGCAGGCTCTCCCAGCGGAGCATCCGCAGCACCTGGCGGCGCGTGGAGCCGACGAGGCGGAGCACCGTCAGTTCGCGACGGCGGTCCAGGACCGTCATCACCAGTGTGTTGACCGCCGCGACGGCGGCGAAGCCGCCCAGGACCGCGGCCATCATGTAGTTGGACCATGCGCCCATTTCGCTGTCCACGCTCTGCTCGACGGCGTAGCCCGAGGCGTCCGTGACCTTGCCGAGTGCGGTGAGCGGCGCGGCGTCGCCGCCGCGCACCAGCAGCGTGCTGTCGAAGGCCGATGTGACGTGTCCTGACAGGGAGGCACGGTCCATGGTCACCGCCGCCAGCCCGAGGCCCCGGCCGTACACCGCCGCGACGTGCGGGCGGGCCTTCGTGCCGTCGGGGAGACGGAGCGGCAGCCTGTCGCCCACCTTCACCTTCGCCGCCGTGGCGAGGGTCTTGTCGATGGCGATGCGGTCCGCGCCCACGCGATCCAGGCTTCCGGCGCGCACATCCAGATCCTGCACCTTGGCGAGCTCCGCGCCCGAGCCCGAGATTCCCTGGGCCGCGGTCGCCTGCAGCGACGTCTCCCCACCCGAGTCGACCGGTATGAGCACCTGCGTGTCCAGCAGGCTCACAGCCGCGTCGACACCGGGAGTGCGGGCTGCCCGGTCGGCGGCGCCCGCGGGCAGACCTGCGGGGTTGGTCACGACGTGGTCCGCCGTGATGCCGTCGCGCAGCTGGTCCGCGGACACCTTGCTCTCGCTTGTGTGCATGAAGACCAGCGTCGAGGCGAAGGCCATCGCCAGCACGATTGGCGTGATCGCGGAGGCCAACCGGCGGGAATTCGTCCGGGAGTTGGCGGCCGCCAGCGAGGCCGAGGCGCCACCGCCACGCAGCAGCAGGCCGAAGAGGGCCGCGCACAGCCGGGCCAGCAGCGGGCCGAGCAGGGCGACGGCGAGCATGAAGAGCATGACGACGCCGAGCGAGGCGTTCGCCGCGTCGGCGCCGGCGGTGGAGGCCGCGACGCCGGCGAGCACCGAGCCGCCGCCGAGGGCCGCGACGCCGAGCACGGTACGGATGACGCCCGGCCGCAGCCGCTCCACCGAGGCCTCGGCGAGCGCCTGCCCCGGCTTGATCTTCGCCGGCCTGCGCCCGGCGATCCAGCCCGCGCCGAGCGCCGTGAGCAGCCCGGTCCCGACGGCGGCGACCAGCGGGATCCACGAGACGTGCAGCTCGACCGCCTGCGGGACGGCCCCACGGTCCTTCAGCTGCCCGAACCACCAGTGCGCGAGTCCGATGCCGGGCAGGCACCCCAGCACCCCGGCAAGCGGCGCGACGAGCAGCGCCTCCGCCGCCACCGCCCGGCGGATCTGCCGCGGGGTGGCACCGACAGCCCGCAGCAGCGCGAACTCGCGGGTGCGCTGGCCGACGGAGAGGGCGACCGTGCCTGCCGCGGTGAACACGGCCACCACCGTGGCGATCCCGCCGAAGGAGCCGCCGAGGGCGGTGAGAGTCTCTTTGGCGTACGCCAGGCCGTGGTCCTCGACCTCGCCGCGGTCGTCGCCGGTGAGCACCTGCGCGCCGGAGCCGGCGAGCGCCTTCTCCACGGCACTGGCGAGGGCTCCGGTGTCGGCGCCGTCCTTGGCCAGGACCGCGATGGCATCGGCCTTGCCGGGGTGCCCGGACAGCGCGGGGGCCTCGGCGTCGGCGAACCAGGCGGTGGCCCCGCTTCCGGCCGCTGAGCCTGCCGCCGCACCTGCCGCCGCGGTGTCCCCGGCCCCGGCCTTGGCGATGCCGGACACCCGGAACTCCGCGCGTCCCGCCGCCGTTTCGAGCGCGACGGTGTCGCCGACGTCGGCCTTCGCCGTTCGGGCCGCCGCGGCGTCGAGCGCCACCTCTCCCCTGTGCGGCGCGGCGCCCACGGACAGCGCGGTGCCGGTGAAGGCGTGCGAGCCCCAGCCGTGGCCGGTGAGTGCGCCGGTTCCCTGCCGCACCGGGAAGGTGAAGTCCGCCACCGCGGCCTCGGCGCCCGGCGCGTGGGCCGCCTTCGCGGCGAGCCCGGCGTCCACGCGCGCGGTGTCCGGGAGCGGGTACGCGGATTCCTCGGGGCCGTCGATGGTGTCGGCGACAACCCGCGCGGACTGGTCGGCCGCCGCCACGACCGGCGCCTTCGCGTACCGCTCCGCCGGAACCGAGGCGCGCACGCCCGACTCCAGCAGGCTGCCGCAGGCCGCGACGATCAGCGCCGACATCAGCAGCGCGACAAAGGTGCCCGCGAACGAGGCGGGCTTGAAGCGCACGGCCGCTCGCGCGAGGCCGTTGGGCGCGAGGCTCCTCATGCCGCCGCCCCCGCCATCACGCCCACGCGGGAGGTACGGGCGGCGAGCGTCGCCATCCGCGCCGCGATCTGCTCCGCCGAACCGCGCTCCAGGCTGTCCGCGAACGCACCGTCGGCGAGGAACAGCACGCGGTCGGCCCAGGCTGCAGCGGCCGGGTCGTGGGTGACCATGACGACGGTGGCGCCGAGCATGTCCACCGCGTGCCGGAGCAGGCCGAGGACCTCCGCGGCGGTGCCGGTGTCGAGGGCGCCGGTCGGCTCGTCGGCGAACACCACGTCGGGGCTCGTGACCAGGGCCCGGGCGACGGCCACACGCTGCTGCTGACCACCGGAGAGCTCGCCCGGCCGGCGCCGCGCCTTGTCCGCGAGCCCGACCTGCGCGAGCATCGCGGCCGCCCGGCGGCGGTCCTGGCGGCGCCCGGCCAGCCGCATCGGCAACAGAACGTTCTGCTCAACGGTCAGCGACGGCAGCAGATTGAACGCCTGGAAGACGAAGCCGAGGCGGCTGCGGCGCAGCTCGGTGAGGCTGTTCTCGTTCATGCCGGTGATCTCCGTGCCACCGAGGCGCACGGATCCCGCAGACGGCCGGTCGAGCCCGGCGGCGCACTGCAGGAAAGTGGACTTGCCTGACCCGGACGGCCCCATCACGGCCGTGAACGTGCCGCGCGGCAGAGCGAGGTCGACGCCCGCGAGGGCGTGCACCGCGCCGGCCCCGCGCCCATACTGCCGCCGCACACCGCGCAGTTCCACAGCGAGACCCGGCGTACCGGCCGGCACCTCCGGCCGGTTGCCCTCCGTCGCCCGCCGCTTTCCCCTGCGTAGCCTCATGGCCCTGTCCCGCCCTCTCGTACTCATCCTCGTTCTGATCCGACGGGGAGGAGTGTGCGAGAACGAACGGGTGCCTGGCGTCATACCCGGGAGCCAAGATGGAGGTGCTACCGCAGTAGGGGGTCCGCCCCCACCGACTGCTCCCTCACTGACTGCTCCACCACTGACTGTTCCCTCACTGATTCCCGCCCAGCGTGAACAGCAAGTAGATGAACCCCGCCAGCGCATGCCCTGCGAAGACGTACACGAGGACCCGGATCAGGATGCCGCGCGGGAGCTTGTCCTCAATGACCACGCGGCGGGCCGGGGCCGGGGCCAGAGTCGCCTCGGTCGGGTCAGCCGCACCGGTCGTGTCAGCAGTATCGGCGGTGTCAGCCATGACGGGTCTCCTTCAGCAATCCCGCTGACGGCCCGAGGCACAGCGCGGCCGTCGGGCTCTGCAGCAGGGTGTGGACGAAGAGGAAGTCGACGCCGCCCCGGTCGACGGCGGCGATCCGGTGCGGGGTGAGCGAGTCGAAGTGGGAGCTGTCCCCCGGATCGAGCCGGTAGGACGTGTCCCCTAGCCGAAGCCGTAGGCGGCCCGACAGGACGTACAGCCACTCCTCCCCCGGATGCACGCGTACGACATCGCCCTGGGACCCGTACGGCGCGTGGACCTGCAACGCCTGCATGCCGCGGCCGGGCGACCCGGCCTGCCGGTACGTCCAGCCCCCGGCCTCCGTGGCCTCCATCGTGCCGCCGCGCACGACCGCGTCCCGGTCGGCAGGGGTCTCGCCGAGGAGTTCGGATACGGTCGTACCGTAGATACGGGCCAGTGACAGCAGCATCGGGAGCGAAGGCTGACGCTGTCCGGTCTCCAGGCGTGAGAGGTGCGCCGGCGACAGGCCGGCGGATCCGGCGGCGGCCTCCAGGGTGAGGACCGCGCGGCGGCGCAGTTCGCGGAGCTGCGGCGCGACGGCGGGGAGTTCCGGGGGTTCCGGAACCTCCGCACCGTCCGCCTCGTCCGGCGAGAGGGCAGGGCTCATGCTGTCGATTCAGCCAGAGCCGTGCCCCTCCGGCAACTTTCTTGCCTCAGAGGCAAAAACCCGCACCAAGGCAGAAGCCCCCGAAGCCACCCGCCGCCGCAGCGGCCTCAGCACCCTCAGCGATTCGCCACCGCCTGCTTGATCAGCGTCTTACTGAAGTCCCACATCAGTCCGCCCCCACTGTGCGCGTCATCCATGACCGCCGTGAACGCCTCGACGAACCGTTCCACGTCGTCCTCGTTCACCATCAGCGGCGGGATCAGTTTGATGACTTCGAGGTGGTCGCCGGAGACCTGGGTCAGGATCCGGTGCTTCTGCAGCAGCGGCACCACGACCATCTGCGCGAACAGGCCCTTGCGCGCGGCCTGCAGCATCGTCCAACGGCTGCGCAGTTTCAGGGACTTGGGGCGGCCGAACTCGATGCCGATCATCAGGCCGCGCCCACGGACGTCGCTCAGCAGCTCGTAGCGGTCCACCAGCGCGCCGAGCCGGGCCATCAACAGGTCGCCCATCGCCCGAGCGTTCGCGACGGTCTCCTCGTCCTCCATGACGGACAGGACGGCAAGGCCCGCCGCCATCGCCTGCGCGTTGGAGCCGAAGCTCGCCGAGTGGACGAGGACCCGGTCCATGGACGAGTAGACCTTCTTGAAGATCCAGTCCTTGCCGAGTGTCGCGCCGACCGGCACGTACCCGCCCGACAGCGCCTTCGCGACGCACACCAGGTCGGGTTCGACGCCCTCCTCGTGCTGGTAGGCGTAGAAGTCGCCGGTGCGGCCGAGGCCGGTCTGCACCTCGTCCGCGATCAGCAGCGCCTTGTGCGCCCGCAGCAGCTCCTGCGCGGACCGCAGATAGCCGGGCGGCGCCTCGTGCACGCCCTTGCCCTGGATCGGTTCGACGATGAGCCCGGCGACGTCGCCCTTCTTCAACTCCCTTGCCAGCGCGTCGAGATCGCCGAGCGGCACCGGGGTGTCGGGCAGCAGCGGGGCGAAGCCGTCGCGGAAGCCGTCCTCCCCGTTCACCGACAGCGACCCGGTCGTCAGGCCGTGGAAGGCGTGCGCGCAGTACAGGATTCGCGGCTTGCCGGTCGCGTACCGCGCGAACTTCAGCGCCGTCTCCACCGCCTCCGTACCGCTGTTGCCGAAGAACACCCGGTCCAGGTGCGGGCTGTGCGTCAGCAGTTTCTCGGCGAGCAGGCCCGGCAGCGGCTGGCAGTCGAAGCGGGTCAGGTCGGCGAGCGAGGCGTCGAGGACGTCGTGCAGTGCCTTGCGTACGACGGGGTGGTGCCGGCCGAGGCCCATGACACCGAATCCGGCGAGCATGTCCAGGTAGTCGTTGCCGTCCGCGTCCCAGAAGTGCGCGCCCTCGGCCCGCTCGTAGACCTTGTCGAAGCCGATGGTGTGGAGCATCTTCGGCAGCTGGTGGTTGAGGTACTTGGCGTGCAGCTCGTACCGTTCGGCGCCGCGCTCGGCGAGCAGCGTGCCGAGGTCGAACTCCTTGCTCATGCGTTGATCTCCCTACCGGCGCTCATACCTTGCTCTCCGTTGCTCTCCTTGCCCGCGGTGAGATTCAAGCTGGTGCTGATCCGGCCCGCGATCTCCACAGGTGTCAAGCCGATGTCGGCGAGCACCTCGCCTCGTTTGGCGTGTGCCAGGAACTGCTCGGGGATGCCGAACCTCCGTACGGGTACGTCGACTTCGGCCTCGCCGAGCGCGAGCGCGACGGCCGAGCCGACGCCCGCCGCCTTGCTGTTGTCCTCGACGACGGCGACCAGTTCGTGCGCGGCGGCCAGCGGCGCGAGGTCGGGGTCGACGGGCTTGACCCAACGCGGGTCCACGACCGTGCAGTTGATGCCGCGCGCCTCCAGCAGTTCGGCGGTCTGCAGGCACACCGGCGTCATGACACCGACCGACACAAGGAGCACGCGCGGCTCCTCGGCCCGGCGCAGTACGTCGATGCCGCCGACCCGGTCGACCGCGGCGATCGGCGCGCCCACCGACTCCTTGGGGAACCGCAGCATGGTCGGCGCGTCGTCCACGGCGACCGCTTCCCGCAGCTGGGCCCGGAGTTGGTCGGCGTCGCGCGGCGCAGCGATCCGCAGGCCCGGCACGACCTGGAGCACGGACATGTCCCACATGCCGTTGTGGGAGGGCCCGTCGGCGCCGGTGACCCCGGCCCGGTCGAGCACGAAGGTGACCCCGCACTTGTGCAGTGCGACGTCCATCAGGAGCTGGTCGAAGGCCCGGTTGAGGAAGGTCGCGTACACCGCAACGACTGGGTGCAGTCCACCCGTTGCAAGTCCCGCGGCCGACACGGCGGCGTGCTGTTCGGCGATCCCGACGTCCCACACCCGCTCGGGGAACTCCTGCGCGAACTTCGTGAGCCCCACCGGGTGCAGCATCGCGGCGGTGATCGCGACGACGTCCTCGCGTTCGCGCCCGATCGCCGCGATCTCGTCCCCGAACACCGAGGTCCAGGAAGGCCCGTTGGAGGGTGCGAGCGGCTCGCAGGTCAGCGGGTCCATCACGCCGACCGTGTGAAAGCGGTCGGCCTCGTCGGCGAGCGCCGGCTCGTAGCCGCGCCCCTTCTCGGTGAGGCAGTGCACAAGTACCGGTCCGTGGAAGCGTTTTGCTCGCCGCAGGGCGGATTCGACGGCGCCCATGTCATGGCCGTCGATGGGGCCCACGTACTTCAGGCCCAGGTCCTCGAACATGCCCTGCGGCGCGAACGCGTCCTTGAAGCCCTTCTTCGCGCCGTGCAGCGACTCGTAGACCGTGTGCCCGACCACGGGGGTCTTCAGCAGCACATCCTTGCCCCAGGCCAGCACCTGCTCGTACGAGTCCGTGGTGCGCAGCGTCGCCAGGTGGTTGGCGAGGCCGCCGATCGTGGGCGCGTACGAACGCTCGTTGTCGTTGACGACGATGATCAGCGGCCGGTCCTTCGCGGCCGCGATGTTGTTCAGGGCCTCCCAGGCCATGCCGCCGGTCAGCGCGCCGTCGCCGATGACGGCGACGACGTGCCCGCTCTCCCGCTGCACCTGACGCGCCTTGGCGAGGCCGTCGGCCCAGCCGAGCGCCGTGGAGGCGTGCGAGTTCTCCACGATGTCGTGCTCGGACTCCTCACGTGAGGGATAGCCGGACAGGCCGCCCTTGCCGCGCAGCTTGGAGAAGTCCTGGCGGCCCGTCAGAAGCTTGTGCACGTAGCTCTGGTGGCCGGTGTCCCACACGAGGCGGTCGACCGGCGATTCGAAGACCCGGTGCAGCGCGATGGACAGTTCCACCACTCCCAGGTTCGGTCCGAGGTGTCCCCCCGTCCTCGCGACCGCGTGAATCAGGAACTCCCTGACCTCGTGGGCCAGTTCGGCGATCTCCTCCTCGCTCAGTGCCTTCAGGTCGCGCGGCCCTCGGATGCTTTCCAGAATCGTCACGCTCGAGCCCCCTTCCCGTCCGTCGTTAAGAACTCAAGCGACGGTGACGTCGGGAACCCCCGACGCGGCGCCGTCCTTCTCCATCTGTTCGGCGATCTTCATCGCCTCGTCGATCAGCGTCTCGACGATCTTCGATTCGGGGACGGTCTTGATGACCTCGCCCTTGACGAAGATCTGGCCCTTGCCGTTGCCGGACGCGACACCGAGGTCCGCCTCGCGCGCCTCTCCCGGACCGTTGACCACACACCCCATGACGGCGACCCGCAGCGGCACTTCCATGCCGTCGAGCCCGGCGCTCACCTCGTCGGCGAGCTTGTAGACGTCCACCTGCGCACGCCCGCAGGACGGGCACGACACGATCTCCAGGCGCCGCTCCCTGAGGCCGAGCGACTCCAGGATCTGGATGCCGACCTTGCACTCCTCTGCGGGCGGCGCGGACAGTGACACCCGGATGGTGTCGCCGATGCCCTCGGAGAGCAGCGCACCGAAGGCCACGGCGGACTTGATGGTCCCCTGGAAGGCGGGCCCTGCCTCGGTGACACCCAGGTGCAGCGGATAGTCGCAGGCGGCGGCGAGCTGCCGGTACGCGTTGACCATCACCACCGGGTCGTTGTGCTTCACCGAGATCTTGATGTCCCGGAAGCCGTGCTCCTCGAAGAGCGAGGCCTCCCACAGTGCGCTCTCCGCCAGGGCTTCCGGTGTCGCCTTGCCGTACTTCTGGAGCAGTCGCCTGTCCAGCGAGCCGGCGTTGACCCCGATGCGGATCGGTGTGCCGGCGTCCGACGCCGCCCGCGCGATCTGCTTCACCTTGTCGTCGAACTGCTTGATGTTGCCCGGGTTCACGCGCACCGCCGCGCACCCCGCGTCGATGGCGGCGAACACGTACTTCGGCTGGAAGTGGATGTCCGCGATCACGGGGATCTGCGATTTGCGCGCGATGGTCGCGAGCGCGTCCGCGTCGTCCTGCGTCGGACAGGCCACGCGCACGATCTGGCAGCCGGAGGCGGTCAGTTCGGCGATCTGCTGGAGCGTCGCGCCGATGTCCGACGTGCGGGTCGTGGTCATCGACTGCACGGATACGGGTGCCCCGCCGCCCACGGCCACCGGTCCGACCTGGATCTGACGGCTGACTCGCCGTTCAGCGATGGGTCGGACCGGTACCTCGGGGAGGCCCAGTGAGACGGGCTCTCCGTTCATGACGCGCTCACCCACGGTTCCCGGCGACGGTCTCGGACATGGCGCGGATGGACTCCTTCAGCGACCCCATGGTGGCGAGCACGGCGGTCGGCTCGTAGCCGCAGTGCGCCATGCAGTTGTCGCAGCGCGCGTCCTTGCCGCGGCCGTACGCGTCCCAGTCCGTCTCCTCGATGAGCTTCTTGTACGTCGTCACATACCCGTCGGCCATCAGATAGCAGGGCTTCTGCCAGCCGAA
This sequence comes from Streptomyces sp. NPDC002754, assembly GCF_053592315.1. Taxonomy (NCBI): domain Bacteria; kingdom Bacillati; phylum Actinomycetota; class Actinomycetes; order Kitasatosporales; family Streptomycetaceae; genus Streptomyces; species Streptomyces sp. NPDC002754. Next base: position 63,037 of record NZ_JBSFVM010000008.1, read on the forward strand.
GAGCGAGTAGTTGGGGATGGCCCACGCGGTGCACGGGAAGTCGACCTTGCCCTCGAGGAAGTCGAGGAACAGGGGCGAGTGGTTGAGCCGCCACCGGCGCCGGTTGCCGCCCGCGAAGGCCTTCTTGAACAGCTCGCGGGTCTGCGTGACGCCGAGGAAGTGGTCCTGGTCGGGCGCCTTCTCGTAAGCGTACGCGGGCGAGATCATCATCTCGTCGACCGCGAGGTCGTCGTTGAGGTAGTTGAGCACCTCGATGATGTTCTGCGGGGTGTCCGTGTTGAAGAACGTCGAGTTCGTGGTGACACGGAAGCCGCGCCGCTTGGCCTCCTTGATCGCCTCGATCGCCTCGTCGAAGACACCTTCCTTGGCGACGGACTCGTCGTGCCGCTCCCGCATGCCGTCGATGTGCACGGTGAAGGCGAAGAACGGGGACGGCGTGAACTTGTCCATCTTCTTGCGCATCAGCAGCGCGTTGGTGCACAGGAAGACGTACTTCTTCTTGGCCACCAACTGGCGCACGATCTCATCGATCTGAGGGTGCATCAGCGGTTCGCCGCCGGCGATGGAGACCATCGGGGCGCCCGATTCGAGGACGGCGCCGACGGCCTGCGCGACGGGCATGCGCTGCTTCAGCACCCCGGCCGGGTGCTGAATCTTTCCGCATCCCTCGCACGCGAGGTTGCAGGCGTAGAGCGGCTCCAATTCGACGATGAGCGGAAACTTGTCCCGCCGGCGGATCTTCTGTTCAGCGAGATATGTCGCAACCTTGATGGATTGACGAAGCGGCATGGCCATCTGGGCTCACCTCCGAGGGAGCAGCAACGAACGGTGCCATTCAAAAAAGGCGGGTAGGACGGCACGAAGGACACGGAAAGCCGATAGTCCACCGCGAACGGTGCCGATCCTGACGAGTTCATGTTCTGGAGCGTCCACGACCACCCGGACGGCGGCAACCGGACGCCTTCCGGCCACACCGGCCGCCCGCAGGGTCGCGGCCGACTCCATGTCCACGGCGATCGCGCCGGTGCTGAGCAGGTCGGCGCGCTCGTGACCGCGCACCACGTGGTCCGAGCCGGTCAGCGGCCCGGTGTGCACGGTCTTGCCGGGCACGGCCCTGACCAACTCCTTGACCAGGAGTTCCGTGCCCGTGCACGGCGTGCTGCCGTGCCCGTCACGGGTCTCCTCGGCCACGACCAGGTCACCGGGGTGCATTCCGGGCGCGAGCCCGGCGCAGAACCCGGTGGCCACGACGGCGGCGTCGCGCAGCACCGCGTCACCGAGGGCGCGGGCCACCGCGCTTTCGGCGGCCTTGGGCCCCATGCCCGTACGCAGCACGGTCACGGGGCTCGTGGCCCCGGCCCGGCTGCCGCTGCGCAGCGCGAGGTGCTCGATGCCGAGCGCACAGGCGACCAGCAGCGGCGCGGCCTGCGGCGACCGGTCCGTCGGCGATGCGGTCATCAGCTCCCCTTGGCGGCGGCGCCCAATCCACTGAACGGCTCGCCGTTGACGTACCGGCCGAGCGCGGTCAGCGGGAACACCTGCCGATACAGGTGGTAGTTGATCGAGAAGTCCCAGGGGAAGCCGGTCCCGGTGAAGAACGGCTCGTCCCAGGTGCCGTCCTCGGTCTGGGTGTCGGCGAGGTACGTGACGCCGCGCTCGACGGCCTTCGACTCCCGTTCGCCGGCCGCGAGCAGCGCGAGCAGCGCCCAGCCGGTCTGCGAGGCGGTCGAGGCGCCGTGCCCCTTCCAGTCCTCGTAGCGGTACGAGCGCAGGTCCTCGCCCCAGCCGCCGTCCTCGTTCTGGACGGACTCCAGCCAGCTGACGGCCCGTCTGACCGCGGGGTGCGAGGCGGGCAGCCCCGCCGCGATCAGGGCGGGCACCACGGACCCGGTGCCGTAGACGTAGTTGACGCCCCAGCGGCCGAACCACGCGCCGTTTCCCTCCTGTTCGGCGAGCAGCCACTCGATGCCGCGCCGGGTGCGCGGGTCGCGTGTATGGCCCTCGATGGCGAGCATCTCGACGACGTGCCCGGTGACGTCGGCGGACGGCGGGTCGATGACCTCGCCGAAGTCGCAGAACGGCAGCCGGTTGGGGAACGGGCTGGTGTTGTCGACGTCGAAGGCGCCCCATGCGCCGTTCTTCGACTGCATCCCGAGGTTCCAGCGCACGCCGCGCTCGATGGCCTTCTCGAGGCGCGCCTTGTCGGGGTGGGCCACGCGGCGCAACGCGAGCACGACCTCGGCGGTGTCGTCGATGTCGGGGTAGTTGTCGTTGTCGAACTCGAACGCCCAGCCGCCGGGCTCCAGTTGGGGCTTGCGTACGGACCAGTCGCCGGGCCGGTCGATCTGCTCGGTGATCATCCACTCGGCGGCCCGGACGAGCGCCGGGTGGTCGGCGGGCAGGCCCGCGTCGGCGAGCGCGATGGTCGCCAGGCACGTGTCCCACACCGGCGACTGGCAGGCCTCGATCATCCGGGCCCCGTCCTCGCGCCACACGACGAACCGGTCGAGGGACGCCAACCCGGCTTTGAGGACCGGGTGTTCGAGGTCGTAGCCGAGCAGGTGGAGCGCGATGACGGAGTAGACGGCGGGCGGCTGGATACCGCCCCAGCAGCCGTCGTTCTCCTGGCGCTCGATGATCCAGCGGGCCGCGGCGTTGACGGCCGCTTTGCGCAGCCGCTTCGGGGCCACCTTGTGGTAGCCGTGCATGATCTTGTCGAGCCGCTGGAACGCGCCGTCCCAACTCGCCACCGGGGCAAGGGGCTTGGCGGGGTTCGGGTCGCGGGCGTCGGTGTGCAGCTCGTCCAGCGGGAACGGTGCGGGGCGCACCGGGCGCTTCGCGGAGACCACGGTGAGCGGCACGATCGTCTGCCGGGCCCAGCAGCCGAAGTCGTAGATGTTCAGCGGCATCCACTTGGGGAAGTAGATGAGCTCCGGCGGGAGTTCGGGGAGGTCGTCCCACTTCCACCAGCCGAACAGAGCCAGCCAGATCCGCGTGAACACACGGGACTCGGCGATGCCGCCGCGCTCGCGTACCCACGCGGAGGCCTTGGCCATGTGCGGGTCGTCCGGGGAGTCACCGGCAAGGCGCAGCGCGACGTACGCCTCGATGGTGGTGGACAGTTCGCCCGGCCCTCCGTAGAAGGTGGCCCAAGTGCCGTCCTCGCGCTGCTCGCCGCGGATGAACAGGGCGGCGGCGTCGGTGGTCGCCTTGTCCCTGATACCGAGGAACTGGCGCAGCAACAGGTCTTCGGCGTCCATCGTCACGTTGGTGTCGAGGTCGCCCTTCCACCAGCCCCGGTCGTCCTGCCGCGCGAGCAGGAAGTCCGTGGCACGCTGTATGGCTCGTCCTGCGGCGACTTGGGTCCCGGCCGCCGCGGGGGTTGTGTCGGTCAGTTGGGCAGTGGTGGCCGAGGTCGTCTGCGGTGCCGTGGCTCCGGAGCTTCCGTCGGTCGTCGCTGTCATGGCTATCCCTTCATGCAGTGGTTCTGATGCTGGGTAACCGTCGGCCGGAGCCCTGGCGGGACACCGGCCGGCGACTGCGAGTCATATGCGGCCGATAGTGATCATCTCTTTCGTACGACAACGAAGTCGGCGAGCGCCACGAACTGGGCGCGCACCGTGGCTGACATCTGGACGGAGTCCAGGGCTTCGAGGGCGACGGCGTACTGGCGCCGCGCTTCTTCGGCGGTCCACTCGCGCCCGCCGGCCTCCTCGATGAGGGCGGCGCGGGCGGCGAAGTCCGCCTCGGTGAAGGTGTCGAAGTCAACGTCCTTGGCGTCGGCGGCGAGGAGCTCGCCGAGCTGCTCGGAGGCCGGGCCCCCTGCGCCGAGGGCGGCGACGACCGGGAGGGACTTCTTGCGCTGGCGCAGGTCGCTCCAGGTCTGCTTGCCGGTCGACTCGGGGTCGCCCCAGATGCCGAGCAGGTCGTCGACGGCCTGGAAGGCGAGGCCCAGGTGGTAGCCGTACTTCTCCAGGGCGTCGGCTGTCGCGTCGTCGGCGCCGCCGAGGACGGCGCCGATGGAGGAGGCGCAGGCGAGCAGTGCGCCCGTCTTGTTGCCCTCCATCTCCAGGCACTCGACGACGCTGACGCGCTCGCGGTGCTCGAAGCCGATGTCCTGCGCCTGGCCGTCGATGAGGGCGCGGGTCGCGGTGGTCAGGCGGCGCGTGGCGCGGCCGGCGTCGACGGTCTCCAGCTCCAGGATGACCTCGTTGGCCAGCGCGAAGAGGGCGTCGCCGACGAGGATGGCCTGGGCGGGGCCGTGCACCTTCCACACGGTGTCGCGGTGGCGGCGCTGCTCGTCGCCGTCCATCAGGTCGTCGTGCAGCAGCGAGAAGTTGTGGACGAGCTCGACCGCGACGGCGCCCGGCACGCCGACCTCCGGGTCGGCGCCCGCGGCCTGCGCGGACAGCACGGCCAGAGCGGGGCGCACGGCCTTGCCGCCGTCACCGTCGGCCGGGTTGCCCGCGGCGTCGATCCAGCCGAAGTGGTAGGCGGCGACGGTGTCCATCGGTGCTGCCAGGCGGTCCACCGCCGCCTTCAGCACGGGGGTGGCCAGGGTTCGGCCGCGCTCCAAAAGCGCGGTCACGTCCACCGCGTCGGCAGCCTCTGGGGCCGAGGGCACAGGTGGCACAGTCTCTCCTTGTGTTACCGGATTCACCGTTGTCGGCGTTGTCGGCATCTCCACCGACGGAAGTTCGCTGGTCACGTCAACCGTGGGAAGTTCGTACGTCACGCTGCCTCCCGGTACAGGTGGCCGCGGGGGCGGCCGAGCGCGGCGAGCGCCGCGTCGGCGGCACTGGTGCCGCTGCGGACAGCGCCTTCCATGGTCGCGGGCCACCCGGTGGCGGTCCACGCGCCGGCCAGGTACAGGCCGGGGGCATTGGTGCGGGCCGTGGGCCGCAGCGCGCCGACCCCGGGGGCCGGCGCGAAGGTCGCCGACCGTTCCCGGGTGACGAAGAAGTCGTGGATGGTGGCACCGCGCGCGGCGGGCAGCAGCCGCTCCAGCTCCGGCAGGTACCGCTCGCGCAGGGTGGCGACCGGCGCGTCGATGTCATCCTGCGCGGCCGACTGGGAGACGGCGAGGTACTGGGCGCCCGGCAGCGTACGGGCCAGGCCTGAGGCGTCCGTACGGTCGAAGACCCATTGGACGGGCGAGCCGAGCGCGGTGAAGAAGGGCTGCTTGAGGACCTTGCGGCCGTAGACGACGTGCAGGTTGAGGATCGGCGCGGTGCCGATGTCGAGCAGCCGGCCCGCGTCGTCGAGGGCCCCCGCGGGCAGCAGGTCGTGCGCCTCGCGCTGCGGCACGGCGAGCACGACGGTGTCGGCGGCGAGAATCCGCCCGGAAGTATCCGGCCCTTCGGGAACCTCGACGGCCCAACGACCGTTGTCCGTACGGGAGATGGAGGTGACGCGTGTACGGAGTTCGGTGCGTACGCCCGCGGAGTCGAGCGCCTTGCGGGCGAGAGTGTCGTGGAGTTCACCGAGGGGCACCTTGGCCCACCCGATGTCGGCGGCGCCGGGCTCGGACAGCAGCCCGGTCTTGAAGACCATGGCGGCAAGGCCCAGCGAGGACTCGCCCGCCACTGCGTTCAGCGTCGCGACGCCGACGAGGTCCCACAGCGCCTCGATGGCCCGCTGCGTCTGACCGTGCTCGGCCAGCCAGGAGCCGAAGTCCCGCTTGTCGAGCGCCGGATCGGTGGGATCGAGGCCCTTGAGGGCGAGCGCGGCCCGGCCGACGGCGGCACGCTCGGCGAGCGACAGGTGCGGGTACGTGGCGAGGCTCTTGGCCAGGTGCAGCGGCACGGGCAGCGCGGTGCGCCGCAGTCGGCCGAGGCGATTCTTCTCGGCGTCCAGTACGGGTACGTCGAGTCGTTCCTGCAGGGGCGCGAGCGAGGTGGCGTCGACGCGGTCGAGGAACCAGCGGTAGGCGGTGCAGCAGCGCAGGTACACGTGCTGGCCGTTGTCGATGGTGAGGTCGCCGCGCTTGAAGGAGAACGCGAGGCCGCCGAGCCGCGGGCGCCCTTCGAGGAGGGTGACGTCCATGCCGCCGTCGGCGAGGGCGAGCGCGGAGGTGACTCCCGCGAGCCCACCGCCGACGACCACCGCGGTGGGCCGCGCGCGGTTCCCGGCGGCCTCCGCCTCGCGCACGTCGCCGGCCGTGGTCCCCTCGCTCATGCGCCCTCCCCCTGGGTGGTGCCTTCGGTGGTGCGTACGGCCTGCGTGGGGCCGGGTTCGACGGGTGTGGCGAACAGGCGACCGACCGTTGCATGCAGGGACGCGGCGTCGCGGCGGAGGGTTGCCCGCCGCTTGGTTCTCGCCATGTCACCCTGGCCCGCGGTGTCCATCAGGCGCGCCTCCTGGTGGTGCCGCGGGTGGCGCCGCGCACGACGGTGCGGGTGTCGAGGCCGGACAGGCCGCGTACGGCGACGTACGCCTTCTCGTGTCCGGGCAGCGAGACCCGGCCGCGCAGCACGGCCTCGGGGTCGCGCTCGATGCGGTCGAGCAGCCGGCGGTAGATGCCGGCCATGGCGGCGACGCAGGCGCCGGAGCGCCGGTCGAGCATGGGCAGGAGGCGGTAGCCCTCGGCGAACAGGGCGCGGGCGCGCCGCACTTCGAAGTGCACGAGCCCGGCGAAGTCCGAGCCCGCCGGGGGCACGGGTCCGTGGAACCCGGCGGAGCAGCCGAACTTCGCGAGGTCGTCGGCGGGCAGATAGGTGCGCCCGTCCTCGGCGTCCTCGCGCACGTCCCGGAGGATGTTGGTGAGTTGCAGCGCGAGACCGAGCGTGTCGGCGAGCTCCGGCGCACGCTCGACGCCGCGCGCCCCCGGTTCCGTGCCGAACACGCCCAGCGAGACCCGCCCGATGGCGCCCGCGACGCACCGGCAGTAGACCTTCAGGTCGTCCCAGGTCTCGTAGGTCTCGCCGCGCAGGTCCATCAGGACGCCGTCGATCAGCTCGTCGAGCCCGTCGAGCGGGATCGGGAAGCGGCTCGCGGCGTCGGCGAGGGCGACGGCCACCGGGTCGGTGTCGTCCTCCTCGACCTTGCCGTCCTGGACCCGGGCCAGCAGTGACCTGGTCTCGTCGAGCCGGTGCGCCTTGATGTCGGGTTCGAGGCCGCCGTCGCCGATGTCGTCGACGCGGCGCGAGAACGCGTACAGGGCCGACATGGCGCGCCGCTTCGAGGTCGGCAGCAGCCGGATCCCGTAGGCGAAGTTGCGGGCCTGCTGGCCGGTGACGGTCTCGCAGTAGCTGTATGCGGCGAGCACCGGCGCCGACACGGTCTGGTCTGACTCCACGGTCTTGCTCACCCCTCTCCTCGCAGAGTCGCTCCCACCTCGCGCAGCAATCGCGCTTTGGTGGGTTTGGGTGGTCCCGGAAGTACGTCGTACGAAACGACGGTGATCGCGTGGACCGCCGCTTTCCCCCCTGCCACGAACCCTGCCAGCAGCAGCTTCAATCTGCCGTGGACGCTACCCACCAGGGGGGTGCCTTCATTCAGCAGCTTCAGGGCGCGTTCGGCCTCGTACGCGACCAGCGCGCGCACCGATGCGCCCGCGGTCGGCGCGGCGAGATCGCTCTCGTCGACGTGGAACTTCTTCAGGTCTTCGGCCGGCAGGTAGATCCGGTCCCGGTCCAGGTCCTCGGCCACGTCCTGGAGGTGCTCGACGATCTGGAGCGCGGTGCAGACCGCGTCCGAGAGGCGGATGCGCTCGGGGGTCGCGGTGCCGGTGATCGCGAGGACGAGGCGGCCGACGGGGTTGGCGGACAGCTCGCAGTAGGCCAGCAGGTCGTCGTACGTCTCGTAGCGCGTGACCAGCTGGTCCTGGCGGTTCGCGGCGACGAGGCCGAGGAACGGCTCGGGGGTCAGCGAGCGGCGGCGGACGGTGGGCTGCAGCGCCTTGAGGAGTGGGTGTCGGGGCGTGCCGTCGAAGACCTGCCGCAGGTCGGCCTCGAACGCGTCCAGCATCGCGACGCGGTCGTGCGCCCGATCGGGTGACACGCCCAGGAAGCGGGCGTCCGCACCCCCGGGGGCGAGGTCGCCGTCACCGATGTCGTCGACGAGGCGTGCGAAGCCGTACACGGCCATCAGGTCGTCGCGCCAGGCGCGCGGCAGGAAGAAGGGTGCCACCGGGAAATTCTCCTCGGCGGCTTTGTCGAGGGTGGCGCTCACCGGGCTCACTGTGTCGTCAGGGCTCTCGGGGCGCACTCGGGCGTGCGCGCTCACCGGTTGCGGCCCACTTCCCCCAGGACGGCGAAAGCCCCGTGGAGCTGGAGAGTTTCCATAGCCATTGCCGTCACAACTCCCGTTCTACACTGCGGACCCAATGCATCTCATTTCGGACACGCCGCTTGACCGGCCGCGCGGCCGCCCAGCCCCACAGGGGCCGGGATGTCGCGTCTTATCGCCCCACATGCCGCGATTGAGGCCGGTACAGCTTACGTTGTACAACGCCCGCCCTCACGTCGGGGTGTTCTGCACATCACAACAACACACCGATTGACGCCAAGATTCCTTCAGGGCAAGGAAGTTGACCCGTCCTTGACCGTGATCGCCAATTACTTGGTGTCTACAGGCATATCAGAGGCCCCACCGGACGGAAGCCGGTGGGGCCTCATATGACGTGGTCCAGAGGCGGGCGGTTACTTGCCCGTGAACTTCTCGTACTCCTTGAGTACCTCGGCCGTCGGACCGTCCATACGCAGTTCCCCGCGCTCCAGCCACAGGACGCGCTCACAGGTGTCGCGGATGGACTTGTTGTTGTGACTCACCAGGAAGACCGTGCCGGCCTCCTTGCGCAGCTCGCGGATGCGGGCCTCGGAGCGCTTCTGGAACTTGCGGTCACCGGTGGCAAGCGCCTCGTCGATCATCAGCACGTCGTGGTCCTTGGCGGCCGCGATGGAGAAGCGCAGGCGCGCGGCCATGCCGGACGAATACGTCCGCATCGGGAGCGTGATGAAGTCGCCCTTCTCGTTGATGCCGGAGAAGTCGACGATCTGCTGGTAGCGCTCCTTGATCTCCTCGCGGGACATGCCCATCGCGAGGCCGCCGAGGATGACGTTCCGCTCGCCCGTGAGGTCGTTCATCAGGGCCGCGTTCACACCGAGCAGCGAGGGCTGGCCGTTCGTGTAGACCTTGCCCTTCTCGGCCGGCAGCAGGCCCGCGATGGCGCGCAGCAGGGTCGACTTGCCGGAGCCGTTCGACCCGATGAGGCCGATGGCCTCGCCGCGGTACGAGGTGAAGGAGACGCCCCTGACGGCGTGCACCTTGCGCACGCCGCGCTCGTCGCCGCGCTTGACGATCCGGCTCAGCGCGGAGGTGGCGCTGCCCTTGCCGGTCTTGGCGCCGTTGACGCGGTACACGATGTGCAGCTCGTCGGCGATGACCGTCGGGACGTGCGCATCGGAGGTCTTGTCGAGATCAGCCACGGCCGTACCGCTCCTCTGACTTCCAGAAGTAGATGAAGCCGAGCACCGCGACGAGCACGGCCCAGCCGAGGGCGAGGCCCCACACGTGCGGCGGCAGGTTGCCCTCCCGGTCGTAGCCGTCGATGAGCGCGAAGCGCATCAGGTCCATGTAGACCGCGGCCGGGTTCCACTGGAGCACGTCGGCGATCCACCCCGGCTTGCCCTTGAGCATGATCGGGATGGAGAACATGACGCCGGACGCGTACATCCACGTACGCATGACGAACGGCATCAGCTGCGCGAGGTCCGGAGTCTTGGAGCCCGCCCGCGCCATGATCAGCGCGAGGCCCACGTTGAAGAGGAACTGCAGCGCGAGCGCCGGGATCATCAGCAGCCACGACAGGCTCGGGTAACTGCCGAAGGCGCAGGCCACGATGACCAGCACGATCATCGAGAACAGCAGCTGCTGGAGCTGCTGCAGGGCGAAGGAGATGGGCAGCGAGGCACGCGGGAAGTGCAGCGCGCGCACCAGACCCAGGTTGCCGGAGATCGCGCGGACTCCGGACATCACCGAGTTCTGGGTGAAGTGGAAGACGAAGACACCCGTCACCAGGAACGGGATGTACACGTCGTGCCCCATGCCCCGGTCCGCGCCCAGGATCAGGCCGAAGATCAGGAAGTAGACCGCCGCGTTCAGCAGCGGCGTCACCACCTGCCAGAGCTGGCCGAGCTTGGCCTGGCTGTACTGGGCGGTCAGCTTCGCCTGCGAGAAGGCGAGGATGAAGTGGCGCCGGCCCCACAGCTGCCGTGCGTACTGGAAAAGACCCGGGCGGGCCCCGCTGACGGTCAAGCCGTACTTGGCGGCGAGCTCGCGCCGGGAGAGCCCGTCGTCGGGCGACGGGGGCGCGCTCACCGCGACACCGGCGTCATGCGTTGTCTCACTCACAAGAGGAACTTTCGTCTTCAAATGCACGGCCTGCCGTCAGGCACGAGCTTGTCAGATGACAGGGGGTCGGCCCAGTCGGGTCAGCCGCCACACGGTACGCCACTTCATGGGGCGCCTGGGCCCGCAGGGGGTCGTCCAGCCCTCCTTGAAGCCGCCGAGCCAGGCCTTCAGTGCCGGGCCCGATGGCCGGCGGGCCAAAGTGAGCAGCAGCCAGACGCCGAGATACACGGGCACCAGGAGCGCGGGCAGGTTGCGGCGGGCCAGCCAGACGCGGTTGCGGGCCACCATGCGGTGGTAGACCGCGTGCCTCGACGGGGCCGTGGTGGGGTGGTGCAGCACCATGTCGGCGCGGTAGTCGATCATCCAGCCCGCGTCGAGGGCCCGCCAGGCGAGGTCGGTCTCCTCGTGGGCGTAGAAGAACTCCGCGGGCAGCGGCCCGGCATCGGCGATGACCCGCGTACGTACGGCGTTGGCGCCGCCGAGGAAGGTCGTCACACGCGAGGAGCGCATCGGGTCGGCGGCGCGAAGCCGCGGCACGTGCCGGCGCTGGGTCTCGCCGGTGTCCGGGTCCGCGATGCGGAAGCTGACGATGCCGAGCCCGGGGTCGGCGGTGAAGGCGGCGCGGCACTTCTCGGCGGTGTCGGTGAGCGGCAGCAGCCCGTCGTCGTCCAGGAACATCAGGATGTCGACGTCGGAGCCGGAGGGGCCGAAGGCCTCGATGCCCACGTTGCGTCCGCCGGGGATGCCGAGGTTCTCGGGCAGCTCGATGGTCCGTACGCCTTCGGGGACGTCCGGGACCGGGGAGCCGTTGCCGACCACGACGACCTCGACCGGGTCGCCGTCCTGCTTGGCGACCGAGTCGAGGAGGGCGCGCAGCTCGGCCGGCCGGTTGCCCATGGTGATGACAACCGCGCCGACCTTCAACTGCTGTGTGCCGCCGCTCACTTGAGCCTGCTCGAAGCGAGGATGGACACGAGGTGGAGCAGGGTCTGGAGGACGGCGATGCCCGCCAGGACGGCCACACCCAGGCGCGTGAAGAACATGTCGCCCCGGACCTGGTCCACGATCGCGAGGATCAGGATGAGGAGCGTCGCCTCGATGCCCAGGATGAGCCGGTGGAACTGCAGCGCGGCCGCGGCCTTGCGGGCCAGGGCCATGCCGGAGGAGCGCATCTCGGACGCGGACTCCTTGACCTGCTCCTTGCCGCCGGCCGCGCGGGCCAGGCCCACGAGGTCCGTCTCGGCCTTGATCAGGATGGCGCCGAGCGCGGCGAGCGTGCCGAGGAACGCCCACAGCCAGTCGATCCGCCCGGAGCCGAACACGTCGGCCGCGCGCAGCCCGAAGCCGACCAGGACGGCGGCGTCGGTGAGGTACGCGCCGACGCGGTCCATCCAGACCCCGGTGAGCGAGTACTGCTTGCGCCAGCGCGCGATCTCGCCGTCGACGCAGTCGAGCAGCAGGTACAGCTGCACCGCGACGACGCCGAGGACCGCGCCCCAGATGCCGGGCACCAGGAGCGCGGGAGCCGCGAGGACGCCGCAGACGGTCATCAGGTAGGTCAGCTGGTTGGGCGAGACCTTGGTGTTCACCAGGTGGCGGTCGACACGCAGCGAGAGCTCGCGCATGTAGAGCCGGCCCATCCAGTGCTCACCGCTCCTGCGGTCCTTCACCCCTACGGGGTGAACTACCGGGCGGAGTTCAGCTACCGATGGCTTTTGCATAGTCGGCGTAGGCGTCCCTGATCTGATCGGTGGAGAGGTCGAGGTGCTCGAGGATCGTGAAGCGGCCCGGACGGGTCTGCGGAGCGAACTCCACGACCTTCACGAACTCGTCCACGGTGAAGCCGATCTCCTCGGGCGTCACCGGCAGCCCGTGCCGGCGCAGCACCTCGACCATGTACACGGACTGCTCGTGGGCACCGCGCAGGTGCATCGCGAACGCCGCGCCCAGGCCGCACTGCTCGCCGTGGCTGGCGGCGCGCTTGGGGTAGAGGAGGTCGAAGGCGTGGTTGATCTCGTGGCAGGCCCCCGAGGCCGGCCGCGAGTCGCCCGAGACCGACATGGCGATGCCGGTGAGGACCAGGCCCTCGGCGAGCACCTGGAGGAAGGCGTCGTCGCCGACGCCGCCGGGGTGCCGCAGGACCGCCTCGCCCGCCTGCCGGGCCATGGCGGCGGCCAGGCCGTCGATGTCCTCGCCCCGCTCACGGGCGCCCAGCTCCCAGTCCGCGACGGCGGAGATGTTGGAGAGGGCGTCACCGATGCCGGAGCGCACGAAACGCACCGGGGCCTCGCGGATCACGTCGAGGTCGATGACGACGCCGATCGGGTTCGGCACACCGTACGAGCCGCGGCCCGCGTCGTTGTCGAGGGTCGCGACGGGCGAGCACAGGCCGTCGTGCGACAGGTTCGTCGCGACGGCGACCAGCGGCACGCCGACGCGCGAGGCCGCGAACTTGGCACAGTCGATGATCTTGCCGCCGCCGAGGCCGACCAGGGCGTCGTAGCGCCCGGCCTTCTTGACGTCGTCGGCGAGCTTGATCGCGTCGTCGATGGTGCCGCCGCCGACCTCGAACCACTCGGCGCGGGGCAGCGAGGGCTCGAGGCGGGCCCGCAGGGCGGCGCCCGAACCACCGCTGATCGCGATGGCCAGGCGCCCCGTGGACGACGAGATCCTCTGGTCGGCGAGGACCTTGGCCAGGTCGTCGAGCGCCCCGGACCGAATGTCGACGACGACCGGCGAGGGAATGAGTCTCGTCAGTACTGGCACGCGATCTCCCGCCCCTTGGCCAGGTCCTCGTGGTTGTCGATCTCGACCCACGGGACGTCGCCGATGGGCGCGACGTCGATCTTGAAGCCGCGGTTCACGAGCTCCTGGTAGCCGTCCTCGTAGTACAGCTGCGGGTCACGCTCGTACGTGGCCTTCAGGGCGTCGGCCAGCTCGTCGGCGGCCTCGCCCTCGATGAGGGTGACGCCGATGTACTCGCCGGTGGCCTCGGAGGGGTCCATCAGCTTCGTGATCTTCTGGACGCCCTTGTCGGGGTCCACGACGACCTTCATCTCCTCGTCGCCCAGGTCCTTGACCGTGTCGAGCGCGAGGATGATCTTCTTGCCGTCGCCGCGGGCGGCGAGCAGCGTCTTCTCGACGGAGACCGGGTGCACGGTGTCGCCGTTGGCGAGGATCACCGTGTGCTTCATGGCGTCACGGCCGCACCACAGGGAGTAGGCGTTGTTCCACTTCTCGGCCACGTCGTTCTCGATGAGCGTGAGCTTCAGGCCGTACTTCGCCTCGAGCGCGGCCTGGCGCTCGTAGACGACCTCCTTGCGGTAGCCGACGATGATGCCGACCTCGGTGAGACCGATCTCCGCGAAGTTCTTCAGCGTGAGGTCGAGTACGGAGAGCTCGTTGTCGGTCCCCTCGCCCACGACGGGCACGAGCGCCTTGGGAAGCGTCTCGGTGTAGGGACGGAGCCGGCTGCCGGCGCCGGCGGCCAGGACGAGGCCGATCATGCGGGTTCTCCTTCATCGTGTACGGCGGGTGCTCCGCGCTGAGCGGAAGCGACCCAGAAGCGGATGCTCTCAGCGAGCACCACGAGTGCCACGACCACGGCGAGCGCCGTGAGCGCGACGGTGAAATCTGTGGGGGTGAACAGCGCGGCGAGGACCGTGACCACCAGTGTCCGGCCTTCGTGCCCGCCGATCGCCCGCACCAGCCAGTGCGGGGGCGCCCCGGCGTCGCCGCGAATGCGGTACACCGTGTCGTAGTGATGGTAGGCGACCGCCGCCACGAGGCCGAAAGCCGCGGGCAGGGCGCCCTGTACGTCCGCGCGGGCGGCGAGGACGAGGATCGTGAGGTACTCGGCGGCCCGGAAGATCGGCGGCACGAGCCAGTCGAGGGCGCCCTTGAGGGGGCGGGCGACCGCGAGGCCCGACGTGATGCAGTACACGGCCGCGGCGACGATCGGCCAGACGCTGCCGAAGTCCGTGAGTCCGCTCACGGCGACGACGGCGACGGCCCCTACGGCGGCGACGACCGGGGCCGCCTTCGCCTTGAGGGTCCTGCCGACCAGCTCGGCGATCGGGCCGGAGTCGGCGAGGTCGCGCAGCGCCTGTGCGGCACGGTCGGTACGGCGTGCCCTGCGGGTCAGCGAGCGCAGGACGCGGCCCGCGGTGGTGTAGCAGGCGGCGAGGGCGCAGCCGATGAGCAACATGTAGAAGGTGATGCGCGGTGTGGTCAGCGCGGTGAACAGCGCGATCAGCGCCCAGCGTTCACCGATCGGCAGCACGACCATGCGGCGGGCCCAGACGGTCCAGCCGACGGAGTCGAGCTTGCCGGAAAGGGACGCGGTGGGGCTGGTGTTGGCTTCGGCATCGTGGTTCGCCTCGTTGAACGAGAAGTCGATGACGTGCCGCCCGGTCTGAAGGACCATGGCGCCGAGCGCGAGCGCCCAGACATCGTCACCGCTCGCGTTGGCGGCACCGAGCGCGAGGCCCGCGTAGTAGGCGTACTCCTTGGCCCGGTCGAACGTCGCGTCCAGCCAGGCGCCCATCGTCGAGTACTGCAGCGAGTAGCGCGCGAGCTGCCCGTCGGTGCAGTCCAGGACGAAGGAGGCGAGCAGCAGGACGCCCGCCGCGACGAAGCCGCCGCGGGTTCCGGTGGCCGCGCAGGCGGCCGCGATCACCGCGACGAGCAGCGACGCGGTGGTGACCTGGTTCGGGGTCAGGCCCCGGCGTGCGCACCAGCGCGCGATGTACCGGGAGTACGGGCTGATGCAGTAGGTGGTGAAGAAGCCGTCGCGCGCCTTGACCGCCGTGCGCAGCCGGATCGCCTCGTCGTCGACGGAGGCGAGGGCCTGCCGCGCCTCGTTGCGGGCCTGCGGGTCGGCGGGCACCGCGGCGACGAGCTCACCGAGCTCGGCGCGGTGCACGTCTGTGCCGTCCGCCTCCAGGCTCTTGGCCACGACGTCCGGGTCGACGCCGGTCCGCGCGACCGCGCGGGTCAGCGCCTGGCGGGCGGCGGGCTGCGCGGTGAGCGCGCCGGGGATCGCCGACGCGGGGAAGCGCGGGTCGGTCAGGCCGAGGCGCAGGGCGTGGACATGGCCCACGAAGCCCGCGTCGACGACCGCGACCCGCTGCTCGCCGGGGACGGCCGCGAGCGCCTCTTCGGCGGCCGCGGGGTCCGGGGCGAACCGCACGTCGAAGCCCAGCCCCCGCAGATCTCCCTCCAGGGACGATCCGGGAACCGGCGATCCGGTGACGATGGCGGTCGACAGACGAACTCACTCCTTGGGTGCCGACGCGAGAGCGCGCCGGGCTCATGCATGGTGGGGCGCCCGGCGCCCAGGGGCTGCGCCGGGTGGCCCGTCGTCCGCCCGGAGGGCGGGCGTCGCGGCGTCTGGTGCGTGCGATCGCAAGGCGCCGGAAGGTCCTAGTAGCGGAGCTACTCGGGCCTTTCGGCAACACAGCGAGCGCGCGTGCCAGACGTCGCGACGCAGGCGGGTCACCCGGCGCAGTCCCTGGGGCGCGGCCGGGCGGCATGTCGGCAGAGGCTATCGGATGGCGCAACCAGGCGTTCGCTGCCCGTTTACCGACCGATTGGCCCCTGTCTCATGCGGTCCGCGAGGGGCTGTCGTGTGCGACATGACCTGGCCGACCGCGCGCTCATCATTGACGATCAAGTACTCGGGCCACAAACCAGGGTCGGCCCGGGTCCGTAACCGGGGGTAGCCGGTATCGACAAACCGGGACGAGCTCGGATCGGTCATAGGGTGGTGCGCCATGACGTGGCTGATCACCGGCGGAGCCGGATACATCGGCGCCCATGTGGCGCGGGCTATGACGGAGGCGGGCGAGCGGGTCGTCGTCCTCGACAACGTGACCTCGGGGGTGCCCTCGCGGCTTCCCGAGGCGATCCCGCTGGTGCGCGGCTCGGCGCTGGACGGCGAGTTGGTGGCCCGGGTGTGCGCGGAGCACGAGGTGACGGGCGTCGTCCATCTCGCCGCGCACAAGCAGGTCGGCGAGTCCGTGGAGAAGCCGGAGCTGTACTACCGGGACAACGTGGGCGGGCTCGCCGCGCTCCTGGAGACGGTCGCGGCGGCCGGGGTGCGCCGCTTCGTGTTCTCCTCTTCGGCGGCCGTCTACGGCAATCCGGATGTGGGCCTCATCACCGAGTCCACGGCCACCGCGCCCGTGAACCCGTACGGCGAGACGAAGCTCGCGGGCGAGTGGCTGGTGCGGGCGGCCGGGCACGCGCACGGCATGGCGACGACCTGCCTGCGCTACTTCAACGTGGCGGGCGCGGCGGCGCCGGAGCTCGCGGACATCGGCGTCTACAACGTGATCCCGATGGTCTTCGACCGCCTGACGCGCGGCGAGGCCCCGCGGATCTTCGGCGACGACTACCCGACCGAGGACGGCACCTGCGTACGTGACTACATTCACGTCGCCGACCTCGCCGAGGCGCACCTGGCGGCGGCCCGCCGGCTGTCCGAACCCGACGCGGGCGGCGATCTGACGCTCAACATCGGCACGGGGCAGGGCGCTTCCGTGCGGGAGCTGATCGACGTGATCGCGGAGGTGTCCGGGAACCGCACCCCCGCGATCGTCGAACCGCGCCGTCCGGGCGACGCCCCGCGCGCGGTCGGCTCCTCCGCGCTCGCCGAGAAGGAGCTCGGCTGGAGCGCGCGGCGCGATGTGCGCGAGATGGTCGGGTCGGCCTGGGCCGGCTGGTGTCTGCGGCACCCGGAGGCGGCCGGTAAGTGATCACTGCGGCGTCCTGACCTGCGTACACGCGTCACATCGTTTACGCAGGTCAGGGCACATGACAACGGTGTTCAGCGCCATGTTTGCGGATACCCCCTACCCGTAGTTCACTGTGATCGTCGCCCCCGACCAGGGCAACGCGCCGGATCGATACGTAGGGGGGGTTCGATGGGCCTCGGGCACGATCACGACCACGGGCACAGCCACGGACCGACGACCGGGACGGCCGCCGCCGCGCACCGCGGGCGGCTGCGGGTCGCGCTGTCGATCACGCTGGCCGTGATGGTGGTGGAGATCATCGGCGGCGTCGTCGCCGACTCGCTCGCCCTGATCGCCGACGCGGCCCACATGGCGACGGACGCGCTCGGCCTGGCGATGGCCCTGATCGCGATCCACTTCGCCAACCGCCCCGCGAGCGACCAGCGCACCTTCGGCTACGCGCGCGCCGAGATCCTCGCCGCGCTCGCCAACTGCCTGCTGCTGCTCGGCGTCGGCGGCTACGTCCTGTACGAGGCGGTCCAGCGGTTCGTGGAGCCGGCCGAGACGGCGGGCGGGCAGACCATCGTCTTCGGCCTGATCGGCCTGGTCGCGAACATGATTTCGCTGTCCCTCCTGGTGAAGGGCCAGCAGGAGAGCCTGAACGTGCGCGGCGCCTTCCTGGAGGTGGCCGCCGACGCGCTCGGTTCGCTCGCGGTGCTGATCTCCGCCGCGATCATCCTGACCACGGGCTGGCAGCCCGCCGACCCGATCGCCTCGCTCGTCATCGGCCTCATGATCGTTCCGCGTACGGTGAAGCTGCTGCGCGAGACGCTGAACGTACTGCTCGAATCGGCCCCCAAGGGCGTCGACATGGCGGAGGTCAGGGCCCACATACTGGCGCTGTCCGGCGTCGAGGACGTGCACGACCTGCACGCGTGGACGATCACCTCGGGGATGCCGGTGCTCTCGGCGCACGTGGTCGTCAGCACGGAGATGCTCGGCTCGATCGGCCACGAGAAGATGCTCCACGAACTGCAGGGCTGCCTCGGCGACCACTTCGACGTGGAGCACTGCACGTTCCAGCTGGAGCCCACCGGACACGCCGAGCACGAGGCGCGGCTGTGCCACTGAGCGAGCCCCTTCGCTCACACGATGGCGCCCGTTCTGGATGAACGTTCTGGATGAAGGGGACGATTCCGGGCGGCTGCCGCGGGGCACGATCACCTACCCGGCCGCGTTCGGCGTCTGAACGGCGCCTACGGTGGTCCCGCCCGGCCACGCGGCCGAGCGGGACTTGCGGGACACCGACAGCACGGGGATTGTCGGTCCCGTACGGCAGACTTGGTTCGAGGACCGAAACGAAGGATAGGTATGCCGATCTCACCTGCCCCCACGACGAACAGCTCGTCGAACGGCACAGCGGAAGCGATCTTGCTGGAACTCGTCGACGAGGACGGCAGGACGATCGGCACGGCGGAGAAGCTCGCGGCGCATCAGCCGCCCGGGCAGCTGCACAGAGCGTTCTCGGTGTTCCTCTTCGACGAGCATGGCCGGCTGCTGCTGCAGCAGCGGGCGCTCGGCAAGTACCACTCCCCCGGAGTCTGGTCGAACACCTGCTGCGGCCACCCGTACCCCGGCGAGGCCCCGTTCGCGGCGGCCGCGCGCCGCACCTTCGAGGAGCTCGGCGTCTCGCCGTCCCTGATGGCCGAGGCCGGCACGGTGCGCTACAACCACCCGGACCCGGAGTCGGGCCTGGTGGAGCAGGAGTACAACCACCTCTTCGTGGGCCTCGTGCAGGCGTCGATGAACCCCGACCCCGAGGAGGTCGGGGCGACGGCGTTCGTGACGGCCGACGAGGTGGCCGAGCGGCACGCCAAGGACCCGTTCTCGGCGTGGTTCATGACGGTCCTCGACGCGGCGCGGCCCGCGGTCAGAGAGCTGACAGGCCAGTCGGCGGGCTGGTAGCCGTCTCGGGCTTGAGGGGCAGGGCGGCCCAGATCACCTTGCCCCCGCTCGCGGTGCTCGCGACATCGCAGACGCCGCCCGCCTCGGCGGTGATCTCGCGGACGAGCAGCAGGCCGCGGCCGCCGGTCTGACCGCTGGTGGCCTCGAGAGCCGTGGGTTTGTAGGGGTGTTCGTCCTCCACGGACACCCGCACCCACTCGGGCCCCACTGCGACCTCCACGGCGAGCATCGGCGAGACCACGGCGGCGTGCTTCACCGCGTTCGTGACGAGTTCGGAGACGATCACGAGCAGCCCGTGCACCAGGTCGTCAGGGGCGGGCACGCCCTGCCGGGTGAGCAACTCCCGCACCGCGCGCCGGGCCTGCGGCACGGAGGCGTCGACCGCCTGCGTCGTGAACCGCCACACTCCCTCGTACGGGAGCGGCCCGTCCGCGGGACGATCAGGGGGCGCTCCCCCGCTGCCCTGAGGACGTGGATGGGATCCCCACCCGTGGTCGCTCATTGTCAGGTCGCCGCCCTTGCGCTCGATTGTCACCACTCTTCGAGTGTTGGGAATCACCTGCTCCGGGCCGCGGAACTGACCAGAAGTCAGCGAGTATCGACGGCATTTGATCGTTGACGGCCGCACAAGCCAGAAAGCCGCTCGCTCCTGACGCGATTACGTCCGACTTACACCTTCTTAAGCTTGTTCTACGAGCTGCCCGACACGCCGACCCGGCGATCGCCCCGGCTAGCATCCCGCCCATGTCTTCTGTGTCACCGCCGCAGCTCACACACTCCGTCGCCGAGGGCGTCGCGACCGTCGTGATCGAGCATCCGGCCAAGCGCAACGCCATGACCGACGCCATGTGGGCGTCCCTGCCTCCGCTGCTCGAACGGCTCGCGGCCGATCCGGGCGTGCGGGTACTCGTGCTCACCGGGGCCGGGGACACGTTCTGCGCCGGGGCCGACATATCGACTCTCGGCGAGGGGGCGGCGCAGGGGCTCGCGGTCGCGGCGGAGGACGCGCTCGCCGCCTTTCCGAAGCCGACGCTCGCCGTGGTGCGCGGGTTCTGCGTGGGCGGCGGCAGCCAGTTGGCGGCGGCCTGCGATCTGCGTTTCGCCGCCGACGGCGCGCGGTTCGGGGTGACCCCGGCCAAGCTCGGGATCGTCTACCCGGCCTCCTCCACGCGCCGCCTCGCCGCGCTCGTGGGCCCGGCGAGCGCCAAGTACCTGCTGTTCTCGGGCGAGTTGATCGGTACCGAACGGGCGCTGCGCACCGGGCTCGTCGACGAGGTGCTGCCCGCGGCCGAACTGGCCGAGCGGGTCGCCGAGTTCACCCGCACCCTCGCCGCCCGCTCGCAGCTGACGCAGGCCGCGGCGAAGGAGTTCGTGAGCGGCCGCACGGACCGGGACGCGCACTGGGCCGAGCAGGCGCGCGCCGGGGGCGAGACCGCGGAGGGTGTCGCCGCGTTCCTGGAGCGGCGCGCGCCGCGGTTCGAGTGGTCCGTGGGGGCCTGAGGCTCAGCCGGCCGGGCGGAACATCGCCACGATGTGCGCGGGCGCCTTGTCCGGGGAACCGGCGTCGTAGGGCGGCTGCGGGTCGTACTCGGTCATCAGTTGGATGGCCTGGGCGGTCTCGTCCCCCGCGATCCGGCCCGCGAGGGCGAGGCCCATGTCGATGCCGGACGAGACGCCTGCCGCGGTGACGTACTTGCCGTCGAAGACCACGCGCCGCCCGGTCGACCGGGAGCCGAGCCGGTCCAGTTCCTCGAGGGCGAGCCAGTGCGAGGTGGCCTCGCGGCCCTTGAGCAGGCCCGCGGCGGCGAGCGCGAGGGAGCCCGTGCACACGGACGTCGTCCAGGTGCTGGTGGCGTCGACGGCGCACAGCCATTCCAGGAGCGGCCCGTTCTCCGTCTGGTCGCTCTTTTCGGGACCGCCGGGCACGACGACCACGTCCGGGGCGCCCACCTCGGCGAAGGTCTTGTCCGCGACGAGCGCGAGCCGCCCCGTGTCGTCCCGCACCGGCCCGGTCCGCTCCGCCACGAAGACGACGTCGGCGTCGGGATGCCGCCGAGGGTCTGGTAGGGGCCGATGGCGTCGAGGGCGGTGAACCGCTCGTAGAGGGCGATGGCGATCTGCATGGCATGCCTTTCTGACGTGTCGGACGGGTCTGCCGTGCCGGGCGGGCGGTGTTCAGCCCAGTGGCGCGTGGAACCGGCGCCGGTACTCGGCCGGTGAGGTGCCGAGGGTCTTGAGGAAGGCGCGGCGCATCGCCTCCGGGGTGCCGTAGCCGCTCGACCGGGAGATCTCCTCGACGCCGCCCTTCGTGTCCTCCAGGAGGCGGCGGGCGTGCTCCACACGGACGCGCTCGACGTACCGGCCGGGGGTCAGGCCCGTCTCCGTACGGAAGGCGCGGGCGAAGTGGCGCGGGGAGAGCCGGGCGCGGGCCGCGAGCGCCTCGACGCAGAGGTCGGCCCCGGGGTGCTCGGCGATCCACCGCTGCACCTCACCGAGCGGTTCCCTGGTGGCCGTCTGGGCGGCGAGCTGCGTGCTGAACTGGGCCTGGTTTCCCGGGCGTCGGAGGAACACGACGAGGGCGCGGGCGATCCGCAGCGCCATATCCCTGCCGTGGTCCTCCTCGACCAGGGCGAGCGCGAGGTCGATGCCCGCGGTCACACCCGCCGACGTCGCCACCCCGCCGTCGCGTACGTAGACGGGGTCGGGGTCCACGGCCACCTCGGGGTACTGGCGGGCGAGGGTGTCGCAGTACGCCCAGTGCGTGGTGGCCCTGCGGCCGTCCAGGAGCCCGGCCCGCGCCAGCAGGAACGCGCCGGTGCACACCGAGACGGTGCGGCGGGTGTGCGGGGCGCGCTCGCCCAGCCACGCGACCACGCGCGCGTCCGGGTCGCGGGTGCCGTCGCCGCCGGGGACCAGGAGTGTGTCCGCGGGCGGCGCGTCGGCGAGGGCGTGGTCCGGTGTCAGGGTCAGGCCGCTCGACGTGCGGACCGGGGCGCCGTCGGGCGATGCGGTGCGCACCCGGTAGGCGTCGCCCGCGCCGGCGAAGACCTCCACGGGCCCCGTGACGTCGAGGCTCTGCACGTCGTCGAAGAGCAGGACCAGGACGGTTCGCGGCGGCATGGGGCCCATTCTTCGGGCGCCACCACGTGACCGCAATGACGAATTCCCCACCTTTCCTGCCATGGCCGGGCGCCCGGTACTGCCATGCGTACCGACTGGTCGGTAACGTGGCCGTATGACTTCGGACCCCCGCCTGCGCGCCGCCCGCCACTGCCACAACGTGCTCAACCCGTTCCACTCGACGCACTACTTCTCGCCCGACCTCGGCAAGGAGCTGGCCGCCATCGGTGTGGGCGACTCCCGAGCCGCCTACCTCGCGGCGCGCTCCGCGCCCATGGGGGCCGTCGGGGCCGGGACCGTGACCGCCACGTTCTACAACTTCAAGCACGAGCTGGTGGCCAAGCACGTGCCGGCGGTGTGGGAGGCCGCGTCCCCGCAGGCGGTGCTCGCGGCACGCGCGCGTGCCGTCGACTCGACGCTGCGCCGCCTGCTCGGCGAGGAGGCGCTCGCCTCCCAGGAGATGACCGAGGCCGCCGAACTCGCCCTGCGCGCCACGGAAGCGTGTACCCGGCACGCCCGCCCCCTGTACGCCGCCCACGCCGACCTGGACGTGCCGCAGGCGCCGCACATGGCGTACTGGCACGCCACGACGCTGCTGCGCGAGCACCGCGGCGACGGGCACATCGCGGCGCTGATC
Organism: Streptomyces sp. NPDC002754; assembly: GCF_053592315.1. Lineage (NCBI taxonomy): Bacteria > Bacillati > Actinomycetota > Actinomycetes > Kitasatosporales > Streptomycetaceae > Streptomyces > Streptomyces sp. NPDC002754. The sequence continues at coordinate 85,849 of NZ_JBSFVM010000008.1, forward strand.
GGCGCCGAACTCGACCCGGTCGAGGCGCTAGTGAGCCACGTCGCGACCGGCAAGGGCATGGCCCCGAAGTGGCTGCTCGCCACCCGCGGCTGGGACAGGTCCGAGTACGACGCGGCGGCCGAGCGGCTTCGCGCGCGTGGACTGCTCACCGGGGACGAGGAGTTGACGCTCACCGAGCAGGGCGTCACGCTGCGGGCCGAGATCGAGCACCGGACCGATGCGCTCGACCGTGCGCCCTACGAGCACCTTGGCGAGGCGGGTGTGGCCAGGCTCACCGAGCTGGCGACGAAGTTCGTCGGTGCGGCGTTGGGTAACGGTGCGTTCCCGGCGGACCTGATCGGCAAGGCGGCGTAACGGTCCACCGGTGGCTGCGGGGTCGCTCGGCGGCACCGCCTCGGGGCTCTGCCCCGGACCCCGCTGCTCAATCGCCGCAGGGGCTTGAGTTCGGCTCAATCGCCGCAGGGGCTTAAATGCGGCGGTGTGCGGTACTCGTGTGTTCCGGCCGCTGATGCGGCCGGGACACACGAGAGGGGAACCTGTATGTTTCGCGCCATCGCCGACATTCTGCGTCAGATCGCCGGTGCCATCGCCACCGTCGTGACCTTGCCGTTCCGGGCGCTCGCCCGGCTGTTCGGCGGGGCTTCCCGGTCCGGTCGCACGCACCGTGTCTGACCTCCCTGATCCCCGAGTGTCGGTGCCACCTGCCACAATTGCCGCGCAACCTCAGTCGACATAGGCGGTACGGGATCGTGGCGACACCCACAGTTGGCACCACTGCTGGATCCGGGTTCGGATCCATCGAGAGCAGGATTGCCGAGGAACTAGGCGTACGGGAACGGCAGGTGAAGTCCGCGGTCGAGATGCTCGACGGCGGCTCCACCGTTCCCTTCATCGCCCGCTACCGCAAGGAGGCGACGGAGTCCCTCGACGATGCCCAGCTGCGCACCCTTGAAGAGCGGCTGCGGTATCTGCGCGAGCTGGAGGAGCGGCGCACCGCCGTCCTCGACTCGGTGCGCGAGCAGGGCAAGCTGACCGCGGAGCTGGAGGCGCAGATCCGCGCCGCCGACACCAAGGCGCGCCTGGAGGACATCTACCTGCCCTTCAAGCCCAAGCGCCGCACGAAGGCACAGATCGCGCGTGAGGCGGGGCTCGAGCCGCTGGCGGAGGGGCTGCTCGGCGACCCGTCGGTGGAGCCGCAGGCCGCCGCTGCCGCGTTCGTGGACGTCGAGAAGGGCGTCGCCGACGCGCAGGCCGCGCTCGACGGGGCCCGCGCGATCCTCACCGAGCGCTTCGGCGAGGACGCCGACCTGATCGGCGAGTTGCGTGAGCGCATGTGGGGGCGCGGCCGGCTCGCGGCGAAGGTGAAGTCCGGCAAGGAGGAGGCGGGCGCCAAGTTCGCCGACTACTTCGACTTCGCTGAGCCCTTCACCGAGCTGCCCTCGCACCGCGTCCTCGCGATGCTGCGTGGCGAGAAGGAGGACGTGCTGGAGCTCGTCCTGGAGCCGGAGGAGCCGGCCGCGGACGCCGACGCCTCGGCCGCGACGGCCTCGTCGTCGTCCTCGTCGTCGTCCTCGTACGAGCCGATCATCGCCGGCCGCTTCGGGGTCACCAACCAGGGGCGTCCGGGCGACAAGTGGCTCCAGGACACCGTCCGCTGGGCCTGGCGCACGCGCATCCTGGTGCACCTCGGCCTCGACCTGCGCACCCGGCTGCGCACGTCCGCCGAGGACGACGCGGTCAAGGTGTTCGCGTCGAACCTGCGCGACCTGCTGCTCGCCGCACCCGCGGGCACGCGCGCGACGCTGGGGCTCGACCCCGGTTTCCGTACGGGCGTGAAGGTCGCGATCGTCGACGCCACGGGCAAGGTCGTCGCCACGGACGTCATCCACCCGCACGTCCCGGCCAACCGCTGGGACGAGGCGATCGCCAAGCTGGCGAAGCTCTCCAAGGAGCACGCGGTCGACCTGATCGCGATCGGCAACGGCACGGCGTCCCGCGAGACCGACAAGCTCGCCGGTGAACTCATCGCCAAGCACCCGGAGTTGAAGCTCACCAAGGTGATGGTGAGCGAGGCGGGCGCCTCCGTGTACTCCGCCTCCGCCTTCGCCTCGCAGGAGCTGCCCGACATGGACGTGTCGTTGCGCGGCGCCGTCTCCATCGCGCGGCGGTTGCAGGACCCGCTCGCCGAACTCGTGAAGATCGACCCTAAGTCGATCGGCGTCGGCCAGTACCAGCACGACCTGAGCGAAGTGAAGCTGTCCCGTTCGCTCGACGCGGTCGTCGAGGACTGTGTGAACGGTGTCGGGGTGGACGTGAACACCGCCTCCGCGCCGCTCCTCGCGCGCGTGTCCGGCATCGGTGCCGGTCTCGCGGAGAACATCGTGACGCACCGCGACTCCAACGGTCCGTTCACCAACCGCAAGGGCCTCAAGGACGTGGCGCGCCTCGGCCCGAAGGCGTACGAGCAGTGCGCGGGCTTCCTGCGGATCCTCGGCGGCGACGACCCGCTGGACGCGTCCTCCGTGCACCCGGAGGCGTATCCGGTGGTGCGCCGGATGGCGAAGTCGACGGGCGGCGAGGTCGCCTCGCTCGTGGGTGACGCGGGGGCGCTGCGCTCGCTCAAGCCGGCCGACTACGTGGACGACACGTTCGGTCTGCCGACCGTCAGCGACATCCTGAAGGAACTGGAGAAGCCGGGGCGCGACCCGCGACCCGCCTTCAAGACGGCCACCTTCAAGGAGGGCGTCGAGAAGATCGGCGACCTGGAGGCGGGGATGATCCTGGAGGGCGTGGTCACCAACGTGGCCGCCTTCGGGGCGTTCATCGACGTCGGCGTGCACCAGGACGGGCTCGCGCACGTCTCGGCGCTCTCCCGTACGTTCGTCAAGGACCCGCGGGACGTCGTGAAGCCCGGCGACATCGTCAAGGTGAAGGTCCTCGAGGTCGACGTGCCGCGCAAGCGGATCTCGCTGACGCTGCGGCTCGACGACGAGAAGGCCCAGGCCTCCGGCGGTGACCGGGGCGGGCGTGGTGGGCGTGGTGGCGACCGGCGCCCGCCGCAGCAGAAGAACCGCCAGACGCAGCAGGGCGGGCGTGGCGGCTCCGGCGGTGGCGGCGGCAAGGGGCGGCCGGCGCCTGCGCCGTCGAACTCGGCCATGGCCGATGCGTTGCGGAAGGCGGGGCTGACGTAGCCCTCCGGAGTGATGTCAGCGGGGAACTGTGCACCTGCCGTGGCTGAGCGCACAGTTCCCCGCGTCCCTCATGCCTCTGTCACCTTGCCGGAGGTCACCTCGATGCGGCGCGTCGTGTGGACCGCGTCCAGCATCCGGCGGTCGTGTGTGACCAGGAGGAGGGTGCCCTCGTAGGTCGACAGGGCCGACTCCAGTTGCTCGATCGCCGGGAGGTCGAGGTGGTTCGTCGGCTCGTCCAGGACCAGGAGGTTGACGCCCCGGCCCTGGAGGAGGGCGAGGGCCACGCGGGTGCGTTCGCCCGGGGAGAGGGTGGCCGCGGGGCGCAGCACATGGCCCGCCTTCAGGCCGAACTTGGCGAGCAGCGTGCGGACTTCGGCCGGTTCGGTGTCGGGGACCGCCGCACCGAACGCGTCGAGCAGGGTCTCCGGGCCGTGGAAGAGCGCTCGGGCCTGGTCGACCTCGCCGACCACGACGCCCGAACCGAGCGTCGCGTGGCCCGAGTCGACCGGAAGGCGGCCGAGGAGCGCGGCGAGCAGGGTCGACTTGCCGGAGCCGTTCGCGCCGGTGATGGCGATGCGGTCCGCCCAGTCGACCTGAAGTGTCACGGGCCCGAACTCGAATTCGCCGCGGCGCAGTTGGGCATCGCGCAGTGACGCCACGACCGCGCCCGAGCGGGGGGCCGCCGCGATCTCCATGTGCAGCTCCCACTCCTTGCGGGGCTCGTCCACGACGTCGAGGCGCTCGATCATCTTCTGCGTCTGCCGGGCCTTCGCGGCCTGCTTCTCGCTCGCCTCGCTGCGGAACTTGCGGCCCAGCTTGTCGCTGTCGGTGGCCTTGCGCCGCGCGTTCTTGACGCCCTTGTCCATCCAGGTGCGCTGCATCTGGGCGCGGCCTTCCAGGGCCGACTTCTTGTCCGCGTACTCCTCGTACTCCTCGCGCGCGTGGCGGCGCGCGACCTCGCGCTCCTCCAGGTAGGCGGCGTAACCGCCTCCGTAGAGGTTGATCTCCTGCTGGGCGAGGTCGAGTTCGAGGACCTTGGTGACCGTGCGGGTGAGGAACTCGCGGTCGTGGCTGACGACGACGGTGCCGGCGCGCAGGCCGCGTACGAACGTCTCCAGGCGGTCCAGGCCGTCCAGGTCGAGGTCGTTGGTCGGCTCGTCGAGGAGGAAGACGTCGTAGCGGGAGAGGAGGAGGGAGGCGAGTCCCGCGCGGGCCGCCTGGCCGCCGGAGAGGGACGTCATCGCCTGGTCGAGGCCGACGTCCAGGCCGAGCTGTTCCGCGACCTCCTCGGCGCGCTCGTCGAGGTCGGCGCCGCCCAGGTTCAGCCAGCGCTCCAGGCTCGTGGCGTACGCGTCGTCGGCGCCGGGTGTGCCGTCGACGAGGCCCTGCGTGGCCTCGTCCATGGTGCGCTGCGCCTCGGTCACGCCGGTGCGGCGGGCCAGGAACTCGCGGATCGTCTCGCCGGGGCGGCGGTCGGGCTCCTGCGGGAGGTGGCCGACGGTGGCGGTCGGCGGGGAGAGCCGGGCGTCTCCCTCCTCGGGGGTGGTGAGGCCGGCGAGGAGGCGCAGGAGGGTGGACTTTCCGGCTCCGTTGGCGCCGACGAGTCCGATCACGTCGCCGGGGGCGACGACGAGGTCGAGACCGGAGAAGAGGGTGCGGTCACCGTGTCCCGCGGCGAGGTTCTTGGCTACGAGCGTTGCAGTCATCAGGTGGGTGATCCTAGTCGGGGTGGGGTTGCGCGGCGGCGGGTGGCCGGGCCGGGGCCTCCCGGTTTCGTTGTGCGGCGACGGGGCGGGCTGCTGTACCGGGGGGCACCTGACGTTTCCGTTGGGCTGCGACGGGGGGGGTGCTCGGCTGCACCGGGGCGGAGGCCGACGTCTGCGGTACGCGGCACCGGGCGCCGCCTTGCCCACCCTGCCGCCCAAGGCGGCAGATTGCCCACGGCGGGCGGCGGTCGGCAGTCGCGGGTGGGGAGCCGTTGCCGCGGTAGATCGCCCACGGCGAGGTGGCGGTCGACCGTGGCCGGTGGGGAGCCGTTGCCGCGGCGGATTACCCAAGGCGGGGCGGCGGTCGGCCGTCACGGCGGGCCACCGGGGGCCGCGCCCCGTCAGGCCGACGCCCCCGGAGGGGGCGGGTGGGTGGGAGATGGGCGGGGGAACGTGACCGGTCGGCGTCGACCGGACCACGGGGCCGAGCCACGAGACCGGGTCACCGGGCCAGGTCACGGGGCCGAGCCACGAGACCGGGCCACCGGGCCAGGTCACGGGGCCGAGCCACGAGACCGGGCCACCGGGCCGGGCCACCGGGCCAGGCCACGAGGCCAGGTCACCGGGCCACGTCACCGGAGCCGAAGGGGCCGCACCCTCAGCGTTCCATGCGCGTCACCAGTACGCTCCCCGTCGTGCGGGCCACCAGGAAGGACTGGCCGCGCGTCGCCCGGTTGTCGAGGGAGATGCGGTGGCGGCCCGGTTCCAGGACCGCGTCGAAGACGTCGTGCGTGTGTGCGCGGTGGAAGCGGTCGAGGCGGTAGGCCGTGATGCGGACGTGGCACGTGGAGGTGACCTCCACGCCCGCCTCGCCGTCGGCGGCGACCAGCCGAGTCAGACGGCGCCGCTCCAACGGGACGCGGTCCAGGGCGCTTTCGATCTGGGCGACCAGGAGGGGGATGATCGGCGCGAGCCCGTCGACGTACGCGACGTCCGACCCGGCCCGCTCGAACTCCCGCCGTACCGCCGCCCGTTGCTCCTCCTCCACTGCCCGGCCGAAGGCCACCACCCCGTACGTACGCAGCTCCTCGGGTGGTACGCCGGACGCGTCCTGCGTGATGTCCGCGCCGACGCCGATGGTCCGCAGCGCCGCCGCGAGCCGGGCGAGGACGGCGACGCGGGCCCCGATCAGCAGGACCCTGCGGCGGGGCCCCGGCGCGCCCGCCCCGTCCAGCAACTGCCCGAGCGCCGCCCGGTACTCGGTGGCGCGGAAGCGGAACGGGCCGATGCCGTGGTAGCCGTTCAGCTCCATGTCGACCCGCTCGTCGGTCTGCCAGGCGAAGTCTCGCCACACGTAATCCGAACCATCCGCCCCGTCCCGCTCGATCACCGCCGTCACCGCGCCGCACTCGATGCCCTCGCACTCCGGGCACCCGTAGATCACGCAGCGTCCGCCGGGCAGCGGCGCCTCCGCCTCCAGGAGCAGCCGCTTCACGTGGTGCGCGAAGATCGCGGGCGGGATGTCGGCGGCGAGCGGGGACACGGCGTCCAGGTCGGCGAGCTGGAAGAGCAGCGGGCGGCCGTCGACGATGAAGTCCACGAAGTCCCGGTGGACCTGGTAGTCCCCGTCCGCGAGGACTCCCCCGGCGCGCATCGCCGGTGCCAGGCCGAAGGTCGCGCAGTCGTCTGCACCCATGGGGCGAGTATTCCCACCTGTACCCGACGTGAGCGCGGTATGACGTATTCCGCCTGCTTCCGTTAGCGTCCATGAATGATCAGGGACAGCGGCAGTGAAGTGATCGTGGTCGGCGGCGGGGTCATCGGCATGACCACCGCCCTGGAACTCGCGCGGCGCGGGCGCCCGGTGCGCGTGTGGTCGCGGGACGTCGCCGAGCGGACGACATCGGCGGTCGCGGGCGGGCTGTGGTGGCCGTACCGGATCGATCCGGTAGCCAAGGTGGGCGCGTGGTCGCTGCGCTCGCTGAGGCGGTACGAGGAGTGGGCGGCGCGTCCGGAGGAGACCGGGGTGCGGCTGGTCGACGGCGTGCACGGGGACTCGCGTCTTGACGGTCTCGGCGCGTGGGCCGCGGAGGTGGCGGGCCTGTACGACAGTCCGCAGGGCCTCGCGGCGCGGCTGCCGGTGATCGACATGCCGGTCCATCTGGCGTGGCTGCGAGGTCAGTTGGCGGAAGCCGGCGTCAACGTCGAGGCGCGCACGGTGGCCTCCCTCGACGAGGCGTTCGACGCCGCGCCGACCGTCGTGAACTGCACCGGGCTCGCGGCCCGCGAACTGGTGCCGGACGACTCCGTGCGGCCGGTGCGCGGGCAGTTGGTGATCGTGGAGAACCCGGGCGTCGACACGTGGTTCACCAGCGTCGACCCCGCCTCCGACGGGACGACGTACTTCCTGCCGCAGCCGGGGCGCCTGCTGCTTGGCGGCACCGCCGAGGACGACGCGTGGTCCCTCGAGCCGGACCCGGCCACCGCCGAGGAGATCGTGAAGCGCTGCGCCGCGGTGCGCCCCGAGATCGCGGGCGCGCGGATCCTCGACCACCGCGTGGGCCTGCGCCCGTCCCGCCCGGCGGTACGCATCGAGCGCGAGGACAGGGGCGCCGGCCGGACGCTGATACACAACTACGGCCACGGCGGCGCAGGAGTCACCGTGGCATGGGGCTGCGCCGAGGAAGCGGCCGAACTGGCCGAGACCGGATGAACCGGTAACGGACGAACGGGTGGGGGCGTGGTCCGTGTTGGACCACGCCCCCACCCGTACGCACCCGTGTCTCAGTCCTCGTGGTGCTTTCCGATCGGGTCGCCCTCGGTCTCCAGGCTGCTGCCGGGGCCGATGCGGATCTCGAACTCGCCGCCGTACTTCTCGTGTCCTGCGACGACTGCCTGCTCGACGACCTCGATGCCCATCTCGCCGCGGACCATGAGCGGGTCCTGGCGCAGGTCGCGCAGGAGCGAGACGCACATGCCGATCATGACCAGGACGAAGGGGGCCGCCACCAGGATCGTCAGGTTCTGCAGACCGGTGAGCGCGTCCCCGGAACCGTTGCCGATCATCAGCATGATCGCGCCGACCGCACCGGTCACGACGCCCCAGAAGATGACGACGAACTTGCCGGGCTCCAGCGCGCCCTTCTGCGACAAGGTGCCCATGACGATCGACGCCGCGTCCGCGCCGGACACGAAGAAGATGCCGACGAGAATCATCACGAGCAGGCTCGTCACGGAGGCGATCGGGTACTCCTGCAGCACACCGAAGAGCTGGGCCTCCTGGGTGTCGGCGCCCTTGAGCGCGCCACCCTCCTTGAGGCTGATCGCGGAACCGCCGAAGACCGCGAACCAGATCAGGCTGACGGTCGAGGGCACGAGGATGACGCCACCGACGAACTGACGGATCGTCCGGCCCTTGCTGATACGCGCGATGAACATGCCGACGAACGGCGACCAGGAGATCCACCAGGCCCAGTAGAAGACCGTCCAGCTGCTCAGCCAGTCGGCGACGCCCTTGCCGCTGGACGCCTCGGTGCGGCCGATGAGCTGCGGGAAGTTGTCCATGTACGCGCCGAGTGAGGTCGGCAGCAGGTCCAGGTTCATGATCGTCGGGCCTGCGATGAACACGAAGACCACCAGGAGCAGCGCGAGCACCATGTTGATGTTCGACAGCCACTGGACGCCCTTCTCCACACCGGAGACGGCGGAGAAGACGAACGCGACGGTCAGCACCGCGATGATCGAGACGAGCAGCCCGGTGCTGACGTCGTCCATCCAGTCGGCCGCCTTGAACCCGGCCCCGATCTGCAGGGCGCCGAGTCCGAGGGAGGCGGCCGAGCCGAACAGCGTCGCGAAGATCGCGAGGATGTCGATCACGCGGCCCCAGGCGCCGTGCGCGTGCTTCTCGCCGATGAGCGGGACGAAGACCGAGGAGATGGTCTGCCGCCTGCGGCGCCGGAACGTGCTGTAGGCGATGGCGAGTCCGACCACCGCGTAGATCGCCCACGGGTGCAGGGTCCAGTGGAACAGCGTGGTGGCCATGGCTGTCTCCATGGCCTCGGCGGAGTCGGCCGGGTCGGTGCCCGGCGGCGGCTGCGTGAAGTGCGCGAGCGGCTCGCTCACTCCGTAGAACATGAGCCCGATGCCCATGCCCGCACTGAACATCATGGCGATCCAGGAGACCGTGCGGAACTCCGGCTCCTCGCCCTCCTTGCCGAGCGGGATCTTCCCGTAGCGGCTCATGGCGAGCCACAAGGCGAAGACCACGAAGCCGGTCGCGGTGAGCACGAACGCCCAGCCGCCGTTGTGCATCAGGCCGCCGAGAAGCGAGTTGGAGACGCTCTCGAGGTTGTCCGTGGCGGTGGCGCCCCAGACCACGAAGGCCAGAGTGAGCACGGCAGTGACGCCGAACACGATCCGGTCCGTGGTGGGGCGCTCCTCCGCGGTCGTTGCGGTCGCTCCCTCCTCGGGGACGGGAGTATCGCTGTGGGGTTTCTGAGGGCTTGTCACCCACTACGACCTACCACACCTGATACTCCCGTAACCCGATCAGCAGCGTGTGTCGGGCTCCCCTTCCGTCAGGTGGTAGGCCGCGCGCGCGTCGAGGAGCAGTGCGGCCAGGGCCCGTTCGGACTGCCGAAGGGGGACGAAGGCCCCGCTGCCCGACTTTTTGACGGTGAGGCCGTGCAGCGCCAATTCGTCTTTGAATTCGGCGTATTGCGTCCCGCTCAGCCGGTATCCGCACGGCGGATCCTTGATGACCTCCGCGGCTTCGGCGGGGTCGTTGTCGGCGCCACCGAGGTAGATCGGCCCGCGGTCCGTGAAGCCCTTGGCGCGGGCGGCCGTGGTGGCGGCCTCGATGGCACCCCGGTTCTCCGACGTGTACGTGAACAGACCGCCGAGCGCGGCGAGTTGGGAGTCGCGGCGGCGCTGGTTGACGAGCGCCGGGTCGTCCTCCTCGGCGGGCGTGCCGGGGTCGACGCGGCTCTCGATGAGCAGCCCGACGGAGTTCTTGACGCCGGAGACGTTGCGCAGGATCCGCTCCTGCCCGTCCCCCGCGGTCTGCTTGACCGGCTCGCCGGTCTCCGGGTCGGTCCAGATGCCGTACGTGCCCGTGGAGTACCCGGCGTCACCCGCGGCGGGACGCACGTGGTCGAGGGAGAGCGACTCGGCCTGATCGTGCACGGCGGAGTCGGTGTTGAGGTTGCGCGGCCAGAGGTCGAACAGGTCCTTGTCGTAGTACTTGGGGGTGGCCCCGTACTCGTGCAGGTCGTAGATGACGTCGGGCTGCCGGTCGCGGATGACGGCGGCCATCGCCCGCGCCTCGGCGGTCTTGAGGGCCATGTGGTCGCGGTTGATGTCGATGCCGTCGGAGTTGCCGCGGGTGTCGGCGGCGTTGCCGTCGGGGTTGGCGGTGGGCACGACGAGGAGCGTCGTACGGGACAGGAAGCGCTGCGTCGCCCGGTCCTTGGAGTAGGCGAGGTCGCGGATCTTCGTCAGGCAGGCCTCGCGGCCCGATGGCTCGTTGCCGTGCTGGGAGCAGATCAGCAGCACGGTGTTGGCCGTGCGGTGGGCTCCGACGCGGACGAGGTTCAGCGGGCGGCCCTGTTTCGTCTCGCCGATGCGGGAGACGGAGACCCGGTCGGAGGCCTTGTCGACGGTGGCGAGGAGCTTCTTCTCCTCGGGCTGGGTGGTCCAGCGGGCGCCGTCGGTCTCCTCGAAGCCGGTGCGGGGCCCGATGGTGGTGGCGCTCGCGCCGGCCGGGGCCGCCACCACGAGGGGCGCGGCGAGCGCGGCGACGGCGGCTGCCAGGGCGAGGGTGCGGGGACGTGCTCTCATCGGGTGCGCTGTCATCGGGTGCTGCCTCCCGGTACGGGGCGGTCCAGGCGGTACGGGCTGACGCCTTCGGCCGCGGACGGTTGGGGGGTGGCGGTGGTGGAGCCGGAGGTGGCGGCCGCGAAGGCGGCGGCGCCGCCGACGACGGGGACGCGGGCCGCGGTGCGGGCGAGGTCGACGGAGAGGGTCGGCTTGGTGGACGGAGGGTCGATCAGGTCCTTGTCGGTGCCGGCCACGACGAGGGCGAGCCGGTGCCCCTTCGGTACGACGTGGTCGCTCGCGGCGAGGTCGATCGTGAGGGTATAGGGCTTGCCGGGTGTCAGCGCGGTGCCGTGCTTGGGGTTCGTTGAGGTGCCGAGGTCGGCCCATCCCCGGCTGAAGACCGTCGAGTTGACGTCGGTGGTCGCGGTCGCCGTGGTCAGGTAGCAGGAGCTGTCGCCGGTCGTGCTCGGGCCCCAGCAGTTGCGGTCGGTGCCGGTGGTGATGCCTTCGCCGGCGCCCGCGTAGTCGCGGATCATGGCGGGGCCGAGGTCGACGAGTACGGCGCTCAGGTGGGCGCTGGACGTGGTCGGGGTCGCGGTGACCGTCACCTTCGAGGAGCCGGACAGGCGCAGGCCCTTGGCCAGCGGGTGGCTGAGGAACCCGGCCTTCTCCGCGGTGGGTTGCTGGAGGTGGTCGGCCCAGTCGAGTTCGCCGAGCGCCGGGTTGTCGGTGAAGGTCTCACGGCCGGATCCGGTCTTCAGGCCCAGCGTGCCGACGCCCGCCTTGTCGCCCTTGGCGGGGCGCAGCGCGGCGGTGTCGGTGGTGCGCGGCGGCCACACCTTGTCGGTGCTCCAGTGGTCGGGCGCGTGCTCGATGTCGGCCATCGGCTCGCGGTCGATTCCGTTGGCGTAGCCGAGGAGTTCGTGGTCGAACCAGCGGTGCAGGGTGTCGACCCAGGCGTCGCGGCGGGAGTCGAAGGGGTCGACGTGACCGGTCTGCGCGAGCCAGATCTTGCGGTCGACGCCGTTCTTGGCGAGCGCGTCCCACCACTGGCCGAAGTGCTTGGTGCGGACGTTCAGGTCCTGCATGCCGTGCACGACGAAGACGCTGGCGCGCACCTTGTCGGCGTCCTTGACGTAGTCGCGGTCCTGCCACAGTCGCGTGATGTCGCCGGTGCGGGGTGCTTCGTCGACAAGTCGTTTCTGTACGGCGGCGCAGCGTTCGCGGGCCGCCGGGCTCTCGACGTAGTCGGACAGCCACTCGGGGCCCGAGTCGTAGAGCGGGGCGCCCTGTTGGAAGTAGTAGTCGTACCAGGAGGAGATCCCGCCGATCGGCACGATGGTCTCCAGGCCCTCGACGCCGGTCGCGGCGACGCCGTTGGCGACGGTGCCGTCGTAGCTCTTGCCGATCATGCCGGTGCGGCCGTTGGTCCAGTCCGCGGCGGCCTTCTTGGAGCCGGTTCGGGTGGTGTAACCCTTGGCGCGGCCGTTCAGCCAGTCGACGACGGCCTTCGCGGAGCCGATGTCGTAGGCCCCGCCGACGTCGGCGCAGCCGTCGGAGCGGTTGGTGCCGAGCAGGTCGACGCCGACGAACGCGTAGCCGCGGGGCACGAAGTAGTTGTCGTAGAAGAGCGGCATCTGTACGACGTTTCCGTCCGCGTCGTACGTCTTCTTCTGGTTCTCGTTGCCGCGCCCGCAGCAGGAGTAGTACGGGCTGGCGTCCATTATCACGGGGATCTTGCGGCCCTGGGCGGCGGGTTCGTGCGGGCGGACGATGTCGACGGCGACCCGGTCCGTCTTCCCGTTGCCGTCCCCGTCGAGCCGGGTGTCGACCCAGACGGACTCGCGGACGGCGTCGGCGTAGGAGTAGACGGGCTTGGACTCGGTCGGCTTGGCCGGGGCGGCCGACGCGGTGGTGCCGGTGGCGACGAGGGCGGACAGCAGTGCGGTGACGACCGCGACCACGAGCGTTCTCCAGCGGTGGGGCCCGCGGTGGCTGCGTCTGACAGGTATCGGCATGGCGCGGAAGCTACACCGGTCAACTGGCTTGCGACAGAGGGCCGCAGGTAGGGAGGACAGGCCCATGGGGCCGAAAGGCACATGTCGGCCAGATGACGATCGTGTGGCTGTTGCGGCCATGGACATGACCGGGGTACGGGGTGCTGGATAGGGTCGTTGTGTCGACCACGGACGCGATCCGTCCGGGGTCGCGGTGGCCAACTCGATCCCGGCATCTACGACTTGGAGCTTCCGTGTACCGCAGACTCATCGCCCCCGGCGCACTCGCGGCCTCTCTGCTGCTGGCGATCCCGGCATCGGCCGCGGACTTCCGACCGGGGGCGTCGGGCATCGGTGACCCCTACTACCCGACGTACGGGAACGGCGGTTACGACGTCTCCCACTACGACCTGCGCCTCAAGTACCAGCCGAAGACGGACCAGTTGGAGGGCACGGCGACCATCCTCGCCTCCTCCACGCAGGACCTGTCCCGCTTCAACCTCGACTTCGGGCCCACGGCGAGCGAGGTCCGGGTGAACGGCAAGAAGGCGAAGTTCGCCACGTCCGGCGTGCAGGAGCTGGAGGTGACGCCGGCGGCGGGGGTCCCGAAGGGGACGCCGTTCACGGTCGTGGTGCGCTACGCCGGTAAGCCGTCCGATGTGAAGCTCTGGGGCTTCACGTCCTGGCAGCGCACCCCGGACGGCGGCGTCGCGGCCAACGAGCCGGAGGCCGCGGCCTGGTGGTTCCCCTCCAACGACCACCCGCTCGACAAGGCCACCTACGACGTGTCGGTGGCAGTGCCGGACGGTACGCAGGCGATCTCCAACGGGACGTTGCAGTCGCAGAGTTCGAAGCTGGGGTGGACGCGGTTCAACTGGCGTTCGGCGCATCCGCAGGCGACGTATCTGGCCACCTTGGCGGTCGGCAAGTTCGACATCACCACTGACACGACTGAGGACGGGCTGCCCGTCATCAACGCGTACAGCAAGGACCTCGGCGCGAACGAGGGCGCGGCGAAGGCGAGCGTGGAGCGGACGACCGAGGTCGCCGAGTGGCTGGAGTCGGTATACGGGAAGTATCCGTTCGAGGCGGTCGGCGGATACGTGCCGAACGTGCCGTCGAGCTTCGCGCTCGAGACGCAGACGCGGCCGTTCTACTCACCGAAGCAGTTCGCGAACGGGTCCAACGTGTCTGTTGTCGTTCATGAGTTGGCGCATCAGTGGTACGGCGACAGCGCGTCCGTGCGGGGTTGGAAGGACATCTGGATCAACGAGGGGTTCGCCCGGTACGCGCAGTGGCTGTGGTCGGAGAAGGAGGGCGAGGGCACGGCCCAGGAACTCGCCGACTACACGTACGCGCAGCATCCGGCGGACGACGCGTTCTGGACGGTGAAGCCCGGCGACCCGGGAGCGGAGAACCAGTTCGACGAGGCGGTGTACGACCGGGGGGCGATGGCGGTTCAGGCGTTGCGGAACGCGGTCGGCGAGAAGGACTTCTTCGCGATTTTGAAGGGGTGGCCGCAGGAGCACGCGTACGGCAACGCGAGTGTCTCCGACTTCCAGGCGTACGCGGAGAAGGTGTCCGGTGAGCGTCTTGGCGGGCTGTTCGACACGTGGCTGTACGAGCCGTCGAAGCCGGCCGCGTCCGCGGTGTCCGCCGGATCGCGGCCGGTTCAGCCCAAGTCGTGGAAGCGGATCGCCGCCACGAACGAGGTGCACGGCGAGCACTGAGAGGTCCTGGCTCAGCGCTCGCCCGCACCCGACGCCTCAGGCCGGCTCTTCCGTGGAGTGCGAGTCGGTGAGGGTGAGCGCGCCGCCCGCCGCGATCAGGCCGACCAGCACGGCGAGCACCGCGTAGGTGATGCGCTCGCCGTGGAAGAAGGACTGCACGAGGTCGCTGCTCCAGACGCCCGCGGGCAGTTGGGTGGTGACCAGGGTGGCGATCAGGGTGCCGACGACGGCGGTGCCGACGCTGGTCCCGACCTCCTGGGCGGTGTCGTTGAGCGCGGTGCCGATCGACGTGCGGTTGGCCGGCATCGCCTCGACGAGGGCGATGGCGCAGATGGTCATGACCGTGCGCAGACCGATGGTCATCACGACCATGCAGGCGGCGATGACGGCGTACCCGTGCTCGACACCCCAGGAGAGTCCGGCCAGCGCCACGGCCAGGCAGGCCGCGCCGACGAGGCAGGCGACGCGGTGGCCGAACCTCTTGGCGAGCCACTCCGAGAGCGGGGTCGCGGCGATCATGGTCAGGATGAGCGGCAGGTTCGCGAGGCCCGCCCGCACGGGGCTCCAGCCGTAGGCGTACTGGAAGTGCAGGATCAGCCCGAACATCACGCCGGCCATGGCGACGGACGTGCCGATCTGGGCGAGGGCGGCGCCGCGCACGGTGCCGTTCGAGAAGATCTTGAGGTCCAGCATGGGGGCCTTGCCGCGGCGCTCGTGCCGCACGAACGCGAGGCCCGCGACCACGGCACCCAGGACCGAGCCGAGCGTCGCCGCGGAGCCCCAGCCGTGCTCGACGCCGCTGGTCAGCGAGTAGCAGGCCAGGCCGATGGCGAGCACGCTCAGGACGGCGCCCGGCAGGTCGAGCTTGTCGTCGGTGAGGTCCTCCCGCCGGTCGGGCGCGACACCGAGCCGCACCCCGATGGCCGCGATCAGCGCGATCGGCGCGTTGATCAGTAGGAGCCACTGCCAGCTCACGTGGGCGAGCGCGGTGCCGCCGAGCAGCGGGCCGAGAATGAACCCGGACATGCCGACGACGATCATCAAGGTCATCGCGCGCATGCGCAGCGCCTGGTCGTCGAACAGGCGGAAGACGAGCGAGTTCGTGATGGGGGCCATGGCTGCGGCCGCGATGCCGAGCCCGGCCCGCAACGCGATGAGCTGCCCGGTGGAGCCGACGGCGACGACGGCCAGACTCAACGCACCGAACGCGGCGAGACCGACCAGCAGGACACGGCGGCGTCCGAGGCGGTCGGCCATCGATCCGGCCGTGAGCAGCAGACCGCCGAACGTCAGCGAATAGGCGCCGGTGACCCATTGCAGGGCGGTCGTGCCGCTGCCGAGGTCGCGGCCGATGGTGGGCAGCGCGATCGAGAGCAGTGTGTTGTCGACCATCTCGACGAAGAAGGCCAGGCAGAGCGCGGCCAGCGGGATCCAGGCCGCACGCAGTGATCCGTAGGAACGGGTGGTGATGGGCCCGGTTTCAGTGGTGGCAGTCATGACCGGCCTCCTTTCTGAACGGAGAGCGCCGTCGAGCATCGAACAGCACTCGATCATAGAACAAAGTTCGATGTTCGAACGTGGTTCCACCATAGAACCATGTTCGACCAGGAGGCAAGTTGTGCTTGGATGGATGGCATGACACCCCCGACGACCCGCTCCGCAGCCGCAGCGACCCCCCGGGGGCGCCGGCGCGCCTCACACTCGATGGAGGCCGTGCTCAACGCGGCCGTGGCCGTGCTCGACGAGGCCGGTGGTTCCGCGCTGACGTTCCGCGCCCTCGCCGCCCGGCTCGGTACGGGCGTCGGCACGATCTACTGGTACGTCCAGAACAAGGACGAGCTCCTCGACCGCGCCACCGACCACGCGATCGGCGGGGTGCTGGCCGCCGTGGAGGAGCTGCCCGAGAGCGACGACCCCATCGCCGACCTGCGCGCGATGGCCGTCGCCCTGTTCGACGCGATCGTGGACCGGCCGTGGCTGTCCGCATACTTCATGCGCAACACCGACGTGCAGGGCAACTCACTGCGGCTGTACGACCGGCTCGGCCGGCAGACGTTGCGGCTCGGTCTCACGACGCGGCAGCGGTTCCACGCCGTTTCGGCGATCACGGGTGTGGTGGTCGGCACGGCGGCCGATCTGGGGATGGAGATTCCGCAGAGCCTGCTGGACGGGGAGGTGGACAGGGACGAGTACCTCGACCAGTTCGCCGAGACGTGGCGGCAGCTTGATGCGGAGGAGTTTCCGTTCGTGCGGGGGATCGCCGACGAGTTCGCCGGGCACGACGACCGGGACCAGTTCCTCGCGGCGCTGGACCTGACCTTGGCGGGGTTGCGGCTTCAGGCCGGGGCCTGATCCCGGCGCGGCGTGGCTGCGGTCGCGGGGCGCTGCCCCGGACCCCGCGCCTCAATCTCCAGTGGGGCTTGATCTTGCCCGTCGCGCCATCGGCAAGTAGCGGAGGCGCTCCGGCAGTCTGGGCGCCGCCCATCGCACCAGCACCGCGAAACGGCGCAGGAGGCGTTCCTGCCTGGGGGTCCACGGAAGGCCGATGGCCGCTCGGACCTCCGGTGGGAGGAGGCCGATGGAGAGGAAGCTCATCGAGCGGGTGAGAGCCGGGCGGATGAGGGGCCAGAGGAGTCCGATGACCGGGTGGTGGCCCGGTGGCGGCGGCAGGTCGCGAGAGCGTGCCGTCAGCTCGGTCACCACCGCGTTGCGCTCGACCTCCTGCGCCAGCATCTTCCGGTAGTACGGCCAGAACTCCTCGACCGTCTGCGGCATGTCCCGGTCGTGGATGCCGAGGATGCGGCCGACCATCAGCCACTCCGCGTAGAACTGTCGCTCCTCCTCCGGTGTGAACGGCGTGGCGAAGTAGCGGCGCGCGTAGCGGGAGACGGGGAAGCCGGTGGCGTGCACCCAGGCGTAGTGGGCCGGGGTGAGGGCGTGGTAGCGGCGGCCGTGCGGGTCGGTGCCCTGGATGGTGCGGTGGAGTCGGCGCAGGCGGCGGCCCTCCTCGGCCGCGGCCTCGCCCCCGTAGACCCAGAGCATGACCGAGGTCAGCGAGCGCTCTCCGCGGCCCCAGGGGTCGGTGCGGAACACCGAGTGCTCGTCGACGCCCGCTCCGACGGCGGGGTGCGCGACCTGCAGCACGAACGCGGCGGGGAGGGCCAGCAGGGCGCGGATGTCGCCCGCGGTGTCCCAGAGGATTCCGCCGGGCGGGGGCGGTGGCGGGTCCGGGTCGTGCTGCTTCATACAGCAAGGGTGCATCAGAGGGTCGGGATCGCGGCAAGTGACGTCAGCGGCGCATGGTCGCGGCCGCCTTGTAGGTGTGCAGGACGGGCGCCGTTTCGATGCTGGTGACGGCCTCCAGGGCGATGCGTCGGGTCAGGTAGTGGTGCAGGGCATCCGCGTCGGGGCAGACCGCTGCTGTGGTGCTCGGCGGGTTCGCCGTGCACCAGCGGCGTGCGGCGGTGGCCGGCCGCACGCCTCTGGTCGAGCCCTCGCTGTTGCGCGGGCGTTCCTTCCCGGCCGCGCTCGCCACGTCCGTGCTGTTCTTCGCCGTGATGAACGGCGTCATGATCACGGTGGTGCTGCACGTGGAACTTGGCCTGGGCCAGGGGCCATTGGCCGCCGGGCTCACGCTCGTGCCGTGGTCCGTCGGGCTGGCCGTCGCCTCGTGGGCAGCGGGCTCCTGGCTCGTCCCCCGGTACGGAAGCCGGGTCCTGCACTCCGGCATTGCCGTCCTCGCGGTCGGTATCGGGGGCGCCGTCCTCGCCTACGAGACGGCACCCGCCGACCGATACCCGCTCGGTCTGCCGTTCGCTCTGGCCCTCGCGGGTTGTGGGGTGGGCCTGTTCAGTCCGCCGTTCTTCACTGCCGCGCTGCGCGGGGTCTCGCCGCAGGAGGCGGGGTCGGCGGCAGGTCTTCTCAACGCCGTTCAGCAACTCGGCGGCAGCGTTGGCGTGGCCCTCGTGGGCGGTGTCTATCTGACCGGAGCCTCGGCCGGCGAGACCGCGGGCGTCGCGGCACGGCACGCTCTGTGGACGGCCGGGGCTCTGCTCGTCGCCACAGCACTGGCGGCGTGGGCGATGACCGGGCGGGCGAAGGCCGGACGGCGACGGCTCCGGTGAGGGCCGACGCCGCCATCGAGGCCCTAGGACTCGTCCCCGTACCGCTTCGCCAGGTCCGAGGCCAGTTCCGAGACGCAGGTGCAGAGGTCCGTGTCGGTGGTCGGGGCGGGGCGGCACGGGACGATGTGGGCCTGGAGTGGGGGCGGGGGCGGTGGTGGCGGTGGGGCCGGGGTGGGGTGGCGTCGGCGGGCGGAGGTGAGGAGTGCCGCCGCCAGGGCCGCGGCGAGTGCGGCCAGCTGCCCGATCTTGACTTGTACGTCCCACGGAACCAGCGGCATGCCTGTGTCCTACCCGCACGGCACGGGGCCCCAACGCATCGTGTGCGTCGGGGCCCCGTGGAGGGAGGTGGGAACGGTCAGTTGCCGTCGGCCACCTTCGTCAGCTCGTCCGACGCGATGCGGTCGACGTTGCGCCGCACCCGGAACCAGCCGAAGAAGAGCAGTACTCCGACGACCGGGATCAGCATGAGCGTCTTGCGGCTGGTCTCGTCGTTCCACATGAGGACGAGGACCGCCAGGAGGAAGACGATCGTGACGATCTCCGTGACCGGGGAGAACGGGAGGCGGAACTTCGGGCGTTCCACCAGCCCCTGCTTCGCTCGGCGGACGAAGGCCAGGTGGGCGACCATGATCATGACCCAGGTGCCGATGATGCCGATCGAGGAGATTTCGATGACGATCTCGAACGCTTCGGCCGGAACCAGGTAGTTCAGGCCGACACCGAGCACGGCGACGCCCGCGGTGAGCAGGATGCCGCCGAACGGCACCTGGCTCTTGTTCATCTTGGCGGTGAACTTCGGCGCGGAGCCCGACATGGCCATGGAGCGCAGGATGCGGCCCGTGGAGTAGAGGCCCGAGTTCAGCGAGGACATCGCGGCGGTGAGGACCACCAGGTTCATGATGTCGCCCACGCCACCGACGCCCAGCTTCGAGAACAGCGTCACGAACGGGCTCTCGCCCGCGGTGTACGAGGTGGACGGCAGCAGCAGCGCGAGCAGCAGCACCGAACCGCAGTAGAACAGGCCGACGCGCCACATGATCGAGTTCACCGCGCGCGGGACGACCTTCTGCGGCTCTGCGGTCTCGCCCGCCGTGACGCCGACCAGTTCGAGGGCCGCGTACGCGAAGACGACACCTTGCATCACGAGGATCACGGCCATGGTGCCGCTGGGCATCCAGCCGCCGTTGTCCGTGATCATGTGCAGGCCTGGTGTGTGGCCGTCGACCGGGTGCTGCGTGGCCACCAAGAAGATGCCCACGAAGAGGAAGGCCACCAGGGTGGCCACCTTGACGATCGAGAACCAGAACTCCATCTCGCCGAAGTACTTCACCGAGACGAGGTTCACGGCGAGGACCACCGCGAGTGCGATCAGCGCGAGCACCCACTGCGGGATGCTCGTGAAAGCGCTCCAGTACTGGGTGTAGAGGGCGACCGCCGTGATGTCGGCGATGCCCGTCATCGACCAGTTCAGGAAGTACATCCAGCCGGCGACGTAGGCGCCCTTCTCGCCGAGGAACTCACGCGCGTACGAGACGAAGGAACCGGACGAGGGCCGGTAGACGACCATTTCACCGAGGGCGCGCACCACCAAGTACGCGAAGATCCCGCAGATCAGGTAGGCGAAGACGAGGGCGGGGCCCGCGTCGTGCAGCCGCCCGCCGGCGCCGAGGAAGAGTCCGGTGCCGATCGCGCCGCCGATGGCGATCATGTTGATGTGGCGGCTCTTGAGGGCCTTGCTGTAGCCGGCGTCGCCCGCGTCGGCGGGCGCCTGGGAGGCATCTGTGCGGGATGCGTCCGTGGCCGTGTTGAGGGCGTCCTTGCTCACGAGGGGGTGTCCACTCTGTGGTGCCCGGCGACGTGGGGGTCGCCGGGGTCCGGAACGTGCTTCGGTCCGCATCACCCCTGACGGCGTGCGGACCGAGGGGCACCTTCCCCCAAAGATCGCTCCCGACGCGGTGGCGTAGATCACATAGCGTCGCTTCTCACATGGCGACACCCCCCTGGACGTGGAACCGGATGAGGCGTATGGGGCGTTGGAGGTGCCCACTGGCTGCCGCCGACTGCTTTCACACCAGTGGTGTCTCAGCGATACTGTTGAACCCGAATCCGAGAGGCGGACATGACGACGGACATCGAGCACGACGACACGCTGACCGTCGACGAACTGGCGGCGCGCGCGGGCGTCACGGTCCGCACCATCCGCTTCTACAGCACGCGGGGCCTGCTGCCGCCGCCCGTGATCGGACCGCGCCGGGTGGGGCACTACGGCCCCGACCACGTCGCGCGGCTCGCGCTGATCGAGGAGTTGCAGCACCAGGGCATGACGCTGGCCGCGATCGAGCGCTATCTGGAGCAGCTGCCCCCCGATCTGAGCGCGCGCGACCTGGCCATCCACCGTGCGGTGGTGGCGAGTTGGGCCCCTGACGCGGTCGAGACCTTGACCCGGAGCGAGCTCGATCTGCGCGCGGGCCGGGAGCTGACCGGGGAGCATCTGGCGCAGCTCGCGGCGATGGACGTGCTGACCGAAGAGGGCGACGACACGTTCCGCTGCGATACGGGGCAGTTGCGGCTCGGCGTCCAACTCCTCGACGTACCCCTGTCGTTGGACGCGATCCTGGCCTCGCGCGAGGTACTGGTGGAGCACTCGCGGGGCGCGGCGCAGGAGCTGGCCCGCCTCTTCAGTGACGAGGTGGCGCAAAGGGCCGAGCAGGACGTGAAGTCGCTGTCGGCCCATATGCAACCGCTGGTCGTTCAGGCGCTGTTGACGGCGTTCCAGCGTTCCCTGAAGGAGGAGCTGCGGGAGGCGTTCCGCGCCACGGACCGCCTCCCGTAGACACCTGCCGAAGACACCGGCCCCCAAGGGCGCCAGTCCTCGTCAGTCCTTGAACGTCTCGCCCTTCTCGGCCTTCTCCACCAGCAGCACGGGCGGCAGGAAGCGGTCGCCGTAGCGGCCTGCCAACTCCCGTGCGCGGGCTACGAATCCGGACAGGCCGCCCTCGTAGCCATTGATGTACTGGAGCACGCCGCCGGTCCAGCCGGGGAAGCCGATGCCGAAGATGGAGCCGATGTTGGCGTCCGCGACGGATGTCAGTACGCCCTCCTCGATGAGGCGCACCGTGTCGAGCGCCTCCGAGAAGAGCATCCGCTCCTGCATGTCTTTGAACGGGATCTCCGTTCCGGGCTTGGTGAAGTGCTCGCGCAGCCCCGGCCACAGGCCGGCCCGCTTGCCGTCCTCGCCGTACTCGTAGAAGCCCGCTCCCCCGCTGCGGCCCGGCCGCCCGAACTCGTCGACCATGCGGTCGATGACGGCCTCGGCGGGGTGCGTCTCCCAGGTGCCGCCGGCCTCGACGATCGCGGCCTTCGTCTCCTCGCGGATCTTGCGGGGCAGCGTGAGGGTCAGCTCGTCCATCAGGGAGAGCACCTTGGCGGGGTAGCCGGCCTGGCCCGCCGCCTGCTCCACGGACGCGGGCTCGACGCCCTCGCCGACCATCGCGACGCCCTCGTTGATGAAGTGCCCGATGACGCGCGAGGTGAAGAAGCCGCGCGAGTCGTTGACCACGATGGGCGTCTTGCTGATCTGCCGGACGAGGTCGAAGGCGCGGGCGAGGGCCTCGTCGCCGGTACGCCCGCCCTTGATGATCTCGACGAGCGGCATCTTGTCGACGGGCGAGAAGAAGTGCAGGCCGACGAAGTCGTCCTGCCGCTCGACGCCCTCGGCGAGCGCGGTGATCGGCAGGGTGGACGTGTTGGAGCAGAGCAGCGCGTCCGGCTCGACGATGTCCTGGATCTCCTGGAACACCTTGTGCTTGAGCGACGGGTCCTCGAAGACGGCCTCGATGACGGCGTCGCAGCCCGCCACGGCCTGCGGGTCGGAGGCGGGGGTGATGCGGGCGAGCAGTGCGTCCGCCTTCTCCTGGGTGGTGCGACCGCGCTTGACGGCCTTGGCGCACAGCTTCTCGGAGTACGCCTTGCCCTTGGCGGCGGCCTCCGCGGATACGTCCTTCAGGACCACCTCGATGCCCGCGCGGGCGCACGAGTAGGCGATGCCCGCGCCCATCATGCCGGCGCCGAGGACGGCGACCTTGTTGACCTTGCGGGGCTCTACGCCCTTGGGGCGGTTGGCGCCCGAGTTCACGGCCTGGAGGTCGAAGAAGAACGCCTGGATCATGTTCTTAGCGGTCTGCCCGGTGACCAGCTCGGTGAAGTAGCGGGCCTCGATCGCGAGGGCGTTCTCGAAGTCGACCTGCGAGCCCTCGACGGCCGCCGCGAGGATGTTGCGCGGCGCCGGGTACGGGGCGCCGTTCAGCTGCTTCTTCAGGTTCGCCGGGAAGGCGGGCAGGTTCGCGGCGAGCTTGGGGCTGGCCGGGGTGCCACCGGGGATGCGGTAGCCGGGCTTGTCCCAGGGCTGCTGCGACTCGGGGTTGGCGTCGATGAAGGCCCGCGCCTTCTCGGTCATCTCCTCGCGGGTTGCGGCCACTTCGTGGATGAGGCCGTTCTCCAGCGCGCGCTTCGGGGCGTACTGGGTGCCCTGGAGCAGCACCTTGAGGAGCGCGTCGGCGATGCCCATGAGGCGGACGGTGCGGGTGACGCCGCCCCCCGCGGGAAGCAGGCCGAGCGTGACCTCGGGGAGGCCGATCTTGGAGCCGGGGGCGTCGAGGGCGACGCGGTGGTGGCTGGCGAGCGCGATCTCGTAACCGCCGCCCAGGGCCGCGCCGTTGATGGCCGCGACGACCGGCTTGCCGAGCGTCTCGATGCGGCGCAGCGAGTTCTTGATGCCGATGCCGGTCTCGAAGACGGACTGGGCGTCCTCGGGGCCCGCCTTCATCATGTCCTTGAGGTCGCCGCCCGCGAAGAAGGTCTTCTTGGCGGAGGTGTAGATGAACCCGCGGATCGAGTCCGGGGTCGCGGCCAGTTCGGCCTCGGCGCGGTCGGCGATCGCGGCGATGGAGTCCTTGAACGCCTGGTTCATGGTGTTCGCGGACTGGTTGGGGTCGTCGAGGACGAGCGTGACGATGCCGGTGTCGTCCTGCTCCCAGCGGATGGTGGTGCTCTCGGTCATCTGCGTAGCTCCGTAAGGGGGTTCGGGACGAGGGTCAGACGCGCTCGACGACGGTGGCGATGCCCATGCCGCCGCCCACGCACAGCGTGGCCAGGCCGTACCGCTTGTCCTGGCGCTCCAGCTCGTCGACGAGGGTGCCGAGGATCATCGCGCCGGTGGCGCCCAGCGGGTGGCCCAGCGCGATCGCGCCGCCGTTGACGTTGACCTTGTCCAGGGACAGGCCCATGTCCTTGACGAAGCGCAGCACGACCGCCGCGAACGCCTCGTTGATCTCGACGAGGTCGATGTCGTCGATGGTCAGACCCGCCTTGGCGAGCGCCTTGCGGGAGGCGGGCGCGGGCCCGGTGAGCATGATGGTCGGCTCCGAGCCGGAGACCGCGACGGAGACGATGCGGGCGCGCGGCGTCAGCTCGTAGCGCTCGCCGACCTCGCGGGAGCCGATGGCGACCAGCGAGGCGCCGTCGACGATGCCGGAGGAGTTGCCCGCGTGGTGCACGTGGTCGATCTTCTCGACCCAGTGGTACTTCTGGAGCGCGACCGCGTCGAAGCCGCCGAGGTCGCCGATGTCCTTGAACGACGCCTTCAGCTTGCCGAGCGAGTCGGCCGTCGTGCCGGGGCGCAGGTGCTCGTCGTGGTCGAGCACGGTCAGGCCGCTGCGGTCCTTGACCGGCACGATCGAGCGCGTGAAGCGGCCGTCCTTCACGGCGGCGGCCGCCCGCTCCTGCGACATGGCGGCGTACTCGTCGACGTCACGCCGCGAGAAGCCCTCGATCGTGGCGATGAGGTCGGCGCCGATGCCCTGCGGCACGAACCCGGTCTCGTACGAGGTCATCGGGTCCATCGCCCAGGCGCCGCCGTCCGTGCCCATCGGCACGCGCGACATCGACTCGACGCCGCCGGCGAGGACGAGGTCCTCCCAGCCCGAACGGACCTTCATCGCCGCCAGGTTGACGGCTTCGAGGCCCGAGGCACAGAAGCGGTTCTCCTGTACGCCGGCCACCGTGTCGGGCAGTCCGGCCGCGATGGCGGCGATGCGCGCGATGTCGGAGCCCTGGTCGCCGATCGGTCCTACGACGCCGAGCACGATGTCGTCGATCGCGGCCGGGTCGAGGTCGGGGAAGCGGGCCTGGATCTCGTGGATCAGGCCGACGACCAGGTCGATCGGCTTGGTGCCGTGCAGGGAGCCGTTGGCCTTGCCGCGGCCGCGCGGGGTGCGGATCGCGTCGTATACGTACGCGTCTGTGGTCACGGGAGGTGCCTTTCGAAGTGGGCCGTACTGGGGTACGCGGAGAGGTCGGTCAGGACAGCAGCGAACGCCCGATGATCTCCTTCATGATCTCGGTCGTGCCGCCGTAGATGGTCTGGATGCGCCCGTCGGTGAACGCCTTCGCGACGCGGTACTCGGTCATGTACCCGTACCCGCCGTGTAGTTGGAGGCAGCGGTCGGCGACCCTTTTCTGAAGTTCGGTCGCCCACCACTTGGCCATGGAGGCGTGCACCGCGTCGAGGGTGCCGTCGGAGTGGTCCTCGATGCAGCGGTCGAGGAACGTGCGGGTGACGGCGCACTCGGTGGCCATCTCGG
Organism: Streptomyces sp. NPDC002754; assembly: GCF_053592315.1. Classification (NCBI taxonomy): domain Bacteria; kingdom Bacillati; phylum Actinomycetota; class Actinomycetes; order Kitasatosporales; family Streptomycetaceae; genus Streptomyces; species Streptomyces sp. NPDC002754. The sequence goes on from NZ_JBSFVM010000008.1 coordinate 111,055, forward strand.
CGATCTCGAAGCGGATGTGCTGCTTCGCGGCGAGCGGTCGACCGAATGCCTCGCGCTCCTTCACGTACTGGGTGGTGATCTCCAATAGGTGCTCGGAGGCGGCGATCGCGGCGACGGCGATGCCCATGCGCTCCTGCGCAAGGTTCGTCATCAGGTGGACGAAGGCGCCGTTGAGCTCGCCGAGCAGGTTCTCCTTCGGGACGCGGACGTCGTTGAAGAACAGTTCGGCGGTGTCCTGGGCCTTCTGGCCGATCTTGTCGAGATTGCGGCCGCGCTCGAAGCCCTCCATGCCGCGCTCGACGACGAGCAGCGAGAGCCCGTGCGCGCCACCTTCGGGGGTCGTCTTGGCGACGACGACGACGAGGTCGGCGAGGATCCCGTTGGAGATGAAGGTCTTCGAGCCGTTGAGCAGCCAGTGGTCGCCCTTGTCCTCGGCGGTGGTGCGGATGCCCTGGAGGTCGGATCCGGCGCCGGGTTCGGTCATGGCGATGGCGCTGATGATCGAGCCCTCGCAGAAGCCGGGCAGCCAGCGCCGTTTCTGCTCCTCGGTGCCGAGCGAGGTCAGGTACGGGCCGATGATGTCGTTGTGCAGGCCGACGGCGAGACCGGAGGCGCCCGCGCGCGTGAACTCCTCGGCGAGCACGGCGGGGTAGCGGAAGTCGGCGTTGCCGCCGCCCCCGAACTCCTCGGGCACGGCGAGCCCGAGCAGGCCCTGGCGCCCGGCGGCGAGCCAGGCCTCACGGGAGACGACGCCGTCCTTCTCCCACTGCTCGTAGTGCGGCGTCACCTCCTTGGCGAGGAAGGTGCGCACGGTCTCGCGGAACGCCTCGTGCTCGGCGGTGAACAGGCGTCGTTCCATGCTCGCGATCAACTGCCTTTCGTAGTGGGCCCGTTCGTGGGCTCGTTCAGTGCCGGTACGTCCCAGTCGCGGGCGACGTCGGAGGTGTCGGCGCCTGGCTGGGCGGGGCCCGAGTGGACGCTGGTGGGGGTGGCGGAGAAGCGGGGTGCGGGCGCCGGCTGGGTGAGGCCGCCGTGGTCGACGAAGGTGCCGCGGGCGGCGAGCTGCGGGTGGTGCGGGGCCTCGCCGAGGGTGAGCACGGGCGCGACGCAGGCGTCCGAGCCCTCGAAGACGGCGGCCCACTCATCCCGCGTACGTTCCTTGAAGCGGGCGGTGACGGCGGCGCGCAGCTCGTCCCAGCGGCCCAGGTCGCCGCGGGCGTCGGCCACCTCGCCGAGTCCGAGGAGTTCGGCGAACTCGGCGTAGAACCGCTGCTCGAGGGCGCCGACCGCCATGTGCTTGCCGTCGGCCGTCTCGTACGTGCCGTAGAACGGGGCGCCGCCGTCGAGGAGGTTGGCCCCGCGCCGGTCCTGCCAGCCGCCGGCCGCGAGCATCCCGTGGATCATCGTGCTCAGGTGTGCGGTGCCGTCGACGATCGCGGCGTCGACGACCTGTCCCGTGCCGGTGTCTCGGGCGTGGTGCAGGGCGGCGAGGATGCCGACGACGAGGTACAGGGAGCCGCCCGCGTAGTCGCCGAGCAGGTTCGCGGGGGCCACGGGCGGCCGGTCGGGGTCGCCGGTCATGCCGAGGGCACCGGTCAGCGCGATGTAGCCGATGTCGTGGCCCGCGCGCTGGGCGAGCGGGCCATCCTGGCCCCAGCCGGTCATCCGGCCGTAGACCAGCTTCGGGTTCCGGTGGTGGCACGCGTCGGGGCCGATGCCGAGCCGCTCGGCGACGCCCGGCCGGTATCCCTCGATCAACACGTCGGCGCGCGCGGCGAGTTGCAGCACCCGCTCGGCGCCGTCCGCCGCCTTCAGGTCGACGACCACGGAGCGCTTGTTGCGGTTCGTGACGTCGTACTCCGGGGGGACGCCGAGCGCCTGGCCGCCGGGGCGGTCGACGCGTACGACGTCGGCCCCGAGGTCGGCGAGGAGCATCGCGGCGAAGGGGCCCGGGCCGATCCCGGCCAGCTCTACCACGCGCATCCCGGCGAGCGGGCCGCCGGTGCGGGGGGCGCTTTCCGTGCCTGCCACTGCCATTCCGGGCCGTCCTCAGCTTGTGACACCATTGATGTAACACCAGTGATGCTATGAACCTGGGCCGGTCGACACAAGACCCTGGCGAGCAAGCGCTTAGCCAATTCTCTGGTTGCGCCCCACCGGCGTCGCGCCCTCGGGGCTCCGCCCCGGACCCCGCGCCTCAATCGCCGGCGGGGCTTGATTTGCCGCAGGGGCTTGATCTATCAAGCCCCTGCGGCGATTGAGCAGGCCCGCCCGGCAGGGCTTTCGGGAAGGGGTGGGGCGGGGGGTTCCAGTGCGGAGGGGTTAGCCTCGGCCACCGGCAGCGGCGCGCGACGAGGGTGAGGGGTGGCATGAACGAGTCGAGCAGGACGTACGACGTGGTGCTTTTCGGGGCGACGGGGTTCGTGGGGGTACTCACCGCCGAGTACCTCGCGGCCAACGCACCCGAGGGACTGCGGTGGGCGATCGCCGGACGCGACACCACGAAGCTGGAGCGGCTGCGTGAGCGGCTGACCGAGATCAACCCGGAGTGCGCGGTACTCCCACTGGTGCGCGTGGACGTCGCCGAGCGGGCCTCGGTACGCGAACTGGCCGTCAACACACGCGTGGTGGCGACGACCGTGGGCCCGTACCTGGAGTACGGCGAAGCGCTCGTCGCCGCCTGCGCGAGCACGGGCACCGATTACGTGGACCTCACGGGCGAGCCGGAGTTCGTGGACCTCATGTACGTGCGGTACGACGCCCTCGCGCGCGACACCGGCGCCCGCATCGTGCACGCCTGCGGCTTCGACTCCATCCCGCACGACCTGGGCGCGTACTACACCGTCAAGCAGCTGCCGGAGGGCGTGCCGCTGCGCGTCGACGGCTTCGTACGGACGAACGCGACGCTCTCCGGCGGCACGTTCGCGTCCGCCCTGAACCAGTTCTCGCGGGCCCGGCAGATGCTCGCCGCCCAGCAGGAGCGGCGCCGCCACGAGCCCCGCCCGATCGACCGCACGGCGTACGCGCCGACCGGCACCCCGCGCTACGCCAAGGAGATCGGCGCGTGGGCCCTGCCGCTGCCGACGATCGACCCGCAGGTGGTACAGCGTTCGGCGCGGGCCGTCGAGCGTTATGGCCCCGACTTCCGCTACCGGCACTACGCGGCCGTGCGGACGTTGCCGTTCGCGGTCGGTGGCGTGGCGGGGATGGGCGCGTTGTTCGCCGCGTCCCAAGTGCCGCCGGTACGGCGGTGGTTGAGCGGGCGGCTCAAGCCGGGCGACGGCCCGGACGAGGCGCGCCGGGCCAAGAGCCGGTTCTCGGTGCGGTTCGTGGGCGAGGGCGGCGGGCGCCGCGTCTACACGGAGGTGTCGGGCGGCGACCCCGGCTACGGCGAGACCGCGAAGATGCTCGCCGAGTCCGCGATGTGTCTCGTACGGGACGAACTCCCGGACACGGCAGGGCAGGTGACGACCACGGAGGCGATGGGCGACGCCCTCATCGAGCGGCTGCGGTCGGCCGGCATCACGTTCCGGGTCGCGGCCGAACGCTGACCGCGCCGCCGCCGACGAGCTCGGCGAGCGCGTCCCGGCACAGGCGGTCGGCCCGGCGGGTCGTCTCCGGGACGCGGTACGCCGGCGTGAGCGACAACGCGTGCGCGCACGCGTTGTCGAGCGAAATCCGGTGGCCCACGGACACGTACACCGGTTTCACGCCGTCCTGGGTGCGCAGCGCGCGGCCGACCTCCTCGGCGCCGTCGAGGAGCGCCGCCGTGCTCCCCCGCCGTGCGCCCAACTCGCCGTGGGAGAAGACGAACGGGTTCTTCGCGACGCCCATGGTGGGCAGGCCTGTGAGCACGCCCAGGTGACTCGCGAGCCCGAAGCGGCGCGGGTGGGCGAGCCCGTATCCGTCGCAGACGACGAGACCGGGGTCGGTGGTCAGCGCCTCGAGCGCGCCCACGACCGCCGGGATCTCGCGGAACGCCAACAAGCCCGGCACGTAAGGGAAGGCGACCTCCCCGAGGGCCGTCGCCTCCTCGACCACGTCGAGCGTCGCGCCGTCCAGGACGACGGCGGCCGCCGCGACGACGCCCCGCTCGTCGTCGTACGCGACGTCGATCCCGGTGACCGTGCCGGCACCCGGCGGCGGCCCGGCCTCGTCCCGTACGACACGGTCGCGCAGCGCGTCCTGCATCCCGCGCGCCGCGCCCTCGTTCGCGGGCCAGCCTTCGGGCACCCCCGTGATCGTCACCATGTGTCCGACCCTAGCCCCAGCCCTAGCCCTTGCCTTCGGGCTTCCGTCTGAACGCCCAGTCCATTCTCGGCTCCATCACGAACCGGAACGTCCGCTGCACCGGTGGTGTGCACAGCAGCGTGATCACGGCCGCCCCGATGAGGGTCACCGTGATCTCGCCCCACGGGGTGTGCACCCAGTCGACGTCGTACCAGTCCCAGAAGCGGGAGCCCTTGGCGAGGAAGCCGTGGAGCAGATATCCGTAGAGCGTTCCCGCGCCGAGCGCCGTGAACCAGAGTTTGCGGCCCGGCACCCACGCGAGGAAGCACGCGACGAGGATCGCCGAGCAGCCGAACATGGCCAGCGTCATGGCCACTCCGGTCCAGCCGGGCGCGCCCAACTCCTGGGCACTGTCCCGCCGGTAGAACCAGGCCGCGTTCATCCTCGGCACCGCCCAGTACGCGAACAGCAGCGCCGCCGCGAACACCGGCACCGCGAGGATCCGCGCCTCCTTGCGGCGCACCAGCTGGAAGTGTTCCGGCTTCAGGACCAGGCCGAGCACGAAGAACGGCAGGAACTGCAGGACGCGTTGGAGGTCCAGGTCGTCGCCGATGCTGGGCGAGACCGAGGCGAGCGCCGCGATGGCGAGCGCCAGCGGGAGCGGCCACCGGATCACCTTCCACAGCGGCGTGGTCAGCCGCCACACGAAGAGTGCGATCAGGAACCAGGTCAGGTACCAGGGGTCGAGCAGGCTGACCGGATAGCCGGGGTCGTCGCCCGCCGTCCGCTTGAAGAGGGTGTAGGCGACCTCGAACACCACGTACGGCACGGCCACGCCCGTGATCAGCCGCTTCAGCCGGCCGGGGCTCGCGTCGAAGGAGCGCGAGAAGTAGCCGGAGATCACGATGAACGCCGGCATGTGGAACGCGTAGACCGTGGTGTAGAGCGCGGCCGCGGCCCGGCTGTCGTCGCGCAGCGGCTCCCACGCGTGCCCCATCGCGACGAGCACGATCGCCAGATATTTCGCGTTGTCGTAGAACGCGTCCCGGCCCCCCGCCGCCCGCACCTCCGTGCGGGCGGCCGGGACCGCCGTCACGCTCACAGGTGGCGGGTGATCGCGGGCATCAGGTCCTGGAAGGTCCGGCCCGCCGCCGGCTCCCCGATCGCTCTCAACTGCCAGCCGCCGCCCTCGCGTTGGACCTTGGCCATGATCTGCGCGGTGTGGCCGCCGCCGCCCTCGAGCGTGTAGCGGGCGAGTTCCTGCCCGGTGGTCTCGTCGACGAGTCGGCAGTACGCGCTGCCGACTTCGGCGAAGGTCTGCCCGGTGAACGAGTTCACGGTGAAGACGATCTGGTCGACCTCCTTTGGCACGCGCGGGAGTTCGACGGCGATGGACTCGTCGTCGGCCTGCCCGGTGCCGCCCACGAGGTTGTCGCCGCTGTGCCGCACCGACCCGTCCTCGCTGACGAGGTGGCGGAAGAAGACGACGTCGACGTAGCTCTTCCCGGAGAAGAGCACGGCGGACGCGTCGAGGTCGATCTCGCGGGTGCCGGTCAGCTTGGCGAGGAAGCCCTTGCGGGGCGCGGCCTGCCAGCCGAGTCCCATGCGTACGAGGGTGAGGGCGTCGCCGGTGTCCTTGCTGAGGCTGATCTGCTGGCCCTTGGCCAGGTTCACGGACATTGCGATGCTTTCTGGTCGGGCGGTCGGGTGGTCTGGGTGATCGGACGGTGTCGTACGAGGCGCCGCCCGCCCGGAGTCCCGGAGCGGGCGGCGCCGGAGCGGCGCGTGCCTCAGACGTTGACGCCGAAGTCCTGCGCGATACCGGCCAGGCCCGAGGCGTACCCCTGGCCCACGGCGCGGAACTTCCACTCCGCCCCGTGCCGGTACAGCTCGCCGAAGACCATCGCGGTCTCGGTGGAGGCGTCCTCGGAGAGGTCGTAGCGGGCGATCTCGGCGCCGCCCGCCTGGTTCACGACGCGCATGAACGCGTTGCGGACCTGGCCGAAGCTCTGGCCGCGCGTCTCGGCGTCGTGGATCGACACCGGGAAGACGATCTTGTCGACCTCGGCGGGCACCCCGGCGAGGTTCACCTTGACGCTCTCGTCGTCGCCCTCGCCCTCACCGGTGAGGTTGTCCCCGGTGTGCTCGACCGAGCCGTCCGGGCTGGTGAGGTTGTTGTAGAAGACGAAGTGCCGGTCCGAGAGCACCTTCCCCGCCGCGTCGCACAGCAGGGCGCTCGCGTCGAGGTCGTAATCGGTGCCCGTCGTCGTGCGCACGTCCCAGCCCAGGCCGACCGTTACCGCGGTCAGGCCCGGCGCCTCCTTGCTGAGCGAGACATTGCCGCCCTTGCCCAGGGAAACTCCCACAGCTGCTACCTCCATCATTTCCAACACTTGCGCAAAGCTTAAAGTGGTGTCGCGGTCTCGTCGCTCTCCTTCATGGCCTTCGTCTCGCTTTTGAGGATGCGCAAAGACTTGCCCAGGGAGCGTGCGGTGTCCGGCAGCTTCTTGGACCCGAAGAGCACGATGATCACGACGCCCAGGACCAACAGGTGCCAGGGCTCCAGTGCGTTGCGGAACATGGCGTTCACCTCTTGTCGTGGTCGGACCGCGACCGGAGTGGGCGTCCCACCCCCACAGCCGCGCTTGCTACATTGCGCAACTGTACAACCAACGGGTGGATCTACAGCAAGGGCATGGGTATGGGGCGACGGCGTAAGCGCAGCCGACTGCGGATCACACTCGTGACGGGCCTTGCGGTGCTCGTCCTGATCACCGGCGGCGCCGGCTGGCTCTACCTGAAGCTGAACGGGAACATCGACACGTTCGGCTCGGACGGCCTGTCCAGGAACCGGCCCGCCGACACGTCCAAGGGCGAGAACGTGCTGGTGATCGGCACCGACGCACGCACCGGCGGGAACAGCGACCTCGGCGGCGGCGACAGACACGACATCGGCCGCTCGGACACCGCGTTCCTGCTGCACGTCTACGCCGACCACCGACACGCCGTCGGCATCTCCATCCCCCGCGACACCCTGGTCACCATCCCGCCGTGCAAGCTCCCCGACGGTACGTGGAGCAGCTCGCGGACCAACGTGATGTTCAACGCGGCCTATACGACGGGCCAGACCGCCGAGGGCAATCCGGCCTGCACCCAGAACACCGTCGAACAGCTCACGGGGCTGCGCGTCGACCACACCGTCGTCGTCGACTTCAAGGGCTTCTCGCAGCTCACCGACGTGGTCGGCGGCGTCAGGGTCTGCCTGCCGAACGACGTCTACCAGAACGACCTCAACCCGAACCGGCCCACGCAGGGCAAGCGCCTCTTCAAAAAGGGCGAGCAGACCGTCGCCGGGCAGCGGGCGCTCGACTACGTCCGCATCCGGCACGGCATCGGCGACGGCTCGGACATCGGCCGCATCCAGCGCCAGCAGTCCTTCGTCTCCAGCCTCATCAAGAAGATCAAGTCCGATGGCCTCACCCCGACGAAGCTGTTGCCGCTCGCCGACGCCGCCACGAAGTCGATGACCGTCGACCCCGGTCTGGGCTCGGCGGACAAGTTGCTGTCGTTCGCGATGTCGATGAAGGACGTCGACCTGCACAACACCAAGTTCGTCACCATTCCCTGGAAGTACGAGGGCAACCGCGTCGCCGTCGTGCACCCGGACGCCGACGCGCTGTGGGCGGCGCTCAAGAAGGACCGCACGCTCGACGGCAAGGACGCGAGCGGCAAGAAGGGCGGTGCCAAGGCGGGTTCGTCCCCCAGCCCGAGCGCCACCGAGGAGATCTCGGGCGAAGGCGTCTCCGTCAACGTCTACAACGGCACCGCCACCCCCGGCCTCGCCGCCGACGCCGCCGCGGCGCTCACCGGCCGCGGCTTCACCGTCCCCGCGACCGGCAACGCCGCCGACCGGGCCCGCGCCACCACGACCATCACCTACGGCCCCGGCGAGAAGGCCCACGCCTCGGCCGTCGCCCGGCTCTTCCCCGACGCCGAACTGACCGCGGGCACGGCGCCGGGCATCGGCGTGGTCCTCGGCGCGGACTACCGGCCGGGCAGCGCGGCCTCGCCGACGCCGACCCCGACGACGGTGCCCTCCGGCGTGGCCGACACCGCGCGCTCGGCGGACCAGGACATCTGCTCGCACCTGTCGTACGGGTGAGGCCCTACGGCTGCTCCGCCCAGCTGCCCCTGCGCCGCAGCAGGACCAGCGCCAGCGCGTACGCCACGAGGATCGCCGCGAGCAGCGGGTAGTAGAGCGGCGGCAGGCCGGAGACGCCGAGCCACGGGCCGAGCGGGGTCAGCGGCAGCAGGATGCCGACGGCCGCGAGGCCCGTCGCCGCCCAGCGCACGGGGCCCGGCGTACGGCCCTCGGCGGTCCTGCGGCCCGTGCGCAGCAACAGCATCACGAGGGCCTGGGTCAGCAGGTTCTCCGTGAACCAGCCCGCGTGGAAGCCCTGTTGGTCGCCGATGTTCAGGGAGCCGGGCAGGCACAGGGCGAGCGCGCCGAAGGTCGCGAGGTCGGCGAGCGCGCCCAGGGCGCCGAAGCCGGTGATGAAGTGCAGGAAGGGCCGGGGCCGCAGCACGGTGGGGCGGCGCAGCGCGGCCGTCCGTGGCCGGTCGAAGGCGAGCGCGAGCTGGGCCACGTCGAAGCACAGGTTCTGGACGAGGACCTGCGGCGGCAGCATCGGCAGGAACGGCAGCAGCAGGCCCGCGGCGAGCATCGCGATCACGTTGCCGAGGTTGGAGGAGAGCGTGATCCGCAGGTACGAGGCGATGTTGGCGCTGGAGTGCCGGCCCGCCACGACGGCGTGTTCGAGCGCCGTGAGGTCCTTGTCGGCGAGCACCACGTGCGCGCTCTCGCGGGCCACGTCGACGCCTCCGGCGGGGCAGACGCCGACGTCGGCGGCGCGCAGGGCGGGCAGGTCGTTGACGCCGTCGCCGAGGAATCCGGCGGTGTGGCCGCGGCCGCGCAGGGCGGCGATGACGCGGGCCTTGTGCTCGGGGGTGCAGCGGGCGAACACGGTGGTGCGGGCGGCGAGCTCCCCCAGCCGCTCGTCGTCGAGGTGCTCGATGTCGGCGCCGACGACGACCTCGCCGGGCTCGATGCCCACGTCGCGGCAGACGCGGGTGGCGGTGGCCGGGTGGTCGCCGGTGAGCACCTTGACGGTGACGCCGCGCTCACCGAGGGCGCGGACGGCGTCGTGCGCGGTGTCGGCCGGGGCGTCGTGGAAGGCGACGAAGCCCTGGAAGGTCAGGCCGCGTTCGTCGGCCGGGGTGTAGCCGCGGGCGCGGGCCGTGCGCTCGGCGGTGGCCACGGCCAGCAGACGGACGCCGTCGGCAGCGAGGTCGTCCGCCCGCTTGTGCGCCGCGGCCAGCTCGTCCTCGTCGAGCGCGCAACGCTCCAGGACCTCCGCCACGGCGCCCTTCACCGCGAGGACGTGCACGCCGAGGGTGCCGGGTTCCTTCACGACGGCGGTGGCCAGGCGGCGTACCGGGTCGAAGGGCAGGGCGTCGACACCGTCGTACGCGTCCCAGTCCTCGGGGCCCGTGGCCGCGAGCAGCGCCTCGTCGAGCGGGTCGGGGTCGGTGAGTTCGGCGGTCTGCAGCGTCCACCAGGCGGAGGCGCCCGCCCAGTGCAGGGCCTCCGGCTCGGTGCGGTCGGGGTCGACGGCGGGCTGGTCGCGGGTGAGGGTGCCGGTCTTGTCGACGCACAGCACGTCGACGGCGCCGAGGTCGTGCAGGGCGGGGAGACGGCGCACGATGACGCCGTGCGAGCGGGCGAGGAGGGAGGCGCCGCGGGCCAGGCAGATGGTGACGATGACCGGCAGCATCTCTGGGGTGAGGCCGACCGCCACGGCCACCGCGAAGGGCAGGGTCTCCAGGCCCCGGCCGCGCACCGCCGCGTTCGCCATCAGCACCAGCGGCGGGGTCAGCAGCATGAAGCGGATCAGCACCCACGAGATGCCGTGCACGCTGCGGTCGAAGGCGCTCGCGGGTCGGTCGCGGCGCGCTCCGTGCACGGCGGCGAAGCGGGTGTCGGCGCCGGTCGCGACGACGACCGCGGTGCCGCTGCCGGAGGCGACGCTGCTGCCCTGGAACAGCAGGTGCCCCTCGCCGTCCCCGTCCGGCAGGTCGGCCGGTTCCTTCGGCACGGGCGCGGACTCGCCGGTGAGGGCGGCCTGGTGCACGGTGAGGCCGCGCGCCTTCAACAGGCGTACGTCGGCGGGTACCAGGGCGCCGGGCGCGAGGCGCACCACGTCGCCGGGTACGAGGTCGTCGACCGGGATCTCACGCACGCGTGGTGCGTCGCCGGGGCGGTCCCTGCGCTGCACGCTCGCGGTGCCCGCGACGAGTTCGCGCAGCCCGGCGCCGGCCCGGTCCGCCCGGTACTCGCCGTGCGTGCGCAGCACGCTGCTGACGATGACCAGGGCGAGGATGACGCAGGCCGTGCCCCAGGAGGCGACGAGCGCGGAGACGAGCCCGAGGCAGAACAGCACGGTGGTGAACGGGTCGCGCAGGCTGCGCCACATCCGCAGCGGCCACGAGGGCTGCCGGGCGGTGGGCAGGGTGTTGCCGCCGTACCGGGCCAGTCGCCGTTCGGCCTCGTCCGCGGTCAGTCCGCGCGGGCTCGCGTCCAGAGCACGCAGCGTCTGCAGCGCACTCGGACCCTCGGGGGCGGTACGCGGCTGCGGCACCGAGCCGGTCCGCTCGGCCGGTTCGGGAACGGCCACGGGCCGGCCTTCAGGCTCCCGCGCCACGCAGGCGGCGCACCGGCGCCTTGGCCTGCTCGGCGCGCTCGGTGAGCTGGCCGATCATGAGGTGGACCACGCTCACGACCTCGGGATCGTCGACGTAGTACACCTGCCGCCGGCCCTCGCGCCGGGACCGTACGAGGCCGGCGAGCTTCAGCTTGGTCAGGTGCTGGCTGACGGCGGGCAGCGCGCCGCCCACCCGCTCGGCGAGCCCGCTCACATCGCTCTCGCCCTGCGCGAGGGCCCACACCATGTGCAGCCGCACCGGCGACGCGAGCAACGCGAACGCCTCGGCCGCCTCGGCGAGCACATCGGCGGACGGATCCTCGAACCGCCTGGCCCCTGCCACCACTGTCCACTCCTGTCCCACTGCCGGCATGCGTGCAGGGGCAAGTCTAGGCGCGCTTCAGATGGCTCCGAGGTCGACCGTCAGCTCGAAGGGCGCGGTGGCCTTCACCGTGCCGGTGAACACGTCGCCGTCCCGGTAGGTCTTGTTCGCGGGGTCCAGGACGTACGTGTAGACGATCGGGAGGCCGGTGACGGCCTGTTCGATGCGCCAGTAGAAGGGGATTCCCGCCTTCGCGTACTGGTCGACCTTGACGATCCGGTCGGTGGTCTCCGAGCCGGGTGACACGACCTCGACCACGAGGAGCACGTGTTCGGGGCGGGTGGGGGTGAGGTCGATGGTGTCGGCCCGGTACACGGTGACGTCGGGTCGCCGATTGGTGAGGGGGACGTCCTGAAGGCGTACGTCGAAGTCGGTGTCGGCGTTCCAGTCCGCGCCGGCGGCGGCATCCAGGGCATTGGCCAGGATGCGGGCGAGCCGGTTGTGCCGTTTGGATGCGCTGGGGCTCACGACAACCATCCCGTCCACGACCTCGATGCCGGCGCATTGCTCCTCGCTCCAGGAGTCGTACTGCTCCGCGGTGATCGGCGTGTGCATCCAGTCCGGTGCGACCATCTCGGCGGTCATGACGTACCTCCCTCGCGAGTGCCCGACGCTTCCCGTACCGCCTCGCCAGCCTACTGTTCCGCGCCCTCCCACGTCTCCGGCCGCCACAGGCCCGCGCGGCGGAGGGACTGGGGGCAGTGGAGGTAGATCTCGTCGATGTGCAGGAGGAGGGCCAGGCTCGGGGGTTGGCCCTTGACCGTCATGTCGGCGAAGAAGGGGGCGTCGGTGAGGATGCGGGCGCGGCCGTTGATGCGCAGGACGTCCGTGGCGCCGGGTATCAGGAAGAGCAAGCCCGCGTGCGGGTTCTGGATGATGTTGTGGAAGCTGTCGCCGCGGCGGTTGCCGGGGCGGTCCGGCAGGGCGATCGTGCGGTCGTCGACGATGTGCGCGAAGCCGGGGGCGTCGCCGCGCGGCGAGGTGTCGCAGTTGCCGTCCGCGTCGGACGTGGAGACGAGGCAGAACGGTGAGCGGGCCAGCAAGCCCCGGTCCTTCTCGGTGAGTTCCCCGTGCACCTTCTCGATCACGATGGGCCAGGGCTCGCCGAGGATCTCGCGCAGCAGGGCCGGGGACGTCAACTCCTCACAGCCCTCGGGGAGTCGGGGCGATCCGGTCGCGAGGGTGTCCGTGACGTGCGGCAAGCCGACTCCTGAGTCCGAGGTGGTTGATTCTCGTACCTTATCCGATGTTAGGTTAGGCTCCCCTAATGTTCGGAGCGCCCGGTTCCGGCGCCTGCCGCTGCGCGGCAACACGGTGAACAGGACGGAACGGTGCCACTCATAGCGCGGAGACCCCGCGGATCCCTGCTCGCCGGGCTGCTCCCCCTGGCCCTCGTACTCGCGGGCGCCGTTCTGCTCAGCCTCGCCGTCGGCTCCGGCGACGTCCCGCTCGGCGATGTCGTGGCAGGCCTGTTCCACCCGGACCGCGCCGACCGGGCCCAGCTGATCGTGCGTGAGGTCCGCGTGCCCCGCACGGCCGCCGGGCTCCTCGCCGGGGTGGCGCTCGGGCTCGCGGGCACCGTGATGCAGGGCGTGGCCCGCAACCCCCTCGCGGATCCGGGCCTGTTGGGCGTCAACGCCGGTGCCTCCGTCTTCGTCGTCTTCGCCATCAGCGTGCTCTCGCTGAGCGACCCCTCGCAGTACATCTGGTTCGGCTTCCTCGGAGCCTGTCTCGCCGCCGTCCTCGTGTACGGCGTCGGCAGCCTCGGCCGGGACGGCGCGACGCCCGTGAAACTCGCCCTGGCCGGCGCCGCCGTGGCCGCCGCCCTCGGCTCGGTGACCAGCGCCATGCTGCTCACCGACAGCCGCGCCTTCGACCAGTTCCGATTCTGGCAGGTCGGCTCGCTCAATGGGCGCGAGCCCGAAGTGCTGTGGCAGGCGCTGCCGTTCATCGCCGTCGGCGCCGTGCTCGCCCTCGCCCTCGGACCGCAGCTCAACACCCTCGCCCTCGGCGACGACACCGCGCGCGGCCTCGGCCAGCGGATCGCGCTCGCCCGGCTCGGCGCGGCGGCCTGCGTGGTCCTGCTGTGCGGGGCGGCGACCGTCGTCGCGGGCCCGATCGCCTTCGTCGGGCTCGCCGTTCCGCACGCCGCGCGCCTGATCACCGGCCCCGACCACCGCTGGATCCTGCCGTACAGCGCGCTCATCGCACCCTCCGCGCTACTCCTCGCCGACGTCGCGGGACGCCTCGTCGCTCGCCCCGGCGAGGTACAGGTCGGCGTCATGACGGCGGCGCTCGGCGCGATCCCCTTCGTCGTCCTGGTACGCCGCAGAAAGACGGTCGAGCTGTGAACACCGAGCTGCGTCCCGCCGCCGGACGCGTCGCCGCCGTACGCCGCCGGGGGCGTGCCCGGTTCACCGCCGTGAGCGCGGCGCTCGCCGCGGCCGCGTTCGCCGCGCTGTGCGTCTCGCTCAGCCTCGGCGACTACACGCTCCCGCTGGCCGACGTCGTACGCACCCTGTTCGGAGGCGGCGACAGCGGCACACAGTTCGTGATCCTCGAACTCCGGCTCCCCCGCGCCCTGTTGGCGCTCCTGGTCGGCTGCTGCTTCGGGCTCTCCGGCGCCGTCTTCCAGACGCTGCTGCGCAATCCGCTGGCCAGCCCCGACATCATCGGCGTGAGTTCGGGCGCGGGCGCCGCCGTCGTGCTCGCCGGGGCGATAGCCGGGCTGAGCGGTCCTTCCCTGTCGGCCGTCGCGCTCGCCGGCGCGCTGGTGGCGGGAGCCGCCGTCTATCTGCTCGCCTGGCGCAAGGGCGTCACCGGCTACCGGCTCGTCCTCATCGGGCTCGGCGTCGGCACCGGCCTGTCCAGCCTCATCTCGTACCAGATGACGCGCTCCGACGTGACCGAGGCGCAGACCGCGTTCCTGTGGCTGGCCGGAAGCCTCAACGGCCGGTCCTGGCCCCAGTTCTGGCCGCTGCTCGGGGCCGCCGTGCTGCTGCTTCCGCTGACCGCGCTCGCCGCCCGCGCCCTCACCGCGCTCCAGCTCGGCGACGACACCGCCGGCGGACTCGGCGCCCGTGTCGAGCGGGACCGGCTCGCCCTCCTCGCCTGCGCCACCGCGCTGGCCGGCGTGGCCACCGCCGCCGCGGGCCCGGTCGGCTTCGTCGCCTTCGTGTCCGCGCCGATCGCGCGCCGCCTGGTGCCGGGGCAGGGCGCGGCGCTGCTGCCGGCCGCCCTGACCGGGGCGCTGCTCGTGACGGTCGCCGACTTCGTGGGGCAGCACCTGCTGTCCGGCACCCAACTGCCGGTCGGCATCGTGACGAGCGTGATCGGCGCCCCGTATCTGCTGTGGCTGCTCGCCCGGTCCAACCGCGCGGGGACGGGCGGCTGACCATGACCACCAGCAAGGAGAAGACCGTGGCATCCCCGCACACCCTGCAGGCCCGCGGCCTCGAACTCGGCTACGGCGAGCGGCGGATCATCTCCGGCCTCGACGCCGACATCCCGGCGGGCCGCATCACGGTCGTCGTCGGCCCCAACGCCTGCGGCAAGTCGACGCTGCTGCGCTCCATGGCCCGGCTGCTCACGCCGACCGACGGCGCGGTCCTGCTCGACGGGCGCGACATCCAGCGGACGTCGACCAAGGAGGTCGCCGCGGTCCTCGGTGTGCTGCCGCAGACGCCGGTGGCGCCCGAGTCCATCACCGTCGCCGATCTGGTGGGCCGGGGCCGCTACCCGCACCAGGGCTGGTTCCGCCGCTGGACGGCCGCCGACGACGAGGCGGTAGCCGCCGCCCTGCACGCGACCGACGTCCTCGACCTCGCGGACCGGCCCCTCGACCAGCTCTCCGGCGGCCAGCGCCAGCGCGTGTGGATCGCGATGGCGCTCGCCCAGGAGACCGACGTGCTCCTCCTCGACGAGCCGACCACCTACCTCGACATCAGCCACCAGCTCGACGTCCTCGACCTGCTGACCGACCTCAACCGGGAGCGCGGCGTCACCCTCGTCGTCGTCCTGCACGACCTCAACCTGGCCTGCCGCTACGCCGATCACCTCATCGCCATGAAGGACGGCCGGATTGTCGCCGAGGGCGCGCCCGCCGACGTCGTGACCGAGTCCCTCGTCGACGACGTGTTCGGGCTGCGCAGCACCGTCATCCCCGACCCGGCGTCCGGCACCCCGCTGATCGTCCCCATGGGGCGCCACCACATCCGGTAGCCCCCACCTCCGTACCCCTTCGTAGAGAGAACACACACCATGGCCCGCACTGCCCCTCGCAGACTGCTCATCGGCGCCGCCGCCCTCGCCCTCACCGGCTCGCTCGCCGCCTGCGGATCCGAGAAGAGCGACGCCGCCGACGGCTCCGGCCAGAAGTCCTCCGGCGCCTTCCCGGCGAAGGTGTCCACCAAGTTCGGCACCGTCACGGTCGAGGAGCAGCCCAAGCGGGTCGTCGCCCTCGGCTGGGGCGACGCGGAGACGGCGCTCGCGCTCGGCGTGCAGCCCGTGGGGGCGAGCGACTGGCTGGCGTTCGGCGGCGACGGCCTCGGGCCGTGGGCCAAGGGGAAGTACGACAAGTCCCCGCAGAAGATCGGCACGCTGGAGCCCGAGTACGAGAAGATCGCGGCCCTCAAGCCGGACCTCATCCTCGACACCAAGGCCAGCGGCGACAAGACCCGCTACGACACCCTCAACAAGATCGCGCCGACGGTCGGCGTCCCCAAGGGCGGCGACCAGTACAAGACCCCCTGGAAGAAGCAGACCGAGATGGTCTCGCAGGCACTCGGCCTCGCCGACAAGGGCGAGAAGTTGATCGACGACACCGAGCAGGAGTTCGCCGCGGCCGCGAAGGAGCACCCGGAGTTCAAGGGGAAGACCATCACGATCGCCTCGCGCACCGCCTCCGCCTGGGGCGCCTACGTGCGCGGCACCGGCCGCATCGACTTCGTGGAGCGGCTCGGCTTCAAGAACAACCCGGCCGTCGAGAAGAAGGCCGGCAGCGCGTTCTCCGTGCCCGTGTCGGAGGAGAACCTCCAGATGCTGGACGCCGACCTCATGGTGATGGCACCCATCGGCACCACCGCGAAGAAGATCGCCGACGACCCGCTGTACAAGGCGATCCCGGCGGCGAAGAGGGGCCACTCGCTCGTCTTCGACGACAAGAACATCAGCTCGGCGTTCGCGACCGACTCCGTCCTGTCGGTGCGGTACGCGCTGAAGCACGTGGTGCCGCTGTTCGCGGACAAGCTCAAGTAGTCACACCCGGCTCCCCGCCGCCGTGTCCGACGACAGTCGCTGCGCCACGTACACGGGGATCACGGACAGCAGGACGAGGACGACGGCCACCACGTTGACCACGGGGGCCTGCTGGGGGCGGGACATGTTGGAGAAGATCCAGATGGGCAGGGTCTGGACGCCCGCGCCCGCCGTGAACGTCGTCACCACGATCTCGTCGAAGGACAGCGCGAACGCGAGGAGGCCGCCCGCCGCGAGCGCCGAGCGCATCAGCGGGAACGTGATGTCACGGAAGGTGCGGAAGGGGCCGGCACCGAGGTCCATCGCGGCCTCCTCGTACGAGGAGGCGAGGCGGCGCAGCCGGGCCGCGACGTTGTTGAAGACGACCACGACGCAGAACGTGGCGTGGCCGACGACCACCGTGAACAGGCCGAGGCCGATGCCGATCGGTTCGAGGACCGTGCGGAAGGCCGTGTTGAGGGCGACGCCGGTGACGATGCCGGGCAGCGCGATCGGCAGGACCACCGCGAAGGAGATCGCCTCGCGGCCGAAGAAGCGGTAGCGGGACACCGCGAACGCGGCGAGTGTGCCGAGGACGAGGGCGATCGCCGTGGCGGCGGTGCCCGCCTTCACCGACGTCCACAGCGCGTCTCTTGCGCCCGCGCTGTGCCAGGCGTCGCGCCACCAGTCGAAGGTGAGGCCGGGCGGCGGCCAGCCCGAACTCCGGTCGGGGTTCAGCGAGTTGACGACGACCAGGAGCAGCGGGACGTAGATGACGGCGAAGCCGAGGCCGGCGCCGACGCGGAGCGCGATGCGTGCCGGGCGGGACAGGTGCATCTCTGGCCCCCTTCAGAGGCTGCTGAGCGCACCCGTGCGGCGCACCGCCAGCAGGTACAGGACGATCACCACGACCGGCACGGTGCCGAGCGCCGCCGCCAGCGGCAGGTCGAGCGTGATGTTCGCGTAGACGAGATTGCCGATCAACTGCGTTTTCCCGCCCACGATTTGGACCGCGATGTAGTCGCCGAGACTGAGCGAGAACGTGAAGACCGAACCGGCCGCGACCGACGGCAGGACGAGCGGGAACAGTACCGTGCGGAAGGTGCGCCAGGCGCGGGCGCCGAGGTCGGCGGAGGCGTCGAGCATGCTGTCGGGGACGCGTTCGAGGCCCGCGTGGATCGGAAGGATCATGTACGGGAGCCAGAGGTAGGTCAGGACGAGGACCGTCGCGACGAGCCCGTAGCCGGGCGCGTCGAGACCGAAGGGCTTCAACAGCCAGTCGAGCAGGCCCCCTTGGGCGAGCATGACGCGCCACGCGTACGCCTTGACGAGGTAGCTCGCCCACAGGGGTGTGAGGATCGCGACGACCAGGAGCGGGCGCCACCGCGGCTTCGCGACGCGCGCCGTGCAGAACGCGATCGGGAAGGCGATGACGATGCACAGCGCCGTCACACCGAGCGCGACTCCTACGCTCCGCAAGGCCACTTGGCGGTACACCCCGGTCGTGAACAGTGCCTTGAAGTTGTCCAGCGTCCACGTCCGCACGATGTCCGACGTGAACGGGTCCGTGGTCCACAGGGCGGAGAGGAACAGGACCGCGAGCGAGCCGAGGTAGGCGACGACCAGCCAGGTCAGGGGCGCGGCGAGCAGCAGGGACAGGCGGAGCCGGGGGCTGCGGTGCAGCGCTCCGGCGGCGCGCTTCGAGACACCCGCGGCCCGCTCCGAGTCACCCCGCTTCGAGGTCAGTGACACGTCACCCCTTGATCTCCGTCCACGCCTGCACCCACTTCGCGTACGGCACGCACTTGGTGTCGGTGCGGCCGTCGAGGCACTGCGGGATGGGCGTGGTCCAGAAGTGGACCTTCTTCCAGTACGCGGCGTCGTCGGCGTGGTACGTCGCGCAGTGCTTGGGGTCGGCGGTCTCCTCGCAGGCCTTCGCGTTGGCGGGGGCCTCGCCGAAGTACTCGGCGACCTGGGCGTTGACCTTCGGCGAGACGATCCAGTCGAGCCATTTGTAGGCGCAGTTGGGGTGCTCGGCCTTGGCGGACACCATCCAGGTGTCGGACCAGCCGGTGGCGCCCTCCTTCGGGAGGATCGCCTTCACGGGCGCCTTCTCGCCCTGCGCGGTGTTCAGGATGACCTGCCAGCTGGTGCCGACGACGGAGTCTCCGCTCTTGAACGCGGAGACCTCCTTGAGGTAGTCGCTCCAGTACTCACCGACGTTGGCGTTCTGCTTCTTCAGCAGGGCGACCGCCGCGTCGAACTGCTTCTGGTCGAGGGCGTAGGGGTCCTTGATGCCGAGGTCCGGCTTGGTCTTCATCAGGTAGAGGGCGGCGTCGGCGATGTAGATCGGCGAGTCGTAGGCGGTGACGCGGCCCTTGTGCTGCCCTGCGTCGTCGAAGACGGCCTTCCAGGAGTCGGGTGCGGGTTTCACCTTGTCCGTGCGGTACATGAGGAGGTTGGCGCCGCGGCCGTGCGGGATGCCGTACGCGACCTTCTTGACCGAGTTCCAGGGCTGCGTCTTCAACCCCGGGAAAACATCTCGGTAGTTGGGCACGAGGTCGGTGTTGACCGGGGCCGCGTCGCCGGAGGCGATCAGGCGCAGGGAGGCGTCGCCGGACGCGGAGACGGCGTCGTACTGTCCCGTCTTCATCAGGTTGACCATCTCGTCGGAGGTTCCCGCGACCTTCGTGGAGACCTGGCAGCCGGTCCGCTCCTCGAAGGGGTGCACCCAGTCGACCTTCGGGTCGTTGGAGCCGTCCTCGGCGTAGCCGGCCCAGGCGATCAGGTTGACCTCGCCCTCGGTCTTGCCGAGGGACTTCGGGGCGGACATCTTCGGCGGGGTGAAGCCCTGCCCGCCGGGCGCGCCCTTGGCGCCACCGCCGCCGTCGTCGGACGAGCCGCAGGCGGTGGCGAGCAGGAGGCCGCCGAGCGCGGCGCCGGCCATCAGGGTCCTAGTTGCGCGCACGTGAACACTCCCAGGTCGTCGGGGTGAGTCGACTTGGCTGGTACAGAGGGACGTTGTGCCGATGGTGCCAGCGCAGGAGGACGCGGGCGCCGGGCGGCGCGGGCGCGTCCGCCGTGCCGTCCGGGTCGCCCGTGCCGTCCGCACTGTCGGCGGGGCCGGTGTTCTGGCGTATGACGACGAAGCGCACGCCCGCGTCGGTGTCGACGACGACGCGGGTGCTGTCCCCCAGGTACACGGCGTCGGCCACGGTGCCGCGCACCTCGCTGTGGTCCTCGCGGGCGTGCTCCGCACCGGGGTCGAGGACGCGGATCTTCTCGGGCCTGACACCGAACGTGCCCGCTCTCCCGACGAGCAGTTCGGCGGCGGCCCCGGTGAGCGTGTTGGAGGTGCCGACGAAGGACGCGACGAAGGCGGAGGCCGGGCTCTCGTACAACTCCCTCGGCGTGCCGACCTGTTCGACACGTCCCGCGTGCATGACGGCGACGCGGTCGCTGAGGGCGAGGGCCTCGGCCTGGTCGTGGGTGACGAGGACGAAGGTGATGCCGACCTCGCGCTGCAACTCCTTTAGCTCGACCTGCATCTGCTCGCGCAGCTTGAGGTCGAGGGCTCCGAGGGGTTCGTCGAGCAGCAGGACGCGCGGGCGCACCACCAACGCCCTCGCCAGGGCAACGCGTTGGCGCTGCCCGCCCGAGAGCTGTCCCGGCCTGCGCCCGCCGAAGTCCTCGAGGCGGACGGACGCGAGGGCGGCGCGGACCCGCTCGGCCTGCTCCCGGCGCGGGACGCCGCGCACCTTCAGGCCGTAGCCGACGTTCTGCTCGACATTCATGTGCGGGAACAGGGCGTAGTCCTGGAAGACGGTGGTGACGTCGCGTTCGAAGGGCGCGCGCCGGGTCACGTCCTCGCCCGCGAGATGGATCGTGCCGCCCGAGGGAGCCTCGAAGCCGGCGACGAGCCGCAGCACGGTCGTCTTGCCGGATCCGGAAGGACCGAGCAGCGAGAAGAACTCGCCCTCGGCGACGTCGAGTTCCAGCCCGTCGACGGCGCGCACTTCGCCGAACGACTTGCACAGGTCCCGCAGCCCGATCGCTGCGCCCTCCTTGGCGGTGGCCATAGCCGTAGATCATGCACACTTCAACGACAGCCACAAGGGTGCGGGAGGCCCGCAGATCACCTTTGTACGGGAATTGACGCGCCTGCCATCCCAGCAGTACCGACGGTCACACCCGCACCACGGTTGGATCCGGTGACAGAGGTCACTCGAATTTGACCGGGTTCAGGCGCACGGATTCCCTCATTCCGCCGTCTCTACATATGAGGCCGTGCAGTGGTCCACCGTCCAGCCGTCACAAGGGAGCAGGCGTTGTCCGTCATCGAGCAAGCCGTCGAGGCCCGTCTCGTCGCCGCCGCGCCGCGCATGGCGCACATTCCGGCGACCCTGCGCTACGACGTCCGCGACCCGTTCGCCGTGCGCATGTCCTTTCCGGCCCCGGCCACCCTCGAAGGCATCGCCGTGAGCTGGACGTTCGCCCGTGAACTGCTCACCGGCGGGGTGAGCGGTCCGGCGGGCGCGGGTGACGTGCGGGTGAAGCCGTACGGGTACGACCGCACGGTCCTGGAGTTCCACGCGACGGAGGGCACGGCGATCGTGCACATCCGCACCGGCGAGCTGCGCCGCTTCCTGGCGGAGACGACGGAGCTGGTGCCGGTCGGCGAGGAGGCGTCGCACGTGGACGTGGACGGCGACCTGGAGGAGCTACTGCGGGACGCCTGTTAAATCCTTTGACGGCTCCGGCAGGTACTTCTACCTTGGTTGACGGTTCTGTTGCCGTCGATAGGAGAAGGACGTTGCTCGACTGAGGTCCTGAGACACCGCGCATGACACGCCGCTCGCTCGCGTGTCCGTGCCGCCGTGTGCCGACCTCGGTTTCTCCCGAGCCGTCCTCCCGCAGCAGGCCTTCCGTGCCCCCGCGGTGTCTCGAACGCGTTGCATCCCACCGTTCACACCGAGCAAACCGCGAGGCCGCCTCATGTCACATTCCTCCACGCACCCGGGCTCCGCCCCCGCCTCCGTCGCCTGCACCGCCCTCGACTTCGCCTGGCCCGACGGCACCGGCGTCTTCGACGGACTCCAGGTCGCTTTCGGCCCCGGCCGCACCGGGCTCATCGGCCTCAACGGGGCAGGGAAATCAACCCTGTTGAAGCTGATCTCCGGTGAGCTGACCCCGACCGACGGCACCGTGCGGGTGTCCGGCGACATCGGCTACCTGCCTCAGAACGTCACCCTCGACACGGCACTCCGCGTCGACCAGGCGCTCGGCATCGCCGTCACCCGCGCCGCCCTGCACGCCATCGAGGCCGGCGATGTACGGGAGGAGCACTTCACCGCGGTCGGCGACGACTGGGACGTCGAGGAGCGGGCGGGAGCCATGCTCGGCGAGCTGGGTCTCGGCCACGTAGACCTGGACCGCACGATCGGCGAGGTCTCCGGCGGCGAGTCCGTACTGCTGCGGCTCGCCGCACTCCTCCTGCGCCGCCCCGACGTACTGCTGCTCGACGAGCCCACCAACAACCTCGACCTGCGCGCCAGGCAGCGCCTGTACGCCGCCGTGGAGGCGTGGTCCGGAGTCATGATCGTGGTCAGCCACGACCGTGAACTCCTCGACCGCGTCGACCAGATCGCCGATCTGCGCGACGGCGAGGTCGCCTGGTACGGCGGGAACTTCTCCGCGTACGAAGAGGTGCTCGCCGCCGAACAGGAGGCGGCGGAGCGGATGGTGCGGGTCGCCGAGTCCGATCTGAAGAAGCAGAAGCACGAACTGACCGACGCCCACGTCAAGTTGGCGCGGCGCAAGCGCTACGGCCAGAAGATGTACGACATCAAACGCGAACCGAGGGCGGTGATGAAGCTGCGCAAACGCTCCGCACAGGTCTCCGCGGGCAAGCACCGCATCCTGCACGAGGAGAAGCTCGCCGAGGCGAAGGAGCGGCTCGACGAGGCCGTGGAGGCGGTGCGCGACGACGACGAGATCCGCGTCGACCTGCCGTACACGGCCGTGCCGCCGGGCCGCTCCGTACTCACCCTGCGCGGGCTCCAACTCGCTTACGGGGCACGGGTGGACGGCGAGTGGGAGCTGCGGGGCCCCGAACGCATCGCGCTCGTCGGGCGCAACGGCTCGGGCAAGACGACGCTCCTGCGCACCATCGCGGGTGAGCTCGAACCGGTCGCGGGCGAGACCCTCGCCCACGTGCCGCTGCGCTTCCTGCCCCAGCGGCTCGACGTGCTCGACGAGGAGCTGAGCGTCGCCGAGAACGTGGCAAGGTTCGCGCCGGACGCCACCAACAACCGGGTGCGGGCGCGGCTCGCCCGCTTCCTGTTCAAGGGGGCCAAGGCCGACCAGCCGGCGGGGACGCTGTCGGGCGGCGAGCGCTTCCGTGCGGCGCTCGCCGCGCTGATGCTCGCGGAGCCCGCGCCGCAGCTGCTGATGCTGGACGAGCCGACGAACAACCTGGACATCGCGTCCGTGCACCAGCTGACGTCGGCCCTGGAGTCGTACGAGGGCGCGCTCATCGTGGCGGGCCACGACCTGCCGTTCCTGGAGTCGATCGGCGTGACGCGGTGGCTGCTGATGGACGGGACGCTGCGGGACACGACGCTGGAGGAGGTGCGGGCCGCGTAGTCAAGTAGCCGGTCCAGAAATTGGCGGGATACCCGACAAAAGGTGTCGGGTATCCCGCCTAGCGTCGCTGACATGCAGCGCACCAAAGCCACCGGAACCGGACCCGGCCACCGCCACATCCGCATCGTCGGCGCCCGCGAGAACAACCTCCGGGCCGTCACCCTGCGCATCCCCAAGGAGCGGCTCACCGTCTTCACCGGGGTGTCGGGGTCGGGCAAGTCCTCCGTCGTCTTCGACACCATCGCCGTGGAGTCGCAGCGGCAGCTGGGCGAGACGTATCCCAGGTTCGTCCGCAACCGGCTGCCCAAGTACGAGAAGCCGCACGCGGACGCGCTGGAGGAGCTGACGCCCGCGATCGTCGTCGACCAGCGACCGATCGGCGGGCACTCCCGGTCCACGGTCGGCACCATGACCGACGTGTACTCGGTGATCCGCGTGCTGTTCTCGCGGCACGGGACACCGAGCGCAGGCGGCGCGACCGCGTACTCGTTCAACGACCCGAGCGGGATGTGCCCGGCGTGCGACGGGCTCGGGCGCGCCGTGCGCCCCGACTACGAGCGCATCCTCGACCCGTCGAAGTCCCTCGCGGGCGGAGCGGTGCTGTTCCCGCCGTTCGCCGCCGGGACCTGGCAGGGGCAGACGTACACCAACACCACTGACCTCGACACCGCCAAGCCCGTGGGCGAATTCACCGCCGCCGAGCGGCAGTTCCTGATGCGCGGGACCGGCACCAAGGTCAACGTGGACAATACGGGCGGCAGCCGGGACATCTCCTACGAAGGGCTCGCCGACCGTTTCGAGCGGCTGTACCTCAACCGCGACCTGTCGACGCTGAGCCGGCGCACCCGCGATCTCGTCGGCCGGTACCTGACCGAGGGCACCTGCCCGGTCTGCGACGGGGCGCGCCTGAACGCCGCCGCGCTCGCCACCCGCGTCGAGGGCCTGAGCATCACCGAGTGCACGCGCATGGAGGTCGGCGAGCTGATCCCGGCGCTGCGCCGCATCAAGGGCGCCGTGGCCGGGCCGATCGCCGAGGCCGCCGTCACCGCCCTGGAGCGCATCGAGGCGATCGGCCTCGGCTATCTCAGCCTGGACCGCGAGACGTCGACGCTGTCCGGTGGCGAGGGGCAGCGCCTGAAGACCGTGCGGCACCTGGGCTCCAGCCTGACCGGGATGACGTACATCTTCGACGAGCCGAGCGTGGGCCTGCACCCGCGCGATGTGGGGCGGCTCAATGATCTGCTGCTGCGCCTGCGCGACAAGGGGAACACGGTCCTCGTCGTGGAACACGACCCCGATGTCATCGCCGTCGCCGATCACGTCGTCGACATGGGCCCGGCGGGCGGCGCCGACGGCGGGCGCGTGGTGTTCGAGGGCACACCGGGCGCGCTGCGGCGCGCGGACACGCTCACCGGCCGCTGCCTGCGCCGCACGGGCGGGGTGAAGGAGCACCCGCGCGCGGCGACCGGGCACGTACGGGTCGAGGGTGCCCGGATCCACAACCTCAAGAACGTCACCGTGGAGGTGCCGACCGGGGTGCTCACGGCCGTCACCGGCGTCGCCGGGTCCGGAAAGAGCTCGCTCGTGTCCGGGGAGTTCCGCGCCGCGCACCCGGAGGCCGTGGTCGTCGACCAGTCGTCCATCGGGATCTCGGGGCGCTCCACCCCGGCGACGTATCTCGGGATCATGGACACCGTACGGAAGGTGTTCGCGCGCGAGACCGGCACGGAGCCGGGGATGTTCAGCTTCAACTCGGTCGGCGCCTGCGAGCGCTGCGAGGGACGCGGCGTGATCTTCAGCGATCTGGCGTTCATGGACCCGGTGACCACGGTGTGCGAGGCCTGCGGCGGGCGGCGCTTCAAGGACGAGGTGCTGGGCCTGACCGTGCGCGGCCGCAGTGTCGCGGACGTGCTCGACATGACGGCCGCGCAGGCCCTCGACCACTTCGCGGACCTCGACGACAAGGGCGTACGCCGCAGGCTGCGCGCCCTGCGCGACGTCGGCCTCACCTATCTCACGCTCGGACAGCCGCTGAGCACCCTGTCGGGCGGCGAGCGCCAGCGCATCAAGCTGGCCACGCAGCTGCACCGGCACGCCGCGACGTACGTCCTGGACGAGCCGACCACCGGCCTGCACATGGCGGACGTCGACGGGCTCGTGGCACTGCTCGACCGGCTCGTCGACGCGGGCAACACGGTGGTCGTCGTCGAGCACAACCTCGATGTGATCCGGCGGGCGGACTGGATCGTCGATCTGGGCCCGGAGGGCGGCCGACACGGCGGCGAAGTGCTTTTCGAGGGAACGCCGGCCCAACTGCTCGGCGCGGAGGGCTCGTTCACGGCCGAGCATCTGCGGCGGGCCGTCGCGGGCGCGGACAGGCCCGGTGAGGGGGACGTGACGGCCGCGTGACAGGGGATTCCGCGGCACTTCCGCGACACGTGTCGCCCTGTGCATGATGTGCGCACCGTCACTCTCGCTCTTCGTCATGGAGTACGTCGTGCCCAGCAAGAAGGCCCTCGTCCGCCGCCCGGGACCGCGCATCGCGGACGGGCTCGTCACCCACATCGAGCGGACCCCCGTCGACGCCGCGAAGGCGCAGGAGCAGTGGAAGGGGTACGTGGGCGCGCTGGAGGCGTGCGGCTGGGAGACGTTCCTGGTGGAGCCGGTCGACCTGTGCCCGGACGCCGTGTTCGTGGAGGACACGGTGGTGGTCTTCAGGAACGTGGCACTGATCACCCGGTCGGGCGCCGAATCGCGGCGCCCGGAGACGCCGGGCGTCGAGGAGGCCGTGGCGCGGCTCGGCTGCTCCGTCAATTGGGTGTGGGAGCCGGGGACCCTCGACGGAGGCGACGTACTGAAGGTCGGTGACACGATCTACGTAGGGCGCGGCGGGCGCACCAACGCGGCGGGGGTGGCGCAATTGCGCGCCGTCTTCGAACCGCTCGGCGCGCGTGTGGTGGCCGTTCCCCTGTCCAAGGTGCTGCACCTGAAGACCGCGGTGACCGCGCTGCCGGACGGGACCGTCATCGGCCATCCGCCGCTGGTGGAGCACGCCTCGCTGTTCCCGCGCTTCCTGCCGGTGCCCGAGGAGTCGGGGGCGCACGTGGTGCTGCTCGGCGAGGACCGGCTGCTCATGGCGGAGAGCGCGCCGAAGTCGGCGGAGCTGCTCGCCGACCTCGGTTACGAGCCGGTTCTGGTCGACATTTCCGAGTTCGAAAAGCTGGAGGGGTGTGTGACCTGCCTCTCAGTTCGCCTGCGAGGCCTGCACACGTAACAGGATCTTTATTGGGCGCTTAACCTACGGCAACGTAACCTACGACACCGTAGGTATCTCCGCTCGTCTTATCTCCGTCCCCCAGGAGCCTCCGTGACCGTCACCTCTCCCCACCTCGGCTCGTCGACGACGTGGACCGACGCCCGCTTGCTCCACGCGCTGGAAGAAGTCGTTGAGCAGGAGCTCAACCGACACCTCAAGGTCGCCAAGGACTGGATGCCGCACGACTACGTGCCGTGGTCCGACGCCCGTAACTTCCCCGAGTTCTTCGAGGACGGCGAGGCCTGGTCCAAGGAGCAGTCCAAGGTTACCGAGGTCGGCCGCACCGCTCTCATCGTGAACCTGCTCACCGAGGACAACCTGCCCAGCTACCACCACGAGATCGCCTCGCTGTTCGGCCGCGACGGCGCGTGGGGCACGTGGGTGCACCGCTGGACGGCGGAGGAGGGGCGGCACGGCATCGTGATGCGCGACTACCTGCTCGCCTCGCGCGCCGTCGACCCCGACAAGCTGGAATCCTTCCGCATGTCGCACATGAGCGAGGGCTTCGAGTCGGACAACCGGCACTCGATGCTGCACTCGGTCGCCTACGTCTCCTTCCAGGAGCTGGCCACCCGCGTCTCGCACCGCAACACGGGCCACCAGTCCGGTGACCCGGTCTGCGACCGCATGCTCGCCCGTATCGCTACGGACGAGAACCTGCACATGGTCTTCTACCGCAACCTGCTGAAGGCCGCCTTCGAGATCGCCCCCGACCTGACGATGCAGGCCGTGCGCGACGTCGTCGTGAACTTCCGGATGCCGGGGCACGGCATCCCCGGCTTCGAGCGGGCCGCCGCGCAGATGGCGATCGGCGAGGTCTACAACATGCGCATCCACCACGACGACGTGATCCAGCCCGTGCTGCGCTTCCTGAAGGTCATGGAAATCGACGGCCTCGGCCCCGAGGGCCTCAAGGCCCAGGAGGAACTCGGCCTGTTCATGAACGGTCTGGACACCGAGGCCGCCAAGTTCGACGAGAAGCTGGCGGCCCGCAAGGCGCGGATGGCGGCGCGGGCGGCCGGCGCCTGACCACGCCCGACCACGCCCCGGAGCGTCAGCTCCGCCTGAGGCGCTGACGCTCCTTCTCCGAGAGGCCGCCCCACACCCCGAACCGCTCGTCGTGGGTGAGGGCGTACTCGAGACAGCTCTGCCGGATCGTGCACAGGCCGCAGATCGTCTTGGCCTCCCGGACGGAGCTTCCCGGCTCGGGGAAGAAGAATTCGGCACCGGTCTGGGCGCACAGCGCCTGGTCCTGCCAGGTGGGGCCGGCAGGCGTAAGGGTCGTGTTCGCGTACATGCCGGCCACTCTGCCGCCACCCGAAAAACGTTCGATCAACGCTCAATCAACGCGCAATCAAGCCCCGCCGGCGCTTGAGGCGCGGGGCCCGGGACAGAGCCCCGCACCCCCACGCCGAGCCGCAGCCACGCACCGACTACCGCTGCTCCGGATCCCCCTTGATCACGGCGAACGCCGCACCGTGGGGATCCGTCAGCTTCGCGATCCGCCCGACGCCGGGGATACTGACCGGCTCGGACCGCACCGCGCCACCCAGCTCCCGCGCGCGGTCCGCCGTCGCGTCCACGTCCGGGACGTGGAAGTACGGCTGCCAGTGCGCGCCCGCCGCGCCCTCCACCGGGTCGGCGGCCAGCGGGACCACGCCGCCGAACATCGCGTTCTCGTCCGTGCCCGGCGGGTTGATCGTCGTGTAGCTGCCGCCGGGGAACTCGACGTCGAACGCGCCCCAGTTGAAGACCGAACCGTAGAACCTCTTCGCGGCGGCCACATCCGGGACGTACAACTCCACCCAGTTCAGCCCGCCGTCGTCCTTGATGTACTCGAGCCCCTTGTTCTTCCCCGGCTGCCAGATGCCGAAGTAGGCGCCCGCGGGGTCGGCGAAGACGGCCATGCGGCCCAGGTCGAAGACGTCCATCGGCTGCAGCGCCGCGGTGCCGCCGGCCTGCTCGACCGCCTTCGCCGTGGCATCCGCGTCCGCGCTCTGGAAGTACACGGACCAGCCGGGCTCGCCCTGCTCCGCGGTGACGGTCATGGCACCGCTCACCGTCCTGCCTTCGAGCTGGAACATTCCGTACCCGCCGGCCTCGGGGCCCGCCGACTGGAAGGTCCAGCCGAAGAGGCCGCCGTAGAAGGAGATCGCGCCCTCCATGTCGGGGGTACTGAGGTCCATCCAGTTCGGCGCGCCGTCCACGAACTCGGTAGTGATCATGGGTCTTGCCCTCCTCGTCGAGGGATTCTTTTCCGGACTGCCGAGTCTTGCACCGGGCACTGACAACCGCCCTCGCACCACGCTGACCTGGGCTGGTTCAGACCAAAGGAACCGAACACTCCGCCTTCAACAGTTGAACCCAAACAAAACGTGGGAGCGCTCCCTGTGCGAAGTCTTGACGCCTCCGTCCCCTCTCGCCACAGTAGTGCTCCCCCACACACCCCCCACATTCAGGGAGCGCGCATCGTGATCTCGCGCAGAATATTTCTCGCCAGTGCCGGAGCGGGTATCGCCACGACGGCCGCAGCACTCACCCTTCCCTCATGGACCGCGGGCGCCGCACCGGCCACCTGTGAACTGGCCCTGGAGAACAAGTCGTTGAGCGGCACGGTGCACGCGTACGTCACCGGCCACGAGGACGGGAGCGGCAACTGGGTGCTGCTGCGCGCCGACGGCAGCGTCTACCACCCCGAGGAGCCGGGCGCCCCGCAGACCCCGCTGCCCGTCGACTGCGCCATCCCGCTCGGCGCCGCGGGATCGGCCCCCAAGGTCGTGACGCTGCCTCAGATGTACGGCGCCCGCGTCTACTTCGTCCGCGACGACAAGCTCGAGTTCTTCCTGAACCCCGGCCCCTCGCTCGTCGAGCCGGCGTTCGCCACGAAGGAGGACGCGAACTACGGCAAGACCTGGGCGTTTGCCGAATTCACCTTCAACTCCGAGCAGCTGTACTCCAACATCAGCTACGTCGACCTGATCACGGCCCTGCCCATCGGGATCAAGTTGGAGGGCGACGCCACGCACACCGTCGCTCCGTTCCCCGACGGCGCCGTCGACAAGATCGCCTCGGATCTCGCGGCGCAGGCCGCCAAGGACGGGCAGCCCTGGGACAAGCTCGCCATCAAGGGCGAGGACGGCAAGGTGCTGCGCGTGATCTCCCCGCAGAACCTCATGGCGCCGTACTTCGACAAGCCGGACGAGATGCCGTTCCGCGACCTGTGGGGCTCCTACGTCGACAAGGTGTGGGAGAAGTACGCCTCGACCGACCTGAAGATCGACCTGCAAGGCGGGCGCGGCGTCTTCACCGGCCGCGTCAGCGGCGACACCCTCACCTTCAACGGCGGACACACGTTCTCCAAGCCCGCCTCGAAGGACATCTTCACCTGCAACCACGGGCCCTTCGCCAACAACCCGGACGACTCCGACGACAAGAAGGGCATCTTGTCCCGCCTCGCCGCCGGGTTCAACCGCAGCGTCATGCTCACGCACGCCGAGCAGCCCAACGGCCTGACGTCCGCGGACTACTACCAGGACGCCACGACCAACCACTGGTCGCGCATCGTCCACGCCAACTCGCCCATCGGCTACGCCTTCCCGTACGACGACGTACAGGCCGAAGGGCAGCCGGACGTGTCCGGCGCGGCACACGACGGCAATCCGCGCCGGTTCACGGTGAGCGTGGGTTCGTAATGGTGAGCGCGGGTTCGTAACTCCCCTTACGAGACCCGCCACTTGGTGGCGTCCTCGCGGATCAGGTCGGCCGCCCGTTCCGCGAGGGCGACCGTCGGCGCGTGCGTGTGGCCGCGGGTGATGCGCGGCATGACGGAGGCGTCGACGACGCGCAGGCCCTCGGTGCCGCGCACGCGCAGGCGGGGGTCGGTGACCGAGCCCTCGTCGGAGCCCATCCGGCAGGTGCCGACCGGGTGGTACAGGGTCTCGGCGGTCGCGCGCACCGAGCGGGTGAGCGTCTCGTCGTCGACGACGCCTGGGTAGCCGCCCATCGGTTCGGTGTGGTGCGCGGCGAGGACGCTCTGGGCGAGCAGTTCCTCGGCGCGGCGGACGCCGGCGACGAGCGTGCGCACATCCTCGTCGTGAGCCAGGTAGTCCGGGTCGATGCGCGGCTTCCCGTCGGGTCCGCCCGGGGTGATCCGGCCCTCGCTCTTGGGCTGGAGCAGGATCACGCCGAGGGTCAGGCCGTGCTCGGTCGGCTCCTCCAGGCCATGGTTCACGAACGGCACCGGCGCGTAGATCAACTCGATGTCAGGGGCGGCGAGTTCGGGCTTGGTGGACAGGAAGGCGACTGCCTCGCCGACGTTCGAGGTGAGCGGTCCGCGCCCGCCGAGCAGGAACCGGGCGATGTTGGCGGGCGAGTCGGCGCCGGTGAGCGAGATGGGCTTCGCGGCGCGGACGTTCAGCGCGTACATCAGGTGGTCCTGCAAGTGCCGGCCGACGTCGGGCGAGGCGACGAACGTGTCGATGCCCGCCTCCGCGAGGGTCTCCGGGTCGCCGATGCCCGCCTGTTGCAGCAGCTGCGGCGAGTTGACGGCGCCCGCGGAGAGGATGACCTCGCGGCTGGCACGCAGGGTGCCCGCGGGTATCCCGGAGGCGACGACGCCGGCGGCGCGGGTGCCGTCGAAGTCGATGCGGGTGACGCGGGCGCCCGTGTAGACGTCGAGGTTGGGGCGGCGCGCGGCGGGCTTGAGGTAGCCGTCGGCGGCGCTCCAGCGGCGACCTCGGTACTGGTTGAGGGGCGTGAGGGCGAAGCCGGAGTGGTCGGCCTGGTTCAACTCGTCGAGTTCGCGCAGGCCTTGGGCGCGGCAGGCGTCGAGGAACGCGGCCGTGGTCGGGTTCGGGTGGCGCGGCGGCGAGATGTGCAGCGGTCCCGCCGTGCCGTATACGGAGTCCTCCCGCGAGGCACCCTGCCACCGCTCGGCGCGCTGGAAGTAGCGCACGAACTCGTCGTACGACCACGGGGATCCGGCGGCCTCGCCCCAGGCGTCGTAGTCGGCACGGTGGCCGCGCACCCACATCATGGCGTTGATGGCGGAGGAGCCGCCGAGCGTGTGGCCGCGCGGCCAGTACAACTCCCGGTCGTCCAGGGCGATTTGCTTCGACGTCAAGTAGTCCCAGTCGTACGACGTCTTGAACAGCTTCGGGAACGCGGCCGGGATCCTGATCTCGGTCTTGCGGTCGGGCGGCCCGGACTCGACGAGGGCGACCTTGACGGAAGGGTCCTCGGAGAGCCGCGCGGCCAGCACGCAGCCGGCGGATCCGGCCCCGACGATGACGTAGTCGTACGTACGGTCCTTGCTCAACGCGGCTCCCTCGACGGTCAGTGCCTGTGCAGGTGGCACCGATGCTCTACTCCCCGGTAAGCGCTGTCCAGAGCCGGTTGTGCGGGATGAGCGAGGATCGCGTCACGGGGCGGTCACGTTCCGCGGCCACGCACGCGCCGCGCCTCCGCCCCGCTCCGTCGCGGCCGGCTCAGTGGTGCGGCACGTCGTACGGCGGGATCGTCCCGTCCGCCTTCTTCACCAGGAACAGGCCCGCCATCCCCATGTCCGAGTGACTCTGGACATGGCAGTGGTACATCCACGCCCCGGCCCCGACGCCCTCGCCCGCGACGATCTGGAACCCGAAGGAGTCGGCGGGGCCGCAGATCTTGTTGTCGAGTACCTGAGTCGGGTCGTCGGGGCCCGTGAGCATGCCTGTGCGGTTGTCCGCCCAGCGATGACCGTGCATGTGGAACGTGTGGTAGTACTCGCCGTGAGTGATCATCACGATCTCGACGCGATCACCCACCGTCGCCTCGAAGTTGGGCGCTTCGTGGGCCGCCTTGTTGTTGATCGTCATGTCGTTGAAGACGATCGTGAACGTCTTGCCGGGGTCGGGCAGGATGTCGCCTTTGCGGCGCACGATCACCGGACCGTACAGGCCCTTCCTGATCCCGCCCGTGCCGTGATCCGTGCCCACGACATGGTCGTGGTAGTGCCAGTAGCCCGCGGTCCCGGCCCGCCAGGTGCCGTCCTTCCTGCGGCCCGGGGCGTGCGTGCGCCAGGTGTAGGTGCGGGTGCCGCCGGGTTCGACGTGGCTGCGGTTCATTCGCGTGCCGTCGCTGGAGATCTCGTAGTCCATGCCGTGCACGTGCAGACTCGCGTCGACGTCCGTGAGGTTGTGGAACTCGATGTGCGCCGTGTCGCCCTCGTTGAGTTCGATCAGTGGGCCGGGGACGGACGCCTTGCCCCTCTCCAAGCCGTAGCCGAGCGAGCCGTCCGCGAGCTCCTCCGCATACATCGTGAAGCGTCTGACCTCGCCGCCCGCGGGCGCGGTGCGCGGCGGGGTGTCCGCCCCGGCAGCCGGTCCCGCCGACGCTCCGATGGACAACGATGTCACCCCAGCCGTCGCGGCCACGGCGCCGCCGATCAGCATGCGCCGGCTCACAGCACGCCTGTCCTTTTCACTCGCCCGCGTCGACGCTTCGCAAGGTCTGTCGTGCTCGGTCACGGCCAACTCCCCACCCTCGTAAGGATTTTCACGTCGCGCAGGGCACGGTAACCACATGATCTTCGTTTATCCACACTCAGGACAAAGTTTGCGTCATACCGGTCATAGCTCTTGGCGGACCGCGAAAAGAGGTCTAGCTTCCACCGCGCTGTTGCTGTGTCCGACGAGGGGTAGGTGAACACATGCGTCACTCGACGCATCAAAAGCCGTTGCCCGTACGAGAGTTCAGAGCGAGCCGGAGCAGACGCACCCGCGTCCTTGCGACCGGTGTCGTCGCGGGAGCCGTGGCCGCCGGGCTGCTGAGCGGTCCCGCCGCGAGCGCGCGGCCGGCACCGGAGCCGTCCGCGACAACGATGTCCATCAAGTCGCCGCCTGGCGGCGCGAATGTGCGGGTCCTGGTGTTCTACGGGTCCGCGGCCGACGGCGACGAGTCGCCCACGGTCAACGCGGGCATCGAGGCGATCGAGAAGATCGGCCGGTCGGGGCCCGAGGCCCAGCGGTTCACGATCACGGCGACGGACGACGCCTCCGTGTTCACGAACGCCACCAAGCTGGGCAGGTTCAATTCGGTCGTCTTCCTGACCGGCGGGGGCGACGTCCTCGACCCCGATCAGGAGGCCGGGGTCGAGGCGTACATGGAGGCGGGCGGCGGTTTCGTCGGCGTCCATGACGCGGCCCGCGCCGAGCCGTACTCGGACTGGTTCACCGGTCTGATCGGGGCCCGGCCCGCAGCGTCGTCGCCAACTGCCGCGCAGCGCGCGACAGTTGAGGTCGGCGACCGCCAGAACCCGGCGACGAAGGACCTGCCGGTGCAGTGGAAGCGCGCCGACAAGTGGCTGAACTGGGCGGCGAACCCGTCCGGAGACGTGCACACGGTCGCGCGGGTCAACGAGACCACGTACAAGCCGGGCGAGGGCGCCAACGGCGCCGACCACCCGGTGAGTTGGTGCCGCGACTACGACGGAGGGCGGTCCTTCTACACCGGCATGGGCGGCACCGTCGCCTCGTACGACGAGACGGACTTCCGCGACCATCTGCGCGGGGCGCTGCTGTGGACGACGCGCATCGTGCGCGCCGACTGCAAGGCCGCCATCGACGCCAACTACAAGGCGGAGCGGCTGACCCAGGCCAATCAGCCCGGCCAGAACGACCAGATCGGCGAGCCGCACGGGCTCGTCACCGCTCCCGACGGGCGCGTGCTCTACATCGGGCGCGGCGGCGCGGACTCGTCCCAGCCGGTCATCACCGACTGGAACAACCCCGACGTCGGCAAGGGCAAGGGCCAGATCCACGTCTACGACCCGAAGACCAAGAAGGCGACTCTCGCAGGAGAGTTGAGCATCTTCGGCAACAAGGGCGGCGGGGACGAGCTGGTCAAGGTCGAGGAGGGGCTGCTCGGCATCGAGCTGGACCCGAAGTTCGAGCAGAACGGGTACGTGTACCTGCACTACACGCCGCACTCGGGCCTCGACCGCGACAAGCAGATGGCCGAACGCCAGGTCTCCCGCTTCACGCTCGACCTGGCCACGAACAAGCTGGATCTGAGCAGCGAGAAGGTGCTGCTCAAGTGGCCGGTACAGGTGCACAGTTGCTGCCACGCCGGTGGCGGGATGGCCTGGGACTCCAAGGGGAACCTGTACATCGCGACCGGTGACAACAACTCCTCGCAGTTCAGCGACGGTTACTCGGGCAACAACCCTGAGCCGAACTACAAGGGCGTCTCGTTCGCCGACGCGCGCCGCACCGCAGGCAACACGAACAACCTGAACGGCAAGATCCTGCGCATCCACCCGGAGACCGACGGGACGTACACCCTGCCGGAGGGAAACCTCTTCACCGGCAAGGAGACGGCCGAGGGCGGCGGGAAGACACGCGGCGAGATCTATGTGATGGGCGTGCGCAACCCGGCGCGCATCTCGATCGACAAGAAGACAGACACCCTGTACGCGGGGTGGGTCGGACCCGACTCGGGCGAGCCGTCCACGACATGGGGCCCGGCCAAGTACGACCAGTTCGCCGTCATCACCAAGCCGAGCAACCGCGGCTGGCCGTACTGCATGGGCAACAAGCAGCCCTACCGCGACCGCAACCTGCCGGACCCGACGAAGCCGCTGGGCTGGTACGACTGCGACCACCCGAAGAACGAGTCCCCGAACAACAACGGCCTCGTCAACCTGCCGCCGGTGACCGGGAACAACATCTGGTACTCGCCGCAGGGCGGGGCGCCGGACTTCCCGCGCGACGCCAACGGCGTGCCCTCGTACAAGAACGAGGAGGCCACGTACCTGCTTCCGTGGCTCAAGGGCGGCGGCCAGGCCGCGATGGACGGGCCCGTCTACCGCTACGACGCGTCGATCCCGAACGCGGACAAGTGGCCGAGCTACTGGGACGGCAAGTGGTTCGTCGGTGACTTCTACGACTCCGACCAGCCGCGCAACGCGGTCCTCACCGACCCGAAGACGCACGGCGACGGATCGATTCCGGTCCACTCGGAGTCGTTGAAGAAGATCATTCCGATCGGCAACGACGGCATCAAGAACCTCATGGACTGGAAGTTCGGTCCCGACGGTGCGCTGTACGTCCTCGACTATGGGCGCGGCTTCTTCACCTCCGACGCCAAGTCTGCGCTGTGGAAGGTCACTTACACCGGCGGCGAGGCGACCCCGGCGGCCGCCTCGCTGGCCAGGAAGGGCTGATCACATGCGATCCACGCGACTGATGCGCCCCGTACGCTCCTTGCGCTCCTTGCGCAGACACAGATTCCTGACCGTGCTGCTCGCCGCGATGCTGATGTGTCTCGGCCTCGGCACACTGCCCGCCGCGACCGCGGCCCCCGCGCCCGAGGCGGCCGACCAGGTGCTGACCTGGACGGCCGGCGACGACATCACGAAGTACACGTCGGCGCCTGAGACGGCGGTCGCCGGCAAGGCGACGATCGTCTTCGAGAACAGCACGGCGACCGGCAACACCACGGGGATGCCGCACACGTTGACATTCGACGTGTCGGACCCCGAGTACAACAACGACGTGCCGCTGAACATCCTGGCCAACCCGAACGACGACATGGGCGGCAAGCACACGGCCGAGGTCACCCTCTCCCCCGGCACGTACCGCTATCACTGCACGATCCCCGGGCACACCAGCATGACGGGGGTCCTGACGGTGACGGACGGGGGTGGCGGTGACGACACGACCGCTCCGGAGACCTCGGCGAAGGCCGAGGGGCAGACCAACGCCGACGGCGCGTTCGTCGGGTCCGCGTCCGTCTCGGTCACCGCGACCGACGCGGGTTCGGGCGTCGACAAGGTCGAGTACGCGCTCGACGGCGGCGCCTACACGCCGTACACGGCGCCGGTCGTCGTCGACCAGGTCGGCGCGCACACCGTGAAGTACAAGGCGACCGACAAGGCGGGCAACGCCGCCGCCGAGAAGTCGCTCGACTTCACGGTGGTCGCGCCGCCGACGGACGACAAGACGCCGCCGGAGACCTCGGCGACGGTGACCGGCGACAAGGACGACGCCGGTGGTTACGTCGGCATGGCCACGGTGACGGTCTCCGCGTCGGACACCGGATCCGGGGTCAACACCATCGAGTACGCGGTCGGCGCCGACGGCGCCTGGCAGCCGTACACCGCCCCGGTCATGTTCCACGACCCGGACACGTACACGGTGCGCTACCGGGCCGCGGACAAGGCGGGCAACGCAGCCGCCGAGAAATCCGTCGACTTCACAGTCGTGGCACCGCCCGTGAAGGACACGACGCCTCCGACGGTGTCGCTGGCGGTCGGCGGGGACAAGAACTCCGACGGCGCGTACATCAACAACGCGAAGCTGACGGTGACGGCGACCGACGACATGTCGGGCGTCGACAAGGTCGAGTACTCGCTCGACGGCGGGCCCTATCTCGCGTACACCGCCCCCGTGGTGGTGGACCGGGTCGGCGCGCACTCCGTGGCGTACCGGGCGAGCGACAAGGCGGGCAACGCCGCCGCGGCGCAGACGTTCGTGTTCGCGGTGGCCTCGGGCGGCGGCGTTCCGGCGCCCAACTGCCCGGAGCTGGACGAGCGTTCCACCGTCTTCATCGGCACGACGGACACCGGCATCCCGAACCGGGTCACCAACAACCGGTGCCGCGTCGGCGAGTTGATCGAGGACGAGAAGGAGTGGACGTCGCACGCGCTGTTCGTGAAGCACGTGAAGACGGTCACCGACAAGCTCCTCAAGGAAGGCGTCGTCGACCAGCGCGAGTACAACAAGATCAACAAGGCGGCGCGGCAGTCCCCGATCGGCACGCCGGGCCAGACCGACGGCTACAAGAAGATCCTGGACGGCACGCAGGAGCAGTTCGCCAAGTGGGAGCAGGTCGGCGGCGGCAAGTTCGCGCTGAACG
This sequence comes from Streptomyces sp. NPDC002754, assembly GCF_053592315.1. Classification (NCBI taxonomy): domain Bacteria; kingdom Bacillati; phylum Actinomycetota; class Actinomycetes; order Kitasatosporales; family Streptomycetaceae; genus Streptomyces; species Streptomyces sp. NPDC002754. Next base: position 148,520 of record NZ_JBSFVM010000008.1, read on the forward strand.
CCGACGGTTCGATCACCAGCAGCACATCCGTCGACGGCATGGGCATGCTGTGGTTCCCGCAGCGCAAGTACGGCGACTTCTCGCTGAAACTCCAGTGGCGTGACGACGCGCCGGGCACGGGCAACGCCAACGGCGGCGCCTTCGTCCGCTTCCCGTGGGTGCACGACAACCCCGAGGAGCCGAACCCGGAGTGGGTCGCCATCAAGTACGGGCACGAGATCCAGATGCTCGACAAGCCCGATGGCGACATGTACAAGACCGGTTCGATCTACGGCTTCGACCGGGTCGGCCTCGCGGGCGCGGGCGTCACCCAGAAGGGCACCTGGAACGACTACGAGATCAAGGTGGTGGACCAGCACTACTCGGTCTACCGCAACGGTGTGCTGATCAATGAGTTCGACAACACCGGTGGCCAGGTCTTCGAACCCCCGCGGGGCGACGACCCGGGCACGGACGGCCGTCGGTACTCCGAGGGCTACGTCGGGCTCCAGGTGCACAGCACCACGGACGTCATCTCGTACCGGGACGTGCGCGTGAAGGAGCTCTGAGCCTGCCTGTATTTCAGTGGGTCGAGCCAGGTCCGGCCTCGTGCCGGGCCCGGCTCGGCTGCACCCGCTTGGGCTCGCCCGGCATCTTCGGGTACTCGGGCGGGTACGGTAGGTCGCCCAGGCCCCGGTCCTTCTCGTCGCGCCCGGCCAGCTCCAGGAGGGCGTCGAGGGAGAACCTCTCCTTGTCCATGTCGGCGTGTACGTCGCCGAGTTCGGCGTACCGCTTCGGCATGGTGACGATGTCGAAGTCGCGGGGCAGCGCGTCGCCCACCTCGTCCCAGGTGAGCGGGGCCGAGACGGGCGCGTGCGGGCGGGCGCGCACCGAGTACGCGGAGGCGATGGTGCGGTCGCGGGCGGTCTGGTTGTAGTCGACGAAGATGCGCTCGCCGCGCTCCTCCTTCCACCACGCCGTGGTGACGAACTCCGGCATCCTGCGCTCCAGTTCGCGGCCGCAGGCGATCGCGGCGCGGCGCACCTCGGTGAACGTCCAGCGCGGTTCGATGGGGACGAAGACGTGCAGTCCACGACCGCCGGAGGTCTTGGGCCAGCCGCTCAGGCCACCGAAGTCATGCAGGACAGCGCGGAGTTCGCGTGCCGCGTGCACCGCGTCCGCGTAGTCGGTGCCGGGCTGCGGGTCGAGGTCGATACGCAGTTCGTCGGGGTGGTCGGGGTCGGCGCGCCGCACCGGCCAGGGGTGGAAGGTGAGGGTGCCGTACTGGGCGGCCCAGATCACCGCGGCGACCTCCGTCGGGCACATCTCGTCGGCGGTGCGACCCGAGGGGAAGGTGATCGTGGCGGTGGGGATCCAGTCGGGCAGGTTCTTCGGCGCGCGCTTCTGGTAGAAGGACTCGCCGGTCACACCCTCGGGGTAGCGCTCAAGGGTGGTGGGCCGGTCGCGCAGGGCGCGCAGGATGCCGTCGCCGACCGCGAGGAAGTAGTTCGCGAGGTCGAGCTTGGTGTAGGTCACCTTCCCGCCGTCGGGGAAGAACACCTTGTCGGGGCTGGACAGCCGCACCGTCCGACCGCCCGCTTCCAGTTCCACTGCCGCACCCTTGCCGCCCATGCGCTCACGCTAGGCCGAAAGGAAGAAACACGCATACCGGGCGATAGAGCGATGTAGAGGCCAGAATCGGGACATGGATCTTCCCGTGATGCCACCGGTCAAGCCGATGCTCGCCAAGTCCGCCGCCAGGATCCCCGCCGGGATGCACTACGAGGCGAAGTGGGACGGCTTCCGGGCGATCGTGTTCAGGGACGGTCCCGAGATCGAGCTCACGAGTCGTACCACCAAGTCGCTGACCAGGTACTTTCCCGAGCTGGTCGCGGCGCTCGCCGAGCGGCTCCCGGAGCGCTGCGTGCTCGACGGGGAGATCGTGATCGCGCGGAACGGACGGCTCGACTTCGACGCGCTCACCGAGCGGATCCACCCGGCGGCCTCGCGGGTGAAGACGCTGTCCGAGCGCACGCCCGCCTCTTTCGTGGCCTTCGACGTCCTGGCGCTCGGCTCCGAGTCCACGGTCGAGCTGCCGCTGTCCGACCGCAGACCGCTCCTGGAACAGGCCCTCGCGGACGCCTCGGCCCCGCTGCACCTGGCGCCGGCGACCACCGACGCGGAGCTCGCCCAGGTCTGGTTCGAGCAGTACGAAGGCGCGGGCCTCGACGGCGTCGTCGCCAAGCCGCTCACCCTGCGCTACCGACAGGACGAACGCGTCATGCTCAAGATCAAGCACGAGCGGACCGCGGACTGCGTGGTCGCCGGCTACCGCCTCCACAAGAGCGGCCCGGTCGTCGGCTCCCTGCTCCTCGGCCTGTACGACGACGAGGGCACTCTGCAGCACGTCGGGGTGTGCGCGGCCTTCACGATGAAGCGCCGTACGGAGCTGGTGGCCGAGCTGGAACCGTTGCGCATGGAGCTGCCCGCCGAGGGTCACCCGTGGGCGGCGTGGACCGACGAGGCGGCGCACGAGGGCCGGCGGATGCCGGGTGCGACCAGCCGCTGGACCGGCAAGAAGGACCTCTCCTGGATCCCGCTGCACCCCGAACTGGTGGCCGAGGTGGCGTACGAGCACATGGAGAACGGCGCCCGTTTCCGCCACACGGCCCGCTTCCGCCGCTGGCGGCCGGACCGCACACCGGAGACCTGTACGTACGCGCAGCTGGAGGAGCCGGTGAAGTTCGACCTGGCGGATGTGCTGCGCTGAGCACGGGGTGAACCGGGCGTGCCCGTGGGTATCCAAGGGGCGTGGACGAGATGCGCAGGCGTGCGGTCGTGGTGGGGGCTCTCGGTGTGTTCGCCTCGGCGTGCACGGCGAATCGGCTGCCCGGGGGCGGGAGTTCGGCGTCGGCGCGGGCGCCGCTGCTCGCCGTGAAGGTCGACAACGTGGGGGCGGCGCGACCACAGACCGGGCTCGACGAGGCGGACCTCGTGTACGTGGAACAGGTCGAGGCCGGGCTGAGCCGGCTGATGGCGGTGTTCGGCTCGCGGCTGCCCGCTGTGGTCGGACCGGTGCGCAGCGCCCGCGAGACCGACCTCGAACTGCTTCGCCAGTTCGACCGGCCGACGCTCGCGTACTCCGGGGCGCAGAGCGCGCTGCGGCCCTCCATCGACGCGGCGCCGCTGCGGGCGGCGGCGCCGGGCGAGGCGGGTGGCGCGTACTACCGGGGGGCGGACAGGCCGGCGCCGCACAACCTGTACCTGCGGCCTGCGAAGCTGGGCAATCCCGCGGCCGGGGTGCACGCCGGGAAGGCGGCCGGGTTCGAGTTCGCCGAGCGGGCGCCGAAGGGTGGGCGCGGCGAGGCGGAGCACACGGTGCGCTTTCCTGCCGCGCGCTTCACCTTCAACTGGTCGGCCGGGGAGGGTCGTTGGCTCGTGAGCATGGACGGACGCGCGGCGACGACCGCCTCCGGCATACGGCTCGGCGCGCCGACGGTCGTCGTGCAGTACGTCGACGTGGCGTCGTCCCGCTTCCACGATCGGTCGGGCAATACGTCGCCGCGGTCGCGCACGGTGGGGGATGGGCGGGCCGTGGTGCTGCGGGACGGTCGCGCGTACGACGCGCGCTGGCGCCGTCCGTCCGCCGCCGTCGGCACGACGTTCACGACGTCGGACGCCACCACCGCCCTACCGTTCGCACCGGGCCCGGTATGGCTGGTGCTGGCCCCCCGCTAACCCGCCCACGGGGCTCCGCCCCGGACCCCGCGCCTCAAACGCCGGCGGGGCTGGAAAGATCGGGGCTCTGCCCCGGACCCCGCTGCTCAATCGCCGCAGGGGCTTGATTGTGCGGGCCTGTGTGCATTGGCCGGCGGCGGGATCTGGTTTTCAAACCCCTGCGGCGATTGAGCAGGCCTTTAGCCCCGCCGGCGATTGAGGCGCATTCAAGCCCCGCCGACGGGTGAGCCAATTCAAGCCCCTGCGGCGATTGAGCAGCGGGGTCCGGGGCGGAGCCCCGTGGGCGCAACGTCGGCGGGGGGTTCACGCCTCCGCCGGAACCGCCTCACCCGCATGCCGGAGGCCCTCCGTCGCGTCGCACACCCGCTGGATCACGTCGAAGAACACCCCCCGCTCCTCCGCATCGAGCGGCGCCAGGAAGATCTGGTTCATGCGGGCCGTCCGCACGGCCAGCTTCTTGTGCGTGCGCAGCCCCCCGGGCGTGAGCCGCAGCAGCCAGCGCCGCCCGTCCTGCGGGTCACGCACCTTGTCGACCAGCTCCCGCCGGGTCAGCCGCGTGACCACCTCGGCGATGGTGGAGCGGTCGAGCCCCACCCGCTCCCCCACGGTGCGCTGATCCAGGCCCGGCTCGGCCACCAACGCGTTGAGGACCGCGAACTGCGGCGACGTGATCTCCTCGGAGACCATCGTGTTCCACAGCAGATAGTGCGCCTGCTGGAGCCGCCGGGCGAGATGCCCGGGATGGGTGGTCAGATCCACCGCGGCCATGGCGGTCCTCCGTCTGCAATCGTTGCGCCGCTGAAAACGGCCGTGCACTGAGCAAGGATCCGGCACCCCGCATCCCCTTGTCGAGTCCATACACGCATTTCCCGGGGAACTCTTGACGGTTCACACACCCAGTGGCAACGTGAGCGCCATCCAGAAAATGCTCAGTGCGCTGAGCACTTCATGAGCACTTCGCGGAGATGAGGGCTGGCAGGGATGGACAAGGTTGTCGCCACGGCCGCCCAGGCCGTCGCCGACGTCGGGGACGGTTCGTCCCTCGCGGTCGGCGGGTTCGGCTTGAGCGGCGTACCGAACACGTTGATCAAGGCGCTGCACGAGCAGGGCACCGGGAACCTGTCGGTGGTGTCGAACAACTGCGGCGCCCTGGACTCCGGCCTCGCCGTCCTGCTGAGCGCCGGGCGGATCGTCCGCGTCACGGGCTCGTACATCGGCGGGAACAAGGAGTTCGCCCGGCAGTACCTGGGCGGCGAGATCGAGGTCGAGATGATCCCGCAGGGCACGCTCGCCGAGCGGCTGCGCTCCGGCGGCGCCGGCATCCCCGCGTTCTACACCCCGGCCGGCGTCGGCACCCAGGTCGCCGACGGCGGCCTGCCCTGGCGCTACGACGGCAACGGCGGGGTCGCCAAGGCCTCACCGCCCAAGGAGGTCCGCGAGTTCGACGGCGTCGAGTACGTCCTGGAGCGCGGCATCCGCACCGACTTCGCGCTCGTGCGGGCCGCGAAGGGCGACCGGCACGGCAACCTGGTCTTCAACAAGTCCACGCAGAACTTCAACCCCCTTGCCGCACAGGCCGGAAAGATCACGATCGCCGAGGTGGAGGAGCTGGTGGAGCCGGGCGAGACCGAGCCGGACCAGGTCCACCTGCCGGGCATCTTCGTGCAGCGCGTCATCGCACTCACCCCCGAGCAGGCCGCCGACAAGGGAATCGAGCGGCGCACGATTTCCGCGCCTCCGGCACGAGGGACGGTGAGCAACTAGCCATGGCATGGACCCGTGAAGAAATGGCCGCCCGCGCCGCCCGCGAACTGCGCGACGGCCAGTACGTGAACCTCGGCATCGGCCTGCCGACCCTGATCCCCAACTACCTCGGCGGCGACGTCGAGGTGATCCTGGAGTCCGAGAACGGGATCCTGGGCACCGGCCCGTACCCGAGCGACGACGCCGTCGACCCGGACCTGATCAACGCGGGCAAGGAGACGGTCACCGTCCTGCCCGGCGCCTCGTTCTTCGATTCCGCGCTCTCCTTCGGGATGATCCGCGGCGGCCACATCGACGTCGCCGTGCTCGGCGCCATGCAGGTCTCCGCGAACGGCGACCTCGCCAACTGGGCCGTCCCCGGCAAGATGATCACCGGTATCGGCGGCGCCATGGACCTCGTACACGGCGCCCGTACCGTCCTGGTCACCATGACGCACACCGCGAAGGACGGCTCCCCGAAGATCGTCCAGGAGTGCTCGCTGCCACTCACCGGCAAGGGCTGCGTCGACCGGATCATCACGGACCTCGCCGTGCTCGACGTGACCGAAAGCGGCCTGGAACTCGTCGAGTTGGCGCCCGGCGTGAGCGCCGGGGAAGTCGTCGAGAAGACCGCCGCGAAGGTACGCGTCCCGGAGGCAGCCAAGTGAGCCGGAACGTCAAGGACGTCTACATCGTCGGCGTCGCCACGCTCTGCATCGGAGTGGGCCAGGGCTCCGCCCTCGTCCTGGAACGTTAGAGACCTCAGGAAGGTCAGGAAGGTCCCGCCCCCATGGCTCTCACCCAGCACGACATCGACGCGGAGATCGCGGCCAAGCGCGAGGCCTATTACAAGGGCCTCGCCGAGGGCGCACCCATCGAACACCACCCGCGGCGCGACTACGCCCCGTACCGCTCCTCCGCCCTCCGGCACCCCAAGCAGCCGCCGATCAACATCGACGTCTCCAAGGACCCGGAGCTGATCGAGCTCACCGCACCCGCCTTCGGCGAGCGCGACATCACGAAGATCGACAACGATCTGACGATCCAGCACCCCGGCAAGCCGATCGGCGAGCGCATCACCGTGGAGGGCCGCCTGGTCGACCGCGACGGGAGGCCACTGCGTGGTCAGTTGATCGAACTGTGGCAGGCGAACTCGGCCGGCCGCTACGCGCACAAGATCGAGGTGCACGACGCGCCGCTCGACCCGAACTTCACGGGCGTCGGCCGGGCGCTGACGGACGACGACGGCTGGTACAAGTTCACGACCATCCAGCCGGGCCCGTACCCGTGGGCCCAGCACACCAACGCCTGGCGCCCCGCGCACATCCACTTCTCCGTCTTCGGCTCGGCGTTCACCCAGCGCCTGGTGACGCAGATGTACTTCCCGAACGACCCGCTGTTCCCGTACGACCCGATCCTCCAGTCGGTGACCGACGACGCGGCGCGGCAGCGGCTGATCGCCACGTACGTGCACGAGAAGTCGGTTCCGGAGTTCTCGATGGGCTACCAGTGGGACATCGTCCTCGACGGCCCGCACGCCACCTGGATGGAAGAGGGACGCTGACCAGCCATGACGAAGATCGACATCAACTACCCCGAGTCCGTCCTTCCCACGCCCTCGCACACGGTCGGCCCCTGGTACGGCTACGCGCTGCCCTTCGAGGGCGGCGGTGACATCGCGCCGGTCGGCCACCCGGACACGGTCGCCGTGCACGGGTACGTGTACGACGGCAACGGCACCCCCGTCCCCGACGCGTTCGTCGAGATCTGGGGCGCCGACCCCGAGGGCAACGCCTCCACCGTCGACGGCTCGATGCGCCGCCAGCCGTTCACCGGCGGGTACCTGGGCCGCAACGGCGTGGAGTTCACCGGCTGGGGCCGCATCGAGACCGACGCGAACGGGCACTGGGCGGTGCGCACGCTGCGCCCGGGGGCGCGCGGCGGGTCGGCGCCGTACCTCGCCGTGGTGATCTTCTCCCGCGGCCTGCTCAACCACCTCTACACGCGGATCTACTTCGCCGATTCCTCCGAAGAGGTACTGGCCGGGGACCCCGTGCTGGCGCAGGTCGACGCCGCGCGCCGTGACACGCTGGTCGCGCGGCGGCAGGCGGATGGCACGTACCGTTTCGACATCCGCCTTCAGGGCGAGGGCGAGACGGTCTTCCTGGAGTTCATGTGACGTTGTTCGACCCCGGCAGCGAGGGTGCGCCCACCGAGCGCACCACCTCCGAAGAGGCTTTTCTGCAGGCTCTGTTGGACGCGGAGGCGGGCCTGACGCGGGCCCAGTGCTCGCTCGGCCTCGCGCCCTCCGGTGCCGGCGAGGCCGTCACCGCGGCCGCCGTCGCCGAGCGGTTCGACGTGCGGGACCTCGCGCGCCGCGCGCGCGGGGGCGGCAATCCGGTGATCCCGCTGGTCGCGGATCTCACGTCCTCGGTGCCCGCCGAACACTCCCCCTACGTGCATCGGGGTGCGACGAGCCAGGACATCCTGGACTCGGCGTTGATGCTGGTCGCCGCGCGGACGCTGGATGTGCTGCTTGACGAACTCGCAGACGCAGAGGGCGTGTTGGCGGGTCTGGCGCGGGAGCACCGGGACACGGTGATGCCCGGCCGTACGCTCACGCAGCATGCCGTGCCGACGACGTTCGGCCTCAAGGCGGCGGGGTGGCGCTCGCTGGTGCTCGATGCGCGGGATCGCGTGCGGGGTGTGCGGGTGGCGCTGCCGGTTCAACTGGGTGGTGCGGCGGGTACGTTGGCGGCGTTCGGGGCGTACGGGGCCGGGGACCCGGTCGCCTTGGTCGCGGCGTACGCGCGTGAACTCGGCCTGGTTGAGGCGGATTTGCCGTGGCACGTGCTGCGGACGCCGGTGGCGGATCTGGCGGGGGTGCTGGCCTTCACGGCGGGTGCGCTCGGCAAGATCGCGGCAGATGTGCTGGTGCTTTCCCGTACGGAGATCGGTGAACTGGCCGAGGGCACGGGCGGGGGGTCCTCCGCGATGCCGCACAAGGCCAACCCGGTCCGCTCCACGCTCGTCGCCGCGGCGGCCCGGCGGGTTCCCGCGCTCGCCGCGACGCTGTACGCCTCGATGTCGGCGGAGGACGAGCGTCCCGCGGGGGCGTGGCACGCCGAATGGACCACGGTGCGTGAGTTGTTGCGCGTGGTGGGTGGGGCGGCGCGGGATGTCTCGGAGCTGGTATCCGGGCTTGTGGTCCGCGTGGACGTCATGCACGCGCATCTGGCGGCGACTGGTGGGGCGATCGTGTCGGAGCGGTTGTCGGTGGAGCTGGGCGGGGTGCTCGGGCGGGGGGCGGCGAAGGAGCTCTTGGCGTCCGCCTCGCGGCGGGCCCGGTCGGAGGGCCGCTCTCTGGCCGACGTCCTGGCGACGGAGTCGTCCCTCAAGGAGACCGGTGTGAACGTGTCCGAGCTGACGGATCCGTCGCGGTACGTCGGGGCGGCGGGGATGCTGGTGGATCGGGCGCTCGCGCGTCAATGACATTGCCCCACCCCGCCCCTTCCCGAAATCCCTGCGGGCGCGCGCGGCGGAGGCGGAGTTGCGGCCACGGGGCTCCGCCCCGGACCCCGCTGCTCAATCGCCGCAGGGGCTTGATTTGGCACGCCGCACCGCACCACCTCTGCCGAGATCCCGCAACCACGGGTGGGCCGCACCCGACGACAACCACACCCCCGCCTCCCCAGGGGCGCGGGGAACTGCGCGCCCAGCCACGGGTGAGCTTCACCCGACAACGACCAGACCCCCGCCTCCCCAGGGGCGCGGGGAACTGCGCGCCCAGCCACGGGTAACCCGTAGCCGACAACGACCACAGCCCCGCCACCCTCAGGGGCGCGGGGAACCGCGCGCCCAACCACCGGTAGGCCGCGCCCGACGACGACCGTGACACCGCCAGCCCAAGTCGAACCCCGACCCACCGGGAGCACACTCATGCGTACGAACCTGAACCACCACGCCGCGGGATCGCCCACCGCTCCCCCGCTGATCCTCGGGCCCTCCCTCGGGACGAGCCTCGCCCTGTGGGACCGTGTCGCACCCGAACTGTCCACCGCCCACCGCGTCGTACGGTGGGACCTCCCCGGCCACGGCGGATCGGACGCCGGCCTGATCAAGCCCGGCGCCACCGTCGGCGACCTGGCCGACCTCGTCCTCGCGCTCGCCGACAACCTCGGCATCGACCGCTTCGCCTACGCGGGCGTCTCCCTCGGCGGCGCCGTCGGCCTGCACCTCGCCGTGCACCACCCGGAACGCCTCACCAGCCTCACGGTCATCTGCTCCTCCGCCCACTTCGGCGGCGCCAAGAACTGGGAGGAGCGGGCCGCCCTCGTCCGCGCGGAGGGCACGGCGGGCGTGGCCGAGACCGCGCCCTCCCGCTGGTTCACCCCCGGCTTCCGCGTGGAACGCCTCGTGCAGGACAACCGGGACGCCGACCCCGCGGCCTACGCCGCCTGCTGCGACGCCCTCGCCGCGTTCGACCTGAGGGACCGGCTCCCCGAGATCACCGTGCCCACCCTCCTGATCGCCGGCCGCGAGGATCCCGCCACACCCCCCGCCCACCTGCGCGAGATCGCCGACGCCGTACCGAACTCCGAGCTGGTCGAGCTGTCGGGCGCCTCCCATCTCGCCCCCGCCGAGCGGCCGGAAGCCGTCCTCGGGGCGCTGCGCACCCACCTCGGGCAGGCCGCGAAGCGCGGCATGGAGGTGCGCCGCGAGGTGCTCGGGGACGCACACGTCGACCGGGCACAGGCAAAGCAGACGCCGTTCACGGCCCGCTTCCAGGACTTCATCTCGCGCTACGCGTGGGGCGAGATCTGGACCGACCCGACCCTCGGCCGCCGCGAGCGCAGCATGATCACGATGACCGCGCTTGTCGCCCACGGCCACCTCGACGAGTTCGCCATGCACGTCCGCGCGGCCCTGCGCAACGGCCTCACCCCGGACGAGATCGGCGCGGTGGTGCAGCAGTGCGCCGTGTACGTGGGCGTGCCCGCCGCCAACTCCGCGTTCGGCGTCGCCCAGCGCGTACTCGCCGAGGAGGGCCTGGCGTAGCCCCCTCCTGACCCACCCGACAGGCCTACGTCCAGGGGGGCCACGCACAACCCACCGCCCGGCCCCTAGCCTGGACGCATGGCCACACTCCTGATCACCGGTGCCACCTCCGGCCTCGGCCGGTACCTCGCCTTCGAGCTCGTGCGCGGCGGGCACGTCGTGCTGGCCCACGGCCGCGACGAGAAACGTACGGACGCCGTCGTCGAGGAGCTGCGGGCCACCGGCGGCCGCGCCGAGGGGTTCGTCGCCGACCTCGCCTCCCTGGCGCAGGTCCGCGACCTCGGCGCCCGCGTCGCCGCCGCCCACCCGGAGCTCGACGTGCTCGTCAACAACGCAGGCGTCGGCACCGGGCCCCCCGGCTCGGGCCGCGAGCTGAGCGCCGACGGGCACGAGCTGCGGTTCGCCGTCGACCTGCTCGCCCCGGTCGCCCTCACCCGCGCCCTGCTACCCACCCTCCGGGCCAACTCGCCTTCCCGCGTGGTGAATTGCGGCTCCCTCGGCCAGTCCCCGCTGAACTTCGACGACCTCGATTTGGGCACCGACTACAGCGGCACCGAGGCGTACTGCCGCGCCAAGTTCGCCCTCGCCGCCCACACCTTCGCCCTCGCCCGCGACCTTTCCGGCACGGGTACGCACGTCAACGTCATCCACCCGGCGACGTACATGGACACGGCGATGGTCCGGGAGGCCGGGGTCGGCCCGCTGAACACCGTCGAGGACGGCGCGGCCGGTGTACTGGCCCTGGCCGTGGGCGAGTTGGGCGGCGAGGCCACCGCCGGGTTCTTCGACGGCGAGCAGCCGACGCTCGCGCACGCGGACACGTACGACCGCGAGGTCCAGGACCGCCTCGACGCCGAACTCGACCAGATCCTCGGCCCGTTCGGGCTGTAGACCACACCGCAGGCCACGCTGTGGACCACCGGGCCTAGCGCAGCCCCCGACCCGTCTCCAACACCTCTCGCGCCCGCGCCGTCAACGCCTCCGCCCCGCACGAACGGGCCAACTGCAGACCGCGGTTGAGTTCGGACAACGACCGCGCGGCGATCCCGTACTCGACGCGCGCCCGAGCGTGTTCGTACGCGCAGGGCGACGCTTCGAGGTACGTGACCGCCTTCGCGTAGAGGGTGAGTTGCTCCCGCCCGGTGGCCAGCGCCGCGGCGCACCGCAACGCCTCGCCGATCGCGGTGTCCGTGCCGAACCGCTCGGCCTGGACGCGGGCCTGGGTGACGAGTTCGGCGGCGCGCCGCGGGTCGGTGTCGGCGAGGGCGAGGGCCAGATCGCCGGCCCACGACGCGACGATGGTGTTGTGCCCGCCGCGGGCCAGGGCGACCTTGCCGCCGGTCTCCAGTTCGTTGATGCCCTCTTCGGTGCGGCCGACGGCGAGCAGCAACCTGCCGCGCACCGAGTGCGCGTCGGGCAGCAGGATCATCGCCGGGTAGGGCGCGGCGAAGCCGTAGCGGTCGGCGATCAGGAGCGCTTCGTCGGGCTTGCCGCGGGCGAGCAGCGTATCGATGAGCATGGCGGCCGCGTCCCAGTGCATGGGCAGGCCGTGGCCCACCCGGTCGGCCAGGCGCAGCGCCTCGCGCAGGAACGCCTCCGCGTCGTTGAGCCGGCCGCGCCTGCGGTGGACGTATCCGACGAAGGCGTGCGCGAGGGAGAGGTGGCCGCCGCTCCAGCCGGCGGTCTCGTAGGCCCGCATGCTCTCCGTGAACAGGCTCTCGGCGCGGTCGAGCCGGTCGGAGAAGAGGTACGACAGGCCGAGCGCGATGAGAATCTCGAAGCCCCACTCGGGGTCGGTCCAGCCGAGTCCGGGGGCGAGTTGTCCGTTGACCAGGGAGCGGTCGCAGTACTCCGCGACCTCCTCGGCGTTCTCCCCGCGGTTCATCATGTCGAAGGCGCGCAGGATCAGCAGGACGCGCTCGGGGTTGTCGCGCCCGGTGACCCGGCCGGCGAGTTCGGCAAGGGTGCGGGAACGGTCCTGCGGATCGTGCTCGCCGGCGTAGATGCACTGCCAGAAGAGGCGGGTGGCCCGCAGGCGCAGCCGATGGTGCCCCTCCTCCAACTGGCCGGTCTCGGTGTCGAGGACGGCGAGCGCGTCGTCCAGCCGGTTGGCGTGGACGAGTGCCTGGGCGAGTCGGCACACCGCGTCGACGCGCTGCTCGCCGAAGAGCCCGGGGGCGGAGTCGAGCGCGGAGCGCAGGTGCGCGACGGTGGTGGACGGTGAGGTGAGCAGCGTGGCGCAGCCCAGCTCGTACAGCACGTGCGGCCGGGTCTCGGGCAGTGGCGGTTCCTGGAGGGCGCGCTCCAGGCAGCGCCGGGCCGCCGCGGGGGCACCGACGGCGAGGTGCTCGCGGGCGGCGGCGCGCAGCTGCTCGACGAGCTCGGGGTCGTCGTCCGGGTGCACTTCGAGGAGGTGCCGGGAGGCCGCGGCGGGGCCGTGCCCGGAGGCGGTGACCGCCCATGCGGCCTGGCCGTGCATGGCGGTGCGGGTGGCCGGCGGTATCGCGTCGTACACGGCGGACGCGATCAGCGGGTGGACGAACTCCAGGGTGTCCGCGGCGCCGTACCCCGATCCGGGGGACACGGTGTCGGTCAGGATGCGGGCGGTGCGCAGGTTCTCGGCGCAGCGGCCCGCCTGCTCGGGGTTCATGCCGGCGAGGAGGGCCGCGAGGCCCGGTTCGATGCGGGTGCCGAGGATGGCGGCGGCCCAGGCGAACCGGGTCGCGTCGGTGCCGAGCCCTTCGAGCCGGGTGACCAGGCCGCGGCCGCGGGCGGAGCGGTTGAGCGCCCGCAGTTCGACGGCGGCCCGCTCGTCGGGCCGCAGCTCACTGTCCTGGACCTTGGCGAGCAACTCGACGGTCTCGTACGGGTTTCCGCCCGTGACGGCCCACACCTCGCGGCAGAACGGGTCGTCGGCCTGGGCCCCGAGCGTGGCGCGGGTCAGGCCCGCGGTGGCGTCCGGGGTGAGGGCGCTCAGCTGGGCGACGCCGGGGCGGGCGGCGGCGGCCACCGCGTCGAGGCAGGCGGCGGCGCGCCCGTCCGCGGCCTCGCGCTGCGCCACGACGACGAACACCGGCAGGCCGTCGAGGCGCTCGGCGAACGCGGCGAGCCACTCCAGGGTCTCCAGGTCGGCCCAGTGCGCGTCGTCGATGAGCAGCACCAACGGCCAGTGCAGGCGGGCCAGTCGGGATGCCGCGACGACGAGGCCGTCGCGCACGCCCTGCGGGTCGGCCTGCCGTCCGGTGGGCTCGGCGATGCCGAGGGCGGGGCCCGCGATGTCGTACCAGTCACCGAAGTACTCGCGAGCCTCTTCCTCGGTGAGCGCCACGAGGGCGGGCTGCAGGAGTTGGCGTACGACGTTGAAGGGGACGGAGGTGACGGTCTCGCCGCCGCGGGCCGACCACACGGTGGCCCGGCCCGCCGCCATCTCGCGCACCTGGGAGAGCAGCGCGGTCTTGCCGATGCCTGCCTCTCCCTTGTAGACGACGAGGCCGCCCGCGGCCTCGGATCCGCCGTACAGAGCGTCGAGCGCGCGCGCCGCGACGTCGAGTTCGGACTCCCTCTCCCACAGGTGAGGGCCAGAGGGCGCGGCGTCGGCAAGCCGTCCCTGGGTCATTCCGCAGCCTCTCGTCGTCGTCCCCGGGTGTCGTCCCGGCGTCCGGTCGCAGCCGATCACATGGGGCGATCGACGTACTGGTCACGAGACTAGTCCGCGGGGCCCCGCCTTCGTGGGGCGTCGCGGCAGCCGGTGCCATTTGGCCGGAGATGGGTGCCGCGGGCCGCCCGGGTAACGATCCCGGCCACGGGACGGCCCCCTCTCATCCCCTTTTCAGCCGGGCCTCATACTGTTCCGTCCATGACGTCGCAGACTCCCGCAGGCTGGTACTCCGATCCGGGGCAGATACCCAACGGCCCGCGCACCGAACGCTGGTGGGACGGCGCACGCTGGACCGACCAGACCCGGCCCGCCACCGCCGCCACCACCCCGCAGCCGGCGCCACAGGCGCCTTCGCAGCCCCCGGCGCAGTTCGCCCCGCAGCCGCCCGCGCCCGGGACCGACCCGGCGTACCCGAATCATCCCGGCCCTCCAGGGCAGTTGCCGCCGAAGTCGCGCGGCCGGGGCCGGATCGCGATCGCCGCGGGGATCGCGGTCGTGGTCCTCGCGGGCATCGGCACCGGTGTCTACGCGCTCACGTCGGGCGACGGGGACGACGGCAAGAGCGACAAGGCGGACTCCCGCTCGCAGAGCCCGAAGGAGGCCGCCCCCGAGGGGCCCGGCGCCCCCGACGGCGGCGAGGGCGAGAGCCCGAACCCCGACGGGCCGGGCGCCTCCCCGCAGGCGCCGCTCGACCAGGGGTTCGCCACCGACGTCAGCAACGGGGTCGCGGTCCCGGTCATCAAGAACTGGACCGGGACCGACGGCGCGGGTGTCGCCGGGGTCACGGTCGGCCCGTACGCCTGCCCCAACTCGAAGGGCGACGTCTGCGTGAAGGGCGGCGTGTCCACCTCGTCGGCGACGCGCCTCAAGCTCGACGCGAAGACGGCGAAGGCCGCTGCGAAGGAGGACATCGCCGGGAACGCGAAGGAGTCCTACGGCGGGAAGACCTACGAGGGGATCACCGGCCACAAGCAGGTGTTCGCGAAGGCGGTCACGGTCGCCGGGCAGAAGGGCTACCGGGTCCGCTGGAGCGTCGAGACGAAGTCGGGCGTCGACGCGTGGGTGGAGTCGGCCGCGTTCCCCTCGCCCGCCAACCCCGACAAGCTCGTCGTGCTGCGCGCCGGCGTGGACGTCCCGCAGAGCGCCGCGGACAAGGCGAAGGGCCCGGACGCCGGGGCGATCGACGAGATCCTCAAGGGTGTCAAGAAGGCCACGGTCACCGGCGACGGCGACGCGGGCGAAAACGTCTGAGCCCCACTGCCGCCTGAGCACCCGCTCTGGAGTTGGCCTCAGCTCTGGCCTCGGTTCTGGCCTCCGCACCAATGCGGCCGGGCGGGTCCCCCTCCGCTCAAGGAGGAACCCGCCCGGCCGGGGGTGCGCGCCGCCCCCGTCCCCACGGTGCGGCGCGGGCAGACCGCCGGTCGGTCATCTCTGCGACCGGCGGCCTCCCGTTCAGGGGGCCCGACCCTCCAGGGTCAGGCCGAGTCCCGGAATCAGCGCGTCCTCGACGAAGCGGACCAGATACTCCGCATCGGCGTGGCGCTTCTCCAGGATCGGTCGGCTGCGCATGACTCCGAAGAGCTGCGCGGCCACGTAGGGCAGCGCGGGATGGTCCGCGGCGATCTCGCCGCGCGCCACCGCCCGCTGCACGATCGCGTCGATCGACGCGAGCTCCGGCTCGATCAGCGCCTCGCGCAGGGCGCCCTTCAGCTCGTCGTCCTGGAGGGCGGCGTGCCCGAGGGCCTGCAT
Organism: Streptomyces sp. NPDC002754; assembly: GCF_053592315.1. Lineage (NCBI taxonomy): Bacteria > Bacillati > Actinomycetota > Actinomycetes > Kitasatosporales > Streptomycetaceae > Streptomyces > Streptomyces sp. NPDC002754. The sequence goes on from NZ_JBSFVM010000008.1 coordinate 164,445, forward strand.
GAGCACGGTGTCCGGCTTGGCCTGCGAAGCCGCGTTGCGCGCGGCCGCCACGAGGTCTCCGGCGAGCGTACCCGTGTCCGCCGCGAAGAACTTCGAGCAGCGTCCGGCCCGCAGCGCGGCCGCCACGAGCTGCGGCTTCGTCTTCCACTGCCGGTACAGCGTGGACTTGCTGCAACAGGCCTGCGCGGCGACGCCCTCCATGGTGAGGTCCCCGTACCCCTGCTCCCGCAGCTGATCGAGGACCACGTCGAAGAACTCCTGGGCCCGCTCGGGGCTGATCTTCGAGCGGCGCGAGGCGGTGGGTGCGGCCTCGGTGGCCTTCTCTCGCGTCGTCATGGCCCTCACTCCTCGTCGGCGGCAGTGTCGATGAGATCACACCGGCCTATCGATACGCCAGTGTACCGGTACGCCATCGTATCGGTACACTGGCGTATCGATGAACGGGAACATGCGGGAACCGGGGCAGCACGCCGCCCGGCCACCCCTGATACGCGAGCTCTTGCTGGTCGTGGGACTTTTCCTCGTCTACAAGCTCGGGCGGCAGCTGGCCAACGGCCACACCGCCCCGGCCTTCCACAACGCCGACCATGTGTGGAGCTTCGAGCGTGCCGTGCACCTGCCCGGCGAGGGCGCGGTGCAGGACGTGCTGCTGAGCAGCGACACCCTGGTGCACGTCGCGAACACCTATTACGCGTCCGTGCACTTCCCGGCCACGATCGCGCTGCTCGTCTTCCTCTACCTGCGCCGCCCGCGCCACTACCTGTGGACGCGGCGCGTACTCGCCGCGCTCACCGCGGCGGCGCTCGTGCTGCACCTGACGTTTCCGCTGGCGCCGCCGCGGCTGCTTGCCGCCACGCACCTCGTCGACACGGCGCAGGTCTACGGCCCGTCGGTCTACGCCGCGAAGCCCGCCACGGACACGATGGCCAACCAGTTCGCCGCGATGCCCTCGCTGCACTTCGGCTGGGCCCTGATGGTGGCGATCGGCCTGGTCGCCGCGACCCGCTCCCGGTGGCGCTGGCTGTGGCTGCTGCACCCGCTGTTCACGCTCGTCGTGATCGTGGGCACCGCCAACCACTACTGGCTCGACACGATCGTGGCAACGCTGCTGCTCGGCGCCGCGCTCGCGGTGATCCGGCTGCCGCGCGCGGTCGACACGACCGGTTTCTGGCGCCACCTGTTCCCGGTGCCGGCGCCCGCGACCGCGCCGCACCTGGTCGAGTCCCGCCGCACCCCGACGCCGTGGACCCCGGCTCCGGCCGCGTTCCGTACGCCGCCGGACGCTCTCACGGCCGCCGATGTGTTCGCCGCGGCGACGCCGACGCACATCCCGGTCGAGGTGATCGCCGCTCCCGGCTCTACGTCCACCTCCCCCTCCCCCTCCACCGCGCGCCTCACGACCGGAGCGGCACGATGACCGCCACACTTCTCGCCGTCGCGCTCTCGCTCGTCTCCGCGGTCGCCTACGCCGCCGCGGCCGTGGCCCAGGAACGGCTGGCCGCCGGATCGGGTGCGGGCGTGCTGCGGCTGCTCGGGACGGGGGCCTGGTGGTGGTCGGTCGGGCTGAACGCCTCGGCCGCGCTGCTGCACGTCGCCGCGCTCAAGTACGGGCCGCTCACCCTCGTCCAGCCACTCGGCGCGCTCACCCTCGTGGCGGCGGTGCCGCTGGGGGCGCGGGTCGCGGGTCGGCATGTCACGGCCGGCGAGTGGCGGGGCACGGCGCTCACGCTCGCGGGCCTCGCCGCACTCCTCGTGACGGCGTCGGGCCCCGCCCCCGACGACACCCTCTCGCTGCCCGAGGCCCTCGCCGTGGCGGGAGCGACGGCGGCGCTCATCGGCGTGCTCTCACGGCGCGGCGCGAAGCCGGGCCTGCGCCACGCCACCGCCTCCGGCATCGCCTCGGGCGTCGCGTCCGCGCTCACCCAGACCGTGACGGTGGCGGCCACCGACCGCACGGGCCCGCTGCTCGACATCCGCGTGATCGCGGTGGCCCTGCTGGTCGCGGCCTTCGCGGCAGGCGGCCTCCTGCTCTCCCAGACCGCCTACCGGGGCGGCCTCGGCGCCCCCCTGGCCATGGTCACCCTGGCCAACCCGCTCGCAGCCTCAATCATCGGCCTCGCCCTCCTGGGCGAACGCCTCCAGGGCGGCGCGGCAGGCTGGAGCCTCGCCGCGGTGGGCGCGATCCTGGCAACGGGCGGCGTAGTCCTCCTGACACACACCCATCACGCGCAGATCGACCATCCCACTCTTCCCGACTCGACGACGTCGGCCAATCAAGCGGCTCCGGTCAATCAAGCCCCGCCGGCGATTGAGGCGCGGGGTCCGGGGCAGAGCCCCGCGACCGCACCCCCGTGGAACCGCAACGACACCCGGTCACCCGAACCCACGGGAGTCCTGCTTAAGCGCCGTGTCCACAGTTAGCGCCGCAGCCACCACAAGACTCAACAACGGCTCCGGCAACCGATAATGCACCTGCAAGACATAATTGTCCGCAGTCGTGAACATCGTCTTGGCCAGCCCCTCCCACGTCTTCGTAATCCTCGCCACCTCGTTGTCCGCGTGGTCGACGATCGCGAAGTTCCAGGCCCGCCAGTTCTCCGCCTTGATCGCACCGACCTGCTGACCGTTCGCGTTCATCGCGAAGTTGATCTTCCCGATGGCGTTCTGCTGGACGATCTCGCCGACCGGCGTACCGTCCGGCCGCTCCACGAGCACCTTCGACTTGATGAACTTGGCCGGCCGCGTGAGCACCATCTGCGGCTGCCCGTACGCGTCACGGATCTCCAGCCTGTGCGTCATGTACTGGTCGACGCTGGCGACGAAGCGCAGCGCCTTCTTCATGGCGCTCTGGCCGACCTGGACGACGGAGCCCAGCGGGTTGCCGTGCTGATCCATGACGCTGTACTCGTTGGTCAGCTCGATCAGCTTGGCCTTCTGGTTCACCACGAGGACCGGCTCGGTGAACAGCGTGCCGCCGCCCTGCCCGGCCCCCGCGACGCCCGCCTGCTGCTGCACCTGACGCGGCACTTCGACGGCCTGTGCCTGTGCCTGTGCCTGTGGCTGCCCGGCATGCGTGTGCTCGGTCCATCGGGCACCGTCCCACCACCGCAGGGCCTGGGGCGCCCCCTGGGGGTCCGGGTACCAACCTGCGGGAGTGTTCGAATGCGTCGTCACCGGGGCACACTATCGCGCCATACCGGGCACGGATCCAGCCCTCAGCGCACGCCCTCCCACAGCTCCCGCTCGGCCGCCCGCGGGTCCGTCTCGACGCGGCAGGCACCCGCGTCGAACACCATGGTCGCCCTTCCCCAAGCTCTCAACTTCGTTCGAGCAGGGGAGACCCCATTCCCATCCGGCTCGTACGCGGCCCAGCCCGGGTCCCCGGACGCGGCGAACGCGACCCACGCGCCGTGCATCGCGCGGGCCAGGTCCGCCGGGGCGTGCTCGCCCGCGAGCGCCGCGTAGTCGGAGTCGTCGACGTGGTCGAAGACGAAGCCCAGCTCCAGTGCGTGGCACGCGCCCAGCGCCCCGCCGAACTGCGGCGACCGCCAGGCGAACTCGTACACGTGTGAACCCGGCACGGACTCGGCAAGCCGCACCGCGGGGATCCGCCAGAACCAGTCGGTGACGATGGCGTCGAGGAGTTCGCCGGGGCTCGCGTCCGGCCGGCTCGCCCGGTACCCCTCGAGGTCCGCGCCGAAGGCCTCGGCGCCGCGCTTCACCCGGCCCTCACTGATGGTGTCGAAGCGCCCGGTCGGCACCATGTAGAGCCGGTTCTCCTCCCGGTTGCTGCCGACGAGGATATCCACGCCCAGGTCGGGCCCCGGCAGCGTGCGCTCGTCGGCGATCGGCTCGAAGACCATCCCGTTCAGCGCGGCGTCGCCCCACACCGCCGGGTCGGGCCGCTGCCGGAACTCGTCCGACAACGCGCCCTGCGCCGCGACCAGTTCCGGCAGCGGCACCGCCGCGAACGCCTCGGCGGTGTGCGGCACCCCGAGCCGCTCCGCCATCCGCTCCCCGATGCGGCGCGCGGTGTCGGGCCGTACGAAGTGGTGACAGGCCCCGCTCTGCAGGATGGCGCGCCGGAACAGGCCGCGGGCGCGCGGCTCGACGAGCAGCCGGCCGATCGCCACCCCGCCCGCCGACTCACCGAACACGGTCACCCGGTCCGGGTCCCCGCCGAACGCCGCGATGTTGTCGCGCACCCACTCCAGCGCGGCGATCATGTCGAGCAGGCCCCGGTTGTCGGGCGCGCCCGGCAGGTGCAGGAATCCGTCCACGCCGAGGCGGTAGTTGACGCCGACGAGGACGACGCCGTCGCGGGCGAAGGTGTCGCCGCGGTAGCCGGAGGAGTTCGCGGAGCCGTTGGAGAAGGAGCCGCCGTGCAGCCACACCATGACGGGCAGGCCGGCGCCGGGGCCTGGCTCCGGGGTCCAGACGTTCAGGTTGAGGCAGTCGGCGCCGTCCTGGGACGTCTCGGGGATCAGCGCGTCGAACGGCGGGGCGTACGGGGCCTTGGGCGCGGTCGGCCCGTACTGCGTGGCGTCGCGCTCCCCCGTCCACGGCTCGGCGGGCGCGGGCGCGGCGAAGCGGTGCGGGCCGAACGGGGCGGCGGCGTACGGCACTCCGAGGAAGGAGGTGATCCCGTCCTCGGTGCGGCCGCGCAGGGTTCCCTGCCTGGTGACTGCGGTGGCGTCGGTCATACGGTGGGGCTCCCTCGGCAACGGGACGGTCGGTCGTCCACTCCTCTCGTACCCCACCGCGCGCCGCCCGTAAAGATCACCGGCGAGTCGTGTCATGTCCGGTCAGCCACACCCGGCGCCGCCGAGGGCGCGCTCGCCGTCGCCGCCCGCCGCGGATATGGGCCCGAGGGGGTCGCCCGCGAGCCATTGGGCGACGGCGCGGCCGATGGGCTGCCCCGTCTCGATCTCGATGAAGCCGAACTGGCCCGACTGGTTGCACTCCAGGAACCACCAGATGCCGTCGGCGTCCTCGGCGAAGTCGAATGCCCCGTATGCCAGTTGGGTGCGGGTCAGATAGGCCCGCACCGCGTCCGCGACGCGCCGGGGTACGGGTATCGGGCGCCAGGGGCCCGCGGCGGCGTCGAAGCGCACGTCGTCCACGGTCGCCTCGTCGGCCTGCCGGGCCCCGCCGACGTCGCGGGCATCCGGTGAGCTCGCCGCGCGCGCCGCGAACAGCAGGTCGCCCACGCAGGTCAGGCGGATGTCCGCGGCCCTGCGCACCCGGCGCTGCAACAGCGTCGGCCCGTTCGCGACGTCCTGGTAGTCCTCGCCCGGACGCACGCGCGTGGTCGGCACGGCGAGCCCGGCGTCGTCGGGGTGCTTGCCGGAGACGGGCTTCACGATCAGGTCGGGGTAGCGCTCGGCGAACTCGCGGGCGGCGCGCGGGAATGTGGTGATCAGCGTGGCCGGCACCGGGAGGCCGCAGGCGCGTGCCAGCCATAATTGCCACGGCTTGTGGCGGGCCTGGCGGGCGGAGTCGGGGTGGTTCATCCAGCGCGCGTCGGTGCACCGCAGCATCCCGTACAGGGACTGCGAGGCCTCTTCGGTGAGCCAGGACGACGCGGCTTCCGCGTGGGCGGCGGGCACGCCGGGGCGGCGCACCCAGATGGAGCGCAGGCCGCCCATGCTGACGACCCGGCCACCGACCGAGAGATGGCCGTGGAACTCGCCGTGCGCGAACTCCCCCGACACCTCGACGTCGCCGGGCAGTTCGGCGGGGTCGAGTCGCAGGACGGGGATTCCGTGGGCGTTCAATTCGACGACGGCCATGTCGGCTGTCACATCCTGTTCACTCGTCAGGATCAGCACGGTCATTTCCGCAGGGCCGTTCAGTCGTCGAAATGGGTTTTCGAACCCGCGGTGGAGGTGGTGGCCGCGAACTCCCGCAACACTGCGTAGTCGCGCGCCGCCACTGCGCCGTCGGCCAGCACGTTCAACTGCAGTGTTGCGTCGTACATATACGGCGCTCTGACCTCTGCCTCTCGCGTGGGGCGGGCATAGTTCAGTGCGAACGGTCGCATGAGCTCTCCTAGTTGGGGGTGCGCCAAGTCAAGCGCATGGTGACTCTCCGACGTCATACCTCCGGCCAATTTCTCGGTCTCGTTTTGGGTAAGACGCGTCACACCACTGAGGAGTTCATTCCGCCACGCAGCGTGATGACTCAACGTCAGCCAGGTAATGACCGGGCATTGCAGGGGGCTTTGTGGTCACTCCACCTATACGGCGCCTTTACAACCCTTTACATCTCTGAGCGTGGACGTACGGCGACAATCCGCCACACTGTCCGAACGCCCCCTGCGCGCACCGATCATGGGGCAGGGTGAGCCTCATGACCCGGTACAAGAAGCGGAACGAACAGCGGCACGGCAGACGCTCCGCGCTGACCCTCACCATCACCCTGGGCGCCCTGACGCTCGGCGCGACCACCGCGTCCGCCGCGCCCACCTGGACCGAGACCGGCACCTCGCACGTGAACTCGCTGACGGGCAGCCAGGGCCTGGCCTCCCGCGCGGACGGGTCGCTCGTGTACCGCGGCCTCGGCTCGGTCCCGCTGCCCCTGCGCGTCGCGGGCTGGACGCACGTCGGCGACCCGGACGTGGCGGACGGCTACACCTTCGACGCGTACCAGGGCGACGACAGCGCGACGAAGAAGATGTTCGCGGTGACCACGGCGGACGGGAAGCGCACCACCTACGAACACGCCCTCGACCCGGGCGAATTGCTCAACAACTCGTTCGCGTCCGTGTCGCCCGGCGGGCAGTGGCTGGTCTCCGGCGAATGGGGCACTCGGGAGAGCCTCCAGGTCTTCCCCACGCCGGTCCTCAACGCCGCCGCGCCCCAGCCCGGCACCAACCTCCCCCAGGCCGCCCGGATATCCCTCGACAAGCCGGTCACGAACATCCAGGGCTGCGACTTCACCGACGCCACCCATCTCCTGTGCTCGTCCGACGCCGGGGCCAAGGAGGTCCTCGACATCACGCTCGACCGCCCCCTGGACGGCAAACCGGTCACCGGTCACGTGGCCACCGCCTTCGCGATCCCCCAGCGCAGCGTCTGCAAGGGCACGTTCGAGTCCGAGGGCATCGACTACGACGCGGCGCGGGGAACCCTGCGCGTCCAGATGGTGCCGCCGGCTCCGTGCCTGGTGACGACGGCCGTGATCGCCTACAAGCGGGGGTAGGACCCGCGACGTACCGAACAGGCTCTGTTGCGCCCGATTTATAGCTCTTTGTGCGTACTCTTCCTCTGTCTTGACCTGACGGCCGCGATGAACATTCACAGGCCGTAGCAGAGGGAGGAGTCGGGCATGCGTCTGACACCGTCGGACACCGAGAAGCTGCTGCTCAGCGTGGCCGGGCTGATCGCGCGTGACCGCCGTGAGCGGGGTATCCGGCTCAACCACCCGGAGGCCGTGGCCCTGCTGTCCAGTTGGGCCCTGGAACAGGCCCGCGAGGGCCGGACGGTGGCCGAGGTCATGAACGCGGGGCGAAGCGTGCTCACGCGGGACGACCTCATGGAGGGTGTCCCTGAAATGCTGGGCGACGTCCAGGTCGAGGCCACATTCCCCGACGGGCGCAAGCTCGTCACGATCTCGGAGCCCGTCCAGTGATTCCCGGCGAGATCAGGGTCGGCGAAGGGCCGTTGCCGGAGCGGGACCGCGGCGAGCGCAGGACGTTGGTGTTCGTCAACGACGGCGACCGCCCCATCCAGGTCGGCTCGCATCTGCATCTCCCCCTGGCCAATCCCCACCTCTCGTTCGACCGCGCCGAGACCGAGGGCTTTCGGTTCGACGTTCCCGCGGGCACGTCCGTGCGCTTCGAGCCCGGCGTCAGCCTCCGCTTGACCTGCGTACGGCTGGCGGGCACGCGGTTCGGGGACCGGCCGGACCAGGAGGACCACGCATGAGCAGCACGGAACGACGGGCAGCGGCCCAGCTGTTCGGGCCCACGACGGGCGACCAGATCCGGCTCGGTGACACGGATGTGTGGATCGAGGTGGAGGAGGACCGCACGGACCGTGGCGACGCCGCGGTGTTCGGCGGCGGGAAGACCATCCGTGACGGCATGGCGCAGGGATCCACGTCCCGCGAGCAGGGTGCGCTGGACGTGGTGGTCACCAACGTGGTGGTGCTCGACCACTGGGGCATCGTGAAGGCCGACGTGGGGATCCGCGACGGCCGGATCGTCGGCGTCGGGCACGCCGGCAACCCGGCCGTCTCCGACGGCATCGGCCCCGGGATGGAGATCGGGCCCGGCACCGACGTCATCAGCGGCGAGGGCTGCGTCCTGACGGCCGGCGGCGTCGACACCCATGTCCACTTCATCTCCGAGGAGCAGGTCCGCGAGGCGCTGGCCACCGGCACCACGACACTGATCGGCGGGGGCGCGGGTCCGACCAAGGGCACCAAGGCCACCAGCGTCACACCTGGCGCCCGGGCCCTGGCCATGATCCACCGGGCGATGGACGAACTGCCCGTGAACGTGCTGCTGTTCGGCAAGGGCAGCACCGTCAGCGCCCGCGCGCTGCACGAGGACGCGCTCGCCGGCGCGGGCGGCTACAAGATCCACGAGGACTGGGGCGCCGGCCCCCAGGTGATCGACGCCGCGCTGCGGGCCGCCGAGGAGCACGGGCTGCAAGTGGCCCTGCACAGCGACAGCCTGAACGAGACCGGGTACCTGCGGCACACCGTCGAGGCCATCGGCGGGCGGGGCATCCACGCGTTCCACTCCGAGGGCGCGGGTGGCGGGCACGCCCCGGACATCATCGCGATCGCGGGCGAGCCGAACGTGCTCCCGGCGTCCACGAATCCGACCATGCCGTACACGGTGAACACCGTGGACGAGCACCTGGACATGCTGATCGTGTGCCACGCGCTCAACCCGAAGGTCCCCGAGGACCTGGCCTTCGCCGAGTCCCGGATCCGCGCGACCACCATGGCGGCCGAGGACCTGCTGCACGACATGGGCGCGGTCTCCATCATGTCCTCGGACAGTCTCGCGATGGGACGGATCGGGGAGATGATCTGCCGTACCTGGCAGACCGCGCATGTGATGAAGTCCCGCTTTGGACGCGGCAGTTCGGCGCTGCCCGCGGACAACGAACGAGCCCGCAGGTACGTGGCCAAGTACACGATCTGCCCCGCCGTCGCGCACGGCGTCGATCACGAGGTCGGCTCGGTCGAGGCGGGGAAGATCGCCGACCTGGTGCTCTGGAAGCCGGCCTTCTTCGGCATCCGCCCGGACGCCGTCATCAAGTCCGGTGCGGTGGTGGGCGCCCCGCTGGGCGATGCTAACGCGTCCATCACCACGCCCGAGCCGGTGCTGATGCGTCCCGGTCTGCCGGGCCATCGGGCGTCCGCGGCCCATCTGTCGACGACCTGGGTCGCGCCGGCCGCGCTGGAGAACGGGCTTGGCGAACGGCTGGGGCTGCGCCGCCGGATCGCTGCCGTCCGCCCCACCCGTAACACCGGCAAGCGCGACCTGCCGAACAACACCGCCCTGCCGCGGATCGAGGTGGACCCGGAGACCTTCGCCATCAGCATCGACGGTGAGCGGGTCACCCCGCAGCCGGCGACCGAGGTGCCGCTCGCACAGCGGTACTGCATGTTCTGACGGCGGATGGGGCAGCGGATTCCGATGGACCTGGCAGCACTGGTACTTGCCGACGGCCGGCTGCCCACCGGCGGGCACGCGCAGTCCGCGGGTCTCGAGCCCGCGCTCGCCGCGGGCCTGACCCCCGGGCTGATCCCCGACTTCCTGGCCGCCCGGCTCGACACGGTCGGGTCCGTGGACGCGGCCTGCACGGTCCTGTCCCGGCGGGCCGCGCTGTCCTCCGACGAGCTCGGCCCGGCGCTGGCCCGGATCACGCACGAGTACGAGGCCCGTACCCCCAGCCCTCCGATGCGGGCGGCGTCCGCGCTGCTCGGGCGCGGGATGGTGCGGCTGGCCGAGCGGCTGTGGCCGCACCACGATCCCGTACAGGCGCTGCGCGCTCTGCCCCGGCCGCCGCGGCCGGTGGCGCTGGGCGTGGTCTGCGCGCTGGCCGGCCTCGACGACATCCAGTCGGCCCGGGTCTGCCTGTACGAGGACGCGCAGACCGTGGCGTCCGCGGCGCCGAAGCTGCTGCCCGTGGATCCGCTGGAGCCCGTGCGGTGGGTGCTGGACGCGGCCGACGTCATCGAGCGGGCGGCGGTCCGGGCCGTCGCCGTGAGCAGCCCCGAGGACATCCCCGCGACCGCCGCGCCGCTGACGGAGTTGTGGTCGCTGGATCATGCAGAACGAGAGCGGAGAATCTTCCATGCCTGAACCGACGGCCGTAGCCGGACACGATCACCCCCACCCCCCACGCGCCCTGCGCCTCGGGGTGGCCGGTCCGGTCGGCACCGGCAAGAGCACGCTGATCGCGACGCTGTGCCGTCGGCTGTCCGAGGAGTTGCGGATCGCGGTGGTCACCAACGACATCTACACCGACGAGGACGCCCGGTTGCTGCGGGCCGCCGGTGTGCTGCCCGTCGACAGGATCGTGGCGGTGGAGACCGGGGCATGCCCGCACACCGCGATCCGCGACGACGTCACCGCCAATCTGCTGGCCGTGGAGGACCTCGAACGCGCGTGGGCGCCGCTGGATCTGGTGATGGTGGAGAGCGGCGGCGACAATCTCACCGCGACCTTCAGCCCGGCCCTGGTCGACGCGCAGATCTTCAGCATCGACGTGGCCGGTGGAGGCGACGTCGCGCGCAAGGGCGGTCCGGGGATCGAGCGCGCCGACCTGCTGGTGGTGAACAAGACCGACCTGGGCCCCCATGTGGACGTGGATCCGGAGCAGATGGTGCGTGACGCGTCCACGGTGCGCGGCGGACTGCCGGTGGTGGCCCTGAGCCGGCGTGACGAGGCCAGCGTCGACCGGCTCGTGCAATGGGTGCGGGACACGGTCGAGGCCCATCGCCGCGGCGTCCTGGTGCCCGCCGATCCGGGCCCGATGGCACCGCACACGCACGCGCACGACGACAGCCTCGACGACGACCGGCACTCCCTTGAGCATGCTGACGACGTCCTCCACTCCCACTGACGCGGCCGGCGCCGCCACGTCAGGTGGCACGGTGCCGACCCGGGTACGCGCCGAGCTGCGCGGTGGACGTGTCGCCCTGCCCGTTCTGGAGGCCGGGGACACGCTCGTGCCCCGGGTGCTCGAGGTCGACGGGCCCCGGGTGCGGATCGCGCTCGTCGGGCGCCGGGCGACCCTGCTCGCGGGCGACCGGGTCGAGTTGGACGTCTCGGTCGGCGCGGGGGTCCGGATGGACATCGTGGAACCGTCCGGCACGGTCGCCTACGACGCACGCGGGAGGAGTTCAGCGTGGGGTGCGCGCATCGACGTCGCGCCCGGCGCGGCCCTGGCGTGGCGCGCGGCTCCGTTCGTCGTCGCCGATGGTGCCGTTGTCCGCCGCGACCTCGACGTCCAACTGGCCGACGGCGCAGTGGCGTTACTGTCCGAGCTGCTGGTCCTCGGCCGGTCCGGACAGTCCGGCGGCGCGCTGTACGCACGTCAGCGGATCCTCCACTCGGGCCGCTCACTGCTGGCCGACGACCTCGACCTGCGCGATGCGCGGGCGCGGGCCCGGCCCGGGATCCTCGGCCCGAACCGGGTGATCGGCACCGTCACCCTCCTCGGCCACCGACCGGCCTCCGCGCCGGTGTCCCCTGCCGCCCTGCTGGCCGGCCCGGGCGCCATGGCCAGGGTGGTCGCCTACGACGCGCATCGCGCACAGCCCGAGTTGGACCGCTGGTGGCACGCTTGGCGCCGCGTGCTTCAGGCCGAGGGGACGCTCAACGGGTCCTGAGGACGGTCGCTGTCGCGTCGCCGGACGAAGACGAGGGCCACCGGTGTCACCACCGCGGCCACGAGTCCGGCCGCGAACCCGTTGCCGTACAGGTTCAGCCCTCCGGCGAACGCGCCGGTGACCTGGCCGACCGAGACGTGCAGGAAGCCCGCCAACACCCCCCACTGGGGGCCGAACCGGCCGGCGACCGGCGCCAGACACGTACCGAACAGGGCCGCCCACACCACACCGGGGTCGGTGAAGCCGAACGGCTTGGCCAGCGCACCGAGCAGCACACCGACCATCACCGGCACGATGTTCACCGCGTGCTTGCCGCACGCGCCGAACCCGATGACGCTCACGATGCCGCCGACGACCGGACCATTGAAGTCGGCGCCGACGATCAGTACGAAGGCGGTGGCGATCACCCCCACCGCCGCCATGTTCAGCAGAGTGGGCCCGGCGCCGTCCGATGCGATGAAGTCCGCGGGGGCCTGTCCGGTACGGCGGTGCAGTGCCACGTATCCGTGCCACGGTCTGCGATCCAGGACGAAGGCCGCCGCGACCACGCCCAGCAGAATCACCGCGACCAGGATCAGCAACTCGGCGTCGTGCCCCGACGTCCACACCATCGGCGGCTGCGCGGCCAGGCCGTACGACTGGAAGACGGCGACCACCACCGTGCCGAGGACACCGGCCACGAAGCCCATGTTGTACAGAGTGAACCCGTTGTGCGCGCGGAAGAGTTGACGCGCGACAGGCGGCACCACGAACCCGATCAGCACGGCCGTCGCGAAGCCGAGCGGCACCGAAATCCACCGGTCCAGGGCGGAGTTGAACGCCACCTCGGAGAAGACCGGCGCCAGCGCGGTGGCGAAGATGGCGGTGGTGAGATAGTCACGGACCGGCTCACGACGGGCAGCGGCGTAGAGGCCGACACCCATGACGATGGGCCAGACATTCAGCACGGTCTTCCCGAACAGGCCGAAGCCGAGAAGCATGTAGAGGCAGCCGACCGCGGCGCCGTCGACACGCGCCCCGGTCAAGCGGTAGCCGGCGCAGGCGACGAGGGTGAGCAGACCCGTCTGAACAAAGGCTCCCCCCAGACCCCCCAGGTCGACGAAGTCCGTGATCAGAACATCCGGAGCGATCAGAATGCGTCCGACCCCGCGCACCACCTCCGCCGGCGGATCCACGAGAAACCCGAACGCGACGCACCCGAGCGCCGTCAGACTCAGCAGCCCCAAAAGGCACCGCTCACCCCTCATGTCATGACTTGTCCGCATACCTCATCTTGACACGACGATGTGTCAACTCCGCCAAACCACTCGTGAACAGGCGCTTCTCGCGGTTAGCGTCAGGATCATGACAGAGACGATCAAGACTGCGGCGCCACCCCGGCACCCCGTCCGCCAGCTCCTCGCCGCCTCCGTCGGCAATGCCGTCGAGTGGTACGACTGGTACGCGTACACGTTCCTGGCGACGTACATCGCCGATCAGGTGTTCCCGAAGGGGGCCGACAACTCGCTCGTACCGCTGCTCGCCACCTTCGCGGTGTTCGCGGTCGGGTTCTTCATGCGGCCGGTGGGCGGGCTGCTGATGGGGGCCGTCGCCGACCGGCGCGGGCGGCGGGCCGCGCTCACGGTGACCATTCTGCTCATGGGCGGTAGCAGCCTGCTGGTCGGCATCACCCCGACGTACGCCTCGGTGGGAGTGCTCGCGCCCGTCGTCCTGGTGCTCGCCCGGCTGCTCCAAGGGCTGTCCGTGGGTGGGGAGTTCGCGGCGTCGACGACGTTCCTCGTCGAGTCGGCGGGGCCGGGGCGGCGTGGGCTGTTCTCGTCCTTCCAGTATGTGTCCACGTCCATCGGGCAGTTGATCGCGTCGGGCGTCGCCGCGGTGCTGGTCGCCACGCTCGCCGAGGGGCAGATGGACGGCTGGGGGTGGCGGGTGCCGTTCCTGGCGGGGGCGGTGCTCAGCCTGGTCGGGTTCTGGATCCGGCAGGGCGCGCAGGAGACGCGGAGCGAGACGCACGAGCGGCCGGGGCTCTTCGACGCGCTCAAGCAGTACCCGCGGCAGTCGCTGCTCGTCTGCGGGATCACGGCGGGCGGCACCCTCGCGTACTACACGTGGACCTCGTACCTGCCGACGTACGCGGAGCTGAACACGAACATCGACAAGTCACAGGCGCTGACCGCGGGCACGATCTCGCTGGCCTTCTTCGCGCTGCTGCAGCCGGTCGGCGGGATGCTCTCCGACCGCTTCGGGCGCAAGCCGCTGCTGCTGTTCTTCGGGCTCGGGTTCGCGCTGCTGAGCGTGCCGCTGCTGCACTCGCTGACCGGGTCCTTCGCCTCGCTGCTGTTCACGCAGTGCGCCGGCATGGTGCTGCTCACCGGCTTCACTTCGATCTCGGCGGCGGTCAACGCGGAGGTGTTCCCGGCGCGGGTGCGGGCGGCCGGGATCGGGTTCCCCTACTCGCTGACGGTGGCGCTGTTCGGCGGCACGGCGCCGTACATGGGCACGCTGTTCAAGGACCTGGGGCACAGCGGCTTCTTCCCCTGGTACGTCGCCGTGCTGTGCCTGGTGTCCTCGGTGGTGTACCTGCGACTCCCGGAGAGCGCGCACCGGGAGCTCGATCGCTGAGCGGGTCGGGGCTCAGCCGCCGGAGGCCTGTCCGGCGGCGGCCCCGCGCTCCCGCTCCCCCGGCACCGGCGCGGGCACCGGCTCGGGAGCCGCGCCGGGGCGCATCATCACGCAGTCGAACTCGAGCACCCGGCCGGTGCTCTTCTCGCGGGTCACCGGGTACATGCCGGTGACCTCGAAGCCGTGGCCCTCGTATTCGGCGAGGGCCTTCTCCATGCGCGGGCTGTCTTCGTAGAGCCGCAGGAGCGCGACCTCCGACTGCAGGCCCACGAAATCGCCGACGCGCTCGCCGGCTCCGGCGAAGACCTCGAGGTCGTAGCCCTGCGTGTCCATCTTGAGATAGGGGCGGGGGTCGGAGATGCCGGCGAGGGCCTGGTCCATGAGGCCGTCGAGACGGGAGACCTGGATTTCCTCCGTGCGGCCCTTCGTGAACCGCTTGTACGCCGCGTTTCCGTAGTCGCTCGGGGGAAGCAGCGAGTTCATGGTGTTCCACTCGACGTACATGGGCCGGAGTTCGTCCGAACGGCCGAGTCCGCAGGGGAAGACGTGCCAGTCCGGGTCCCCATCGGCGCGCTTCCGCAATTTCTCCAGGAAGCGGGGAACGGGTTCGAAGGATACAATGCGGCCTTTGTATCCGAACTGCCTGAGGCGCTTTCCGTACTGCCCGACGTTGGCCCCCACGTCGAATACGCAGTTCACGCCGTAGTGGTCGAGCATCTCGACGACGTGACGGCTGCAGAGACAGTCGGAAGCCGCCTTCTGGAAGTCCTGCTCCGGCATGCCCGACTTCCGCTGGTCCACGACCAGATGGACGCCGCCGCCGAGGTCGGTACTGGTCCACTTCCCATGACGCCGGTGCACAAGGACCGCTGCTCCAGGAGCCAGGTCGATGATCTGGGCCCCGGTCCGAGAGAGGCCGTTCAGCAGTGTCCGGTACAGAGAAGCCATGGCCGACACCGTCGCAGACATGAACCGAAACCCTGGTATGGCCCGGCCCGCGTCACTCGAAACAGTGACGCCCCGCTCTCCGTGCGATATTCGTATCGGCGAGTGACCATAGGAAGTGCGT
Source organism: Streptomyces sp. NPDC002754 (assembly GCF_053592315.1). Lineage (NCBI taxonomy): Bacteria > Bacillati > Actinomycetota > Actinomycetes > Kitasatosporales > Streptomycetaceae > Streptomyces > Streptomyces sp. NPDC002754. Next base: position 179,992 of record NZ_JBSFVM010000008.1, read on the forward strand.
TTCCCGCGAAGGACGTAAACGCCACCAGGTTACGAACCCTCTCCTCGGAACGGTCCGAGCGCACGGATTGACAGACCTACATGACCCACATAAAAGTCACGGTTATCATTCCGACCCACAACACTGGCGAAGACGTCATGGTGGGCCTCACCGCACTGCGGAAACAGACCATGCCCCGCACGGACTTCGAAGTGCTCTACGTCGACGACTGCTCCTCGGACGACACGGTCGCATTCCTGGAAAGGGAACTGGCCGGCGAGGACACCATGCGGGTCGTCCCGATGGCCACCAATTCGGGCTGGCCCGGCCGCCCCCGCAACACCGGGGTCGCCCGCGCGCGCGGCGAGTACGTGCACTTCGTCGACGACGACGACTGGCTCTCCCCGCAGGCGCTGGAGCGGCTCTACGCGCGCGCCAAGGAGACCGACGCCGACATCGTGATCGGGCGCATGGCGGGGCACGGCCGCGGCGCCCCGCGGGCCCCGTTCGCCAGGCCGCTGGAGCGGGGGTCCGTGCGCGAGAACCCCGTACTGCTGGGCAGCATGACCGTCCACAAGCTGTTCCGCCGGCAGTTCCTCCTCGACCACGAGCTGCGCTTCGAGGAGGGCCGGGTACGGCTCGAGGACCATCTGTTCACGCTGCGGGCCTATCTGCTGGCCAAGCAGGTCAGCACCGTGTCGGACTACACGACGTACCACTGGGTGCGGCACCGCGACGGCAGGCACAACATCAGCTACACCCCCATCGAGCCCGCCCCTTACATAGGCTCGGTGCGGCGCATCATCGCGCTGCTGCACGCCCCGGACACGCAGGTGGCGGACGATGAGATGCGGCACCGGTTCACCGCCAACTGGTACGGCAGCAAGGCCCTGAAGCGGCTCACCGGGAAGGGGTTCCTCGGGCAGGAAGAGGAGCGTCGCGCGGCCTGGCGACAGCAGGTCATCGACCTCGCCGCCGACCTGCCCACCGCCGTCGACCGCCATCTGCCGGAGCGTCTTCGCGTGCTCTCCCGCCTGTGCCGCTCCGGCGACCACGAGGGCATCCAGGCCTACACCCGGTACGAGAGCGAGGTGCGGCACCTGCCGAAGGTCGAGGAGACGGTCCGGCAGGGCGAGGTGCTGCACGTCCGTACGCGCACGTCACTGGTGCGGACCGACCCGGAGACGGGCGAGAGCACCCCGCTCCTGTTCCGCCGCACCGTGCACGAGACGCCGTCCGGCAAGAAGCGGGTGCGCTGGATCTGGCAGCCGCCCGCTCCCCTGGACGAGCTTCCCGGGCTCGCCCCCGCGCTCGACTTCACCCAGCCGCTCAAGAAGGCCAAGGCGCAGGGCCTCGTGCACCACAAGGCGGGCGGCACCCAGCTCGTGGTGGCCACCGGGACGTCCACGCTGCGGCCCACCGCGCACGAGGCGGACCCCGACCTGTGGGAGATGCACTGGACGACGGAGTGCACCATCGATCCCGCCGGCGTCGACGAGATCTCCGGGCCGCTGGAGAGCGGCACCTGGCACGTGTGCCTGCGCCTGAACGTGGGCGGCTGGCTCAGCTCGCCGCGTCTGTCCGGGGTGACACTCTCCGTGCCGGGCGCCGCGAAGCCGGTGGTGGCCGACCGGCAGCGGCCCGCGCCCCAGCGCCACCCCCTGCACGGCGTCGCGAAGGTGGCGGTGCCCGTGCTGCGCCGGGTGTTCCCCGCCGCCGCGTATCTGGCGCTGCGCGACCGGTACCGGCGGCTCCCCGCGTTCGGCGGGAGACCCGCTCCGGTCTCGGTGGCCCTGCAGGAGCTGCAACGCGCCAAGCAGGCGCAGGCGCTCAGTGTTTCCAGTACCCGCAGAACATGATGCGGTCCTTCGGTACCCCCTGAGCCACCCAGTGCCGGCGCAGCCCGGTGGCGAGCCCCGACTCCCCTACCGCCCAGCCGTACAACGGGCCGCCGGAGAGCGGCAGTTCGCGGGCCCGTGCGAGGGCGGCCGCGCCGGGTACGGACGTGGGCGTGTCACCCCGGTCGACCCAGACGACCTCGACGCCGGGCGGCGCCGTGAGTTTCTGGCGGTCCTCGGGGGCCGGTACTTCCGCGACGGCCCAGCCCGTGGTGTCGGCGGGCAGCGAGGCGAGCACTCCGGCGAGCGCGGGCAGGCCCGACTCGTCGGCGGCGAGGGCGACTTGGCGGATTCCATCGGGCATGTTGAAGCCGGTGCCCTCGTCGACGAGGACGACCGCGTCACCCGGCCCACAGGTGCGCGCCCAGGTCGCGGCGGGGCCGGCCGTGGCCTCGGCGTCGCGTCCGTGGAGCACGAAGTCGACGTCCAGCTCCGGGCCTTGGGGCCCTTCGGCGCGGTGGGCGCGGACCGTGTAGTTGCGCAGGACGGGGCGGGTTCCCTTGGGGCCGCCGAGGATCTTCAGGTAGCTGACGGTGGTCAACCGGTCCGGGATCCGGCCGAGCGAGGCGTCCGCGTCGGGGCCCGCCGGGAGGAAGAGGCGAAACCACTGGTCGTATCCCATCGGCCGGAAGTGCGCGATGTCGCCGCCTCCGAGGGTGACGCGGACGAAGTGCGGCGAGAGGTGTTCGCTGCGCAGGACGTGCAGGCGCAGGGGCCGCGCCGACTCGGGCTTGACGCGGGTGGCGGTGATGTTGCCGCGCTGCATGTGCGCCTCCGTTCAGCGGTGCGCGCGGGCAGCCGCGGCGTCGAGGAGTTCCTGGATGCGGTGGCCCACTTCGTGGGGGCCGATCGCGTGCCGGGGGAAGGCGATGCGGATGTCCTCGCACTCCTCGGCGGCGCGTTCGAGGCGCAGGACGAGGCCCCTGCGGTCGAGGCGTACGGGGCGGATGTCCGCCACGTCGGACAGGTCCAACTCGCCTACGGTCTCGGCAAGTTGGATGAGGAGGTCCGCGTGGCCCGTGTCCAGGTGCGAGAGCAGTTCCGCCTCGACCCCGGCCAGCGGGTCGGGCGCCGCCGCGGCGAGTTCCGTCACGTCCAGGACGCGCACCGAGTCGTCCTCGGCGAAGGCGGCCCGCGCCGGGCGGAACACCAGGGTGTCGGGGCCCGCACCCCCGAGGCGTCCGCTGAAGGCGAGGCGGGCCCGCACCCGGTCACGGACGACGACGGGGGCCACGTCCGTGAACTCCGCGTACGCGGCGAGGCCCGAGTGCGGCGCCGTGGCGAGCGCCGCGGTCAGCCGCGGATCCTCGGGGTCGAGCAGGATGAGCCGGGACGCGGCGTCCACGGCGTAGAGCCCCACGCAGTCGAGCCGCAGCCGGGCCTCGGTCGTGGTGGTCAGGGTCAGGGTCAAGGTGTCGGCCGCGGCGAGGATCGTCCGCGCCCGCTCGGCGGGGGTGAGCTCCTGGTGCGCCACTGGGTTGACCATCTCCACTCCAAACTTAGGTAAGGCTCACCTTACTCACGCGTGAGGTCCAGTGTCACCCCCACCCCCAGGGCGTCATGCACCGGTGCCCTGGGGAACGAATGTGATGCGGGCCAGGCGGACACCACCGCCCAGCCGCACGCGCAGATCACGCACTCCGTTGGCGACGAAGGGGGCCTCGACCGTGACGTAGTCGTACGGTCCGCCGGTCGCGGGCGCTTTGACGGGGCCACCACCGACCACGTCCACGAACCCCTCGCCCGCGACGTCGAGGCGTACGGCCGAGATGCCGTGCGTTCCGAAGTCGCAGTCGGCGTAGAGGAGTTCGCCTTCTCCGGTGATGGCGTCGCCGTCCGTCCTCGTGCGGTCGACGATCTCGATGCCGCCGCGCATCTCGTCGTACGTCGCCACGTCCAGGCCGTCGGTGAGGACGGGGCGCGGCGCCGGTTCTTCGCCGGCCACGCGGAGGGTCTCGGTGAGGCGGATGTCCGTGCTGGAGGCGCCGACGAGCAGTTCGTACGGTCCGGCGGCGACGCTCCAGCGGCCGCGTGCGACGTCCCAGTGGCCGAACTCCGCGAGCGGAACGCGGAAGGTGGCCCGCTCCGACTCCCCAGCGCCCAGGGTGATGCGGCGGTGTCCGACGAGCTGGCGGCGTGGGCGCGGCACGGCGGCGTCCACCGCCCGCAGGTACAGCTGAGGCACCTCGTCCGCCGTGCGCGGGCCCGTGTTCGTGACGGTGAAGGTGACTTCCACCGTCGCCTCGTCCGGGCAGGACACGAACAGCGCGGCGTAGGTGAACGGCGCGTAGGACAGGCCGTGTCCGAAGGAGTAGAGGGGGGTGCCCTCGAAGTAGAGGTACGTCTGGCGCGAGCCGATGATGTCGTAGTCCAGGAGGCCGGGCAGGTCGGTGTCGGCCGCGTACCAGGTCTGCGGGAGCCGGCCCGCCGGGCTGATGTCACCGGCGAGGACGCGGGCGAGCGCGCGGCCCGCGGCCTGGCCGCCGTGCGCGGTCCACAGCAGGGCGGGCAGTTCGGTGTGCGCGTCGGGGACGGCGTACGGGTACGAGGAGACCAGGGCGAGGGCCGTGCGTGGGTTGGCGGTGCGGGCCGCGCTCCACAACTCGGCCTGATGCGGCGGGAGTTCGAGGGTTGTGCGGTCCTCGGTCTCGCGGCCGTTGATGTGCGGGTCGTTGCCTGCGAAGACGAGGACCACGTCCGCTTCGGCGGCCGCGGCGGCCACGGCGTCGGCGCCGCGCTCCATGACATCGAGTTCGAAAACCGTGCCCTGGTCGGCAACCTTCAGGCCGTCGGCGGCGACCGACACGTACCGACCCGTCCCGGCGTGCTTGAGGAGGTGCCCGTCCTCGTGCGGTTCGAGCGTGAACGTCTCCTGGACGACCCAGCCGCCCGGCTGCTCGGCGGAGGCCCGGACGTATCCGTCGTCGGCGACCGAGAGGTAGCGGCCGTCTGGCGCGCGGAGCGTGAGGACGCCGGATCCCCAGTCGGCCAGGGCGAGTTCGGTGCCGTCGGCGGACGGCGAGACGTGCAGCGGGGCGAGGTCGGTCCGGCCTGCGATCAGCGCGGGGTCGAGGGCGGCGGCGGAGGCGTCGGGCGCCGCCTCCTCCGGCGCGTCGGGGACACACACCCCTCCCTCGGCGCACCGCAGCCGTACCCGGTCCACGCCCTCCGCGTACGTGACCCGGTCCACGCCGAACCGCTCCCGCAGCCCGTCGAGGGGTGTCGAGCGGCGGATGAGAGTGCCGCTGTACCAGTCCGTCTTGCACTCGTCGGCGAGCAGGCCGACGGCCGCGATCCGGGTGTGCGCGTCGAGCGGCAGCAGGCCGTCGTTCTTGAGCAGCACGATCGCCTGCTCGGCGGCCTCCTGGGCGAGCGCGCGATGCGCCTCGGTGTCAAAGTCCCGTACGTCCGCGAAGGGGTCGGTGTCGGCGAACTCGCCCAGTCGGGCCCGCACTTCCAGCTGTCTGCGCACGGCCGCGTCGATGTCGGCCTCGGAGATCAGACCCTGGTCGTAGGCGCGCCGCAGCCGCCCGACGATCGTCGAGGAGTCGGTGCCGTGGTCGGTGAAGCTGTCGACTCCGGCGCGCAGGGCGGCGGCGACGGCCCCCTCGTGGGTGGCGAAGTAGTGCTCGGAGTCGACGAGGTTGCTGGGCGCGCCCGCGTCGGAGCAGACGAGGAGTTCCTGGTCGGTCCAGGTCCGCAACTGTTCGCGCAGGTACGGCGATACGTGGTTGGGGCGGCCGTTGACGAGGTTGTAGGCGGGCATGACACCGGCCACCGCCCCCGCCTCGACGGGCCGCTTGAACGCCCGGAGGTCGTACTCGTGCAGCACGCGTGGGCGCACGGAGGCGTTGGAGGTGTCGCGGTCGGTCTCGTTGTTGTGGGCGAGCCAGTGCTTGAGGACGGGGGCCGTGCGCCAGTACTCGGGGTGGTCGCCGCGCAGGCCCCGCGTGTACGCCGTGGCGATCGCGGCGGTGAGGTGCGGGTCCTCGGCGTAGCCCTCCTCGTTCCTGCCCCACAGCGGGTTGCGCAGCAGATTCACCACGGGCGCCCATACGTTGGGGCCGACCCGGTCGTCGCGCCGCCGCATGGCGCGGGCCTCTTTCGACACCACGGCGCCGATCCGGTGCAGCAGCTCGTCGTTCCAGGTGGCGCCGAGGCCGACCGCCTGCGGGAAGACGGTGGCCTCGCCCATCCACGCGACGCCGTGCAGCGCCTCCTGCCCGGTGCGGAACGCGGCGAGGCCGAGGCGCGGGACGCCGGGCGTGAACTGGTGCAGGAGCGCGAGGCGTTCGTCGAGGGAGAGCCGGGCGAGCAGCCCGTCGACGCGCTTGCTGTCGGGAGCTGCGGGTTCCGGGCGGGGCGCGGTTCTGTCGATCACGTGGAGGTCCCTTGGCGAAGGAGATCGGGATGGATTCGAAGCGCTTCGATGCTCGGTAACCCCCTCATCGTGTGTCAAGTGGACGGCAGCTGTGGGTCGTTGAGGAATTCCACGCACCTGTCTTGTCGCCGTGGGAGCGCTCCCTTAACCTCACTGCAACATCGAAGCGCTTCGACATTTGCGCCGAGTCGTCATCCCCGAAGGGTTGCTCCCATGACGCCGAACTCCCCCTCCACCGGCCCCGGTCGGAGAAGCTTCCTCGCCTCCACCGCGGTCGCCGCCGCGGCCGTGGCCGGCGGCGTGCCCCTGCTCTCCGCGTGCGGGAGCACGGCCGAAACGGGCGAGGGGACGACCTCGGGGAAGTCGGCGAAGAAGCTGCTGCCGACGTATGCGGCGCGCCCCATCGTCACCCCCGACATCGCGTCGAAGAACGGCTCGTGCGCCGGTTTCACCGGCAAGGTGGACCTGGCGAAGCTGGAGACGTCCGTACCGAAGAAGCTCGGCACCGGAGCCCAGGTGAAGGTCATGGCCCCGTTCTGGGGACCACCGCCGAAGGCCGACTGCGAGTACTACACCGCGCTCAACGAGGCCTCTGGTGTACAGGTCGACTGGCAGAACCAGGACGGCAACACCTACGGCGAGAAGATCGGCGCGGTGCTCGCCTCCAGCTCGCTGCCCGACGTGCTGATCGTGCCCGGCTGGGAGCTTTCGGGGAAGATCCCAGCCGCGCTCGTCGCGAAGATGATGGACCTCGGCCCGTATCTGGCCGGCAGCAAGGTGCGCGACTATCCGAACCTGGCCGCCATCCCGGAGGACGCCTGGCGGCGCGGCATCTTCGGCGGCAAACTGCGCGGCATCCCGTACCCGTACTCGCGCCTCCCGAACATCGCGCCCTTCTACCGCAAGGACCTCTTCGGCAAGAACGGCTGGGAGCCGCCGAAGTCGGCGCAGGAGTTCTTCGACCTCGCCAAGGAGATGACCAGCAAGAAGGCGGGGGTGTACGGCTGCGACGACATGAAGTGGTCGGCCTTCAACTTCTTCGGTTCGCTCGGCGGCAGCGAGAAGGCGCTCGGCTGGAAGATGCAGGGCAAGAAGCTCGTCAAGCGCCTGGAGAGCGACGAGTATCTGGAGGCGCTGTCCTGGACGCGCAAGCTGTACGCCGCCGGGGTCGTGCACCCCGAGGCGAAGGCGCAGACCGGTGACGGCCTGCTCCGCTTCACCAGCGGCAAGGTCATGATGTGCAACGCCGACATCGCCTACTGGTACGGCAAGAGCGCGGAGATGCAGGGCAGCAAGGCGTTCCCGGACTTCGAGATGGCCGCGATGGACATCTTCGGGCACGACGGCGGCGACCCGACGCTCTATGCGGGCACGCCCGCCAACGTATGGGCCTTCGTCCGCAAGAACGCGTCCAAGGAGATCGTCAAGAACGTCCTGGCCGCCGCCAACTACACGGCCGCGCCCGTCGGCACAAAGGAGCACATGCTCGCCTACTACGGCGAGGAGGGCACCCACTTCACGGTCGAGGACGGCGTCCCGACGAAGACGAAGAAGGGCAACGCGCAGGTGGTCAGCTCCTGGCAGATGCTCTCCGGGCCCGCCCCGTTCTTCGCGTACCCCGACTTCCCGGACATCACCAGGGCGATGTGCGAGTGGCAGCAGCGCATGGGCGCGTTCGTGAAGAAGTCGCCGTTCTACGGCATGACGATCGTCGAGCCCACGCGGTACGCCACCCTGGAGGACAAGTTCGAGCAGTTGGAGGACGACTACGTCCGCGGCAACAAATCGCTCGGCGACGTGCAACAGGCGATCAGTGACTGGAAGTCGCGGGGCGGCGACAAGCTGCGCGACTGGTACAAGAAGCTTCTCGACGAGAACGGCGCGAACGGCGACGCGTCCTGATGGCGCTGGAGACCCAACGCCCGCCCCGGTCCGCCGCCACCTCCGTCAAGAACAAAGCCAAAGCCAAAGCCGACGCGGGCGGGGACGGCGGCATCACCTGGCGGACCAGGCTGCGCCGCGACCGCACACTGATCCTGATGACCGTGCCCGTCATCGTCCTGCTGCTCGTCTTCAACTACCTTCCGCTGCTCGGCAACGTCATCGCGTTCCAGGACTACAACCCGTACGTCTCCACCAACGGCGTCACGGCGATCCTGCACTCGCCGATGGTGGGCCTCGAACAGTTCCAGAAGATGCTCGAGGACTCCGACTTCTGGAACGCGCTCCAGAACACCCTCGTCCTCTTCCTCATCCAACTGCTGCTGTTCTTCCCCGTGCCGATCGCGCTCGCGCTGCTCATCAACAGTGTGATCAGGCCGCGGGTGCGGGCCCTGTCGCAGGCGATCCTCTACCTGCCGCACTTCTTCTCGTGGGTGCTCGTCGTCACCGTCTTCCAGCAGATGTTCGGCGGCGCCGGGCTGATCGCGCAGCTGCTCCAGGACCACGGCGTCGACGGCTTCGACCTGATGACGGACGCCCGGATCTTCAAGTACCTGCTCACCGCGCAGATGGTCTGGAAGGACGCCGGCTGGGGCATCATCGTCTTCCTCGCGGCCCTCGCCTCCGTCAGCCCCGAGCTGTACGAGGCGGCGGCGATGGACGGCGCGAACCGCTGGCGACGCATGTGGCACGTCACGCTGCCCGCGCTGCGCCCGGTGATCGCGCTGCTGCTCGTCCTGCGCGTCGGCGACGCGCTCACCGTCGGCTTCGAGCAGATCCTGCTGCAACGCAGGGCGGTGGGCGCGGGCGCCTCCGAAGTGCTCGACACGTACGTGTGGAGCACCGGCATCCAGAACGGCGACTTCAGCTACGCGGCGGCGGTCGGCCTGGTGAAGGGCGTGGTCGGGATCTGTCTGGTGCTCGCGGCCAACAAGTTCGCCCATCTGCTCGGCGAGCAAGGTGTGTACAAGAAGTGAGGGTGGACAAGAAATGAGCGTCACCGTCGAACGCCCCCGCCCACGCGGGCAGTGGCAGGCGCCCGAGCGCCCGGTGTGGGAGGAGCCGCCGACCCGGGCGGGCCTCGGCGCCAAGGGTCTGATCCTCGCGGTGTGCTGCATCGCCGTGCTCGGACCGCTGTGGGTGGTGGTCGTCACGAGCCTCTCGCCGCGGCACGTCATCGACTCGGCGGGCGGCCTGGTGCTGTGGCCCGAGGCCATCACCTTCGTCAACTACCAGGAGCTGCTCGGCGGCGGCCAGGTCAGCCGGGCCATGCTGGTCTCCATCGGGGTGACCGGTGTCGGCACGGTGTTCTCGATGGGGGTGTCGGTCCTCGCCGCGTACGGGCTCTCGCGGCCGGGCTCGTTCGCGCACCGGGCGCTTCTGATGGCGCTGCTGACGACGATGTTCTTCAGCGCCGGGCTCATCCCGACGTACCTTCTTGTCCAGACGCTCGGCCTGACCGACAGCTATCTGGCGCTGATCCTGCCGAGCGCGGTGAGCGTGTTCAACATCCTGGTCCTGCGCGGGTTCTTCATGAACATCTCGCAGGAGCTGACGGACAGTGCCCGCATCGACGGGGCCGGCGACCTCAGGATCCTGTGGACGATCGTGCTGCCGCTGTCCCGCGCGGTGGTCGCCGTCATCTCGCTGTTCTACGCGGTGGCGTACTGGAGCGCCTGGTTCAACGCGATGATCTACATCGACGACCCGACGAAACTGCCGCTCCAGAACGTGCTGATGCAGCTCGTGCAGAAGAACTCGGCGCTGCCGACGGGCCTGAGCCAGGCGGTCAACGCGGGTGAACTCTCCGCGCTGGGGCTCCAGATGGCGATGATGGTGCTGGCTCTCGCGCCGGTCGCGGTCGCCTCCCCGTTCGTCCAGCGGCACTTCAAGAAGGGGATGCTCATCGGGGCGGTGAAGGGGTGAGCGCCGTGCGGGAGATCGCCGAGGGCGGGCGCCTGTTGTTCGGCGGTGACTACAACCCCGAGCAGTGGCCCGAGGAGGTGTGGGCCGAGGATGTCCGGCTGATGAAGGAGGCCGGGGTCAACTCGGTCACCGTGGGCGTGTTCGCGTGGGCGCGGCTCGAACCCCGGCCGGGAGCCAGGGAGTTCGGCTGGCTCGACCGCCTACTGGATCTGCTGCACGCGCACGGCATCGGCGTCGTCCTCGCCACCCCGACCGCGTCCCCGCCGCCGTGGCTGGGGCGCCTGTACCCGGGGACGCTGCCGCGCGACGAGCACGGGCACACCGTGTGGTGGGGCTCGCGCCAGCACTTCTCCCACTCCTCCGCCGCGTACCGCCGGCATGCCGGCGCGGTCACCGAGGACCTCGCCCGGCGCTACGGCCACCATCCGGCGCTGCGCATGTGGCACATCAACAACGAGTACTGCACGTTCGACTACGGCGACGAGTCCGCGCGCGCCTTCCGCGACTGGCTGCGCGCGCGGTACGAGACCCTCGACGCGCTCAACACGGCCTGGGGCACGCCCTCTTGGGGCCAGCACATCGAGACGTGGGCGGATGTGATCCCGCCGCGCCGCGCCCAGTACCTGCGCGGCCCGACGCAGCTCCTCGACTTCCGCCGCTTCACCTCCGACGCCCTCCTCGCGTGCTACGTCGCCGAACGCGATCTCGTACGCCGCCACACGCCCGACCACATCCCGGTGACGACCAACTTCATGCCGCTGTGGACCGGGCAGGACGCGTGGGAGTGGGTGCGGCACGAGGACGTCGTGTCCGTCGACGTGTACCCGGATCCGCGCGACCCGGGGGCCGGTCAGTACAACGCGATGCTCGCCGACATGACGCGCAGTCAGTCCGCTGGCGGGCCGTGGATGTTGATGGAGCAGGCGGCGGGTGCGGTGAACTTCCGCCCGGTCAACTCGCCCAAGCCGCGCGGCCTGAACCGCCTCCTCTCCCTCCAGTCCGTGGCGCGCGGCGCCGACGCCGTCTGCTACTTCCAGTGGCGCCAGTCCCGGCAGGGCGCGGAGAAGTTCCACTCGGCGATGCTCGGGCACGCGGGCGCGGCGGGTCGGTCGTTCGCGGAGGTCAAGCGGATCGGGGTGGATCTCGCACGGTTGGGGTCGGCGGTCGCCGGGACGCGCCTCACCGCCGACATCGCCGTGCTGCACGACTGGCACTCGTGGTGGGCCGGCGGCCAGGACGGCAGGCCGTCGGCGCACGTCGCATACGAGGAGGTGGTGCGGGCCTGGCACCGAGCACTGTGGGAGGCGCACCTCACGGTCGACTTCGCACACCCCGAACACGAGCTGTCCGCCTACCAGTTGGTGGTCGTTCCGCAGCTGTACCTCCTGACGGACGCGGCGATCGACAACCTGGTGGCGTACGTGCGCGGGGGCGGGGCGCTGGTGTGCGGGTTCTTCACGGGGGTCGCCGACGTGGACGACCGGGTGCGGCCCGGCGGCATGGACGCGCGGCTGCGCGAGTTGCTCGGTATCCGCACTCTGCACGAGTGGTGGCCACTGGAGCCAGCGGAAACCGTTGACTGCGGCGAATTCACCGGCACGCTGTGGTCGGAGGAGCTGACGGCGGCGGCCGACGCCGAGGTCACGGCGGCGTACCGCGGCGGCGAGCTCGACGGCCTGCCGGCCGCCCTGCGCCGCGGCCGCGCCCGCTACCTGTCCACGCTCCCGCGACCCGGGGCCCTACGGGCGCTGCTCGCGGACGCGGCCCTCGAAGCGGGCGTACGGCCTCCACTGGCCGGCCTCCCCGCAGGGGTGGAGGCCGTACGTCGCGGGGAACTGCTGTTCCTGCTGAACCACGGGCGGGACGAGGTGACGGTCGCGCTCGCGGAGGGCGGGCGGGACCTGTTGACGGGGGCACGGGTCGAGGGGACGGTGACGCTCGGCCGGTTCGGCGTCGCCGTACTGGAGCCGGTGGCGCCGGCTGCGGGGGCCCGGTGATCCCCGAGCACCCCCACGGCACCTGGGAGACCGCGCCCGCCGACCGTTGGGAGGACGCCTACCTCGGTGGGAACGGGCGCCACGGCGTCCTGGTCTTCGGTGATCCGCGCGACGACCGGGTCGTCGTCACGCATCACCGTCTGGTCCGGCCGGACGGTGGCCCGCAGCCGGGGCCGCCCGCGCTCGCGCATGAACTGCCGCAGCTCCAGGACCAGTTGCTCGCCGGTGACGCCACCGCGGCCGAGCGGTTCACGGACGGGCGGCCGCTGCGGTGGGTGCGCGCGTTCCATCCGGCGTTCCAGGTCCGCTTCGTGCGGGACGAGGACGGGGCGGCGCGCGGCTACCGGCGCGCGGTCGACTTCGCGACGGGGGTGGTCGAGGCGCGGTGCGGCGGCTGGCGTTCGCGGGTGTTCGTGCCGCGGGCGGACGACGTGGTCGTGCAGCACGTGAGCGGGCCCGGCCTCGACGGGGACCTGGCGCTCGACCCGCACCTCAGCGGTGTCCCCGGCGGGCTCGGTATCGGCCGTGGCGCGGTGCTCACCCCGTACGGCGCCCGGCTCACGCTGCGCTGCCGCTACCCGGACAGCGACCTCGGCTTCACCGGCGTGACCCTTGCGGTGGTGCGGGACGGGCGCGCCTCGGTGGGCGGCACGGGGCTGCGCGTCGAGGGCGCGGGTGAGCTGCTTCTCCTGACCCGGGTCCGCAGACACGCCGGGGAGCTGGACACGGCGGGCGAGGCGAGCGCGCTCGCGGACCTGATCGACGCGAGCGGCTCCCCCGACGCGACGTACGACGCTCTCCTCGCCCGCCACGAGGCCCTGCACCGGCCCGCCTACGAACGCGTCACGTTCGACCTCGACGCCCCGCGCCACCAACGTGGCCTGCCCGGAAGCGAGTTACTGGCCCGCGCGTCGAGCCCGGCCCTCCTTGAGCGGCTGTTCGCGGCGGGCCGTTACCACCTGCTCAGCTCCTCGGGCGCCCTGCCGCCCCGGCTGACCGGGCTGTGGACCGGCGAGTGGGACACGGCGTGGTCGGGCGCGTTCACCACGGACGCGAACCTGAACCTCCAGACGGCGTCGGCGGTCGCCTGCGACCTGCCAGAGACGGTCGAATCCCAAGGGGCTTTCATCCAGGGCCAGTTGGCGCACTGGCGGGACAACGCGCGGCTGATCTTCGGCGCCCGCGGCATCGTCGCGCCCGCGCACAGCGACGGCGAGTCGGGACACGCGTACCACTACCAGCACGCGTACCCGATGCACCTGTGGACGGCGGGCGCCGACTGGCTGCTCGAACCGCTCATCGAACAGGCCGAGGCCACCGGCGAGCGACTCACATGGCTCGCGGCCGCCGTCACCGAACTCGCCGTGTTCTACGAGGACTTCCTCACGCGGACTGGCCCCGACGGGCGGATCGCGATCGTGCCCTCCTACTCACCGGAGAACCGGCCCGCGAACGCGAGCTGGGGCACCGTCAACGCCACCATGGACATCGCGGCGGCCCGGCACGCGCTGCGCACCGCCGCCGCCTGGCACCCGGGCCCGGACGGCGACCGCTGGGCCGCACTCGCCGACCGGCTCCCCGACTACCGGGTCAACGAGGACGGGGCGCTGGCCGAGTGGGCGTGGCCGGGCCTCGACGACGCTTACGACCACCGGCACCTCAGCCACCTGTACCCGGTGTGGCCGCACCACGACATCAACCCGTACGACACCCCGGACTTGGCGAAGGCGGCGCGCCGGGCGCTCGAACTGCGCGGCGCCGAGAACGACTCCGCGCACGGGCATCTGCACCACGCCCTGATCGCGGCCCGGCTGCGCGACGCGCCCCGCGTCACCGACTGCCTGCGGCGCGTCCTGACCAGCGACTATTTCCACACATCACTGATGAGTGCGCACTACCCGCGCCGCGACGTCTACAACGCGGACGCCGCGCACACCCTGCCCGCGCTGATCACGGAGGCCCTCCTCCAGTCCACGCCCGAGCGCCTGGTGCTGCTGCCCGCACTCCCCGCCGACTGGCGGCGGGGAGCACTACGGGGCCTGCGCACGCGGTTCGGCGCGCGGGTGGATCTGCGGTGGGGCAGCGGCACCTGCACGGCCCTCGTCCGGCCGCACCGGGACGCGGACGTGGAGCTCAAGACCCCTGCGGGCGACGCGGGGCGGATCCGTCTGGACGCGGGTGTGGAGCGCGAACTCAGCCTGCCCACGCGGTAGTTACAGCAGCGCGGCGAGCTCGCCCAGCACCCGCGCCGCCGGCGCCGGGTCGACCAGCCACTTCAGGTGGCTGCTGTCGATGGTGCGGACGCGGAAGGGGTTGTCCGGGGTCAGTGCGTCGCCCTCGCGGATCAGCCGGTCCTGGAGGGCGGGCGGCAGGCTGGTGTCACGCGAGAGACGGACGTACGTCTTCGGGATGCGGCCCCACGTCTCGGCCTGCGCGCGGTCGTCTCCGGTGCCGACGTCGAGGTTCTCGTCGGGCTGGAAGGTGTTGAGGAACGTACGGAACTCGTCGTCGGTTCCGTCGGCGAAGAAGGCCGACCTGAATGCGTCGAGCGCCTTCTCGTCGGCGGTGCGGAAGTTGACGCGCAGCAGGCCGAGTTCGGCCGGGTCGCCCGCCATGGCGAGGCCGAGCGCGGCGACGTCGACCGAGGCCATCTCCGGTTCGGCGTGGTAGTCGCCCACGCTGAGGTCGACCGGGCACCAGGAGGCGACGTAGACGATGTGATCGATGAGGTCGGGGCGCCGGTTGGCGGCGGCCGTGGCGGTGACGCCGCCGCGGCTGTGCGAGACGAGGATGACCGGGCCGTTCTCCTTGGCCCGTTCCAGGACGCGGATCACGTGCTCGGCGTTGTCGGCGAGGGTGACTCCCTTGATGGAACCGGGAATTGACGCGAGACCCGCCGGGTCCTGCGGGGACTGGTACGCGGCCGGGTAGGTCGCGGCGAAGCCGTGTCCCGGCAGGTCGACGGCGACCGAGCGGTGTCCGAGCAGGCCGAGTTCCGCCTGGAGCGGCGCGAAGGAGAAGGAGTTGGCGAATGCTCCATGGACGAGGACGTACGTCGGCTGCACAGGCACGCTCACTTTCTGAGGCTTTCCTGACGCTTCAGGACCGGATGTGCCGATCCTAACCGGCGGGCGGCGCCTGTGCCGCGCTTTCCCTGACCGTCAACTCGGGCGCCAGCAGCACGACTTCCTCCGCCGAGCCGCGGCCCTCGATCTGCGCGACGACCTGCTCCACCGCGCGCCGCCCCATCTCCTGCGCGGGCACGGCGACCGAGGTGAGCGGCACCGACGCATGCCGCGCGACCTGCTCGGGGCAGACGGCGACGACCGACACGTCCTCGGGGACCGCGCGCCCGGACTGCCGCAGCAGGGCGAGCAGCGGGTCGGTGGCGGCCTCGTTCTGGACGACGAACGCGCTGGTGCCGGGGCGCTCGTCGAAGATCCGCGACAACGTTGCCGACACCGAGGCGTAACTGCCCTCGCAGGGGCGGTGCAGGAGCCGCAGGCCGAGTTCGGCGCTGCGCCCGCGCAGGCCCGTCAGGGTGCGCTCGGCGAAGCCGGTGCGGCGCTCGTAGACGGCGGCGGCCTCGCCGATGACAGCGATCTCGCGGTGCCCGAGGCCCGCCAGGTGTTCGGCGCACACCGCGCCCGCGGCGGCGAAGTCCAGGTCCACGCAGTTGAGTCCTGTGGTGTCGGCGGGCAGGCCGATGAGGACGGCGGGACGGCTCGCGGTGCGCAGGAGCGGCAGCCGCTCGTCGTCCAGCTCGATGTCCATGACGATCACGGCGTCCGCCAGCGCGCTGCCCTCGATGCGGCGCACGGCCTGGGCGCCCTCCTCGCCGGTGAGCAGCAGGATGTCGAAGCCGTGGGTGCGGGCGGCGGTGGCGACCGCCGTCGCGATCTCCATGATCACGGGTACGTACATGTCGGTGCGCAGCGGCACCATCAGCGCGATGATGTTGGACTTGCTGCTGGCGAGGGCGCGGGCCCCCGCGTTGGGGTGGTAGCCGAGCTTGCGCACGCTCGTCTCGACGCGCTCGCGGGTGGCCGCCGAGATGGACCGCTTGCCGCTGAGGACGTAGCTCACGGTGCTCGCCGAGACTCCGGCATGCCTGGCGACCTCTGCGAGGGTGACCATGTCGTTCTCCTGAAGCCGGGTCCGAGGGGGGTGGGCGGGAGCCGCCCGTCGTTCGGCATGCCGACCCTATGATTTGCGCAGGGTGCCTGTCCAGAAGGGTCGTCGAAGCGCTTCGACGACCTGTCGGGCACCAGGTGAGCCACTAGGGAGGACACGCATGACCGACGCCACCCCCACCGCGCCGATACGCACCTCATCGGGCCCGGTCCGCGGGCTCGCGCAGGGAGCGCTGAGCGTCTTCCGCGGCATCCCCTACGCCCAACCACCGGTCGGGCCAATACACTTGGCGGCCCCGGAACCGGCGCTGCCGTGGGACGGTGTGCGGGACGCGTTCGACTTCGGCCCGCCGCCCCCGCAGTCCCTCGCGGGTGGACTCGCGGGCGGCCCGGTCCCCGAGGGCGAGGACTGGCTGACCGTCAACGTGTGGTCGCCCGAGCTCGGCGCCGCGGGCCTGCCCGTGCTGGTCTATGTGTACGGAGGGGCGTACGTCACCGGCTCCACCGACGGGCCGCACTACGACGGCTCCGCGCTCGCCGGCCGCGGCGCGGTCGTCGTGACCCTCAACTACCGTGTCGGCGCCGAGGGTTTCGGCGTCTTCGACGGGGCGCCCGCCAACCGGGGCCTGCTCGACCAGGTGGCGGCGCTGCGCTGGGTGCGGGAGAACATCGCGGCGTTCGGCGGCGACCCGGCCCAGGTCACCGTCTTCGGGGAGTCGGCGGGCGCGGGCTCGGTGGCGTCGCTGCTCGCAATGCCTTCGGCGGCGGGCCTGTTCCGGCGTGCGGTGGCGCAGAGCGTGCCGGGCACGTTCTTCACGCTCGACCTCGCGCGTGACATCGGCGCGCGGATCGCGGAGCGGCTCGGGGTGCCGGGCGCGGGGGCCGCCGAACTCGCCGCGTGCGCGCCGAAGGCGTTGCGCGACGCCACGGACGACCTGATCCGCGTGCTGCCCGAGTACGCGGACCGCTGGGGCCGCGTCGCCCACACCTCCACCCCGTTCTCGCCGGTGGTCGACGGCGAGGTGCTGCCCACCACGCCGTGGGAGGCGCTCGCGGGCGGCGCCGCGCGCGACGTCGAGCTGCTCGTCGGGCACAACCGGGACGAGTTCCGGCTGTTCACCATCATGGCGGGCCGGTACGGGAAGACGACCGGGGAGGAGGCGGTCGAGGCGCTGCTGCGGTTCGGTCCGGGACCCGGCGCCGAGGCAGGCTACCGGGCGGCGTACCCGTCCGCGGACCCGGTCCGGCTGCACGAACTCGTCATGTCCGACTGGCTGTTCCGGATGCCGTCGCTGCGCCTGGCCGAGGCCCACGCGGCGGGCGGCGGGACCGCGTACGCGTACGAGCTGTGCTGGGAGGCTCCCGGCGCGGGCGGCGCGATGGGCGCCTGTCACGCGCTGGACGTGCCGCTCGTCTTCGGCACGCTCGACTCCGCCTTCGCCGGCCTCTTCCTCGGCGGTCAACTCCCGGACAGGGCCGTGGAGTTGTCGCGAGAGATGGGCGCCGCGTGGACCGCGTTCGCGAAGGACGGGGCCCCGGGGTGGGCGCCGTTCACCGCCGGCGAGCGGGCGACCCGCGTCTTCGACGCACCCTCGCGCACGGCCCCGTACCCGGAGGAGGCCTCCCGGCTGCTGTGGGAGGGCTTCGACTTCGTGCCGCTGGACCTGGAGCCCGGCGCGAGCGCGACCGCGCGACGCGCCGACGGCTGAGCGTTTCGAAACGGTTTCCGCGCCTACCGTCTCAGGCATGAACAAACGCGCCCAAATGTCCCTGGTTCTGCTCGCCGGTGCCTCCGGGTCCGTGGACGCGCTCGCGTTCACGGCCCTCGGCACCGTGTTCGCGGGCGTGATGACCGGGAACCTCGTGCTGCTCGGCATCTCGGCGGGCCCGGGTTCGGGGCACGACGTGGCCGCGCCGCTGTACGCGCTCGGCGGGTACGCGGTGGGGGCCGCGGCGACCGCCCTCGCGTGCCGGGGCGTTCGCGAGGCGCGGGCGACAGGGTGGCCGGGCCGCGTCGTCGCCTGCCTCGCCGCGCAGTGCGTGTTGCTCGGCTTCGTCGCGGTGGTGGGCGGTGTGCTCGACGGGGACCCGGTCGGGGTGTGGCGGACCGCGCTGCTCGTCGTGGCCGCGCTCGCGATGGGCGGGCAGTCGGCCGCGATGGTTGCGGCGGGGGGCGGGGCCGCGCCCACGACCTATTTCACGGGGACGCTGACGACGCTCGTGACCGGGGTGGCGGACGGGTCGGGGCGCGGCCGGGAGCAACTGTGGGTGACCGGCCGGTTGTTGGCCGTGGTCGGCGGCGCGGCCTGCGCCGTAGCGGTGCGGGAGGCTTTCCCGCCGTGGGGGTTCGCGCCGCCGGCCGTCCTGACCGCCGCCGCGGTCGCGTGCCAGAAACCTGCACACCGAATGCGCAGGGCAGTCACGGAGCTTCGCAAATAAATATTGGCCCATACAACCACCGCACGCCATTAGTGCCCGCCTGTCCCCCTTTGCTGTTCTGCGACACCGGGCGTTCACAATCCTCTCCGTGAAGAATGTGAAGGACATGCCAGTCGGCTGTGAACACCCCGGCACACGAAGGTAATTGGCCTCGCCGATCCCCCCGGAATGGACCCGATCGGATTAGCTGTGCGACGCGTCAACATGCTTTGATCCTCCGCATCGCATGATGGCCGCAGGGATTCGCAGCCACCGATTTCCAGCGCGCCCCGCGTATTTGAAATACCAGGACATCCCCCCATGAGAAGGGCGGCTCACCATGAGCAACCACATTGAGACCGTTGAGATCTCGGACGCCGACCTCGACAACGTCTCCGGCGGTCTCGTCGGCGGCCTCGTCGGCCAGGTCACCGGCACGGTCGAGGGCATCGCCCCGGTCGCCGGCACCGTCTCCTCCGTGACCAACACGGTCGAGGGCCTCACCGGCGTCAACGCCGGCGCCGTCACCGGTCTGGCCGGCGGCCTGACCTCCGGCCTCTGAGTCGGATTCGATCCCTCGGGATCCCCGCGCCACCTCCTGACGGGTGGCGCACCCCAAGCCTCGGGACCCACCGGTCCCGGGGCTTTCGGGGCGTCCGGGCACCGGCCCCTCTGGGCCCTTTCGGTTCGGCCCGGCAAGGAAGCTAGGTAAGGGAAAGACCCCGTGCAGTTCCGCCAACAGGCCCTGTCCAAACTGCAGTCGCCGGAGGAGCTCGATCTGCCGGTGCGCCTCGCGCGGCCGCAGGGACTGCTCGTACTCGCCGTCACCGTCGTCGTGATGGTCGCCGCCTGCGTCTGGGCCGTCACCGGCTCGGTGTCATCGACGCTCAAGGCGGACGGCATCCTCACGTACGCGCAGGGCAGCTACGTCCTGCAGACCCCCGTCACCGGGCAGGTCACCGGCCTGTACGTGAAGGAGGGCCAGCGGGTGCGCGCGGGCGCGCCGATCCTCAAGGTGCGGACCGCGCAGGGCAACCGGGCCGTGCGGGCCATCGACGCCGGCCGGGTCACGGCGCTCGTCGCGCGGATCGGCTCGGTCGTCACGACCGGCTCCGACGTGGCGACGGTGGAGAAGACCGGTTCGACGCGCGATCCGCTGCTCGCGATGCTGTACGTGCCCGCCACCGGCGCCGGCACCGTGGACGCGGGCGCCGACGTCGACCTGAACGTGCCGCAGGCGCAGCAGTACGGCGTGCTGCGCGGGACCGTGAAGGCGGTCGGCCGCGCCGCCCAGACGAAGCGGCAGGTCACCGACTTCATCGGGGACAGCTCGCTGGCCGGCGGGTTCACGAAGGGCGGGGCCCGGGTCCCGGTCCTGGTGGAACTCAAGAAGGCGGACACGAAGTCCGGGTACGCCTGGTCGTCCGAGGGCGGCCCGCCCTATCCGCTCGCTTCCATGACTCTCGCGTCCGGCTCCGTACACCTCGCCGATCAGCGCCCGATGGATTGGCTGAAGCCGTGACCACGACCTCCCTGCCGCCCGCGGGCCACCGCCCGGACCGCCGCCGCTCGCGCCCCGCTCCTCCGCCGAAGAAGCCCGGCAAGAAAGTGCGCACGCCCACCGTGCTCCAGATGGAGGCCGTCGAGTGCGGCGCCGCGGCGCTCGCGATGATCCTCGCGTACCACGGCCGGCACGTCCCGCTGGAGGAGCTGCGCATCGCGTGCGGCGTCTCGCGGGACGGCTCGCGCGCCTCGAACCTCCTCAAGGCGGCCCGCAGTTACGGCATGACCGCCAAGGGCATGCAGATGGAACCGGCCGCGCTCGCCGAGGTGCAGGGCCCGGCGATCCTGTTCTGGGAGTTCAACCACTACGTCGTCTACGACGGCATGGGCCGCCGCTTCGGCCGCCGCGGCGTGCACATCAACGACCCCGACAAGGGCCGCCGCTTCGTGCCGATGGAGGACTTCGACACGAGCTTCACGGGTGTCGTCCTCGTCCTGGAGCCGGGCGACGGCTTCCGTACGGGCGGGCGCAAGCCGGGCATCATGACGGCGCTGCCCGCACGGCTGCGCGGCACCACCGGCACGATGCTCCTCGCGCTGCTCGCGAGCCTGCTGCTGGTCGGCGTGGGCGCGGCGGTGCCCGCGCTCAGCAAGACGTACATCGACCTGTTCCTCATCGGCGACCAGACGTCGCTGCTCGGCGCGCTGTTCGCGTCGATGGGCGCGATGGTGGCGCTGACCGCCGTACTCACGTGGTTGCAGCAGACGAACCTGCTGCACGGCCGCATCATCTCCTCGACGCTGAGCAGCGCCCGCTTCTTCGGGCATCTGCTGCGCCTGCCCGTCACGTTCTTCTCGCAGCGCAGTCCGGCCGACCTGGTGCAGCGCCTCCAGTCGAACGACGCGGTCGCCGAGACCCTGGCCCGCGACCTGACGGCGGCGGGCGTCGACGGGATCGTGGTGCTGCTGTACGCGGCGCTGCTGTACTCCTACGATCCGCAGCTCACGGCGGTCGGCGTCGGGATCGCGCTGCTGAACGTGGTGGCGATGCGGGTGGTCGTACGACTGCGGGCGACGGGCACGCAGAAGCTGCGCGCGGACACGGCGCGGCTCACCAACACCTCGTACACGGGCCTTCAGCTCATCGAGACGATGAAGGCGACCGGCGGCGAGAACGGCTACTTCCGGCGGTGGGCGGGCCAGCACGCGACCACGCTCGAGGAGCAGCAGAAGCTCGGGGTGCCGAGCGCGTGGCTCGGCATCGTCGCGCCGGCCCTCGCGACCCTCAACAGCGCGCTGATCCTTTGGATCGGCGGCATGCGGGCGGTCGAGGGCCATTTGTCGGTGGGTCTCCTTGTCGCCTTTCAGACACTCATGACCCGCTTCACCACGCCGCTGACCCGGCTGAACAGTGTCGCGGGCCGCATCCAGGACTTCGCGGCCGACGTGGCGCGCCTGAAGGACGTGGAGAACTTCCCCGTCGACCAGCTGTACGCGCGCCCCGAGCAGGTGCAGAGCACGCGCCGACTGCGCGGCCACATCGAGCTGGATGGCATCACGTTCGGCTACAGCCCGCTCGACAAGCCCCTCCTGTCCGGCTTCTCCCTGACGGTGGGGCCCGGACAGCAAGTCGCTCTGGTGGGCGGTTCGGGCAGCGGCAAGTCGACGGTCTCGCGCCTGATCTCCGGCCTGTACGCGCCGTGGGAGGGCGTCATCCGGATCGACGACCGGCGCCTGGACGACATCCCGCGCGGCGCGCTCGCGGCCTCCGTCTCCTTCGTCGACCAGGACGTGTTCCTCTTCGAGGGCACGGTCCGCGACAACGTCGCGCTGTGGGACCCGTCGATCTCCGACGAGGCCGTGGAGGAGGCGCTGCGCGACGCGTGCCTGTACGACGTGGTGGCGCGCCGCCCCGGGGGTGTGCGCGGCCGGGTCGAGCAGGACGGCCGGAACTTCTCCGGCGGTCAGCGGCAACGGCTCGAAATCGCGCGAGCCCTTGTGCGGCGGCCCTCGATCCTCGTGCTCGACGAGGTGACCAGCGCGCTCGACGCGGAGACCGAGCAGACCGTCATGGACAACATCCGGCGGCGCGGCTGCGCCTGCGTCGTCATCGCGCACCGCCTCAGCACGGTCCGCGACAGCGACGAGATCGTGGTCCTCGACCACGGGCAGGTCGTCGAGCGGGGCCGCCACGAGCATCTGGTGCGGGCCGGCGGGCCGTACGCCGAGCTGGTCAAGGAGCACTGAGATGACCGACGCGCAAACGGAGTTCACGTCCTCCGACCAAGTGGTGGCGGCCTTCGGCGGCCTCGGCGCCCCCGTCGACTGCACCGATCTGCGCAACCTGCCGCTCGAGGGCCCGCACGTGCTGTGGCTCGTGGCGGGCGGCGCGCTCGACCTGTTCGCGGTCGACGCGCACAGCCAGGGGCACTGGCACTTCCTGGGCCGCCTGGAGCCGGGCACGCTGCTGCTCGGCCCGGTCGAGGGCACGCAGCACACGCTCGTGGGGCGGCCGCTGTCCGGCTGCCAGGTGCGCCGCATACCGCTGCGCGAACTGCCGTACGCGCCGCCCGCCTACGACGGTTCGTACGGGTGGAGTCTGCTGGAGGAGGCCTTCGCGCTCGGTGTGGGCCGCGGGCAGCAGGTCCTCTTCGAGGCGCCGTTGGAGAGCCGTACGGTCGAGGACTCCCTCGTCGGCGACGACGACGTGCTGTGGCCCCAACTCGCTCCCGGCAGCGTGCAGTACGGGTCCGCCTACGCGGCGGACGCGGCGTCCGATCTGCTGGTCGACACCGGCCTGTGGCAGAGCATGGTCAACCAGCAGTGGCGGCTGCTCTCCACGCTCGACCGCTGGATCGAGCGCCTGGAGAGCGCGCACGAGGACCGCGCGGCGGCGGGCATCCGCGCGGGCGAGGCCGTCCGCGAGCAGGCCGACCGCACGCTGCTCGCGTCCATGGGCACCAAGCGCGGCCGCCGGGGCTCCCACGACGCGGGCGCCGACGCCACGTACGCGGCCTGCAAGGTCGTCGCGGACGCGGCCGGGATCCGGCTCGTCGACCCCGACCACGTGGGCGCGGTCAGCGACCGCCTCGACCCGGTCGAACAACTCGCCACGGCCTCCCGTCTTCGCACCCGTCCCGTACGCCTCGCCGGGGACTGGTGGCGCCGCGACGCGGGCCCGCTGGTCGGCTACCGGGCCTCGTCCGGCGCCCCGGTCGCACTGCTGTGGCGGCGCGGCGGCTACGAGACCGTGAACCCGGCGGGCGACCGGCGTATCCGCGTCGACGAGGACAACGCGGAGGACTTCGAAGAGCGGGCGATCATGCTCTACCGCCCGCTCCCCGACGGCGATCTGACCCCACTCAGGCTGGTGCGCTTCAGCATGCAGTCGATGACGAAGGACATCCGCAGGCTGCTGCTCGCGGGCCTGGTCACGGTGGTCCTCGGCGCGCTCGTCCCCGTCGCGACCGGCCAGGTCCTCGGCACGTACGTCCCGAACGCGCAGACCAGCCTGATCGCGCAGGTCTCGCTCGCGGTCGTGGTCACCAGTGTCGTGACGGCGGCGTTCATGCTGCTCCAGAACCTCACGGTGCTGCGCATCGAGGGAAGAGTGGAGAGCGTCCTCCAACCGGCCGTCTGGGACCGGCTGTTGAGGCTGCCGACCCGCTTCTTCGCCTCCCGCTCGACGGGTGAGCTGGCGAGCGCGGCGATGGGCATCAGCTCGATCAGGCGCTTGCTGTCCGGCGTGGGCCCGATCGTCGTCCAGTCGACGACGGTCGGCGCGATGAACTTCGTCATGCTCCTCCTTTACAGCGTCCCGCTGGCGATGGCGGCCCTCGGCATGCTGGTCCTCGTCGCGGCCGTCTTCCTCACCCTCGGGCTGCTCGAACTGCGCTGGCAGCGCCGCCTGGTGAAGCTCGGCAACAAGCTCAACAACCAGGCGTTCCAGACGCTGCGCGGGCTGCCGAAGCTGCGGGTCGCGGGCGCGGAGAGCTTCGCGTACGCGGCGTGGGCGAAGGAGTTCGCGCGCACCCGCGAGCTGCAACGCAGGGCCGGCCGCATCAAGAACGCGACGACGGTCCTCAACTCGGTCTACCTCCCGCTGTGCTCCCTCGTGATGTTCATGCTGCTCGCGGGGCCGGCCCGCGGCTCCATGTCGGCGGCGTCCTTCCTCACGTTCAACACGTCGGTGACGATGCTCCTGACGTCGGTGACGCAGCTGACCGGCGCGCTGATCTCGGCGGCCGCGGTCCTGCCGATGTTCGAGCAGATCAAGCCGGTGCTCGACGAGAAGCCCGAGGTCCGCGAGGCGGCGACGCAGCCGGGCGAGCTGACCGGCGCGCTCGACGCGCGGGGCGTCTCCTTCCGCTACACCGACGACGGCCCGCTGGTCCTCGACGACGTGAACGTGTCCATCCGGCCGGGCGAGTTCGTGGCGGTGGTCGGCGAGAGCGGCTGCGGCAAGTCCACGCTGCTGCGCCTGCTGATCGGCTTCGACGCCCCGGCCTCCGGCAGCGTCCTGTACGACGGCCAGGACCTCTCGGCGCTCGACCAGGCGGCGGTGCGGCGCCAGTGCGGCGTCGTCCTGCAGAACGCCCAGCCACTGAGCGGGTCGATCCTCGACTGCATCTGCGGCGCCGAGGCCTTCACGCAGGAGGAGGCGATGGCGGCGGCCGAGATGGCGGGCCTCGCCGAGGACATCAAACGGATGCCGATGGGCCTGCACACGATGATCTCGGGCGGCGGCGCGGTCTCCGGCGGCCAGCGCCAGCGCCTGATGATCGCGCAGGCGCTGATCCGCCGCCCGCGCATTCTCTTCTTCGACGAGGCGACGAGCGCGCTCGACAACGAGACGCAGCGCATCGTCATCGACAGCACGAAGGCCCTCCGGGCGTCGCGGGTCGTCATCGCACACCGTCTGTCGACGGTCATGGACGCGGACCGGGTGATCGTGATGTCGGCGGGCCGGGTCGTGCAACAGGGCTCCCCGGAGGAGCTGTTGAGGGACACGGGTGGGCGGCTGCACGAGTTGGTGCGGCGACAGATGGCGTAACACCTCGGAGCGCTTCGGCCCTTCGTAAGGTCAGCGCACGTCCCCGTACTCGCTCAACACACCAGGCGGTGCAAGCGCGTTGACGTAGTGCGCCGGGCCGTGATCGTCGAAGGAGTACTTGAACGGGAGCGTCCGCGTCAGGGCGAGGCGGGCCGCGAAGAAGGCGAGGGGGGCCACGACCGCGAGGCCCGCGAGGCTGTCCATCTGGGCGTAGGGCAGGGCGGGTTCGAGCCGCTCGACCCAGCCCTCCTCGCGGGCGCGGCCGGGGATCGCCGTCATGCGGCGCAGCCGTCGCAGCGGGTTCGTGCCGGTGAGGAGGTCGCCTGGGAAGGATGCCGCCTCGGCCGCCGCGTCGGCCGCGGCCGTGAACGCCGCGTCGACCGCGCTGCGCGGCCTGCGGAAGTGGAACTCGCGGCCGAACGGGGCGTAGGGGCCGACGGGGCGCGGCGGCAGCGCGGGCACCACATCGCGGTCGTAGATGTAGCGCAGGAGCCGGTCACGCAGGAGGTGGGTGCCGTTGCTGTCGACGGTGTCCGCGCAGGCGCGCGCCAGGTCCGGGCCGCCGATCATGGGCTGCCCGAAGGTGTATACGGCGCGCAGCAGGCGGGCGATGTGCGCGTAGCGGGGCTCGTGGACGAGGGTGACCGCCATCAGGGCCGCCATGGCCGCGCCGAGGCTGTGCCCGGTGATGTAGAGCGCTTCGAGGCCGGGGCCGCGGGTGCCCGGCTCGTCGGGGTCGATGGACTCGCCGCGCACAGCGCGCTCCAGGGACTGGAGGATGAGGTAGCGGGTGGCGCGCATGTTGCGGTAGAAGCCGGCGTGCACCGCGTATTCGCGGCCGTCGAGGTCGACGGCGAGGGTCTCCGGGCGGACGTCGGCGTCCGTGAGGATGCTGATGATGTCCTCGGGTTGGGTGCCCCGGTAGCAGAGGATCGCGATCCGGCGGTCCTCGTCCTGGATCAGGTAGGCGGCGGAGGCGATGTAGAGCGCGTCGACGCGCTGCTCGAAGACGCGGACGCGGTTGCGTTCCAGGCCGAGCCGCGTCGCCATCATCGCGACGGTCTCCGCGTCGCCACCCTGCTCGTAACCGGCGTACGCGTACGCCGCAAGGGTCGCCATGGTGTGCGGAAGCACGCCCGCCGGATCGGGGTGCTCCTTGTCGTCGCTGAGCAGGCGGGGCAGTTCCGGGTGGACGGGAAAGGTGGTTCTGCCCGGCTCGACGAACGTGGCCTCCTTGAGGGGGCGCAGGTCCGCGAAGGCGGGTCCTTGCACGATCGCGTGCCGCATGACACCTCCCGTAGCGGGGGCTGTGCAGCACACCATCGGCGCACGACCGCGTCAAGGCGTCGTGAAACGGCCATGTGCGGGACCTGCGGGTGAGGCGGGTGTGGGGCGGGCGGCGCGCGGTGCTGACCCACCTGGTACCGACCGGTCGCTGACAGGCGCAAATCCCCCTGGCCGTACGGGAGTTCGCGCGCGCGTACATGGCGGGATCGGTCGCTGTGGCAGGTCCGAGGGCGCCGATAGCGTCGCTGCCCCTCCCCCTGAACGTACCTTCCCCACGCACCTTCGACAGGGACGGCAATGATGGCCGAGAACGAACGTCAGCCACAGTACGAGCGGTACGAGGGCGGCAGTCCCGAGGCCGAACGCCTCGTGTTCGAACGCCTCGCGCGCGAGATCATGAAGGTTCAGGTCGCGAACCGGCGGGCCAGTGGCGCCCAGGGCTTCGAGCGCGCCTTCCACGCCAAGGCCGCGCTCGGCGTGGAGAACGCCCGCCTGCGGTTCAACGACGACCTTCCGGCCGCGCTGCGCGGCGGCCTCGCCCAGCCCGGCGCCGAGTATCCGGCGACCGTGCGGCTCTCCAACGCGAGCGGCATGCGCGGCCCCGACGGGGCGCCAGACCTGCACGGCATCGCCGTGCGCGTAAAAGTGTCGGCCGAGCAGAGCCACGATCTGCTCGCGACCGGTTTCCCGGTGTCGCACGCCCGCGACGCCCGCGAGTTCGTGGCGTTCGCCAAGGCGCTGGCCGGGGCCCGCAATCCGCTGCAGAAGGCGTTCGGCCTCCTCGTGAAGCTGCCGGTCGCGGTCGGCCTCGGCACCGCGAACCGGATGCGCCGCAACGTCCAGGCCGCAACCCGGCACACCGTCAACAGCCTTGCCCGCGAGACCTATTGGAGCCGCGGCGCGATGCTGTGGAGCGAGGCGGGCCCGGTCCGCTTCCTGCTGCGGCCCGCCGTGGGCGGCGGCCCCGAACCCCGCCCCGACCGCCGCGATCCGAACTTCCTGCACCGGGAGCTCGCGCGTCGGCTCGCCCGCGGCGACGTCGCCTTCGACCTGTGCGTGCAGCGCTACGTCGACGAGCGGCGCACCCCCGTCGAGGACTGCTCCGTGGAGTGGAAGGAGGCGATCACCCCGCCGATCCCCGTGGCCCGCCTGACCATACCGAGCCAGGACATCACGACGGCCGAGGCCCGTTCGGCGGCCCGGCGGATCGAGGAGCTCTCCTTCAACCCGTGGTACACCACGGACGACTTCCGCCCGCTGGGCAACCTCAACCGGGCCCGCAAGGCGGCATACAAGGCGAGCAGCGCGCAGCGCCACGGCACTCGCTTCACCCCGCACGAGCCGCTCAGGAACCGGATCCTCGGCGCTCCCGTAGGCCTCGCCTTCCGTGCCCTGAACCGGTACGTGCCGTGGCACCGGCTGCCGGTCGACCTGAGCCTGCTCAACCTGGTGTTCCTGCGGAAGGTGCTGCGCAAGCTGAACCTGATCGACACCGATGTGCAGGAGGCCCCGCCGAAGGCCGAGCCGGTACCCGTTCCGGTCGACGAGCGGCTGCGCACCGAGCGCTCCTACGACGGCACGTACAACGACCTGTCGGAGCCTCAGATGGGCGCGGTGGGCGCCGCGTTCGGCCGCAACCTCAAGCCGGTGCTCCGGCCCGACCTCTTCGACACCCCGAACCCGGTGACGGTCAGCCGCAGTCTGCTGGCGCGCGACAGCTTCGTCCCGGCGACGTCGCTGAACATCCTGGCGGCGGCCTGGATCCAGTTCCAGGTGCACGACTGGGTCAACCACCGCCGCTACAAGCCGGGCGACAAGGCGGTCGAGGTGCCGCTGCCGCCGGGCGGCGGGACGTGGGTCAACACGCCTGGCGGGCCCCAGGAGAGCGTGATGCGGTTCGCCGAGAACGAGGGAATCGTGCTGCCCGGCGACGAGCCGCCGATCCTCTTCGGGAACACCGCATCGCACTGGTGGGACGGCTCCGAGGTGTACGGCGGCGACGAGCAGACCGCGAAGCAGCTGCGCGAACCCGAGGGCGGGGCGCGACTGTTGCTGGACGGCGGGCACATCCCGATCGACCGGACCGGCATCCCGATCACCGGGTTCAAGGACAACTGGTGGATGGGGCTCAGCTCCATGCACACCCTGTTCGCCCGCGAGCACAACGCGGTGTGCGACGCGCTGCGCGCCGAGTACCCGTCGATGAGCGAGGAGCGGATCTACCACACGGCGCGGCTCGTCGTCTCCGCGCTCATCGCGAAGATTCACACGGTGGAGTGGACGCCGGCGATCCTCGCGACGAAGGCCATCGACATCGGCCTGCGCACCAACTGGGAGGGCCCACCCAGGAATTGGCTGAACCAGCTGGGCCTGTGGCTCCTCGAATCGCACTCCCTGACCGGCATCCCGAAGACGATGCCGGACCACCACGGCGCCCCGTACTCGCTGACCGAGGACTTCGTCACGGTCTACCGGATGCACCCGTTGATCCCCGACGACTACGAGCTGCGCGAGCACCGCTTCGGGCAGCGCCTCGAAACGCTCGGCTTCAACGACATCCAGGGCGCCGCCGCCGAGAGCCAGATACGCAAGACGGGTCTGGCGGACACCCTCTACTCGTTCGGCATCGCGCACCCCGGCGCGATCACGCTGCACAACTACCCGACGTCCCTTACACAGTTCCAGCGCGAGGGCGAGATCATCGACCTGTCGGTCGTCGACCTGGTGCGTACCCGCAGGCGCGGTGTGCCCCGCTACAACGACTTCCGCGCGGGCCTGCACAAGGAGCGCATCCGCCGCTTCGAGGACCTCACGCAGGAGCCGGAGACCCTCGCGCGCCTCAAGGAGGTGTACCGGGACGTCGACGAGATCGACACGGTCGTCGGCCTGTTCGCGGAGAACCCGCCCACCGGCTTCGGCTTCTCCGACACCGCGTTCCGCATCTTCATCCTGATGGCGACGCGGCGGCTGCAGAGCGACCGCTTCCTCACCGTCGACTACCGCCCGGAGGTCTACACGCCGCTCGGCATGGACTGGGTGGAGAAGGGCGGCATGAAGTCCGTGATCCTGCGGCACTGCCCGGACCTCGCGAGCCTGCTGCCGCGCGACGCGAGCGCGTTCGCGCCGTGGCGTCCGGTGGCGCCTGCGGAGAACGGTGGCGAGCATGGCTGACACCAACTCGGGTCACCAGAGCCCCTCTTCGGGCAACCAGGGCCTTTCCTCGGGTCACCAGGGCCTCGACGACCTGCTCGCGCGCCCGCTTCTGAAGACCATCTGGCGCCGCCGCACCCACCGGGTCTCCCGCGGCGCCTCGGTTCCGGCCGGATCCATGAGTTACAGCTCGAAACACGAGCCGCAGCCGCTGAGCGAGCTGGAGGAGGCACTGCTCATCGCCGTCACCGGCTCGACGGGCCTGACGATGCCGGACCGCCCCTTCGAGGACCCGCGCGACGGCAAGCCCATCATGTCCAAGCCGAACCTGACCATGACGGGCCGCACCGCCGGCAGCCCCGACAACGCGCAGGGCACGTACTTCTTCCTGATCAACGACAGCGGTACGTACTTCCTGCGCAAGCTGCCGCCCGCACCTCAAGAGCCCTTCGACGCGCCGACGTTGGTGGAGCGGGCCCGGCAGGCGAAGGTGAAGGTCCTCGACCACCGCCTGGACGTCGCCGAGGGCCTGCGCGACTTCCCGGCCTATCTGGACTCGAACCGCTTCCTGTCCAACCAGCCGGGAACGACCGTCCTGTTCCCGGTCGTCGACCTCTCGCACCAGTACATCAACGCCCTGATGTACCTGCTCACCCAGCCGGACGGGGCGCGCCCGACGCTCGTCGACGACCGGAACCTCTACCGTCCGGCGGGCGTCAAGAAGTGGCTCGACAACGGGTTCCTCAACAAGGACCTGAAGCTGCCGCTGGGCGCGCTGGGCCCGATGCGCACCCAGATCGAGGCGGATCTGCTGCTCCAGACGGTGATGCTGACGGCGGAGGCGATGGGCCTCGGCGCCTGGATCCACGCGTCGATCAATCCGGCGATCGCGCTGGGCGACCCCAAGTTCACGAAGACGTACGGGAGGATGCTCGGCTTCACCTTCGTCACGCCGCGCTGGCGCCTCGCCGACCTGTGGCGCTGGCACGTCCCGCTGCCCAAGTACGCCAACCTGCGCTCGCACCCGGTGCGCTTGGCCGATCCGGCGACCGGCGAACCGCTGATCGCCGCCGCCTGCCCGCCCGCGCACGCCTCCATGTCGGACGCCGTCGACGCGATCGTCGACGCCAAGTTCGGCACCGGCGGCACGTACGGCGACAAGGACGTCTTCGCCCGTGTCTACAAGGAGGACTACGGCCAGCGGTATCTCGCCGAGGCCAGCGAGTACGACGAGCGCGTCATCGAGTGCGCCCGCGACATCTGTACGTACATCCTGGCCACGCACCGCCGATTCCCCGCGCACACGGACGCCATCCATGTGCCGGGGGTCTGGCTGCAGGCGCACCATGTGGAGGGCGAGTACTACGAGCGCTTCTTCACAAACGGACTCACCGACGCGCACCGGACGCACGACACGCTCTGGGACGGGGAGCCGATGAGTTGAGCCGGTCCGGACGGTCCACCTCTGTACGCTCACGCGGAAACCACCGCATCGCACACGCACTGGAGGACCGCCCGATGACCGAGACCACCGGCCTGACCGACGTTCTGACCCCGCACGTGTCGAAGGGACCCGTACCGGGGGCCGTGGGCCTCGTGGCCCGCGGCGACCGGGTCGAGGTGGCGGCCATCGGCCACACCGACATCGAGGGCGGGACGCCGATGGCCCGCGACTCGATCTTCCGGATCGCGTCGATCACCAAGCCGATCGTGGCGGCGGCCCTCATGACGCTCGTCGAGGAGCGCCGCATCGCCCTGGACTCGCCGATCTCGCACTGGCTCCCCGAACTGGCGGCGCCGAACGTGGTGCGCGATCCGGCGGGCCCGATCGAGGACGTGGTCCCGGCCGCCCGTCCGATCACCGTCGAGGACCTCCTCACCTTCCGGGCCGGCTGGGGCTTCCCCTCGGACTTCTCGTTCCCCGCGGTGCAGCCGCTCTTCGCCCTGATGGACCCGAACCATCCGCAGCGGGTGCCCGAGCCGGACACCTGGCTGGCCTCGCTCGCCGGGGTGCCGCTGCTGTACCAGCCCGGCGAGGTCTGGCTCTACAACGCGTGCTCGGACATCCAGGGCGTGCTCATCTCGCGGATGACGAGCAACTCGCTGCCCGACTTCCTCGCCGAGCGGATCTTCGAGCCGCTCGGCATGGTCGACACCGGCTTCGAGGTGCCCGCCGCCAAGCGCTCCCGCTTCACCAGCTGCTACGTGCCCACGCCCGACGGCGGCGCCGAGCTCGTCGACGCCCCGGACGGCGATTGGAGCCGTCTGCCCGCGTTCCCCTCCGGCGCGGGCGGACTCGCCTCCACGGCGGACGACTGGCTGGCGTTCGCCCGGATGCTGCTCGCGGGCGGCGGCCGCGTCCTCTCCGCCGAGTCGGTGCGCCTGATGACGACGGACCACCTGACCGCCGAACAGCGCGCCGCGAGCGGCCTGTTCACGGAGGGCGAGGGCTGGGGCTTCGGCGGCTCCGTCGACGTCACCCGCACCCACCCCTACAACGTGCCCGGCCGCTACGGCTGGGTGGGCGGCACCGGCACGGCCGCCCACCTCACACCGGCGACCGGCACGGTGTCGGTGCTGATGACGCAGCTCGGGATGGCCGGGCCGACGCCGCCGCAGATCATGCGGGACTTCTGGACGTACGCGGCGTCGTGAGTGCCCGGCCCTACTCCTCCCCGGAAAGGATCGGCAGCAGTGACGACGCCGACCAGCTGAAGTTCGGGGAGTTGAGCGGGGCGCCGGTCAGCGGGTCGTAGTTCTCCTGGATCGGGCGGTCGCCGGTGAGCCCCTTGCTGTTGGCGAGGAGCTTGCCGGTGAGCTCGTCCGCGTCCTTGGTGTAGCCGTAGCGGCGCAGCCCGCTCAGCGCGATGTAGGCGTGGTCGAACCAGACGGGTCCGCGCCAGTAGGCCGTCGACTCGAAGTACGGGGACGCCTTCGACACGGTCGGGAACGGCACGTGGGTGGCGAACTCGCCCGGATCGACGAGGCGTTGACGTACGCGCGCCGCCTGCGCCTTGGTGGCCGCGCCCGTCCACAGCGGGACGGCGCCCTCGATGCCGCGGCCGCGGTCGGTGAGCGGCGCGCCGCTCTTCAGGGCGATGTCGTGGAACCAGCCGTCGGCCGGGTCGTACATCGTGGAGCGCACGGCGGCGTTCGTGGCCCCGGACTTCTCGCGCCACTTCGCGGCCTCGCCGGGGCGACCGAGCGTCTCGGCGATGCGCGCCAAGTAGCCCTGGTCCTGGGCGAGATACGCGTTGAGGTCGACGGACTCCTGGTCGAGCGAGTAGCCGAGGAGTGTGCCGTCGGCGGCGTGGTTGGCGACGACGGAGGTGCCGAGTTTCGCGTCGAAGCGCGGCGCGTTGTCCAGGCCGCTCTCCCAGGCGGCGGCGAGCCGGCGCTCCTCGGTCGAGTCGTTGGCGGGGTCGACGGTGGCGCCGTACTCGGCGAGGCCGTCGTGGTCGTGGTCCCGGTTGCGGTACCACCAGGCCTGGTAGGCGGCGAGTTTCGGATACAGCTCCCGCAGGAAGGACCGGTCGCCGCTCTTGCGGAACACCTCCCACACGGACCAACTGGCCATCGGTGGCTTGGAGTTGCGTTCGTTCCAGTTGCCGCCGCCGCGCGCGGGGTCGTTGTAGAAGACGGCGTCGGGGACCATCCCGGCGTCCTGAGGTCGGTCCTTGTCGTCGGCGGTGATCTGCCAGTCGAACATGGACCGGATCTGCGACTCGGCCAACGCCGGGTCGAAGCGGGCGGTGCCGACGGCCTGCTTCCAGCTGTCCCAGGCCCACAGCCCGCCGGTGAACCACTTGTACGAGATGGAGGGCGTCACGCCGTCGTGCTTGATCTGCCCTGCCGCGGAGCGCCAGTTGGCGACGAGGGTCTCCAGGGACTTCACGGCGGTTCGGCGCCGCTCGGCGGGCACGCCGCGCGTGACCCCGGCGACGTAGCCGCGCCAGCGTGCGTCACCGGCGGTGGCGTACGCCTGCGGGGCGGCCAGGACGGCGCGCGCCCGCCGGGCCTCGCGGGTGCGCTCGGCGGCGGTGAACGTATAGGACTCGGTCCAGTCGAAGTGGTGCGCGGCGCCGGGGGCGAGGGTGACCGGCGAGGCGGCCTCGGTCCGGTACGTGTCGCCGTCGACGGTCGTGTGCACGGGGTCCTTGTGCGTGACCTCGAAGCGTTCGGTGCCGTCGGTGAGGTAGTCCCACTTCTCGCGCACCTTGGCGAAGTCGACGCCGACGCCGTGCCCGGTGGGCTTCAGGGAGGGCGCGTCGCGCATGGGTGCCTTCTTCGGCCGCAGCAGGCTGCCGCTCCAGCCGGCGCCGAGCGTGCGGGCGCTGTCCCCGTTGTTGCGCACTTCGGCGCGCACCAGGGCCGTCCGGTTCGTGGCGAACCGCAGCTCGAGGTCGAGGGTGAGCCCGCGCCCGAGGTCGTACGACTGGAGGAGCCGACCGGGCTGTGAGGTGAGGCGCGGCGTGCCCCCGGCGGCGAGATCGAGGGTGCGGCCGCCCTCGGTGAGCCGCATCCGGCTGAACGACTTGCTCAGCCACCACGGGTACTCCTGCGCGATGTGGAGCGGCCCGCTGAACCCTCCGTACGCGGCCCGGTCCCCGGTCTTGGGCAGCGCGTACGCGTGCCAGGCGCCCCGGTCCGAGAAGGTGCTGATGGGGTTGTTGTCCTCGTCGTCCCCGGGCAGTGCGGCCTTCGGTGTGCCGTGCAGGTCGAGGACGTCGGCGTAGTCGGGCCCGGGTCGCTGCGCGGCTGCCGCGGGCGGCGCGGCGAGACCGGCGCCGCCGAGGAGCAGCAGGGCGGCGAGCGCGGTGCGGGTGGGGCGGCGGGTGGACTGATGGGCGGTCACGTGGCGGCGCCTCCTGTTGACATGAACCTGCGTGAGCGGGATCTTCAACCCTGACTCTGTGCGCAATCCTGCACGCGCGCAAGGAGTTTCAAGCACAAGTAAACACCGACTGGTCGTTCTGAGCGGAGACGTACCTCATGCGAAGACTGCACCAAGAACAGCCGCACCACAGAGCCGGCCGCGGGGCCCACCGAAGAGCCCGCGCCCTGGCCGCCTGGACCACCGCCGCGCTCGCGGCCGCGCTCCTCAGCGTCCCCGCGCACGAAGCGGGCGCCGCCACGCCGGGCAGTGGCGTGCTCGACGACGGGCACAAGAGCGTCACCTGGCAGAGCCCCACCTACGCGTCCGGCACGGTCGACGATCCCAAGAAGTGTCCGTCGGCGGCCGACGACCCGGACGGCAAGACATGTGACCGCTTCGACCTCAAGGTCGCGGTCCCGGACGGGTATTGGAACGACAACCCCGAGGGCGGTGTGCCCGTCTCGGTCGAGTGGGCGAAGCAGCCCAAGGACGACTTCGACATGTACGTCTACGACGACGCCGGCAAACAGGTGGCGTCGAGCGCGGGCACCGCCGACCCGGAGGCGACCGTCATCCCGCGGGCGGACGGCACGTACCACGTGGTGGTCGTACCGTACGACGTGCACGACAACTCCTTCGTCGGCAAGGCCTACCTGCCCGAGACGACGGACGCCGGGAAACTCACCTCCTTCAAGGGTGACGACGGCAGCTACACCATCGCCGCCGGGGAGTTGAAGGCGAAGGCCGAGTTCCTGAAGGGTGGCGGGCTGCACTTGCAGGCCGACCCGTCAGGTGAGTTCAGCGATCCGGCGGCCGGGCAGATCGTGCGCAAACAGCCGGCCGTCGACCCGCACACGTCGTCCTTCGACGCGGGCGCCTACCACGGCATCCGGTCCGCCGACGCAGTCCTGCGCGTCTACAAGAAGCCGCTGCGCTTCGGCCTCTACAAGGCGGACAACAAGACGCGGATCTGGCAGGAGGACAGGCCGCTGCGCTGGTCCACCGGCGGGATGCGGCAGAGCCTGGAGCGCGGGGCCGACGAGCAGTTCTTCGGCGGCGGTGAGCAGAACGGCTCGTTCTCCCACCGGGACAAGACGGTCTACGTCGCCAACAACACCGACTGGAACGAGGGCGGCTACCCCAACTCCCAGCCGTTCTACCTCTCTTCGGCCGGTTACGGCGTCTACCGCAACACCTTCGCCCCCGGCGTCTACGACTTCGGCCCCTCGGTCCACACCGGTCAGCAGGAACGCCGCCTGGACGCCTACTACTTCGTCGGCGACGCCAAGCGGGTCATCGGCGCGTACACGGGCCTGGTCGGCAAGCCGTTCATGCCGCCGGTCTACGGCCTCGAACCCGGCGACGCCGACTGCTATCTGCACAACGCCAACCAGGGCGAGCGCCACACCCTCGACTCCCTGAAGGTCGCCGACAAGTACGTCGAGAACCAGATGCCGCTCGGCTGGATGCTGGTCAACGACGGGTACGGCTGCGGCTACGAGAACCTCGCCGAGACCGCCAAGGGGCTGAAGGACCACAACGCCGAGCTCGGCCTGTGGACGCAGGACGGCATCGACAAGCTCGCCGACCAGGTGAAGGCGGGCCAGCGCGTCGCCAAGCTGGACGTCGCCTGGGTCGGCAACGGCTACGGCATGGCGCTCGACGCCTGCGACAAGGCGAAGGCCGGCATCGAGGACAACAGCGACGCCCGCGGCCTCGTCTGGATGCCGGTGTCCTGGGCGGGCGCCCAGCGCTGCGCGGTCCTCTGGTCGGGCGACCAGAAGCTGTCGTGGGACTTCATCCGCTGGCAGATCCCGACGTACGCGGGCGCGACGATGTCCGGCATGGCGTACAACACCGGTGACATCGGCTCGATCTACTCCCACGACGCCAAGATGTACGCGCGTGATCTCCAGGCCAAGACGTTCCTGCCTGCCGTCATGACGATGGACGGCTGGGCCAGCGACATCACCACCGGCGAGAAGATCAACCAGCAGCCGTGGGTGGACGGCGAGCCGTACACCTCCATCAACCGCAAGTATCTGCAACTGCGCGAGCGCCTGATGCCGTACCTCTACACACTGGCCAAGCAGGCGTCGGACACCGGCGTCGGCGGCGTACGGCCGCTGTGGCTGGAATACCCGAAGGACGCCAACACCCTCGGCGCGCAGGCGAAGTACGAGTATCTGGCGGGCGACGACTTCCTCGTCGCACCGGTCTACAAGGACTCGGACACCCGCGACGGCATCTACCTGCCGAAGGGCACGTGGACGGACTACTGGACGGGAAAGCAGTACAAGGGCCCGACGACCATCGACGGCTACCACGCCCCGATCGACACGCTCCCGCTCTTCGTCAAGTCCGGGGCGATCGTGCCGATGTGGCCCAAGGGAACCACGTCGTACAAGAATCGCGACAAGGGCCAACTCGGTTATGACGTCTACGCGTCGGAGCCGGGCCACAACGCGTACACCCTGTACGAGGACGACGGGGTGACCCGCAAGTTCAAGGAGGGCGCGTCGGCCACGCAGCGGGTGACCGTGGACACCGGCAAGCGGGGCTCGGACATCAAGGTCGGTGCCAGCAAGGGGAGTTACGCGGGCAAGGCGAGTGAGCGCGCGTACAACTTCACCGTGCACGGCGACGGGGCTCCGAAGCGGGTGTCCGTGAACGGCCGCCCGCTGGCCGTGAGTTCATGGTCGTACGACGAGAAGACACACGTGACGAAGGTCCGTACGGCAGCACTGCCGACGGACAAGGCGTTCACGGTACGGCTGAGCGACTGAGCCGCTGACGGGGAGGGGGCCGGTCCACGTGTGTACCGGCCCCCTCTCACTCATACGATCAGTCCACCCGCTCCGACTCGTGCCACCCCGCGTGCAGCGCCCGGTACTCCTCGGTTGTCGCCTTCGGCACATAGGTGCCCGGGCCGAACATCGCCTTGGCGAGCCGCGCCCGCATGCGCTGCCGGACGGTGAACTTCCGCTCCACCCCGTTCGCGTCGGTCCGTGGGCCCAACTCGTATGCCGCGGGCTGCTCGTGCTGGTTGAGGGTGTACAACTCGGCGCGCGTGAGCGGCTCGTGGACCTCGATGAACTCGCCGTGCGGCAACCGCCTGATCTGCCCGGACTCGCGTCCGTGCAGCGTCTTCTCGCGGTCGCGGCGCTGCAGTCCGTTGCAGATCCGCTTGGTGATGCTGAACGCGAGGACGGGCGCCACGAAGACGCTGATGCGCACGAACCACGTGATGGCGTTGATCGACAGGTGCAGTTTCGTCGCGACGATGTCGTTGCCGCCACCGATCAGCAGCACCCCGTACAGCGCCAGCCAGGCCACGCCGATGCCGGTCCTGACCGGCTTGTTGCGCGGCCGGTCCGCCACGTGGTGCTCGCGCTTGTCGCCCGTGATCCACGACTCCAGGAACGGGTACACCGCCATGAACGACAGGATCAACGGGAACAGTGTGAACGGGATGAAGACGCCCAGTTGCAGCGTGTGCCCCCACGCGTTGATCTCCCACGCGGGCATCACGCGGATCAGCCCCTCGGAGAAGCCGAGGTACCAGTCGGGCTGCGCGCCCGTCGTGACGAGGTCCGTTCTGTAGGGGCCGAAGGCCCACACCGGGTTGATGGTCGCCACCGCGCCGAGGATCGCGAGCACCCCGAAGACGAGGAAGAAGAAGCCGCCGGCCTTCGCCACGTAGATGGGGAAGAAGGGCGCTCCGACGACCTTCTTCTCGTTGCGTCCCGGGCCCGCGAACTGGGTGTGCTTGTGGTAGAAGACCAGGATCAGATGGAGCGCCACCAGGCCCAGCATGATGCCCGGCAACAGCAGGATGTGGATCGGATAGAGCCGGGAGATGAAGTCGTCGCCGGGGAACTCGCCGCCGAACAGGAACATCGCCAGGTACGTGCCCACGACCGGCACCGCGAGCACGGCGCCCTGCGCGAACTTCAGGCCGGTGCCGGACAGCAGGTCGTCGGGGAGCGAGTAGCCGGTCAGGCCGGTGATGATGCCGAGGAACAACAGGGTCCAGCCGAACACCCAGTTGAGCTCGCGCGGCTTGCGGAACGCGCCGGTGAAGAAGACGCGCATCATGTGCACCGTCATGCCGGCGACGAAGACGAGCGCCGCCCAGTGGTGGATCTGACGGATCAACAGCCCGCCGCGCACATCGAAGCTGATGTGCACCGTCGACTCGTACGCCTGGGTCATCCTGATGCCCTTGAGCGGTACGTACGAACCGTTGTAGACGACTTCCTGGGTGCTGGGGTCGAAGAACAGGGTCAGGTAGACGCCGGTGAGGATGAGGATGATGAAGCTGTAGAGGCAGATCTCGCCGAGCATGAAGGACCAGTGGTCGGGAAAGACCTTGCGCATCTGCGTCTTGGCGAGTTGATAGAGCCCGAGCCGGCCGTCCGCCCAGTCGGCAAGGCGTTCACCGGAACCCGGGGGGTCGGGACGGCGTCCGTCGCCTCGGACGCGCTCGCTGTCATCGCTCATGCGACTCCCCCTCAGGGCCGTTGAGGCTCCCGTCAGGGTAGAGCGCGTGGCAGCGGCACCGACAGAGGGCGACGAGCAGTCAATTCCCCTTAGCGGGGCGGAGGTTCACCCTCCGCCGTCGGCCGCCATCCGCTCCATCGCCGCCTCCACGGTCCGCGTGTGCGCCCAGGCCGCCTCGGCCGCCGCCTCCGGGTCGCTGCGCGCGATCGCGTCGGCCAGGTCGTCGTGGGCGCTTGCGCCGGGCAGCTCCGGCGTCCAGCTCGGGCGCAGCGAGGCGATGGTGTCGCGCACCGACTCGACGATGCTCTCGTACAGCTCGGTCATCAGCGGATTGCCGCTCGCGGCGACGACGGCCCGGTGGAACTCCACGTCCTTCTCGACGTACGCGGCGGGGTCCCCGCTCTCCTCCGCGCGGTGCCGGGCGAGCAGGGCGGACAGGATGCGGGCGAGGTCGGCCTCGCCGCGGTGCGCGGCGGCGGCGGGCGCCGCCTCCCGTTCGATGGCGAGGCGCACCTGGAGGATGTGCTTCAACTCGGCGCGGCGCAGGCGGCGTTGGAGCGCGGCATTGAGGTCGCTCGCGGCGCGCACATACGTCCCGTCGCCGCGCCGCGCCTCCAGGAGGCCGGTGTGGCACAGGGCCCGGACGGCCTCCCGCACGGTGTTGCGGCCCACGCCGAACTCCTCGACGAGCCGGCCCTCCGCCGGGATCCGGTCGCCGACGGCCCACTCGCCGCGTTCAATGCGGTGCTCGATCCTCTGGGTGGTGCGCTGGACCAGGGTGGCGCCGGTCTCGGCTGGTGCGGGCACGGAGGCGACCTCTCTTGTGCGGGTGGCTGCACACTCCAAAATATCCCATGTCTGCACCGGCCCACGACCCCCCTTTTGCCTGATTACGCCCCAATATCGTGGCCGCAGCTACCGAAACATGGGATGTTACGTTGGGTCGCATGCCGCAGAGTGACCCAGCCTCCGTATCCACACCCGCACCCGGCGTGACGCCCCGGGGCGCTGCCCCGGACCCCGCTGCTCAATCGCCGCAGGGGCTTAAAAGGCCCCCGGAGCTCAAGGAATCGCAGGGGCTGAAATTCAGCGGCGCCCTCCTCGCCGCCGGCATCCTCCTCATCGCCATGAACCTGCGGCCCGGCGTCGTGTCCGTCTCGCCCGAGCTCGACACGATCCGCCGCTCCACCGGGCTCAGCGGCTCACTCGCGGGGCTGCTCACCACGCTGCCGATCCTCTGCTTCGGCCTGCTCGCCCCGTTCGCGGCGAAGCTGTCGCGGCGCATCGGCATGACACGGGCGCTCGGCGCGATGATGGCGCTGCTGACGGCGGGCATCGCGCTGCGCCTCGCGCCCGGCCTGCCCGCACTGTTCGCGGGAACCGTCCTCATCGGCGCCGCGATATCCCTCTCGAACGTCCTCGTGCCGAGCGTCATCAAGCGCAACTTCGAGCGCCGCACCGGGCTGATGATGGGCCTGTACTCGGTGGCGCTGTTCTGCGGCGCCGCGCTCGCGGCCGGGGTGACCGTGCCGCTCGGGGACGCGCTCGGGCTCGGCTGGCGCGGGGCGATCGGCGTCTGGGCGGTGCTCTCCGCGCTCGCGCTCGCGCTGTGGGTGCCCCAGCTGCGCCGCTCGGACGCGCCGCCTGCGATGGCCCCGGGCGCCGCCGACTCCCGTACGCCGCTGCGCCGTTCACCGCTGGCCTGGAAGATCACGCTCCTCATGGGCCTGCAGTCGTTGCAGTACTACGCGTGTGCCGCGTGGATCCCGGCGATGCTCACCAGCCAGGGCATGGACGGTACGCAGGCGGGGTGGATGCTGTCCGTGATGAGCCTCGCGGGCATCGCCGGATCCCTTGCCTTCACGGCGCTCGTCGGCAGGTCATCGAACCAGGTCGCCCTCTCCCTCGCCGGCTCCGTGCTCGTCCTCGGCTCCGTGCTCGGCCTGCTGGTCGCGCCGGTCGGCGGGGCTTACGCGT
Organism: Streptomyces sp. NPDC002754; assembly: GCF_053592315.1. Taxonomy (NCBI): domain Bacteria; kingdom Bacillati; phylum Actinomycetota; class Actinomycetes; order Kitasatosporales; family Streptomycetaceae; genus Streptomyces; species Streptomyces sp. NPDC002754. The sequence continues at coordinate 221,014 of NZ_JBSFVM010000008.1, forward strand.
GGATGCTGATGCAGGGCTTCGGCTGCGGGCTGCTGATCAGTACGGCGCTCGCCGTGATCGTGCTGCGCTCCCCCGATGCGGCGCGCGCCGCGGAGATGTCCGGCATGGCGCAGAGCGTCGGCTATCTGTTCGCCGCCGCGGGCCCGTTCCTGCTCGGCGCGCTGCACGACGCGACGGGCGGGTGGACGGTGCCGCTGGTGATGCTCGCGGTGCTGTGCGTGCCGATGGGCCTCGCGGGCATCGGAGCGGGCCGGGCCCGCCAGCTGGAGGCGTGAACCGCCGGGTCGGCGGGGGCTACCCCTCCGCCACCCCCGGGTTCTTGCGCCGGCCCGCCTGGAAGCGCGCCTTCTTCTGGCGGTTCCCGCACGTGTTCATGTCGCACCACCTGCGGGTCCGGCTCTGACTGGTGTCGAAGAAGGCGGCCTGACAGGTGGGTGACGCACACAGGGCCAGCCGTCCGTCCCGCTCGCCCGCGACGATGCCGATCGCGTCGGCGGCGATCACGCTGAGCGCGTCCTCCACGCCGACATCCGGGCCGAGCCGCCACCGCCGCTCACCCTCGGGCGTCAGGACGGCCGCGGCCCGGCCCTGAACGCTGCGCTCGTTGATGACCTGGACAGCAGCCGCGGGGAGGGCGTCCTGGAGCGCGGCCGCCGTCGCGGCGGCGTGGATCGCCTCCCTCAGCTCCCGGGCGAGGTCGAACTGGGCAAGGGAGCAGGAATCCACGGCAAGACCGTTCACCGCCAGCCAGTCGACGAGCCGTTGCGGCACGGGAATCCGCTCCACAGCCTCGCCCTGACGTTCCGTCAGGGTCGCCGTGAAGCTGGTCGCCAGCACCTTGCCGAGGCGGAATTCGGGGAACCGAGCACTCATGGAACCACCTTAGGCGGTTGCCGCCTGGATCGGAGAACTGCTAGAACCGTCTTAGACGGTTCCGCGACGGCCAGGAGGTCCCATGCCCCGCCCAAGCAGTGACGTACAAGCAGACGCACGAGCGGACATGCAAGCGCACGTGGAAGCCTTTGAAGCCCACGCGAGCAACGCCGAGCTCGACGATCTGCGCGCACGACTGGCGGCGGCTCGGCTGCCGGAGGCCGAGACGGTCCAGGGCGCCGGGACCGGCCACCGCCGCTGGGAACAGGGCGTCCCGCTCGCCGACCTCGTGGACGTCGTGCACTACTGGCGAACCGGGTACGACTGGCGGGCGTTCGAGGACCGCCTCAACCGGGCCGGACAGTTCCGTACGACCATCGACGGCCTGGGCATCCACTTCCTGCACCGCCGGTCCCCGCGCGCGGACGCCACCCCGCTGCTCATGACGCACGGCTGGCCGGACAGCGTCGCCCGGTTCATCGACGTCGTGGACGAGCTGGCGGATCCGAAGGACGCGGACGCCCCGGCGTTCCACGTCGTGGTTCCCTCGCTGCCGGGCTTCGGCTACAGCGACAAGCCGGCCGCCACCGGGTGGGGCACCGAGAAGATCGCGGCCACGTGGGTGGAGCTGATGGGCAGGCTCGGCTACGGCACGTTCCTGGCCCACGGCGGCGACTGGGGCGGGAACATCACCACGGTCCTCGGCGGCAGGTTCCCGGCGCACGTGCTCGGCATCCACACCACGTTCGCGGAGGGGCCGCCCGGACTGACCACGGACGGGCTGACGGCGGTCGAGCGCGAGTGGGCCGAGGAGACCCGCGACTTCTGGCTGCACCGCGCGGCGTACGCGAAGCAGCAGGCGACCCGGCCGCAGACCATCGGCTACGCCCTCGTCGACTCACCGGTCGGGCTTCTCGCCTGGATTCTCGACAAGTTCGCCGACTGGACGGACACCGAGGACAGCCCGTTCGAGACGATTTCCATGGACCGGATCCTCGACGACGTCACCCTGTACTGGCTGACACGGACCGGCGCCTCGGCCGCCCGTATCTACTACGAAAGCCACAACTCGCTCGATCCCGAACTCCGGGTCGACGTCCCCTCGGCCATCACCGCGTACCCCCGCGACGTCGAGAAGTGCCCGCGGCCCTGGGCGCAGGAGCGGTACCGGCGGATCGTCCGGTGGAGCGAGCCCGAAGTCGGGGGACACTTCGCGGCGTTGGAGGTTCCCGAGCACTTCGTCGCGGACCTGCGGGAAGGCCTCGCGGCCGTGCTGGACGCCCATCGGTGAAGACGGCCCCCGCCTACCCGTTGACCTGCGACCAAGCCTCTGCAAGGTTAGCAAGCGCTTTCTCGCCGCTCTGCGCCCAGGGGAACCCATGTCGGATTCAGCCGCTCCACCACGCACCACCACCGAAGCCAAGGGCCGCGCGCTCTTCTCGGGGCACTACACCCACCTGTGGGGCTTTCTGCTCGCGGGTTGGCTGATCAGCTACGCGGACCGGACCGTCACCGGACCTGTCGTCGCGTGGATGATCGAGAACAAGGCGGGCTTCATCGGTGACGCCTCCAACCCGGCGACGCTGGGCGGGCTCATCGGCTCGATGTTCTTCACCGGCTACATGCTCACGCAGTACGCGGGCGGCCGGCTCGGCGACCGCTACGGCCACCGGGAGATGCTCGTCGTCTCCCTGCTCTGGGCGGGCCTGCTCACGCTCGTGTCGGGCCTGACCGGCGGGCTCATCGGCTTCGTCGTGGCGCGCGTGCTCACCGGGCTCGGCGAGGGTGTCTTCTACTCCAACGACCGTGTCCTGGTCATCAATCACACGCCCGCGGCCCGCCGCACCATCGGCCTCGGCGTCGTCCTGTCAGGACTGTCCATCGGCCTGACCGTCGGCATCGTCGCCACCCCGCACCTCATCGACTGGGGCGGCACCCTCGGCATGGGCGGCCGGGCCTGGAGCATGCCGCTGTACGTGTTCGGTGTGGTGTCGCTGCTGGTGGCTTCGGCGACGTGGGCGTTCTTCCGGGGGCGCGGCGACAAGCCGCTGCGGCTCGGCCCGCCCGCGCTGCGGCTCATCGCCTACTCGATCCCCGCGGCGGTCGCGATCCTCGGTCTGTTCCTGCTCGCCGACGAGTTCAGCTGGCCGGACTGGCTGACGGCGGTCGGCTCCGGCGTGCTGTTCGTCATCATGGTGACGATCGTGATCCGCGGCATCGTCCGCACCGGCCGCAGCACCCAACTCCTCAACCGGAACGTCTGGTTGATCTACATCGGCTTCATCGCCGTGATGTGGAACCTGTGGTTCTTCTCGTTCTGGTCGGTGCAGATCGTCGCGGAGGCCGCGCACAGCAGCCTGGGGGCCGCGGCCCTCACCGCGGCGTTCAACGCGGGCGCCGGCATCATCGGCTTCCCGGTCGGCGGCTGGATCGCGGACCGGCGGGTGCGCGCCGGCAAGGGCCGCAAGCCGCTCGCCGTGATCTGCGCGGCGGTGCACACGGTGCTCGCGGTGGCGTTCGGCGCGAGCGTCCTGAACGGCGATCCCTCGCTGCTGCTGCTCGGCCTGATCCTGTTCTGCTCGGGCCTGTTCTTCAACGCGCTCCAGCCGATCGTGCACAGCATCCTCGGCGACCTCGCCGAGGAGAAGGACCGTGGTTCGCTGTTCGGCCTGTTCAACCTGGTCGCGGAGATCGGCGCGGTGGCCAGCCCCGTCGTCAGCGGTGTGCTGCGCGACGCGACGGGCAGCTGGGCCGCGGGCGTGTTCACCGCGGCCGGGGTGATGGCCGTGGCGGTCGTCCTCTACGCGCTGGTGAAGGAGCGCATCCCGGAGGTCGCCGCCACCTGACCCGATTCGGCCCGGTCCGCCGCGGGCTCAGCAGCCCTCGCGGATCGGGTCGATGGTGACCTTCGTCCGGTCCTCGTCCCCCTGCACCCTGCCGTAGACCGTGGAGTTGACGCGGTACCAGCGGTCGTCGGCGGTGCGCTTGCCGTTGACGTCGTCGAGGCGGACGCACCAGCGCTCGGCCCGCAGGACCCGCGTGTACGTCTCCGTGCCCTTGCGCACCTTGTGGCAGTCGCGGACCTTCTTCGTCGTGTAGTACGTCTTGGTGCGGCCGTGGCTGCGCTTGGTGTGCCGCACCTTGCGGGTGTCCGTCCCGCACTTCTTCACCAGGTGCGCCCGGGTGGCGCGGGTCGTGCGGCGCTGCACGTGCCGCACCCCGTCGCGCACCCCGGTCACCGTGTCGTCCTGCTGCTTGATCGTCTGACTGTCCGCGGTTCCGCCACCGCCGTGCACCGGGGCCGCCTTCTCCGTCCCACCACCGCAGGCCGCGAGCGCGACCACCAGCACCATCGTCAGTCCGGCCAGGGTCGTGCGCGGCTTCACGGAGATCGCTCCTTTTTGGTGTACATGCCATTGAGAGCCAGCAGCGTATCGGAAGCGCCGCCGCGGCCGATCACCCACGCCCCGACGGTGGCTGTCGATTCGTTATGCAACTCCAGGGCGAAAAGTTCCCCTTGCATGTAGCTTGCCGTTCCGACGCATTCAGGTTGAATCGTCAACCCGGATCGCCTACCAAAGGGAGCGATGAGCGGACACATGCGGCAACTCGCAGCGCCCCGACTGGCACCTCCGTTGGTGTCGGGTGGTCTTGCCGACTCGGTCTACAGCGCCGCGCTCCAGGACCCGCGGCGCCTGCAGTTCTCGCTGCTCCGGGACGGCGGCCCGGCGCTGGAGGTCAGCACGTCGCGGTTCCGCGACGAAGTGACGGCCGTGGCCCGCGGTTTCCTCGCCGGCGGCGTCGGCATGGGCGACCGGGTGATCGTGATGTCCCGCACCCGCTACGAGTGGACGCTGATCGCGTACGCGCTGTGGACCGTGGGCGCCGAGGTCGTGCCGGTGTATCCGACCTCGTCGGCGGAGCAGGTGCGGTGGATCCTCTACGACACCGACGCCGTGGGCGTCGTCGTCGAGAACGAGCACAACGCGATGACGGTGGCGGCGGCCTACGGGGCGCGTACCGATCTGACCCGGCTGTGGGAGCTGGACTCGGGCGGCCTCGACCTGCTCATCGAGGCGGGCGCCTCGGTCCGGGACGAGGACGTGCACCAACTGCGCGCCTCGGTACGCCCGCACGACACCGCCGTCATCTGCTACACGTCCGGTACGACGGGCCGACCCAAGGGCTGCGTCATCACGCACAGCAACCTGGCCTCCGAGTCGGACAACCTTCTCGCCGGCTGGGGCAGCATCCTCACACCACCGGGCCAACAGCAGTCCCTGCTCGCCTTCTTGCCGCTCGCCCACTGCTACGGGCTGATGGTGGTGGTCAGTTCGGTACGCGGCGGGATCAACATCGCCCACCAGCCCGACGTCTCCCCCCACGCGCTGCTCCCAGCGCTCGCCGCGTTCCGGCCGACGCTGATGTACGCGGTCCCGTACATCTTCGAGCGGGTCTTCGCCACGGCGCGGATCAACGCCCAGGACGGCGGCCACAGCGTCCTGTTCGAGCGGGCCGTGCGCACCGCGATCCGGTACGCGGCGTCGGTGCAGCGGCACACGGCGGGCGAAGGTGCGGGCCCCGGACCGCGCATGCGGCTCATGCACAAGCTGTACGACCGCGTCGTGTACGCGAAGGTGCGGGCGGTGCTCGGCGGCCGGGTGCGCAACGCGGTGTCGGGCGGTTCGCCGCTCTCCCGCGACCTCGGCCTGTTCTACCAGGGCTGCGGCATCACCGTGTACAACGGCTACGGCCTCACGGAGACGGCGGCCGCGGTCACCGTGCAGCCGCTCGGCGCGGTGCGGCACGGCACGGTGGGCAAGCCGCTGCCGGGCAACGCCGTGTACATCGCGGACGACGGTGAGATCTGGGTGGCGGGCGACGTCGTCTTCGCGGGCTACCTCAACAACCGCAAGGCCAACGAGGCGGCGCTGCACGACGGTTGGTTCGCCACGGGTGACCTCGGCCATCTCGACCCCGACGGTTACGTCGTCATCACGGGCCGCAAGAAGGACATCATCATCACGAGCGGCGGCAAGAGCGTCTCCCCGCAGACCCTGGAGGAGGAGCTGCGCGCCCACCCGCTGATCTCCGACTGCCTGGTGATCGGCGACAACCGCCCCTACGTCACGGCCCTGATCACCCTCGATCCGGCGTCCCTGGCGAGCTGGCAGTCGCTCAAGGGGCGAGTCCCCAGCGCGCCCGAGGAGGCGGTGCTCGACGAGCAGCTGAACGGCCACATACAGCGCGCGGTGTCACGTGCCAACTCCCGTGTCTCGCGCGCCGAGTCGATCCGCGCCTTCCGCATCCTGCCGCACGAGTTCGGCGCCGTTCAGGGCCTGCTCACCCCGTCCCTGAAGGTGCGCAGGACTGCGGTCATCGACGCGTACGCGGAGGTCATCGAGGAGCTGTACGCGACGCGATGAGCGCCGCGCACAGCATCCGTCAGTCCGTCAGTCCTTCAGGAGGCCGTGGGCGTCCAGTCACCCAGCCAGTCCGCGACCTCCTGCTCCGCGGCCTGGGTGTCGCTCAGCTGTGGCCGGTCGGCGCTCGCCGAACCGGCCCGGGCGCCGCTGTTCTTGTACTCGGCGAACCGGTCGTCCTTCCACGAGAAGCCGCCCATGTCGGTCCACGGCTTCGTCTTGATCGCGGCGCCCAGCGTGGAGTTGCGGACGGTGGCCTGCGGGTCGAGGGAGGCGTCGCCGCCCGCGTGCCAGTTGCGGCCGAGGTGGAAGCTGTCGGCGGAGACGTCGCCGCTGATGGTGGTCCGGTTGACGAGCAGGCCCTTCTTGCCGCCCGCGGTGCTCGGCGCCATGACGTACCCGGCCGACGTGCCGTCCCACCGCTTCTTCAGGGTGATCACGGACTGGTCGATCACGGCGGTGGCGCCACCGAAGATGAAGTCGACGTTGCCGACGACGTACGAGTTCTTCATGTAGACGCGCTTGCCCGCGCCGTCGAGCAGCAGCGTGTCCTGGTCGCCGCTGGTGCTGACCGAGTCGAGGAACACCTTGTCGGCGCTGGTGCGCAGCGCGACCGCCTGCGCGGCGATGGAGGTGTCCTTGCTCTCGTCGTAGTCGTTGCTGACGCTCAGGTTGCGCAGTTGGGTGTCGGCGGCGAGGACGGTGACGGTGGCGCTGCCCGAGGTGCCGTACGTCGCTCCGTCCGGCTTCTTCGACCCGGCGGCGTGCCCCTCGACGAGGACGGTGGATGTCCGGCTCGAACCGGTGCCGATGATCGTCACGTGCGGCTTGTTCGCCGGGACGGTGACGGTCCCGCGATACGTGCCGGGCGCGACCTTGATGTCCACGCGCGCGGTGTTGTTCGCGGGCACGGCGTCGACGGCGGCCTGCACGGTCTTGTACTGGGCGCTGCCGTCGGCGGCGACGGTGAGGGTCGTCGCGGCGGTGACCCTCGCCGTCGTACTCGTCGCGCCCATCGAACTCCTGGGCCCCACCCCGGACTTGAGCAGACCCGGCACGTCCGCCGCCTTGTCGAGCGTGTAGTCGTAGAAGTCGGAGGGCGTGAAGGCGCTGCCGCCGCTCTCGTTGCGCCCGCTGGTGCCGGAGAAGACGCTGCCGCGTTGCACGAGGGTGGTGGTGTCGTCCTTGATGACGGGGTTGTTCACTCCCTGGAAGTAGCTGTTCTCCAGGACCATCTTCGTCTTGCCGCGCGAGTAGTTCCCGTACGAGGACGTGATGTTGGTGTCCGGGTCGTCCTGGAGGTAGTTGTTGTAGAGGTGCGCGTGTGCGGCGTCGTCGGCCCACGCGGCGGCCGTCGCGGCGGAGGCCGTGCCCCCGCCGCCACCACCGAAGACCCCACCGCCGTAGGCGAGGACGACCGCGGCGACGACCACGAACGGCGCTCCCGCGAGAAGTACGGTCCGGCGTCTGCGGTGACGGGACTTGCTGCGGCTGCCTCTCATGGGCTTGCACTCCGTGGGTGGTGGGGGAACACGTGCCGCAGTGGGGCTGCCGCGGGGACGGGGAAGGTTGCCGACCCCCTCGGGGTCGGGCACATCAAGCCCCTGCGGCGATTGAGCAGCGGGGTCTGGGGTGGAGCCCCAGGACCGCAACGCCGTGTGACCCGCAGGCCCCCAGCCCGCTGTCACACCCCGATGGGAAGATGACGCAACTGGCGCGGCCGTACGCGCCAAGAAGAGGATGGGGCCCGATGGGACGCAGCGAGCGGGAGGCCATCGCCGAGGGCGTACGCCTCCACGCAGCCGTACGCGCACTGCTGGACGACCACCAGCGGGCCGTCCAGACCGTGCGGGACGCACTCGCTCCGCTGCTCGACGAGTCGGTGTCCCGCGTCCTCGACACCATGCCCGTCGCCCGGCTCCAGGAGGCCACCGACGGACGAGTCCGTGTCGGGCTCGTGGAACGGGACGGCCTGCGCACGGTCCGGCAGGTCCTTGACGCGGGCCCCGGGCGGCTCACCCAGATCCACGGCGTGGGCCCGCAGACCGCATCGCAACTGCTGGCCGCCGCGGGCCGGCTCGCCGACCGCGTGCGGCAGACGGCGGCGGTGCCGCTCGACGTGGACGAGCCGGAGCCCCGGACGACCGCGCTGGTCACGGCGTTGCACGTACTGGTGGAGGCGGGCCCCGACGCGCGGCACGCCGTGGACGCCGCGACCGGCATCGCCCGCCGGCTCGGACCGCTCCTGGATGAGGCGCGGCCCGCGGCGGGGCGGCTGCGGCTCCTGTTCACCGGCCGGGCCCGGCGGACCCGCGCCGTCGAAGCCGCCGAGCAGGTGCGGGCCCTCGTCGCCGACGCCGAGCGGGCGGGCACCGGGCCGCTGCTCGCGCAGGCCTCGGTCGACCTGCTGCGCGGGCCCGGGACGGACGTGGCGGCGTGGGTCGACTTCGAGGTGCGCTCCGCCGAGTACTACAGCGCGCTCGGCGAGATCTCCGGTCTGTCGCCCGACAAGGACGCCGCCGAGGGCTTCCTGCCCGCCGACATCGCCGAGCAGGTGCGCACACAGCAGCTCGACGAGTCGCGGCTCCGGGTGTCGCTGCGCGGCTACCAGGCGTTCGGGGCCCGCTTCGCGCTCGCGCGGCGCCGCGCCCTGCTCGGCGACGAGATGGGACTCGGCAAGACCGTCCAGGCGCTCGCCGCGCTGACCCACCTGGCGGCCGAGGGGCAGAGCCACTTCATGGTCGTCTGCCCGGCGAGCGTCCTCGTGAACTGGACGCGGGAGATCGAGGCCCGCAGCGCGCTGCGCGTCCTGCCGGTGCACGGAGCGGATCGGGGCGAGGCCTTCGCGGACTGGAAGGGCCGGGGCGGTGTCGCCGTCACGACGTACGACGCGCTGCGCGGCCTGCCGGCGCCCGGTGGCGGCGAGGTGGGGATGCTCGTCGTCGACGAGGCGCACGCGGTGAAGAACCCGGAGACGCTGCGCTCGCAGGCGGTGGCGGAGTGGGCGGAGCACTGCGAGCGGGTCCTGTTCATGACCGGCACCCCGATGGAGAACCGCGTCGGCGAGTTCCGCAACCTCGTGCGTGTGCTGGATCCCGCGCTCGCGGACCGGCTCGACGAGGAGGACGGCCTCGCCGGGTCCGTCGCCTTCCGCACGGCGGTCGCCCCGGTCTATCTGCGGCGCAACCAGGACGACGTCCTGGCCGAACTGCCGAGCCTCCAGCACACCGACGAGTGGGAGGAGTTGAGCGAGGCGGACGGGGCCGCCTACCGGGAGGCGGTCGCGTCCGGCAACTTCATGGCCATGCGCCGGGCGGCGTACGCACGCCCCGCGGAGTCGGCCAAGCTGGAGCGGCTGCGCGAGCTGGTCCTGGACGCCGCCGAGGCCGGGCTGAAGGTCGTCGTGTTCTCCAACTTCCGCGACGTGCTCGGCGCGGTCCGGGACGCCCTCGACACCGAACCACCTGTCGGCGGCCCGGTGTTCGGCCCGCTCACCGGCAGCGTGCCGCCCGCGCGCAGACAACTGCTCGTCGACGCGTTCACGGACACGGCCGGGCCCGCCGTCCTCGTGTCGCAGATCCAGGCCGGTGGCGTGGGGCTCAACATCCAGGCCGCCTCGGTGGTGATCCTGTGCGAGCCGCAGATCAAGCCGACCCTCGAGCACCAGGCCGTGGCGCGGGCGCACCGCATGGGCCAGGTCAGATCGGTGCGGGTGCACCGTCTCCTGGCCACCGGCGGCGTCGACGAGCGCCTGGTGAAGATACTCGCCAACAAGTCCCGGTTGTTCGACGCGTACGCCCGGCGCAGCTCGATGGCCGAGGCGACGCCGGACGCCGTCGACGTGTCCGACGCGGAGATCGCGCGCCGGATCGTCGAGGAGGAGCAGGCGCGCCTCGGCGTGGCGGCCGAGGACTGATCCGTGAACCCGTCAGTCGGTCAGTGAGTCAGGGCCTTGCGGAGCGCGTCGTACGCCGGCTTGTGCCGGTGTCTCACTTGACGCGCAGCTCACAGCGCATCCGGCGGTCGTGGCCCACCTCGCGCACCGGCCCGGTCAGGGTGAGCGGCACCGTGTGGTGGACGTGTTCGCTGGAGGCGGCGACGCGGAGCTCGAGGGCGCCGGGTTCGACGACGCGGCGGCCGTCGGCGCCGGTGTACGCGGCGAGGTCGGCCGGGAACGTCGCGTGGACCTCGGCCGAGGCGCCGGGGTCGAGGGGGACGCGGGCGTAGCCGACGAGCCGGTCCTCGGGGCGGGCGACGGTGCCGACCGGGTCGTGCAGGTAGAGCTGGACGACCTCGGTGCCGGGCCGCTCGCCCGTGTTGCGCACGGTGAACTTCAGCGCCACCTCGCCGTCGGTACCGAACTCCGGGGCCTCGCACTGCGGGTCGTCCCAGGCGAACGTCGTGTACGAGAGACCGTGGCCGAACGGGTAGAGCGCGGTGGGGTCGATATTGCTGGGCCCGCCGTGCCGTCCGAGCGGTGGGGCGAGGTACGCGGCGGGCCGGCCGCCGGGGGAGAACGCCTGGACGACGGCGTCCGCCCGGTCCGCCCAGCGGCCGAGCGCGTACGGCCGCCCGCTGAGGACGACGATGACGGTCGGCGCCCCAGAGGCGAGCGCCTCGTCAAGCAACACTCCTTGCCCGTACGGCAGTTACAGGCCTTCGGCGTCGCAGCCCTCGCCCGATGAGCCGCGTCCGAACGGGCCGGAATGGTCCCCCACCACGGCCAGGCAGACGTCGGCGCGCGGGGTCGGCCACGAACTCGGCGCCCGGCAGCTCCGCTCGCAGCGCCTGCGCAAAAGTCGGGAGAGGGCGATGCGCAGGCCGTGCGCATCCGGGAGCGGCAGCAGGCCCGCGTCGTTGGCGAGGAGGACCACGGACTCCTGCGCGGCCTTGGCCGCCAACTCCCGCATGTGGGGCGGGTTCAGGTCGACCGGCCCGGCCGAGGATTCCGGCCCGTCGTCCGGGTCGAGCAGCTCCAGTTCGCACTTCTGCGTGAGGACGCGCAGCGCCGCCCGGTCGAGGTGTTCCTCCGGGAGTTCCCCGCCCCCACCCTCACCCTCACCCGCCGCGAGCGCGATCCTGCCCGCCTCCGCGTCGGAGGCGGCGACCCGGTGCGCGGACTCCAGGAACGCGATGCCGAAGTAGCCGGAGACGAGCGTGCCGTTGAACTTCCAAGTGTCGCGCAGGAGTTGAGTGAGGAGTCCGGTGTGTGCGTGGGCGGGCAGGCCGTCGATGTCGTTGTACGCGGCCATCACGGAGCGGGCGCCGCCCTCGCGCAGCACCATCTCGAACGACGGCAGGATCACGTCCGCCAGCTCGCGCGGCCCGAGCGGGGCTTTTAAGCCCCTGCGGCGCTTGAGCAGCGGGGTCCGGGGCAGAGCACCGGCAGTTGGCCCGGCTCCGGCCTAGGCATCACGACTCCGCCACGTCAAGCGCACTGATACCGACGGCCCCACTCACCTCCCCCGCCCCCCGACTGGTCAGCCGCAACCGCAACGCCCTCCCCCGCACCGCGTCGAACGTAATGACCGTGGGATCACCGGACCCTCCACCCCAGTCGACATCAACATCCTCCACCACGACGTACGCCTCACCGTCCCCCACCGCCACCTCAACCGCCCCCGGCAAGGAATGCGTACCGTCAACCGTGAAGCCGACCTCAACACGCCCCACCCACCGCTCCTCCGCCCACTCCACCGAAACCCAGTCCTCAGGACGCGCCCCGTTGAACGCGGGCAGCAACGCGGTGGCCGCCTTGTCGAACGCATTGGACCACTGGGTACCCGGGTCACCATCGAGCATCGCAGCGGGCAGCGTCTTCGTGCCGCCCGAGTAACTCGCGTCGGCCCGCGGGTACTTGACGGCCCCCGGCCCCGGGTCGGGCACGAAGGGCTCGGCCGGAGTGACCCGCTCCCCCGCCGGACCGGCGACACGCAGCGTCACCCTCCCCGTCCGCAGCCCATCCGCACGCGCCGTGACGGTGAGGCCGCCGGGCTCGACCCCGGCACGCACGATCGCGAGCGCGAGCCCGTGGAACGTGGTGCGCGTACTTGCCTGGTAACGCTCCGCGGACTCCTGCTGCCCGTTGTCGACACCCGCCAAGTGCCCACCCTTCACGTCGAATTCGACGATCCGCGCGGCATCGGGGACGACGATCCCCTTCGCGTCGACGACCTCCGCCGTGACGAAGGCGAGGGCCCGCCCGTCCGCCGCGACCGCCTTCCGGTCCGCCGTCAGCCGCACGGCATGCGGCGCGCCCGCCGTCCGGAGCACATCCGTCGCCACCGTCTTCCCGCCACGCCGCGCGACCGCCTTCAGCTCACCGGCCGCGAAGGGCACCTTCCACGTCAGGTGCAGCTTGCCCGCGCTGCCGTTCGGCGAGGTGTAACTACCGGGGTAGGGACCGGAGGTGACGGTCTTGTCATCATGGGTGGCCTCCGTGGTCTCCAGATACGGACGCCCGTCGACGGTCTTCTTCTGGTCGAAGGAACGCACGCCCAGGGAACGCCCGTTGAGGTACAGCTCGACCTCCGCCACGTTCGCGTACGCCCACACCTCCACCTCCTGCCCGTCCTCGTACGTCGTCCAGTCCATCGGCAGCAGATGCACCATCGGCTCGTCGGCCCACTGGCTGCGGAAGAGGTGGTACATGTCCTTCGGGAACCCGGCCGTGTCGACCGCGCCGAAGAACGAGGCCTTCACCGGGAACACGTCGTACGGGGTGGGTTCGCCGATGTAGTCGATGCCCGACCACAGGAATTCGCCGGCGAAGAACCGCCGGTCACGGTCCTTCTTCAAGCCGTACTCGCCACTCATGGTCCAGGAGGCGAGGTTGTTGTCGTACGAGGAGGTGGCACGCTTGCCCGGTGTGTGATTCTCGCCGGTATTGAGGTGCTGCGGCTCCTGGTACGTACCGCGGCTCGATGTCTCGGACGAGGACTCGGACTCGAAGAGGAACAGGTGCGGGTAGCGCTTGTGCAGCGCGTCGACGGAGGCCGCGGTGTTGTAGTTGAGGCCGAGCCCGTCGAGCCCCGCGACGATCTTGTCGGCGGGTGAGCCGGCGGCGGGCAGCGAGCGGTACTTGTCGGAGCCGATGACGATCGGGCGTGTGCCGTCGAGTTCCTTGACGTCGGCGATGAGGCGCTCCGCGATGGCGATGCCCTGCGTCTGGGTGGAGTCGGGGATCTCGTTGCCGATGGACCACATGAGGACGGCCGGGGAGTTGCGCGCGGCACGCACCATCTCGGCGATGTCGGCGTCGGAGTGCTCGTCGAAGAAGCGCCCGTAGTCGTAGGTGTTCTTGCCGGTGCGCCAGCAGTCGAAGGCCTCGACCAGCATGATCAGACCGAGGTCCTCGCAGGCCTCGATGACCTCGGGCGCGGGCGGATTGTGCGAGGTGCGCAGCGCGTTGACGCCCATGGACTTCATGATGGTCAACTGGCGGCGTACGGCGTCGGGTTGTACGGCGGCGCCGAGCGCGCCGAGGTCGTGGTGCAGGTCGACGCCCTTGATCTTCGTGTGCGTGCCGTTGAGCGAGAGACCATCCTCGGGGTCGAAGGTGGCGTGCCGCAGGCCGAAGCGGGTGCGGTAGGTGTCGACGGTGCGGCCGTCGACACGCAGGTCGGTGACGAGCGTGTAGCGGTTCCCCGGAGTCTCGATGGACCACAACTCCGGTTTGTCGATGCGGAGTTGGACGTGATCCGTCTTGCCGTCCTTGCCGACTCCCGCGAGGGGCGACTCGGTGCGCGCCACGCGGCGGCCCTTCGCGTCGCGGACCGTGGAGAGGACCGTCACGTCGCGCACGGCGCCGGAGGTGTTGGCGACGGTCGTACGCACGTCGACGGTCGCGTAGCCCTTCTTCAGGGTGTCCGCGAGATCGGGCGTGGTGACGAACGTGCCCCACCGCTGCACGTGCACCGGCTCGGTGACGACGAGCCGGGCCCTGCGGTAGATGCCGCTGCCCGAGTACCAGCGGCTGCTGGGCACCCGGTTGCGGACCAGCACGGCGAGCAGGTTGGGGGTGGCGCCGTCGATGTGCAGCAGGTCGGTGATGTCGTGGGCGAACCCGGTGTAGCCGTAGGGGTGGCTGCCGACGGACTTCCCGTTCACGTACACGCGGGAGTCCATGTAGACGCCGTCGAACTCGACGGAGATCCGCTTGCCCGCGTACGCCTTCGGCACCGTGAACGTCTTGCGGTACCAGCCGAGCCCGCCGGGCAGGAAGCCCGTGCCGCTCGTCGTGTTGTGCTCAACCGTGGGGGTCTGCTCGATGGACCAGTCGTGCGGGACCGCGACCTTCCGCCACTTCCCGTCGTCATAGTCGGGGCGCTCGGCGTCGGCGTACGCGCCGGTCGGGTCGGTGATGCCGTCCGGGCTGACCAGCGCGAAGCGCCAGCCGTCGGCGAGCTCCACGGTGTGGCGGCCGACGCTCCCGGCGCGGCCCTCGGCGGCGCGGGCCGGGGGCGCGACGAGCGCCCCCACGACGGGCGCGGCCGCACTCGCGGCCAGGACGGATCTACGGCTGACGGATCTACGACTAACAGACATGCGGAAATCCCCTCGAAGCCAACATGACTCGCCACAAGCGAACGTGAGTCAACAGATTCTTGTGGAGTCGTGTGGGGATTAGTCAAGGCTCTTACAGAACAAGCTGGTTGGCGACCAAGGTTGGCGACGCGCCTCACGTGTCGCCGATCGTCGGATACGGGAACTTCACCCCCGTGCCACCGTCCACGACGAGCGTCTGACCGGTCACGTACGCCGCGAGCGGTGAGGCCAGGAAGAGGAGAGCGGCGGCGATGTCGGCGGGCTGGGCGACGCGGCCGAGCGGGGCGTTCGCCGCGTTGGCCGCGCGGCCCTCCTCACCGAGCAGGCCCGCGACGCGCGGCGTCCACACGACGCCGGGCGCCACCGCGTTGACCCGCACCCCGCGCGGCCCGTACTCGACGGCGGCCGTGCGCACCAGGGACATCAGGCCCGCCTTGGCGGCCCCGTACGCGCCGTGCAGCGGCGCCGCCGTGAGCCCGGACACGGACGCCACGAACACCAGCGGCCCGCCGCCCGCCGCCGCCACCGCCGCTCCCCCGTACTGAACGGCGAGCCAGGCGTGCCGCAGGACCAGGTCGAAGTGCCACTGCCACGCGTCGTCGTCGAGCGCGTCCAGGGCCTCGTAGCGGGCCATGCCGACGATGTCGACGACGCCGCCGACCGGGCCCAACTCCCCTTGCGCGTAAGCGAAAAGGCCCTCCACATCCTGCCGCCGCGTCACGTCCGCCGTATACGGGACGCCACCGACCTGCTCCGCGACCGCCTCCGCCCGCCCCTTGTCGACGTCCACGCACAGCACGCGCGCGCCCGCGGAGGTGAGCGCGTGGGCGGTCTGCCGTCCGATGCCGTTGCCCGCGCCGAGCAGGACGAAGGTGCGGCCGTCGACGCGGTGCAGGGCGGCATAGTCGGGGACGGGGGTGTCGTCGAGGTCCATGGGCGAGCTCCTCCGTCAGCCGGTCCGGTGGGCGCGCGCCGGGCGCGGGAGCGCCATGCGCGGGGTGACGATGCGGGAGTTCTGACGAAGTGTCAATACTGGCGGGGGCCGCACGGCGGCTGCCCGTGCCCGTACCCGTGCCCCGGAATGTCCGGACTCCGGTTAGCGTTGTCCGCGAAGACGGACAACCTGGTGGAAGGCGGCACACCGTGCACGGCGAGTACAAGATCCCTGGCGGCAAGCTCGTCGTCGTCGACGTGGACGTGGCGGACGGCGTGCTGCGCCAGGTCCGGGTGGCGGGCGACTTCTTCCTCGAACCGGACGACGCGCTCCTCGCGATCAACGCCGCACTCGAAGGCGCCCCGGCCGACGCCGACACCGCCGCCCTGGCCACGCGGATCGACGCGGCGCTGCCGGCCGGCACGGTGATGCTCGGCCTCACCACGGAGGGTGTCGCCACGGCGGTGCGCCGCGCGCTCGCCCAGGCCACGGACTGGCGGGACTACGACTGGCAGCTCGTCCACGACGCGCCCCAGTCCCCCGTCCTGCACATGGCGCTCGACGAGGTGATGGTGGAGCAGGTCGCACTCGGCAAGCGCCCGCCGACACTGCGGGTGTGGGAGTGGGACCGCCCCGCCGTGATCATCGGCAGCTTCCAGTCGCTGCGCAACGAGGTGGACCAGGAGGGCGTCGCACGCCACGGGGTGACGGTGGTCCGCCGGGTCTCGGGCGGCGGCGCGATGTTCGCGGAGCCGAAGTCCACGATCACGTACTCCCTCGCGGTGCCGGAGTCACTGGTCTCAGGACTCTCCTTCCAGGACTCCTACGCCTACCTCGACGACTGGGTGCTCGGCGCACTCGCCGACATGGGCATCAAGGCCTGGTACCAGCCGCTCAACGACATCGCCACGGACGTCGGCAAGGTCGCGGGCGCCGCGCAGAAGCGGGTCGCGGCCGGGCAGGGCGCGGTGCTGCACCACGTGACGATGTCGTACGACATCGACGCCGACAAGATGGTCGACGTGCTGCGCATCGGCAAGGAGAAGCTGTCCGACAAGGGCACGAAGAGCGCCAAGAAGCGCGTCGACCCGCTGCGCCGCCAGACCGGCCTGCCCCGCGAGGACGTCATCTCCCGCATGATCGACTCGTTCCGGAGCCGGTACGGGCTGACCGACGGCAAGGTGACCGACGAGGAACTGGCCCGCGCCCAGGACCTCGTCCGCACCAAGTTCGGCACGGACGAGTGGACGGCGCGGGTCCCGTAGACCTCCGGCGGCCGTTCGGACAGTGGCCCGGTCGCTAGACGGTGGCCTGGTCACTGTCGCGGAATTCGCCCCACCCGTGCCAACGCTCGACCTCCATGACCGCCGTGAACCGGGCGCGGTCCCGCTCCGGGTAGGGGCCGCCCGCGTAATGGGTCGAGATCCGGTCGATGTCGGCGAGACCCTTGTCCTCGCGGATCTCGACGGCCCGGCCGATGAGGGTGATGTGGGTGTACCAACTGTCCTTGTCGAGGACGGTGAGGGTGACCCGCGGGTCACGGCGCAGGTGCCCGAGGCGGACCCGCCCCTCGTCCATGTTGAGCAGCACGCGACCGTCCTCCCAGAGGTACCAGGTCGCCGCGGAGACGGGCGCGCCGTCCGAGCGGAGTGTGGCGACGGTGGCCGGGTTCGCCCGCTCGAGCATGGCGACGGCTTCGGCGGACAGCGGTGGCTTGGACACGGTTCCTCCTGTTACGTCGGGGTGTACGCGCTCGACCTTAGTGGGCCACATCAAGCCCCTGCGGCGATTGAGTAGGCCTTTCCAGCCCCGCCGGCGTTTGAGGCGCGGGGCCCGGGGCGGAGCCCCGTGACCGGGGGGGGGAGCGCGGTCGAGCGCAACAGGTCCGGTCTACAGCAACCGCAGAAGCGCCGCCAACGCCGGATTGTCATTCGCCTTGCGCCACACCAGGTGCAACTCGACAGGCGTCGCATCCGAAAGTTCCAGCGGCCGGAACGCGATCCCGGGAAACCGCATCTGCGCCGCCGACTCGGGCACGAAGGCGATTCCCCACCCGGCATGAACCATGGCAAGCAGACTGTGCACCTGACTGAGGTACTGCGTGAACCGCGGCCGCACACGCGCCTCACGGAAGATGCTGACCAGCAGCTCGTGGAAGTAGCGCGCCTCGATCGGCGAGTACATGAGAACGTCCTGGTCGTCGAACTCGCCCATCGGCAGCGGCCCTTCACCTTCCGCCAGCGGATGCCCACTCGGCACCGCGGCGAGCAGCCCCTCGCGGCTGGTCGACCGGGTCTCCAGGTCGGCGCCCGTACTGGAGGGGCGGATCATGCCGAGGTCGAGCGACCCCTCGGTGAGCGCCTCGAGCTGGTCCCGTGTCACCTTCTCCCGCAGCACGATCTCCGTCCCGGGCATGGAGGACCGCGCCACGTCCAGCAACGGCCCGAGCGCGGAGTACGCACTCGCCGCGGTGAACCCGACGGCGATCGCCCCCGCCTCACCCGTCGACACCTGCCTCGCGGCGAGCGTCGCCGCCTCGGCCTGCCGCAGGATCGTGCGCGCCTCGTTGAGGAAGGCACGGCCCGCCGGAGTGAGCCGGACGGTGCGGTTGGTGCGGTCGAGGAGCTGCACGTCCAGCTCGTGCTCGAGGAGCTGGATCTGCCGGCTGAGCGGGGGCTGTGTCATCCGCAGCCGTTCGGCGGCCCGCGTGAAGTGCAGTTCCTCGGCGACGGCCACGAAGCTCGACAGCTGCGCAAGCGTGAACAACGATGCCCTCCAGGTATTGGATCATCCAAAAACTATGTTTGACGTGGATTAATCGCCGACCTTAGCGTCAAGAGGAACCAACGGCTCACACCCCCAGGGATTCGCAGTGGTGACCAGCACGTCCACAGCCAGTTCAGCCGCCTCCCGCCAGGGCGAGGCGACCCTCGACACCATCGCCTGGATCAAGCTCTCCTCCGTCACACTGCCCCTCGCGACGCCGATCAGTGACGCCAAGGTGCTCACCGGCCGGCAGAAGCCGATGACCGAGGTCGCCTTCCTGTTCGCGGAGATCGAGACCACCGGGGGCCACTCCGGCATCGGATTCGGCTACTCCAAGCGCGCCGGCGGCCCCGCCCAGTTCGCACACGCCAAGGAGATCGCCGACAACCTGATCGGCGAGGACCCCAGCGACATCGGCCGCCTCTGGACGAAGCTGGTGTGGGCCGGCGCCTCCGTCGGCCGTAGCGGCGTCGCCACGCAGGCCATCGCCGCGCTCGACATCGCCCTGTGGGACCTCAAGGCCAAGCGCGCGAACCTGCCGCTGGCCAAGCTGCTCGGCGCCCACCGCGATTCGGTGCAGACCTACAACACCTCCGGCGGCTTCCTGCACACGCCGACCGAGCAGGTCCTCGACAACGCCACCGCCTCCCTGGCCAGCGGCATCGGCGGCATCAAGATCAAGGTCGGCAACCCGGACCGCAAGGCGGACCTCGCCCGCCTGACCGCCGTACGCGAACACATCGGCGACGACGTGCCGTTGATGGTCGACGCCAACCAGCAGTGGGACCGGCCGACCGCGCAGCGCATGGGCCGGGCCATGGAGGAGTTCGACCTCGTCTGGATCGAGGAGCCGCTCGACGCCTACGACGCGCAGGGCCACGCCGCGCTCGCCGCCTCCCTCGACACCCCCGTCGCCACCGGCGAGATGCTCGCCTCCGTCGCCGAACACGTCGAGCTGATCAAGGCGAACGCCTGCGACATCATCCAGCCCGACGCCCCGCGCATCGGCGGCATCACCCAGTTCCTCAAGCTGGCCACCCTCGCCGAGCACCACAACCTGCAACTCGCCCCGCACTTCGCGATGGAGATCCACCTCCACCTCGCGGCGGCCTACCCGATCGAGCCGTGGGTGGAGCACTTCGACTGGCTGGAACCACTGTTCAACGAGCGCCTGGAGACCCGCGACGGCCGCATGCACGTCTCCTCCCGACCGGGCCTCGGCATCACCCTGACCGAACAGGCTCGCGCCTGGACGGTCGCGACGCACGAAGTGGGCGCACGCCCCTAGGGTTTCTCCCCACTCTCTCTGGCGCGGGCCCCGCTGACGGACAGCGCGGGGTCCGCGCCAGAGTCATGTCCGGATCACCACTCCATACCCACTAGGTATCACTGGATGCAAAAACAGTGTTGGACGCGCATGAGTGACGCCTCGTAATGTCGCACTCACACCCCCTCTTCACCGCCCTCCACCACCTAGCAGGAGTAGCCCCAGCCATGTCGCCCTTCACCCCGTCAGAGCTCGGCGCCCGCATCGGATCGGGCCTGCTCTCCTTCCCGGTCACCCACTTCACGGCCGATGACCTCGCGTTCGACGAGGCCGCCTACCGCACCAACATCGAGCGCCTGTCGAAGTACGAGGTCGGCGGGCTGTTCGCCGCGGGCGGCACCGGCGAGTTCTTCTCGCTGACCGCCGCGGAGACGGAGCAGGTGGTGACCGCGGCCGTGCAGGCGGCGCCCGACGGCACCCCGATCCTCGCCCCCGCCGGGTACGGCACGCGCACCGCCATCGAGTACGCGCAGGCGGCCGAACGCGCAGGCGCCGACGGCCTGTTGCTCTTCCCGCCGTACCTGACGGAGGCCTCACAGGACGGTCTCGTCGCGCACGTCGAGGCGGTCTGCGCGGCCACGAACCTCGGTGTCATCGTCTACGGCCGGGCCAACGCCCAGTACGACGCGGACACCCTGGCCCGCGTCGCCGAGTCCTGCCCGAACCTGATCGGCTACAAGGACGGCGTCGGCGACATCGACGCCATGACCCGCATCTACACGAAGCTCGGCGACCGCCTCACCTACATCGGCGGCCTGCCCACCGCCGAAATGTACGCGCTGCCGTACCTCGAACTCGGCGTCACCACCTACTCGTCGGCGATCTTCAACTTCCTGCCGGAGTTCGCGCTGGACTTCTACGCGGCGATCCGCGGCCGCGACCACGCCACGGTCCTGGGGCATCTGCGCGATTTCGTGATCCCCTACACGGAGATCCGCAACCGCAAGGCGGGTTACGCGGTCAGCATCGTCAAGGCGGGCATGACAGCGACCGGCCACCCGGCGGGCCCGGTCCGCCCCCCACTCACGGACCTCACCGAGCCCGAACTCGCGGAGCTGACGACACTGCTCGCCACGGTCACCTCAAGCCCCCACGGCGCTTGAGCCATTCAAGCCCCCGCGGCACTTGAGCCATTCAAGCCCCTGCGGCGCTTGAGCAGCGGGGTCCGGGGCAGAGCCCCCGGGGCGGCGGCAGCGGCGCCGGTGTTGCGGCCGCGGGGCTCCGCCCCGGACCCCGCGCCTCAAACGCCGGCGAGGCTGGATCGCCTCAATCGCCGGCGGGGCTTGATCCGGCCCGCCCCAGATCCCGCGCCGCCTGCGCAAGCAACACCCGCATCGCGGCCTCCGCCGCATCCGCATCGCCCACCCGCACCGCATCCAGCACCGCGCGGTGACTCGGCACCGGGTCCCTGGGGTGACGCCCCGTACCGTGCACGAGCCGGTCGCGGTGGGCCAGCCCCGCCGCGATCACCAGGTCCATGCGCTCCAGCAGCTCGTTGTGGGAGGCCCGGAGCAGCGCGCCGTGGAAGGCCAGGTCCGCCTCTACCGCACGCGCCGCACTGCCCTCGGCCACCTCCCCCACCTCCCCCATCGCCGCCAGCGCAGCGTCGAGCGCATCCAGATCGTCCTGCGTACGGCGGCACGCCGCGAGCCGCACCGCGGCCGGCTCGACGATGCCGCGCACCTCGTCCAGATCGCCGAGCAGCGGATTGCCCGCGCCCCCCGCGACGCCCCCGTCCAGCGACTCGAACTGCCAGCGCAGCACATCCGCGTCGAGGAGATGCCAGTCCGCGCGGGGCCGTACAAACGTGCCGCGCTTCTGCCGGGCGTCGACCATGCCCTTCGCGGCGAGCACCTTCAAGGACTCCCGCAACGCGGTGAGGCTGACGCCCAGTTCGTCCTGGAGCGCGCCGAGGTCGAGGGTGGCCCCCTCCCCGATCCGGCCGCTCAGCACCCGGTGCGCGATGGTCTCCACGGTCTGCCCGTGCACCCCGCGGCGCGCGTACCCCGCCATGTCCTACCTGCTGTTCTCTCGACGTCTCGGCCCACCAAGTATCCTTGGGGCGGCGGGAGTTCACCCCACGTACGGCATGCGTTCACGCCGACGACTTCACCACGCTCCACCCGCCGTCGACCACCAGGCTCGCCCCGGTCACGTACGAGGCCTCGGGCGACGCGAGGAACGCGATCGCGGACGCCACCTCGTCGGGGCTGCCGAACCGGCGGGCCGCGGTCCCGGCGACGCTGGCCGCCCGCTCCTCCTCCGGCACCCGGTCCCACACCCCGGTCAGGATCGGCCCCGGCAGGACGGTGTTGACCCGCACCAACGGGCCGTAGTCCACGGCGAGTTGGCTGCTCAGGGAGAGCAGACCGCCCTTGGCCGCCGCGTACGCCGGATGGCCCGGGATGCCGTGCCTGGCGTGCACGGACGAGACCAGGACGACGGCCCCCTCCTGCTCCCGCAGGTCGTCCAGACAGGTCCGCACGCCGAGGAACGCCGCCGTGAGCCCGATGGACAGCTGACGGTTCCACGACTCGGGCGAGGTCTCGTGTGCGGGGGCGACCTCGATCTTCACCGCGTTGCTGACCAGAACCCCGACGGGGCCGAAGGCGCGCGCGGCGGTCAGCACCTCCTGCCAGGACTCCTCGCGGGCGACGTCCGCGGGCACGAGCGCGGCGCGTCCACCGCCCCGCTCGATCTCCTTGACCACCCCGGCCCCGTGCCGCTCGTCGATGTCGACGAGCACGACGGCCGCCCCCTCCGCGGCGAGCCTGCGCGCGGTCGCGGCGCCGATGCCCGCGGCGGCGCCGGTCACGATGGCGGTGCGCCCGGCGAAGCGGTCGGTGACACTCGGAACTCTCATGGGCTGCCTCCTGGCTCCGACGACTACCCCTACGGCTGCTCCGACGACTCGGAACATGATCATCAACTGTTCGGCTGTGCAGAGGGGTTGACCGCCTCACCCCCCACCTCTAGATTCCGCCACGTTAATTCCTAATTAATGGATTGAACAGACCGAGCACAACCGCCTGGCACAGCCGGCGGCTCCCACGGATCGAGTGAGGTGCGATGCTCCACTTCGGCGCCGACTACAACCCCGAGCAGTGGCCCGAGGAGGTCTGGGCCGAGGACACCCGGCTGATGAAGGAAGCCGGGGTCACCATGGTCACGGCCGGGATCTTCTCCTGGGCCAAGGTCGAACCCCGGCCCGGCGCCTACGACTTCGGCTGGTTCGACCGCGTCATGGACAACCTCGCCGACGCGGGGATCCGGGTCTGCCTGGCCACCATGACCGCGTCGCCGCCGCCGTGGCTGTCGCGCCTGCACCCGGAGGTCCTCCCGGAGACCGAGGACGGCCGGCGCAAGTGGCCCGGCGGCCGCCAGCACTACTGCCCCTCCAGCCCGGTGTACCGGGAGCACGCCACCCGCCTCGTCGAACGGCTCGCGACCCGCTACGCCGACCACCCGGCCCTGGACACCTGGCACATCGGCAACGAGTACGGCTGCCACACCCGCCAGTGCTACTGCGACGTGTCCGCCGCCGACTTCCGCCGCTGGCTGCGTGAGCGCTACGGATCCGTGGACGCGCTCAACGAGGCCTGGTCCACGGCCTTCTGGTCGCAGCGCTACGACGACTTCGCCGAGGTCCTGCCGCCGCGCCTCGCCCCCACCTTCGCCAACCCGGCCCAGCAGCTGGACTATTGGCGCTTCAGCGACGACGCGCTGCGCCAGTGTTACCTCGCCGAGCAGGCGGTGCTGCGCCGCGTCACACCGGACGTGCGGATCACCACGAACCTGATGCCGAACCACAAGCCGGTCGACGCCTTCGCCTGGTCCGAGCACATGGACGTGATGGCGCTCGACCACTACCAGGACCCGTACGAGTCGGACCCCCACCTCACCGCCGCGTACAACTTCGACCTGATGCGCTCGGCGCGCGGCGGGCAGCCCTGGCTGCTCCTGGAGCAGGCGCCCAGCGCGGTCAACTGGCGCCCGCGCAACAGCCCGAAGCAGCCGGGCCGGATGCGCCTGTGGAGCTGGCAGGCCGTCGCGCAGGGAGCCGACGCGGTCCTCTACTTCCAGTGGCGCCAGTCGCGCGGCGGAGCCGAGAAGTACCACTCGGCGATGGTTCCGCACGCCGGTACCGACACCCGCATCTTCCGCGAAGTCTCAAACCTGGGAAGAGAGTTGGCGTCGCTCCCCGAGATCGCGGGAACCCGCTCGACCGCCGACGTCGCCC
The DNA here is from genome assembly GCF_053592315.1 of Streptomyces sp. NPDC002754. Lineage (NCBI taxonomy): Bacteria > Bacillati > Actinomycetota > Actinomycetes > Kitasatosporales > Streptomycetaceae > Streptomyces > Streptomyces sp. NPDC002754. The sequence continues at coordinate 245,124 of NZ_JBSFVM010000008.1, forward strand.
TCCTCACCGACTGGAACAGCTGGTGGGCCCTGGAGCTGGACTCCCACCCCTCCACGGCACTCAACCAGTCCGAGATCAACCTCGCGCACCACCGGGCCCTGTTCGACGCGGGTGTGCCGTGCGACGTCGTCCCGCCGGACCGCGACCTCGCCGCGTACAAGCTCGTCGTCGTGCCGAACCTGTACCTGCTCAGCCAGGAGAACGCCGAGCGGCTCGCGGACTACGTAGAGGGCGGCGGGCACCTGGTCGTGTCCTTCTTCTCCGGAATCGTCGACGACTGCGACCGGGTCGAACTCGGCGGCTACCCGGCCCACTTGCGGCAACTGCTCGGTATCCGTACGGAGGAGTTCTGGCCACTGGACGTGGACCAACACCTCACGGTGGGTGGCGAGTTGAACGGTACGGCCGATCTATGGTCCGAGGCCATCGACCTGGAGGGCGCGGCCGCCGTCGCCGTCTTCAAGGACGGCGACCTCGCGGGCCGCCCCGCCATCACCCGCCACACATACGGCGAAGGCACCACCTGGTACCTCGCCACCCGCCTCGCCCCGACAGCCCTGCGCACCCTGTTGGACGGGGCCCGCGAGGCAGCCGGCGTCCACCCCGTCCTACCGAACCTCCCCGACCACGTACAGGCCACAGTGCGCGAGGGTGAGACCGGCCACTTCCTGTTCCTCCTGAACCACGGCGCGGCCGAGACAACGGTCCAGCTGCCGACACCGATGCAAGACCGCCTCACCACCGACTCGGCCCCCGCCACTCACGTCACTCTTCCGGCCCGAGGTGTAGCGGTCCTTCAGAGCTGAGCCCCGTGCATTTCAAGCCCCGCCGGCGATTGAGGCGCGGGGTCCGGGGCAGCGCCCCGCAACCGCAACCCCGTGCCACCGCACACGCACCCGCACCCGCACCTGACAAGGAGGTCAGATGCCCCAACCACCCACCCGGCGCAAAGTCCTCACCTGGGCCGCAGCAACCGCCGCCACCCCCGCCCTAGCGGCTTGTGGCGAATCCGCCGGCGCCGCCCGCAAAACAACGAACCACGGCCGTAAACCGGGCCAAAAGGTCACCCTCCGCCTCTGGACCTGGGTGCCCCTGCAAAAGGCCGTCGCCCTGTGGAACAAGCGCAACCCGGACATTCAGGTCGTCGCCCAGATGGTCCCCGCCAACACCTCCGGCGGCTACCAGAAGATGCACGCCGCCGTGAAGGCCGGCAACCCGCCGGACCTCGCCCAGGTCGAGTACTACGCGCTGCCCGAGTTCATGCTCGAAGGCGGCCTGACGAACCTGAGCGAGTACGGGGCGGACAAGCTCAAGGACCACTACGTCGACTGGCAGTGGAAGCAGGGCGTCTTCGCGGGCGGCACCTACGCGATCCCGCAGGCCTCGGGACCCATGGGCCTCTTCTACCGCAAGGACCTCCTGGAGAAGTGGGACGCCGACGTCCCCCGCACCTGGGACGAGTACCGCGCCACCGCGAAGAAGGCCAAGAAGCACGGCTCGTACATCACGGCCTTCCCGCCCTCCAACGCCCAGTGGTTCGCCTCCTTCCCCTGGCAGCGCGGCGCCCACTGGGTGCGTACCGAGGGCGACACCTGGGTCGTCGACCTCACGTCCCCCGAGTCGCTTGAGGTCGCCGACTACTGGGACGGACTGGTCCGCGACCGCTTCGTGCTCCAGACGCAGGACGCGCAGAGCGCCTTCTACAAGGGGTTGCAGACCGGACAGCTGGCGACGTGGCCGGGCGCGCAGTGGTACGACGCCCTGATCCGTGGCAACGCCCCGCGCACCAAGGGCACATGGGCGGTGTCCGAACTGCCGCAGTGGGAGGCGGGCGCGCACGCCTCATCGAACTGGGGCGGCTCCTCCACCGCGGTCCTCCAGGGCTCTCAGCACCCGGTCGAGGCGCTGAAGGTCGCGCACTGGCTGAACACGAACCCGGACAGCATGAAGCTGCTGATCGAGGCCGGATACGGCTGGCCCGCCGCGAAAATCGACCTGCCGAGGACTCCGCTCGGCAAACCGGACCCGTTCTTCGGTGGCCAGCGCTACAACGAGGTGTTCCAGGTCTCCGACCGCAACGTCGACACCTCCTGGCGGTACGCGCCGACCACGACGCAGTCCTTCACGCACATCCAGGACAACCTGGCGCTGGCCCTCGCGGGCAAGGGCACGTTCGTGGACGCCCTGAAGGACGCGCAGACCAAGTTCGTCGACGACCTCAAGGCCAAGGGGCTCAAGGCGAGGAGCGCACGATGACGACATCACCCGTGAAGTCCGCGGCGCCCGGCACCGGGCGTGACGCCGCCGCCGTGCCCGTCACGAGCGGGCGGCGCGCCCGCCGGGCCAGGCCCGACCGCAAGGCGTGGATGTTCCTCGGCCCGTTCCTCGCGGTCTATCTGTTCGCGATGATCATTCCGGTGTTCTACGCGATCTACCAGAGCCTGCTGAAGGTCGAGCGTTCGGGACCCCTCGGACTCGGCTCCCCGAAGGTCGTCTTCGGCGGCCTCGACAACTACGCCGTCGCGCTCCAGCAGGACGCCTTCCTGGAGGGCTTCGGCCGGGTGCTGCTCTTCGGGATCGTGCAGGTCCCGGTGATGCTGCTGCTCTCGCTCGGCCTCGCCCTGCTGCTCGACCAGATATCGGACCGCTGGGCCGGCCTGATGCGGGCGACGTACTTCCTCCCGTACGGCATCCCCGGCGTCATCGCGACGATCCTGTGGGGCTTCCTGTACGTCCCCGGCATCAGCCCGATCACCGAGCTGCTCGGCGACCTGGGCTTCCAGCCGGACTTCCTCGGCCCCGACAACGTGCTGTGGTCGATCGCGAACATCGTGATCTGGGAGTTCGCCGGCTACAACATGCTGATCATCGTCGCCCAACTCCAGTCGATTCCCCAGGAGTTGTACGAGTCGGCGAAGATCGACGGGGCGGGTCCCTGGCAGATCGCGCTCCGCGTCAAGATCCCGCTCGTCCGCCCGGCCCTCGTCCTCACCTGCGTGTTCTCCATCATCGGCACGATGCAGCTGTTCGCGGAGCCACTGGTCCTCAAGAAGATCGCGCCGGCCGTCATCCCCGACTACACGCCGAACCTCAGCGCGTACTTCGACGCCTTCTCCAACGCCAACATCTATGTGGCCGCCGCCAAATCGGTGATCCTCGCGGTGGTCGCGATGGTCCTGTCCTTCGGCTTCCTGAGCCTCGTCACCCGCAAGCAGAGGAGCGAGCGATGAGCGCCGTCGACACCGCCGACGTCAAGACGCCCGCCGCCACACCGGCCGGCAGGCCGCCACGGCGTCTCACGCCGGGCCGGATCGTGCTGGTCGCGGTTCTCACCCTCGCCGCGATCTACTTCCTCGTCCCCGTGTACTGGCTGATCGTCGCCACGACGAAGAACAACGACAGCCTCTACGGCTCGTTCGGCTTCTGGTTCGACAACCCCCAGCTGCTGCACAACCTGGGCAACGTCTTCTCCTACGACCGCCACATCTACGTCCAGTGGGCGCTGAACTCCGTGCTGTACGCGGGGGTCGGCGCGGTGCTCGCCACACTGTTCTCGGCGGCGGCCGGATTCGCTCTCGCCAAGTACCGCTTCCGGGGCCGCGAGGCGGTGTTCAAATTCGTCCTGGCAGGGGTCCTCCTCCCCTCGACGGCCCTCGCCCTCCCCTTGTACCTGCTCTTCAGCAAGCTGCACCTCACGGACACGTACTGGGCGGTCCTGATCCCCAGCATCGTCAGCCCCTTCGGGGTGTACCTCTGCCGGATCTACGCGGAGGCGTCCATCCCCGACTCCGTGCTTGAGGCGGCGCGGGTGGACGGCGCGGGTGAGGAACGGATCTTCGCGACGCTCGTCCTGCGCATCATGACGCCGGCGCTCGTCACGGTCTTCCTGTTCCAGTTCGTGCACATCTGGAACAACTATTTCCTGCCGTTGGTGATGCTCTCCGACGACCGGAAGTACCCGATCACGCTCGGCCTGGTCACCTGGCAACAGGCTGCCGACCGGGTCCCGGAGCTGACGCAGTACACCATCGGCGGCGCCTTCGTCTCCGTCATCCCGCTGGCCTTCGCGATGCTCGTCCTCCAGCGTTTCTGGCGGACGGGTCTGACCGAGGGCAGCGTCAAGGAGTAGTCCCGCGTCACAGAGCAAGGGAGCAATTGGTTTGAAAATCACCCGAGTCGAGACCTTCGCCGTCCCGCCCCGCTGGCTGCTGTGCCGGATCGAGACGGACGACGGTCTCGTCGGCTGGGGCGAGCCCGTGGTGGAGGGACGCGCCGACACCGTCCGTACGGCCGTCCACGAACTCGCCGACCAGCTCCTCGTCGGCGCGGACCCGCTGCGTGTCGAGGACCACTGGCAACTGATGACCAAGGGGTCGTTCTACCGGGGAGGACCGGTCCTCTCCAGCGCCGTCGCGGGCCTCGACCAGGCGCTGTGGGACATCGCGGGCCAGGCGTACGACGCGCCTGTGCACCAGCTCCTGGGCGGTCCCGTACGCGAGCGGGTGCGCGCCTACTGCTGGGTGGGCGGCGACGAACCGGCCGAGCTGCACGACCAGATCGCCGAACAGTCGGCTGCGGGCTTCACAGCGATCAAGATGAACGGTGCGGGCCGCACGAACCGGCTTCCGACCGTCGCCGAACTCGACGCCATGGCGGCCCGCGCCTCGGTGGCCCGCGAAGTCCTCGGCCCCGAGGGCGACTTCGCGGTCGACTTCCACGGCCGGTTCACGGTGGCGGGCGCGGTCCGCGCGGCGGAGGCCATCGCCCCGTACCGCCCGATGTTCGTCGAGGAGCCGGTCCTCCCCGAGTACACGCACCGCATCGGCCGCGTGGTGGACTCGACGACGACACCGGTCGCGACGGGCGAGCGCCTCTACTCCCGCACGGAGGTTCTTCCGGCCCTGCAGTCGGGCGTGGCTGTCGTACAGCCGGACCTCTCGCACGCGGGCGGCATCTCGGAGTCGCGACGCATCGCCTCCCTCGCCGAGACCTTCGACGCACTGGTCGCCCCGCACTGCCCGCTCGGCCCCGTCGCCCTGGCGGCGAGCCTCCAACTCGCCTTCTGCACACCGAACTTCCTCATCCAGGAACAGTCCATCGGCATCCACTACAACAACGGCTCCGAACTCCTCGACTACGTGTCGGACCCCGAAGTCTTCCGCTTCCACGCGGGCCACTTCACCCGCCCCACCCTGCCGGGCCTCGGCGTCCGCATCGACGAGAAGGCGGTCCGCGCGGCGAGCGACTCGGCGCCGGGCTGGCACAACCCGGTGTGGCGACACGGGGACGGATCGTTCGCGGAGTGGTGAGTTGCCGCGCCGCGAACACGCTCCTCCACAGCATCCGAATGGCCCTCATTCCGCCCACGTATGAGAACTGACGCCTGAACACCCGCCGTGGTCGACTCGGAACGATCGCGCTCGCGATCGTTTCCGAGCCGGACGCAGAAGGGGGCACACGTGCGCCAGGACGAGGTGGCGGGGCCCGGTGGACGGACCGTGGTGGTCACCGGCGGGACCAGTGGCATCGGTGCCGCGATCGCGCGGCGCTTCGCCGCCGACGGGGACGAGGTCGTCGTCGGCGGACTCGACGCGGACCGGTGCACGGGGGAACTCCCCCCGGACGTACGGGCCGTGGAGCTCGACGTCACACGGGCGGACGCGCTCGGCGCGTTCCTGGGCGGGCTCGACCGGCTCGACGTACTGGTCAACGCAGCCGGGGTGATCGCCCGTGGCCGGGAGTACGACCCGGAAGTCTTCGCCGACGTCGTCGGCGTCAACCTCACCGGGACGATGCGCAGTTGCGTCGCCGCCCGCGAGGCACTCGCCGGGACCGGCGGCTGCATCGTCAACGTAGCCTCCATGCTGAGCTACTTCGGCGGCCCCAAGGTTCCCGCGTACAGCTCCAGCAAGGGCGGGGTGATGCAGCTGACGAAGTCCCTCGCGATCGCCTGGGCGGGCCAGGGGATCCGGGTCAACGCGGTGGCGCCCGGCTGGATCCGCACCCCGCTCACCGCCGCGTTGCAGGAGGACCCGGAGAACAGCCGCCGCATCATCGACCGTACCCCGATGGGGCGTTGGGGCACGCCCGCGGAGATCGCGGGGGCCGTCGCGTTCCTCGCGGGCCCGGACGCCGGGTTCATCACGGGCGCCGTGCTCGCGGTGGACGGCGGCTATCTCGCCGCGTGAGCGTCGGCGCGCCAACTGCCGTATACAGGAAGGGATGTAACGCCATGTCACAGAGTCGAGGGCCGGTCATTCCCGTCTCCTCCGTCGTGCCGCCGGAGATCGCCCTGGCGGCGCTGCCCGAGGACGAGCGGGTGTGGGTGCCGCAGGCGCCGAACGTATGGTTCCGGCCGCTGATGTTCAACACGGTGACCGGGCAGTGGTGCAACCTGCTGAAGGTGACCGCGTCCGGCATCGTGTCCCGGCACCGGCATCCGGGGGTCGTCTTCGGCTATGTCATCAAGGGCAAGTGGCACTACTACGAGCACGAGTGGGTCGCCGAGGCGGGCCACTTCGTCTACGAGCCGCCCGGCGAGATCCACACGCTCGCCGTGCCCGAGGACTGCGCCGAGATGATCACGTTCTTCAACATCACCGGCGCGATGGCGTACGTCGACGAGGACGGCGTCCAGATCGGCTACGAGGACACGTTCACGAAGATCGAGATGTGCCGGGAGCACTACGCGAAGGTGGGGCTCGGCGCGGAGTACGTGGACCGGTTCATCCGCTGATGTCCGAGAAGGACGGCGGATGAGGTGATCACGCACCATTCTTTTGACGGCTCACCGAGGGTAGCGTTCCGGTCGATCTCGGTAACTGGAGGCGTCATGGACCTCGCAAGCGTGCACCACTACCGCATCGACTGGATCGTCAGCTTCGTGGCGGTCGCCCGGCACGGCAGCTTCTCGGCCGCCGCCAAGACCCTCTACCGCTCCCAGCCGCGGGTGAGCAGCCACATCGCCGCGCTGGAGCGGCTCGTGGGGCGACGGCTCGTGGACCGTTCCGTGCAGCCCGCGACACTCACCCCCGAGGGGCGGGGACTGCTTCCGCACGCCGAGGAGATCCTGCGGCGGCTCGACCTGATGGCACAGAGCACCGAGGGGGCGGTGTGCGGGACGGTCCGGCTCGGCTGCTATCCGAGCGCCGCCGCCCACCTGTACCCGCGGGCGGTGCGGGCCCTGCGCGCCGCGTATCCGCGGGTGCGGCTCGTCCTGCACGAGGGGCCGAGCCTGGAGCTGGGCGAACGACTCGCCGACGGGGGCGACGGGGGCGTCGACCTGGCCGTCAGACCGCTGCACCCGCTGGTCAGCTCCGACCGGGTGGCCAACCGGGTGCTGTGGCGCGAGCCGCTCGTCGCGGTCTTCCGCGCCGACCATCCGCTGGCCGGCGCGCACGAGGTGGCGCTCGCGCAGACGGTGACCCAGCCGGTGATCAGCATCGGGGAGAGCGACGACGGGCACAGCCGCCAGTACGAGACCAACCTCGCCTTCGCCAACCTCGGCCTGCGGCCGGTGATCAGCGAACGCACCAACCAGCCGCAGACGTTGATCTCCCTGGTCCGGCACGGGCTCGGCGTCGGTGTCACCAACGCGCTCGCCATGACCACCGCCGACACCGAGGGCGTGGCTCTCGTGCCGATCCGCGACGCGGGCTGCGAGCGGGCGGTCGCCACCTGGTGGCGGACCGGCGAGGAGTCACCCGCGGTCGCGGCGGTACGGGAGTGTCTCGACCGGCTGCCGGGGCCGACCTGGCCGTGGGCCGCCCCTGCCGTGCCCGCGCCATCCGCTAGTCGAATAGCAGCATTCGCGAGCGAGCACTGACGGGCCATCAGTGCGCTCCTACGGTTGCCCCAGTCGATTCGCCGACATGGACAGGAGCACATACCGCATGGCCAACTCCTTCTCCCCCGAGACCATCGAGGCGTTCCGCTCGATCGCCACGGCGTCCGTCGCCGACGCGGTCGAGCAGTTCGGAGCGCACGGCTACCTCTCCGGCACCATCCGCCAGGTCCTGCCCGGCAAGCTCGTCGGCCCGGCCGTCACCGTCCTGGAGGTCCCCTCGCCCGAGCCCGCCCCGCCGGAGCACGCGCTGCGGGCCATCGACGAGTCGGCGCCGGGCAGCGTCGTCTGCATCGCGGCGGGCGGCGCCGACGTCGCGGTGTGGGGCGGCCTGATGAGCGCGGGCGCCGTCGCCAACGGCGTCGCGGGCGCGGTCCTCGACGCGGGTGTGCGCGACATCGAGGAGATCCGCCGCGACTACCCGCACTTCCCCGTCTACGCCCGCGGCGGCGTCCCGGCCACCACCGTCGGCCGCTACCGCACGGTCAGCCTCAACGAGCCGGTGGAGATGGGCGGTACGCGGGTGTACCCCGGCGACCTGATCGTCGCGGACAGCGACGGCGTGGTGTGCGTACCCGCCGACCGCGTGCCCCAAGTACTGGACGCGGCGCAGGAGATCGAGCGAAGGGAGCGCGAACAGACGGCTCTGATCCTGGAATCGGGGTCGCTTCAGGGCGGGCTCGAGAAGTACCACCGGATCTGAGGCCGGCCGCCATGGACATCCTCGCGCTGGGCGAGCCCCTCCTCGAATTCAACACGTCCACGGATACGCCGGGTCCGGTCGACGCGGGCGCCTCCTTCACTGTCGGACACGGCGGTGACACCTCCAACTTCTGTGTGGCGGCCCGACGTTCGGGGGTCGACACCGGGTACGTGACGCGTATCGGGGACGACGACTTCGGTGGCGCCTTCCTGCGGCTGTGGGAACGGGAGGGCATCCGCACGGAGCACGTCATCCGCGAGCCCGGCGGACGGACCGGGATCTACTTCATCTCCCGTACGCCGACCGAGAGTTCCTTCACGTACTACCGTGCCCAGTCCCCCGCCAGTCGGCTCACCCCCGCCGACATTCCGCAGGAGGCGATCGCCCGGGCCCGCCTCCTGCACCTGAGCGGCATCACGCAGGCGATCTCCACCTCGGCCTGCGACGCGTCCTTCCACGCGATGCGACTCGCGCGGGACAACGGCACGTTGGTCAGCTACGACCCCAACATCCGGCCCGCCCTGTGGCCCGCCGAACGGGCCCGCGCCGTGGTCTGGCGCAGCGTCGAGCTCTGCGACATCGCGCTGCCGAACCTCGCCGAGGGGCGGCTGCTCACCGGGCTTACGGCGCCGGACGACATCGTGGCCGAGTTCGTGCGTCGCGGGCCTTCGGTCGTCGTCCTGAAGATGGGCGAGCAGGGCGCGCTCCTCGCTCACGACGGGACGGTCACCCGCATCCCGCCGCACCCGGTCGACCCGGTCGACACCACCGGAGCCGGTGACACCTTCGACGGCGCCTTCGCGGCGCGCCTCCTCGCCGGGGCCACCGCGACGGAGGCCGCCCGGTACGCGGCGGTCGCGGCGGCGCTCACCACGACCGGGCCGGGCGCCGTCACCCCGATCCCGCACCGCGACACCGTCGAGAGCGAGCTCAAGGACCGTCGACCATCACCGTCAACCACGCCTGTCCGATGAGGAGTTGAGAAGCCAATGGTTCGCGCCACACGCCACATCGCCGTGGCGGCATGCTCGGGAATCCTGCTGCTTGCGGGGTGCTCCGACGGTTCCACCGTGGACGATGCCGTGGAGGGTGCATCCGGCGCGGGCGCGGCGGCGCCGGTCCGCGTCAGAGCCGGATATGTGTCCGCCATCGACCAGATAGGCCTGCCGTCCGGGGTGGAGGCCGGGTACTTCGACGAACAGAACCTCAACGTGAAGCTGGCCCAGCCGTACCCGACCGGCGTGGACGCGCTCAACGCCCTGCAGGCGGGCGAGGTCGACTTCATCCAGGTCGGCACACCCGCGATCGCCGCAGCCCAGAAGGGCATCGACCTGTCGCTGGTCGGCAACTACACCGGCTCGTCCAGCCAGAAGAGCATCGACGAGACGATGGCCGTCGTCACCACCGCCGCGTCCGGCGTGGACGGCAAGGACCTCAAGACCCTGCGCGGAAAGAAGATCGGCGTCTCCGAGGGCTCCATCAACCACCTCTACCTGCTCGGTCTGCTGCGCGAGGCCGGCCTGAAGACCGGCGACGTCAAGATCGTGAACACCGAGCCGCCGGACATGGCGGTCGCCCTCAAGACCGGCGGCATCGACGCGGCGATCGTCTGGGACCCGTTCCCCATCACCATCGTCGACCAGGTCGACGGCGCCAAGGAGGTGCTGCGCGGCGGCGGGCACATCCCGTTCATCGGCTACATCGTCACCACACCCTCGTACGCGAAGAAGCACCCCGAGGTCGTCGAGCGCTTCCTGACGGCGCGGGCGCGCACCGACCATTGGATGCGCGAGAACCCGAAGGACGCGGCCGACTCCGCGACCCGGTGGCTGCCCGGCACGAAGAAGCCGGTGGCCGTGGAGGCGATGAAGTACAACGTGAAGCAGCTCGATCCGCGCTTCTCCGCCTGCAACTACCTCGCCCTCGACACCCAGGCCCGGCTGCTCGCCAAGCAGGGCGCCGTCAAGTCCGGCTTCGACGTCGACAAGTACTTCGACCCGGAGCCGATCCTGAAGGTGATGGCGGCCAACCCGAAGCTCTTCCGTGATCTGCCCGACGTACCGAAGGCGGCGGCCGTCAAGGGCGGATACCACTTCGACCGGGCGAGTGCCTCGAAGGCCTGCCCGTCGTGACCCCGCCGACGACGAAGGCGGCTCCCCCGCGCCCGGCGGCCGCCCTGTCGGGCCACGCACGAGAGCCTCGTAAGCGGGGTGGCTCCCGGCTCGGCCGCGCGCTCTGGTTCCTCGGGCCGCTCGCCGTACTCGCCGTCGCGTGGGCGGTGACGGTGGCCGTCACGGGGACACCACTGCGGGTGTTCCCGCAGGTGACCGACGTGGCCAGCGCGCTCGGTGACATGGCGGCGAGTGGTGACCTGGTCCGGCACCTGGGCGCGAGCCTGCGGCGGATGGGCATCGGGATCGTGCTCGCGCTGGTGACCGCGTTGCCGTTCGGCATCGCCCTCGGGTCGAGCCGCGCGCTGTCCGCGTTCTTCGCGCCGCTGCTGCGGTTCTCGGTCGCGCTCGCGGGCATCGCGTGGATCCCGGTGGCGACGCTGTGGTTCGGCTACGGCGACCGCGCGGTGATCTTCATCGTGTGGAACGCGATGTTCTTCGCGCTGACGTACAACGCGATGCTGGGCGTGCGCCAGATCCCGGTCCAACTGCTGCGCGCGGCAAGGTCGTTGGGGACAGGACGGGTGCGGATGTTCTGGGAGATCCTGCTGCCGGGCGCCCTGCCGAGTATCGTGACCGGCCTTCGCGTGGGTCTCGGGTACGGCTGGCGTGGGCTCGTGGCCGCCGAGATCATCGCGGGCAGCGCGGGCCTCGGCTACGCCCTGTTCCAGGCGCAGAAATACTTCCGCACCGACGTCATCATCGCCTCGATGGTCATCATCGGGGTGCTGTGGCTGCTGATGGACCGGCTGCTGCTCGCGCCTCTTGAGCGGCGCACCGTGGAGCGCTGGGGCATGACGGGGGTGAACCGCTGATGACCGCACTGTCCACGGCCACGATGCCCATGTGGCGGCGCCTGTTGCGCAGCGGCACGGTCCGCACGCTCGGCCCGTTCGTGCCGGTCGTCGCCCTGTGGTGGCTGCTCGCCGAGTTCGAGGTGTTCCCCCGGTCGTTCTTCGCCGGCCCCGGCGAAGTAGTCACCACGCTCGGCGGCCTCCTGGAGAAGGGCATCCTGCCGGGCTATCTCTCCGACTCCCTGACCCGCCTCGCGTACGGCGTCGGGTTCGGGCTGCTCATCGGCCTGCCGCTGGGCTTCGCGGTCGCGATGATCGGCCCGTTGCGCCGGTTCTTCTGGCCGATTTTGCTGTTCTTCCAGGCGATCGCGGACATCGCGTGGCTGCCGATCGTCATCGTCTGGTTCGGCTTCAGCCTGACCGCCGTCACCTTCGTGATCGTCTACACCATCGTCTTCCCGCTGATGCTCAGCGTCGTCGCAGGCGTCGAACAAGTGCCGCGCGAGCTGGTGCGGGCGGCGCGGAGCCTCGGGGCCGGGCGGTGGCGGGTGTTCGTCGAGGTGATCGTGCCGGGGTCGCTGCCTTCGGTGGCGGGCGGCGTCCGCACCGGGCTCGGCTACGGCTGGCGGGCGCTGGTGGCCGCCGAGATCATCGTCGGCACCAGCGGGATCGGCTACATGATGTTCGACGCGCGCCGGGTCGGTGACATCAGCCAGGTCTTCCTCGGCATGGTCGTCCTCGGCGCGCTCTGGTACGCGCTGGACGCGCTGATTCTGGCCCCGTTCGAGCGGGCGACCGTCGAACGCTGGGGAATGGTGAGGACGTTGGAGGCAGACGGATGACCGCTCTGGAGATCAGCAAGCTGCGCAAGGCCTACGCCGACGCCTACAGCGGCGAGGAGGTGACAGCCATCGACGAGGTCTCCTTCGGCGTCCAGGAGGGCGAGTTCGTGTCGGTCCTCGGGCCGAGCGGCTGCGGCAAGACCACCGTCCTGAACATCGTCGCCGGGTTCGTCGAGGCGAGCGGCGGCACGGTGTCCGTGGACGGCGCGCCCGTGCACGGCCCCGGCCCCGACCGAGGTGTGGTGTTTCAGAGCCATGCGCTCTTCCCGTGGAAGACGGTGCTCGGCAACGTCGCGTTCGGGCCGCGGATGCGCGGCGTGGCGAAGACCGAACGCGCCGACCGGGCAAGGGAGTTCCTCGACCTGGTCGGCCTCGGGGGCTTCGAGCACCGCTATCCGCACGAACTGTCCGGCGGCATGCAGCAGCGGCTCGGCGTGGCCCGCGTACTCGCCAACGAACCGGCGGTGATGCTCATGGACGAGCCGTTCGCCTCCATCGACGCGCAGACCCGGCGCAAGCTGCAGGAGGACCTCACCGGCATCTTCGAGAGCCGTCGCCCGACGGTCTTCTTCGTCACCCACGACGTCGACGAGGCGGTGTTCCTCTCCGACCGCGTCGTGGTGCTCTCCCGGCGCCCCAGCCGGGTCAGGGAGATCGTCGACGTCGAACTGCCCCGGCCGCGGCGCTGGGACGCCGCCGTGACGCTGCCGGGATTCCGGGCCACCGTGGACCGGGTCAACGCACTGCTGGCAGGGGATGGGGGTGAGGACGGTGCCGCCGACGTCGTCGCTTCTTCGTAGGACCGCGAAGAGTCCCACGCTGCGGAAGATCGCGGTGGTGGTGCTGCTCGTCATCGTCTACCAGGTGTGGCTGAGCGTGCAGGCCACCGGAAAGGTCGACTCGGGGGTGGGCGAACTCCGCGACCCCCGAGGGCGGTTCGCGGTCGACGTCGAACTCGACTTCAAGCCCGAGCGGTACCACATCCTGCAGTTGCAGAAGCACGGCCGGATCGCCGGTACCGACGGGCATGTGGTGCATCTGCGCGGGGTGGCACCGGCCGGGGTGGACGCGCTGACCCGCGAGTACTGGATCGAGCACATCGGGGCGCCAGGGGGAGCGCCGCGCTGAACCCGCTTGCCGGGCAGGCGGGTTCACGGCTTCGCACGCTATTCGGAAACCGTATCGGCCCTCCTCTGAAAGCCGGTCCCTTCTGGTCCGCGGCGCGCGGGCGACGGTAGACGAGAGGCATGCTCCGTTCCGATCTGCGTCTCGAATGGCTCGTCTCCTTCCTCGGCGTCGTGGACACCGGCAGCTTCAGTGCGGCGGCCGAGCTGACCCACCGCTCCCAGCCGCGCGTGAGCATGCATGTCGCCGCCCTCGAACGGGAGGCGGGGGTGCCGCTGTTCGACCGCGACCGGCGCCCTGTGACACCCACCGACGCGGGAGCGGTCCTCGCCGAGCACGCACGCGCCATCCTGCGCCGGCTCGCGGGGGCCGAGGCCGCGATGGCCGGGTACCGCGGCGCCGCGCGCGGGGTGGTGACGCTGGGCAGCTACCCGAGCGCGAGCGTCGCGTTCGTGCCGCAACTCCTCGAACGCATGGCACGAACCCGCCCCGCCATCAAGGTGGTGCTGGTCGAGCGCTCCACCCTGGAGCTCGACGCGGCGCTGGCGAGCGGCGAGGTGGACATCTGCCTGCGCCCCATGGCACCTCCGCCGGGCCCTTCGGTGGAGTCGCGGCCGCTGTGGTGGGAGGGCCTGATCGCGGTGCACCCGCCCGACCATCTGCTCGCCGAACTGCCGGAGCCACTACCGCTCGCCGCGGTGGCCGCGCATCCCCTGATCACCATCGGCCGGCTCGGCTCGTCCGAGGCGATGGGCTTCGAGACGTACCGCGCGTTCAGCGAACGCGGCCTCGAGCCCAACGCCGTACAGGCCACCAACCAGCCGCAGACCCTCATCTCGCTGGTCCGCAGCGGCCTCGGCATCGGTGTCACCAACCTGCTCGCCGTCGCCACCGCGGACACCTCGGGCGTCGTGGCGCGCAGGCTCGATGTGCCCTGCGGGCGCAGGGTCGCGGTGCACTGGTCCACCACCCGGACACTGACACCTCCCGCACGCACGTTGCTGCGCGAGATCGAGGCATCGGAGGCACCGGCAGGCACCCGGGACCTGACGGGAGACTCCCCGCACGGCTCATCCCCCGGTTCATCCAACTTGCGAATACCCGCATCAGCACGGCGCGCTTAACGCCGGACGGCGACGTTCCTAGCGTTAGGACCTGACCCAAACGACAGGTCCTAAGTCCAACACCGGTCAACGAGGCGGAAGTTGAGGGTTCGGATGCGTACTGACCCAGTCACACGTCGCACGATTCTCGGGCGCAGCGCGGCGGCCGGCGGGGCGCTCGCGCTCGGCCCGCTGTTCGCGGGGCAGGCGGCGGCCGCGGAGACCTCCCCGTACAAGGACGGGGCCGCCGCGAAGAAGGGCGGCTACGAGCGCATCGGTGTCCGGCCGCTCATCAACGGCCGTGGCACCTACACCGTCCTGAGCGGTTCGCTGATCCTGCCGGAGGTGCGCGAGGCCATCGACAGCGCGGCCCGCCAGTACGTGCAGTTGGACGAGCTGGCCGACGGCGTCGGCAGACGACTCGGCGAGCTGACCGGAGCCGAGTTCGGCATGGTCAGCTCCGGCTGCTCGGCGGCCCTGACACACGCGTCCGCGGCCTGCACGGCGGGCGGCAACCCGGATCTGCACATCCAGATCCCCGACCTGAGCGGCTTCGCCAAGACCGAGGCGGTCATCCCGAAGCACTCCCGGAACGTGTACGAGGCCGCGATCAGCGCGGTCGGCCTGAAGGTCGTCGAGGTGGCCACCCGTGAGGAGATGAAGGCGGCGCTCGGCCCGCAGACCGCGCTGGTCTACGTCTTCGCGATGCCCCGCGTCGACGAGAGCGAGCTGGACCTCAAGACGATCGCCGAGCTCGCCCACGCGAAGGACGTGCCGGTCCTGGTGGACGCCGCCGCCGAGGTGCTCACCATCCCCAATGTCCATCTGGAGCGCGGCGCCGACCTCGTCGCGTACAGCGGCGGCAAGGCGCTGCGCGGTCCGCAGTCGGCGGGCGTCCTGCTCGGCCGCGAGGACCTGGTGCGCGCGGCCTGGGTGCACAGCGCGCCGCACCACGGTTACGCGCGCGGCTTCAAGGTCGGCAAGGAAGAGGCCATGGGCATGCTCGCGGCCGTCGAGATGTGGGTGCGCCGCGACCACAAGGCCGAGTACGCGAGGTGGACTTCATGGCTGAGGACCATCGCCAAACGGGTCTCCGCCGCCGTCCCGGGTGTCACCTCCGAACTCGTCCAGCCGGAGGGCCTGTCCAACCGCACACCAACCCTCAATCTGTACTGGGACGCGGAGAAACGCGGTGTCGTCGGCCAGACGATCGTGGACGCCCTGTGGGAGGGCGAGCCGCGCATCGCCATCAACCCGGCCTCCGGCAAGAAGCCCTCGCAATCGGGCCTCGCCATCACCCCGTACATGCTGGAACCCGGCGACGAGAAGACCATCGCCGACCACATCGTCAAGCAGCTCAAGGACCCGCCCCCGGCCCCCGCCAAGCCGAAGCCTCCTGCCGTCGACGCGAGCGGCACCTGGTCCCTGGAGATCACCTACGCGGCCGGCGCCTCCAGCGCGCACAAGCTGACGCTGAAGCAGGACGGCGCGAAACTCACCGGCACCCACCGCGGCGACATCGTCTCGCGCGCCGCCACGGGGTCCGTCAGCGCCGACGAGGTGACGGTGACCAGCAGCTACGGCGAGGAGCACGGCGACTCCCTCTCGTACACCTTCACCGGGAAGCTCTCCGGCGACGCGATGAGCGGACGCGTCGATCTGGGCGAGTACCTCAAGGGCAGCTGGAAGGCGACCCGCACGTCCTGAGCACCACTTCGCAACCACTCTCACCTTCATCGGAGGACGCGTGACCTCGAACCGACGGGACTTCATCCGCAGGGCCCCCGCAGTGGCGGCCGTCGCCGCCGTACCGGCCGTGGTGGCGGGAGCGGGCACGGCCTCGGCCGCCGACGCCCGGCACGGCAAGCCGGACAAGCCGCGCAAGGAGGTGCACTACCCCGACGGCGAGAAGCCACCGGAGAACCCGCTCTTCAGCCCGATCGTCACGTACGGCTCGATGGTCTTCATCTCCGGCATCGGCGCCCACTTCGAGGGCGACATCCGCGCGCACACCGACCACGTACTCAACGAGGTGGAGCGCTATCTGGAGTCCGTGGGCTCCTCGATGGCGAAGGTGCTGAAGATCAATGTCTATCTGAACACCCTCGACGACTACGACGGAATGAACGAGGTCTTCCTCGGCCGCTGGGGCCCCGAACCGGGCGTGCGCACCACGATCGCGGCGGCGGCCGGCATCCCCGGCGACTCGCTGGTCGAGATCGACTGCATCGCCGTCATCTGACCGCCGGGACCCCATTCCGTCCCACTCATTCCGTCCCACTCGTACAAGGAGAGTGCTTCATGGAGGCAAGACAGCGGGCCCACTGGCTCGTGCTCCCCGCGGCGGTGACGCTGGTGCTGGGCGCGGCGACAGCGGGCGCCTCGGCGCCTTCGGCAGCGGGCGCGAAAGCGAAGGCCGAGGCCTACGACCTGGTGATCGAGCGCGGCCATGTCATCGACCCGAAGAACCACGTGGACGCGGTCCGCGACGTCGCGGTCAAGGGCGGGAAGATCGCGAAGGTGGCGAGGGACATCGACTCCTCCGCCGCGAAACAGACGGTCGACGCGGCCGGTACGTACCTCACTCCCGGCCTGATCGACCTGCACGCCCACCTGTTCCCCGGCCCCGAGGACGACTACGCGAACGGCAAGAACGGGGTGTCGCCCGACGGCTTCACCTTCCGCACGGGTGTCACCACCGCGGTGGACGCGGGCTCATCCGGCGCGGCCAACTTCGAGCTGTTCAAGAAGAACATCATCGACCGGTCCCAGACCCGGGTTCTCGCCTTCCTCAACATCGTCGGCAAGGGCATGGGCGGCGCCAAGGTCGAGCAGGACGTCAGTGACATGAAGCCGGGGCCCGCGGCCGAGAAGGCGGCCGAGTACCCGGACACCGTCGTCGGCATCAAGACCGCGCACTACGAGGGCAAGGACTGGGCCGCCGTCGACAACGCGGTCGAGGCGGGCACCAAGGCGGACCTCCCCGTCATGGTCGACTTCGGCGCCAACCACCCGGAGCGGCCGATCGAGCAGCTCCTCGGCGAGAAGCTGCGCCCCGGCGACATCTACTCGCATGTGTACTCGGGGTTGCGCAACGAGCTGCTCGACAACGGCAAGCTCAATTCGGGCCTGCACAAGGGCCGGGAGCGCGGTGTGCTGTTCGACGTCGGGCACGGCGGCGGCAGCTTCAGCTGGAACGTGGCCGTCGAGGCGATGAAGGAGGGCTTCGCGCCCGACACCATCTCCACCGATCTGCACATCACCAGCATGAACGCCGGCATGAAGGACATGCCGAACATCATGGGCAAGTTCCTCACGCTCGGCATGCCGCTGAAGGACGTGGTCGAGGCCTCCACCTGGAAGCCCGCGAAGGCGGTCGGCCGCGCCGACCTGGGCAACCTCTCGGTCGGAGCCCCCGCCGACCTGGCGATGTTCTCCCTCGACAAGGGCAGGTTCGGCTACGTCGACAGCTTCGGCTTCCGCATCGACGGCAGCCGCAAGCTCACCACCCAGCTGACCGTCCGCGACGGCAAGGTGGTGTGGGACCTCAACGGCAAGTCCGCCACGAAGTGGACACCGGGCGCCAAGCCGGACACCGGGGAACACGAGCACTGACAGGCACTGACCAGCATTCGGACAAGTGGACGAGGCCCTTCCGGTGGTTGCATACGATTCCACGAAACGCACGACCAGCACCACCCGCACCATCGGAAGCACACCGGAAGGCCCCCGTGAGCACCACCACACCCCCGACCGCCGGGACGGGAACCGTCGCGATCCGGTCCGCGGCCGACGTCTCGGACCTGGTCAACTCCGGCACGGCGCGCGGCAAGCACGCCCGGATGATCGTGATCATCGCGCTCGGCGGCATCTTCCTCGACGCGTACGACCTCAGCTCGCTCGCGTACGGGCTGCCCGACATCACGAAGCAGTTCGGCCTCAGCTCCGCGATGGCCGGTGTCGTGACCGCCTCGATCAGCGTCGGCTCGCTGATCGGGGCGCTCGTCGGTGGCTGGCTCGTGGACCGAATAGGCCGCTATCGGGTCTTCATGGCCAACATGCTGTTCTTCGTCGTTACGGCGTTGGTGTGCTCGGTCGCGCAGGATGTGTGGACGCTGATCGGCGCCCGCTTCGTGATGGGCATCGGCGTCGGCATGGACATCCCGGTCGCCATCGCGTTCCTCGCCGAGTTCTCCCGGCTGCGCGGCAAGGGCAGCAAGGGCTCGCGCACGGCCGCCTGGTCGCCCGCCTGGTACGCGGCGACCAGCGGCTGCTACCTCGTCATCATGGCGCTGTACTTCCTGCTGCCGGACGCCCACCTGGGCTGGCTGTGGCGCTTCACGGTCGGGTTCGGCGCGATCCCCGCGCTCGTGGTCCTGCTGCTGCGCCGGCGGTACATGAACGAGTCCCCGACCTGGGCCGCCGACCAAGGTGACCTGGACCGCGCGGCGAGCATCCTGCGGCAGTCGTACGGTGTGGAGGCGTACGTCCCCGATGACGTCGAGGGGAAGTCGGAGCGGCCGCGGCGGCCCGGACTCGCCTCCTACGCGCGCCTGTTCACGGGCCCGTACCGCACCCGCACCATTCAGTCGGTGGCGGTCGGGCTCGCGGAGACCTTCGGCTACAACGCGGTCGCGTTCGGCCTGCCGATCATCATCGCGACGCTCATGACGCAGGGGCCGCTGACCACGATCGCGTCGTCCTTCACCCTGAACCTCGTCTTCGCGCTGACCGGCGGACTGCTCGGCATCCGCTGGGCGTCGACGAAGGGCGCCTGGCCGATGATGACGCTGGGCTTCGCGATCCAGCTCGTCGCGATCTCGGTGCTCGCGCTCATCGGGCAGCCGTCGGGCACGGCTGTCGTCACGGCGGGCATCCTGATGCTGGGAGCCTTTATGTTCGCCCAGGGATTCGGTCCCGGCGCACACATCATGAGCTACGCCTCGCTGGGGTTCCCGACCTCCATGCGCGGTGTCTCCATCGGCTTCAACCAGGCGGTCCTGCGCCT
The DNA here is from genome assembly GCF_053592315.1 of Streptomyces sp. NPDC002754. Taxonomy (NCBI): domain Bacteria; kingdom Bacillati; phylum Actinomycetota; class Actinomycetes; order Kitasatosporales; family Streptomycetaceae; genus Streptomyces; species Streptomyces sp. NPDC002754. The sequence goes on from NZ_JBSFVM010000008.1 coordinate 264,713, forward strand.
CGGTTCGACGCTCACATTGTTCTTCTTCCCGATCCTCAGCACCGGCCTCGGCACGGGGGTGTACTGGGTGATCCTCGGCGCGCCCGTCCTCGGCCTGATCGCGCTGCTCGTCAAGCGCTGGGAGCCGGTGGGCTTCGATCCCGATGCGGAGGAGCGCGAACTCAGTCTCCGGTCGATCTGAGCGGGACCGCGCCCACGCTGTGGCCGCGCCGGTCGAGCAGTCGGCCGGCGTGCTTCAGTGTGCGCAGCACCACCGCGCGCTCCGTGATGCGCAGGCCGAGATCGGCGAGGCGGCGGTTGAGGAGGGCCTCCGTGGTGTGCACCTCGGCGAGTGTGCGCAGCCAGATGTCCAGGATGAGGTTGTGGGTGCCCGCGGTGATGCTGCACATGCGCAGCCCCGGCAGGGTGCGCAGGGCCTGCACGGCGGGGTCCAGGTTCTCGGCGGGCACCGACCCGAAGTAGACGGCGGAGACCGGGAATTCGGTCAGCGGCCGGGCCAGCGTGCACCGCAGCGAGAGCCTCCCGCCCGCGGTGAGCACCCGCAGCCTGCGCCGGACCGTGGCGGTGCTCGCCCCGGTGGCACGGGCCAGGCCGGACAGCGGCATCCGCCCGTCCGAGCCGAGCGCGTGCGCGATGCGCCGGTCGATGGAACGTATCGGCTCATCGGGGACGGGGCTCCCGGCGTCCGCGTACTCGGGCCGCAGCAGCGCGCGCTGGCCCGGCGTGAGGCTCCGCAGCCGCCACTGCGCCCCCTCGAAGGGCACCGCCGTGATGACATGGATACGGGTGCCGCGCACACCGTGCAGCCGGGAGATCCGCTCGCCGGTGTACCGAGCGAGGTCGTCGAACGACGAGGCGCCCACGATGGCCAGCAGATCGCGCCCACCGGACGTCTGCTTGAGGCTGAGCATCCGGGAGTCGGCGGCGAGCGACGTCAGCACGTCCTCCGGCAGATGCCCACCGGTGTCGATCTCGACCTGCGCGTACACCGACCCTTCGTCGCGGTCGAGCGCGAGGTACCCGTCGACCCAGGCCGCCCCGCTACGCGCGAGCCGCTCCCAGCGGCGGGCGGCGGTGACGGGGTCGATGTCGAGGGCCTCGCCGACGAGTGTCCACGGGGCGCGGGTGTTGACCTGAAGCGCGTGCACGAGCGCGAGGTCGAGCTCGTCGATCCGGGTGCGGTCGGCGACGGGCTCCGCCGGGGCCGGTTCCGACGGCTCTGACAGTTCTGAATGCTGCGTTCTCACGGTGGCCGAAATCCTGCACAGTTAGGTGGACCAGGTCAGGTTCCTGCGATTTTACGTGTTCGTCATCGCCGAATCCGACAGTGTTCGCTCATGAGTTCCCAACAGCCTTCCTCGCCCCGCTCGCTCCGCGTCACCAACGCCCGCCTGATCGACGGCACCGGCGCCGCGCCTGTCGAGAACGCCACGCTCGTCGTCGACGCCGAGGGCCTCATCGCGTACGCGGGCCCGTCGGCGACGGCGCCGGACGCCCAACCCGGCGTACACACCATCGACGCCGGTGGTCGCACCCTCCTCCCCGGCTTCATCGACACCCACGTCCACCTCGGTGTCGAGTCCGCGCGCCAGATGGTGCGCCGCTACGAGCAGGACAGCACGGTCGAGGTGTTCCGCACGGCGGAGCGCCTGCGTGCCACCCTCGACGCCGGTGTCACCACGGTGCGCGACCTGGGCGGGCTCCCGGCCGGGTACCGCACGGCCGTCGCGCAGGGCCTGACCGCGGGACCGCGCATCCACACGGCGGTCCGCATCCTCAGCCACACCGGCGGCCACGCCGACTTCGCCACCGAGTGCGGCTTCGACCCGAGCTCCGGGATGGGCGAGATCGCCGACACACCGGACGAGGTGCGGCTCGCGGTGCGCAAGCTGCTGCGCGCGGGCGCCGATGTCATCAAGGTGTGTGCCACCGGCGGCATGTCGAGCCCCTACGACCACCCCGACGACGAGGGCCTGACCGAGGACGAGATCCGTACGGTCGTCGAGGAGCTGGCCCGGCACGGCGGCCGCCCGGTCGCCGCGCACGCGCAGGGCACGGCGGGCATCCTCAACGCCATCCGCGGTGGTGTCACCAGCGTCGAGCACGGCTACGGCATGTCGGCGCAGGCCCGTGAACTCGCGGGCGAGCGGGGCACGTTCGTGGTCCCGACGCTCTCCACGGTCTTCGACGGCATCGACAAGGCCACCATGGAGCCGTACCACTACGAGAAGAAGGTCCGCTGGTCCGGGATCACCAAGGAGAACATCTCCGCGGCGATCGCCGAAGGCGTGAAGATCGCCATGGGCACGGACGCGGCGATGGTCCCGCACGGCCGCAACCTGCGCGAACTCACCCACCTCGTCGCCCTCGGCATGACACCTCTCCAGGCGATCACCACGGGTACCCGCTCCGCCGCCGAACTCCTCGGCCTGGAAGCCGAGATCGGCACCCTGGAGGCGGGCAAGCGGGCCGACCTGGTGCTGTGCGAGGGCGACCCGCTCGCCGACATCGCGCTGCTCGCCGACCCGGGGAACGTCGTCCTCGTCGCACAGGGCGGCACGCTCAGCAAGAACGGGCTCGGGACATGACGACACACGCGCCGGCCCCCGAGAAGGACCCCACCAGACGGGGGTTCATCGACAAGGCCATGTCCGGCATCGAGCGGGTGGGCAACAAACTCCCCCACCCGGTCCTCCTCTTCCTCGGCCTGTTCGTCCTCGTCGGCGCCGCGTCCACCGCGCTCGCGGCGGCCGGCGCGACGGTGCGGATACCCGGCGAGGACAAGACGGTCGCGGTGCAGGGGGTGTTCACCGGGAACGGCGTGGTCTGGCTCCTGGAGAACTTCATCCCCAACTTCACGGGCTTCCCGTCGCTCGGCACCGTACTGCTGATGATGGCGGCGGTGGGTGTCGCCGAGCGCACGGGCCTGCTGGAGACGGTGGTGCGTGCCTCGATCTCCCGCGCCCCGCGCGCCTTCCTCCCGTACCTGGTCGCCTTCGTGGCGGCGCAGGCCCACTTGATGAGCGACGTGGCGATCCTGGTGATCCCGCCGCTGGCCGCGCTGGTGTTCAAGAACGCGGGCCGCAACCCGGTCGCGGGGCTGATCGGCGGCTTCGCCTGCGTGTGCGCCGGATACGCGGCGGGCTTCTCGATCGGCGCGCTCGACGCCCTCTACACCGGCATCACCCACCAGGCCGCGCAGGTCCTCCCACAGGGCGCGGACGCCCCGACGCACATCCTGATCAACTACTTCTACACGGCGTCGGCCAGCGTCATCCTCGCCCTCATCGGCGGCTTCCTCATCTCGCGGATCCTGGAACCGCGACTGCCCTGGCCGACCGCGGACGGCACCGGGACGGACGCAGACGTCACCACGGGCGAAGTCACCACGGAGGTCACCGCCCTCCAGCGCCGGGGCATGCTCCGCGCGGGCCTGTCGGTCCTCGCCTACGCCGCCGTGGTCCTCACCTGCTGGCTGCTGCCCGGCTCCCCGCTGCGCGGCGAGGGCGGATCGCTGGTCCCCTCCCCCGTCCTCGACGGCATCGTCCCGCTCCTCTTCGTGGCGTTCCTGCTGGCCGGCGCGGTCTACGGCCGTACGGTCAAGGCGGTGACGCGCTTCGAGGACGTGCCGCGCATGATGGCCGACGCGATCACGGGCATGTCCGCGTACATCGTGCTCATCCTGGTCATCGCGCAGGTCATTGGCGTCTTCGACTGGACGAACCTGGGCACGCTGCTCGCGGTGAAGGGCGCGGCGCTGCTCGAATCGGTGGGCCTGACGGGCTACTTGGGCCTGGTGGCCTTCGTCCTGCTGGTCTGCGTGCTGAACCTGTTCATCACGTCGGGCTCGGCGCTGTGGTCCCTGGTGGCCCCGGTCTTCGTCCCGGCCTTCATGCTGCTCCACATGGAACCGGCGGTCACCCAGGCCGCGTTCCGCATCGGCGACTCGGCCACCCAGATGATCACGCCCCTGAACCCCTATGTCTTCCTGCTCCTCACGGTCCTCAGACGCTACGAGCCGGAGGCCCAACTCGGCTCCCTGCTCTCGAGGTTGTCGGTTTTCGTGGTGCCGTTCCTCGTGGCGTGGCTGGCCGTGCTCGGCATCTTCTACGGCTTCGACATACCGCTGGGGCCGGGGGCGTCGATCCACACACCCTGACCCACCCACAATTCCTTCACATCTACACCACCCACCGTTCACATGACATATGCTCGCGGGGCACCATTGGAACCACTGAGGGGGGAACCTCATGCGTTACCGCTACGCCCTGCCCGCTGCCGCCGCCGTCGCCGCGCTCGCCGCGACCGTGTCTCCCGCGCAGGCCGCCGAGTACCACTCGGCACTGAAGGTGAGGGGCGTTCAGTACGACGCTCCCGGCCCGGACTCCAACCGCTGCTCGGGCGGCAACACCAAGAACGAGTACCTGACCATCAAGAACTACTCGCGCACCGCGACGGTCAACCTCAAGGGGTACGTCGTGAAGGACGCCACGGGGAACCGCTTCAAGTTCACCGCGAGCCACTCCCTGCAGCCCGGTGACTACGTCAAGCTGCGCGGCGGCAACGGCAGCGACTCCGACGCGAAGAACGTCGTCTACCGCGACAACTGCAACTTCATATGGAACAACAGCGGGGACACCATCTACCTGTACAAGCCGTCCGGCGCCCGTTCCGACGTCCACAAGTACACCAAGGCGGCGAACGACCGGGACCGCAACGGATACATCAAGTTCCACAGCTGACCGGACCCGTACCGCACCCCGCCCACCGGTGTCGACCCCGGTGGGCGGGGTGCTGTTCGTCTACTGGACGTACGTCTCGAACTCCGCCACCTGGGGCGTCGCGCTCGCGCCGCTCGGCGACCAGTACGTGGTCATGCTGCCGTCGGCGTGGGTGTCTGCGTCGAGCTTGTACGAGTACGGGATCGAGACCGTGGTGTTGGACACCGGGTCCGGGCCCGCCGGCTTGCACTCACTACCGGCCGGCGACCACGTCACGTAGTCGAAGATGTTGCCGCCGACCTGCCAGGAGCCGGCTGCGTCCGTGTAGAACGCGCCGAGGACGTCCTTCGACTCGTTGAGGCTCACGTAGTAGTTGTTGTACATGTGCTCCGTGCCACCGCGGAGCAGGGGTACGCGGGAGTCGATGTTCTCGTACAGGTTGTGGTGGAACGTGATATAGCCGTTGGACAGTTCGGTCTCGCTGGAGCCGATGAGGCCGCCACGGCCCGAATTCCGCAGCGTGCTGTACGAGAGGCCGTCGTAGCCCTCCGACTCGCCGCCCGAGGCGAGCAGGTTCACCTGGTCCACCCAGACGTTGCGGACGTCGCTCTCCATGCCGATGGCGTCGCCGCCGTTGGAGGTGGGCGAGCCGGACTTCTTGACGTTCTGGACCGTCACGTTCTGGATGATGATGTTGCTGGACTGCCGTATGTGGATGCCGAGTTGGTCGAAGACCGCGCCGTTTCCGACACCCACGAGCGTGACGTTGCCGATCTGCTTGAGCTCGATGACACCGTCGGCCGTGTTGCAACTGTCGCCGGACACATTGCTGGTGTTGCCGTGGTTGACCGTACCCTCGACCTCAATGGTGATCGGGGTGCTGTCGCTCGCACGGTTGCACAGCGCCGCGTGGATCCGCGTCCCCGTGGTGGCCCGTACGGTCGCTCCGCCCGCGCCGGCGGCTGATCACCTCAAGCCCCGCTAGCGGTTGTTTTTTGAGCCCCGCCGGCGATTGAGGCGCGGGGTCCGGGGCAGAGCCCCGGCTTTTGGGCCCGGCCACGGGACCACTTCACACCGTCACCCACCTGTGACCGGCATCACCCTGTACTCAACGTCGACGTCAGGTCATCATATGACCTGCGTTCGACGGCCCACGCCCAGAGACAGGAACGGACACCCATGCACGACCCGGACCGCCCGGCACCCCCCACCCCCACGCCCCGCGTAGGCCTCGTCGGCCTCGGAGCCATGGGCCTCGGCATGGCCCGCAGCCTGCGCACCGCCGGGTTCCACGTGGCGGTCCACGACCTGCGCGCCGATGTCGCCGCCGCCTTCGCCCGCGAGGGCGGCACCGCCTACGACACGGCCGGTGACCTCGCGGCCGACGTCGACGTCCTCGTCGGCGTCGTGGTCAACTCGACGCAGGTCGAATCGGTCCTGTTCGGCGACGGGGACGGCGGCGCGGCCCACCGGCTGCGGCCCGGCTCCGTCTACGTCATGTGCTCCACCGTCGACCCGGCCTTCTCTGCCCAACTGGAGGGCAGGCTCGGCGAGTTGGGCGTCCGATTCCTCGACGCCCCGATCTCCGGCGGCGCCGCCCGCGCCGCGACCGGTGAGCTGACGATGATGACCTCCGGCTCCCCGGCGGCGTACGCGCTCGCCGACCCCGTGCTCGACGCGATGAGCGCCACTGTCTACCGGCTCGGTGACACCGCGGGGCTCGGCTCCAAGGTCAAGATCGTGAACCAGCTGCTCGCGGGCGTGCACATCGCCGCCGCCGCGGAGGCGATGGCCCTCGGCATCAAGGCGGGCGTGCCCGCCGAGTCGCTGTACGAGGTGATCACGCACAGCGCGGGCAACTCGTGGATGTTCGAGAACCGCATGGCACACGTCCTGGACGGGGACTACACACCACTGTCCGCGGTTGACATCTTCGTCAAGGACCTCGGGCTCGTGCTGGACTCGGCACGGCCGCAGAAGTTCCCGCTGCCGCTGTCCGCGACCGCCCACCAGATGTTCCTCCAGGCCTCCGCGTCCGGTCTCGGCAGCGAGGACGACAGCGCGGTCATCAAGATCTTCCCGGGCATCGAGCTGCCCGAGCCGAAGCCCGAGTCCAGGCCCGCGCCGAAGCCCGCGCCCCAGAAGGAGAACTGACATGCCCATCCGTCTCGGCTGCATCGCCGACGACTTCACCGGCGCCACCGACCTCGCCAACAACCTGGTCCGCGCGGGCATGCGCGTGGTCCAGCTGATCGACGTACCGGCGGCGGACACCAAGCCCCCGGCCGCCACCGACGCCGTCGTCATCGCGCTCAAGTCGCGGACCGTCCCGGCGGCCGAGGCCGTCGACTCCTCGCTGCGTGCCCTGGAGTGGCTGCGCTCCGCGGGCGCCGAGCAGATCTACTTCAAGTACTGCTCGACCTTCGACTCGACGCCCGCCGGCAACATCGGCCCGGTCACCGAGGCGCTGATGGACGCGCTCGGCACCGACTTCACCGTCGCGACGCCCGCGTTCCCCGACAACGGGCGCACCGTCTTCAAGGGGCACCTCTTCGTCGGCGACGTGCTGCTCGGCGAGAGCGGCATGCGCCACCACCCGCTGACCCCGATGGCCGACTCCAACCTGGTGTCGGTGCTCGGCGCGCAGACCGTGCGGCCCGTCGGGCTCATCGACCACAAGGCCGTCGCGGCCGGGCCCGAGGCCATCGCGGCCCGGATCGAGGAGCTGCGGGAGGACGGCGTCGGCGCCGCGGTCGTCGACGCCGTGTCGAACGACGACCTCGTGCGCCTGGGCGCGGCGGTCGCCGGACTGCCGCTGGTCACCGCCGGTTCGGGCCTCGCCATCGGGCTGCCCGCGAACTGGGGCATCGAGCCCTCCCCCGGGGCCGCCGAACTCCCCGCCGCCACGGGCCACTCGGCGGTCGTCGCCGGTTCGGTGTCCGCCGCGACGAACGGCCAGGTACGGGAGTTCCTCGCCACCGGCCGCCCCGGCTTCAGCGTGGATCCGATGCGGATCGCGGCGGGCGAGGACGTGGCCGCCGAGGCACTCGCCTTCGCCGACGCCCACCTGTCGTCGGACGGCCCGGTGCTCATCTACTCGACCGGGTCCCCCGACGCCGTACGCGACGTGCAGGGGCAGCTCGGGGCCGCCGAGGCCGGGGAGTTGGTGGAGCGGACGCTCGCGCGCGTCGCCCAGGGACTCGTCGAGCGCGGGGTGCGCCGGCTCGTCGTCGCCGGTGGCGAGACCTCCGGCGCCGTCGTCCAGGCCCTCGGCCTGACCGGGCTGCGGATCGGCCCGCAGATCGATCCGGGTGTGCCGTGGTGTGCCGCGCCGCTCGCCGACGGTGACACCCTCCACATCGCGCTCAAGTCGGGGAACTTCGGCGGCGCCGACTTCTTCACCTCGGCCTTCGCCCGCCCCGGGGAGGTCACGGCATGACCCCCGACACGGCACGCGCCGAGATCGTCCGCGTCGGCACCAGCCTCTTCGCCCGCGGCTACGTCCACGCCAGCGCGGGCAACATCAGCGCCAAGCTGGACGACGGCCAGGGCCACCTGATCACCCCGACCGACGCGGCGCTCGGCTTCCTCTCCGGTGACCGGATCGCCCAGGTCGACGCCGACGGACGGCAGATCGCGGGCGACCGCGCCAGCAAGACACTCTCCCTGCACCGCCGCATCTACGAGGCCGACCCCACGGCCCGCTTCGTCATCCACACCCACTCCACACACCTGGTCGCGCTCACCCTTGCCGGTGTGTGGCACCAGGACGATGTGCTGCCACCCATCACCCCGTACTACGTGATGAAGGTGGGCCACGTCCCGCTCATCCCCTACCACCGGCCCGGCGACCCGCTCGTCGCCCAGCTGGTGTCCGAACGGATCAACTCCCGCGCCGCTCAAGGCACTTCGATCCGCGCGGTCCTGCTCGACCGCCTCGGCCCCGTGGTCTGGGGCCCGGACGCCGCCTCCGCGCTCGCCGTACTCGAAGAGCTCGAGGAGACGGCCCGCCTCTGGCTGACGACCGACCGCAAGCCCGCACCGCTCCCCGAACGGGCCATCGCCGAACTGCGAGACACGTTCGGAGCGGCCTGGTAGTCCCCCGCCCGCTCATCCCCCGCTCATTCCCCCACCTGAGCCGCACAAGGAAGTGCCCCTCATGTCCACGACCGTCCCCACGGACGACACCCCCGAACTCGCGCGTGAGAACGCGGTCTTCCGCAAGGTGATCCGTCGCATCGTCCCCTTCCTGATCCTCTGTTACGTGGTCTCGTACCTGGACCGCGTGAACGTGGGCTTCGCCAAGCTGCAGATGTCCTCGGACCTCGGCTTCAGCGAGGCGGCCTACGGGCTCGGAGCCGGCCTCTTCTTCATCGGCTACTTCTTCTTCGAGGTCCCCTCGAACCTGCTGATGCAGAAGGTGGGCGCCCGCACCTGGATCGCCCGCATCATGATCAGCTGGGGGGTGGTGTCCGCGGCGTTCGCCTTCGTCAACAGCGAGACGACGTTCTACGTGCTCCGTTTCCTGCTCGGCGCCGCCGAGGCCGGCTTCTACCCCGGCGTGATCCTCTACTGCACGTACTGGTTCCCGTCCCAGCGCCGGGCCCGCGTCATCGCGATGTTCATGTCGGCGATTCCCGTCGCGGGCATCTTCGGCAACCCGCTCTCCGGCTGGATCATGGACGTCTTCGACGACGCGGCCGGCTGGAGCGGCTGGCAGTGGCTGTTCGTCGTGGAGGCGATCCCCGCCCTGGTCATCGGTGTCGTCTGCCTGTTCTGGCTCGACAACAGCGTGCGCGACGCCAAGTGGCTGACCGACGACGAGAAGACGGTCGTCGAGAAGGCCCTCGCCGCCGACGCCACCCACCACACCGTCCACGGCCGCGCCCTCGACGCCTTCCGCAACGGCAAGGTGTGGCTGATGTGCCTCATCTACTTCTGCTTCGTGATGGGTCAGTACGCGCTGACGTTCTGGATGCCGACGTTCGTACAGTCCACCGGCGTCAAGGGCGGCCTCGCGATCGGCGTCCTGAGCGCCGTCCCGTACCTGGCCGCGCTGATCGCCATGAACCTCTTCGGCTTCTCCGCCGACAAGCGCCGCGAGCGCCGCTGGCACCTGGTGATCCCATCGCTGATGGGCGCCGTCGGCTTCTCGATGGCGGCGAGCTTCACCGGTTCGACCGTGCTGGCCCTCGTCGCCCTGTCGATCGCGGCGGCAGGCGTCCTGACCTGCGCCCCGCTGTTCTGGTCGCTGCCGACCGCGTTCCTCGGCGGCACGGCGGCCGCGGCGGGCCTCGCGGTGATCAACTCAGTCGGCAACCTCGCCGGCTTCGTCAGCCCGTACATGATCGGCGCGCTGAAGGACGCGACCGGTTCGACGGCGATCCCGATGTACGTTCTGGCCCTTGCCCTCGTCATCGGTGCGGCGGCCGTCCTGACGACGAAGAAGGACGTCGTCAACCGCTGACGCACCCACCTCTTTCCCGATAGGAGTCACCATGCCAAGGTTCGCGGCGAATCTTTCCACGCTGTATCCCGAGTACGAGTTCCTGGACCGCTTCGCCGCGGCCTCGGCGGACGGCTTCGAGGCCGTCGAGTACCTCTTCCCGTACGCGTACGGGACCGCGGAGCTCCGCGCCCGCCTCGACGAACACGGCCTGCGCCAGGCCCTGTTCAACGCCTCGCCCGGCGACTGGGACGGCGGCGAGCGCGGCATCGCGGCCCTGCCCGGCCGCGAGTCCGAGGTGCGCGAGGGCGTCGACCGGGCGCTGGAGTACGCGGCCGCGCTCGGCAGCCCGCGCGTGCACATGATGGCGGGCCTCGCGCCCGAGGGTGTGTCGCGCGCCGCGTGCCGGGACACGTACCTGACCAACCTGGCGTACGCGGCCGAACAGGCGGCGCCCGCGGGGGTCGACATCCTGATCGAGCCCATCAACACCCGTGACATGCCGGGCTACTTCCTGAACCACCAGGCGGACGCCCACGCGGTCGTACGCGAGGTGGGCGCGGCCAACCTGAAGGTCCAACTCGACCTGTACCACTGCCAGATCGTCGAGGGCGACCTCACCGCCACCCTCCGCCGCGACCTGCCGACGGGCCGCGTGGGCCACCTTCAGATCGCGGGCGTCCCGGACCGCCACGAGCCCGACGCGGGCGAGCTGAACCTCACTCACCTCCTGTCGGTGGTGGACGGTTTGGGCTTCGACGGCTGGATCGGCTGCGAGTACTTCCCCAAGGCCGGCACGAGCGAGGGTCTCGGCTGGCTGAACAACTTCCGTACCGAGCAAGACAATTCTGGAGAGCACGCATCATGAGGATCGTCATCACGGGCGGCTTCGGCTTCCTGGGCCGCCAGGTCGCCGAGGCCCTGCTGGAGCGGCGCACGTTCGACGGCCTGCCCATCGACCGCCTCACGCTCGCGGACAGGTTCGTCCCGGACGAGTCGCCGCTCACAGCCAACGCACTGGTGGACGTGGTCCAGGGCGACCTCACGGACCGTCTCCCGGAGCTGTTCGCCGAGCCGGTCGACGTGGTCATCCACCTCGCGGCCGCGGTGTCGTCGGAGTGCGAGGCGGACTTCGACCTCGGCATGACCGCCAACCTGGACACAACCCGCGCTCTCCTCCAGGCTGCCCGCGCCCAGTCGGAGGCGGGCGGCCCCTCCGTACGCCTCGTGTTCGCGAGCAGCGTCGCGGTCTACGGCTCCGACGCGGCGCTCCCCCTGCCGCCCGTGGTCAGCGAGTCGACGCTGCCGACGCCGCAGTCCAGCTACGGCGTGCAGAAGCGGATCTGCGAGCAACTGGTCGCCGAGTACACGCGCCGCGGGTACGTGGACGGCCGCGTGACCCGCCTGATGACGGTGTCGGTACGCCCCGGCAAGCCGAACGCCGCCGCCTCCGGCTTCCTGTCCGGCGTCGTCCGCGAACCCCTCGCGGGCCTCGCGGCGACCTGCCCGGTGAGCCCGGAGACACGAGTGGCGCTGGCCTCCCCGCGCCGCACGGTGGAGGGCATCCTGCGGGTCGCCCAGGCCGAACTGGGCACGCGTGAGGGCCAGTTGACCGGCAAAATCCCAGTGAACCTCCCGGCCCTGACGGTCACGGTCGCCGAGATGCTCGCGACACTGCGCGAGGTGGCGGGCGACGCGGTGGCCGACCTGGTGACGGTGGCCCCGGACGCGTCCGTGGAGTCGATCGTCGGCTCGTGGCCGGCCTCCTTCGACAACACCCGCGCGGCGGCCCTCGGCCTCACCTCCGACCCGGACTTCGCGTCGGTGATCCGCCAGTACGTCGCCGACCACCCGGACGCGGTCACCGCCGAGGTGTCCGCGGCCACGTCGATAGACTGACGCCATGTTCAACAAGGTGGACGGGCCCGTGCGGCTCGCCGATCGCGTCGCCGCGATGCTCACCGAGGAGATCGAGTCGGGGCGGCTCACGGCGGGCGACAAGCTGCCGACCGAGGTGGAGCTCGTCAAGCAGCTCGGTGTGAGCCGCACGGTGATCCGTGAGGCGGTCTCCCGGCTGCGCAACGCGGGACTGGTCGAGCCGCGCCAGGGCCGGGGCGTCTTCGTGCTGCCCCGCCGCATCCGTCCCCTGGACCTGGAGGGTGACACCGAGTCGCCGGGCACGCTGGCGAAGGTGCTCCAGATCGTCGAGGTGCGCCGCGCGATGGAGGCCGAGGCCGCCCATCTCGCGGCGACCCGCGCGCAGCCCGCCGACATCGTGCGGATGCGGGCGGCGCTGGCCGCCATCGACACGGCGGTCGCGGCGGGCGGCGACGGCACGGACGAGGACCTCGCGTTCCACCGCTCCATCGCCGAGTCGACGGGCAACCCGGTCCTGGTCCCCACGGTCCACTACCTCGGCGAGGTCTCCCGCGGCGGCATCCGCGTCACCCGCGCCAACGAGGCGCGCCGCGACGACTTCTTCGAGGCGGTCCGCCAGGAACACCAGTCGATCCTGACGGCGATCGAGGCCGGCGACGCGAAGGCGGCCCGCACGGCGGCCCGCCGCCACATGAAGCACGCCGCGACCCGCCTCCAGAAGGCGGACCCGGAATTCTGGGACGAGGCGGACCACCTCGACGTGGACGTGGACCTGGACGCGGGGGCCTGAGCCACCCGCGCCGCAGACCCCCTCACCGTGCTCGGAGCAGGTGCCGGGCCATCACGATCCGCTGGATCTGGTTGGTGCCCTCGTAGATCTGGGTGATCTTCGCGTCTCGCATCATGCGCTCGGCGGGGAAGTCCTGCGTGTAGCCGTAGCCACCGAGCAGTTGCACCGCGTCGGTGGTGACCGCCATCGCGGTGTCGGAGGCCAGGCACTTGGCGGCCGCGCCGAAGTACGTCAGGTCGGGCGATCCGGCGCTGCTGCGGGCGGCCGCCGCGTAGACCATCTGCCGTGCCGACTCGACCTTCATCGCCATGTCGGCGAGCAGGAACTGGACACCCTGGAACTCGGCGACCGCCTTGCCGAACTGCCTGCGCTCCTGCACGTATCCGACCGCCAGGTCGAGGGCTCCCTGCGCGATGCCGAGAGCCTGGGCCGCGACCGAGACACGTGTGTGGTCCAGGGTCCCGAGCGCCACCCGCATCCCCCTCCCCCGCTCGCCGAGCAGCCGGTCGCCGGGGATCCGGCAGCCGTCGAAGTACACCTCGCGGGTGACCGAGCCCTTCAGGCCCATCTTCCGCTCGGGCTCCCCGTACGTGATGCCGGGGTCGTCCGCGTGCACGACGAACGCGGAGATGCCGCGGGACCCGGCCTCGGGGTCGGTGACCGCGAAGACGATGAGGTAGCCGGCCACACCGGCGGAGGTGATCCACGTCTTGACGCCGTCCAGCACCCACCCATCGCCCTCGGCCACTGCCCGGCAGCGCATCGCGGCGACGTCGCTGCCCGCCTCCCGCTCGCTGATGGCGTACGCCATCAGCGCCCTGCCCGCGGCGACTTCGGGGAGGTAACGCCGCTTCTGCTCCTCGGTCCCCGCCAGCAACAGCGGTACGACGCCGAGCTTGTTGGAGGTCTGGACGGTGGAGGACGAGGCGCACACACGGGCGACCTCCTCGACCGCGATGGCGGCGGCGATGGCGTCGACACCGTCACCCTCGTACTCCTCGGGGATGCCGGGAGCGTGCAGCCCGGCGGCCACGAGCGTCTTGTAGTTGTCGTGCGGGAAGCCGCCCCGGGCGTCGACGTCCGCGGCCCGTGGTCCGAGTTCCTTCTCCGCGAGGGCCCGCGCCGCCGCGCGGAACTCGTCGTACATCGGAGGCAGCAGGTACGGCATGGTGGCGTGCTCGGTCATGACGCGGCCCTTCAAAGGTGTGCGGATCGGTAGGGGGAGGCCCTGGTGCGGGCCCGGCTCCATTGCGGGGTACGACACCGGGCCGCGCCAACGTGCACACGCACGAAGATCGGCCCCCTGTTCATGCGCCCGCACATCGACCCCGCGGCGTTGGCGGCCATACGTTCCGCAATGCCGGATGCGATCCACCGAGTGAAAGGCGCGAGGCGATGACCGTTCTTCAGGGGCTGCGAGTACTCGATCTGAGCCGGGTGCTGGCGGGCCCGTACTGCACCGCTCTGCTGGCAGATCTCGGCGCGGACGTGGTCAAGGTCGAGCCACCCGCCGGCGACGACGCCCGGCACCTCGGGCCCTTCCGGGACGGCGAGAGCGTCTACTTCGCCCAGCTCAACCGCGGCAAGCGGAGCATCGCCCTCGACCTGAAGGACCCCGAAGACCACGCACTGCTGCTGCGGCTGGTCGAGCGCGCCGACGTCTTCGTCGAGAACTTCCGCCCCGGTGTCGCCCAGCGGCTGGGCATCGACCATCCCACGCTCGCCGGGCTCAACCCGCGCCTCGTCTACGCGAGCATCTCGGGTTTCGGGCAGAGCGGCCCGATGCGTGAACACCCCGCGTACGACCTGATCGTCCAGGCGATGTCCGGCCTGATGGCCGGGACCGGCACCCCGGACGGGCCGCCCACCAGGGTGGGCGAGTCGGTCGGTGACCTGATGGCCGGGCTGTTCGCCTCGTGGGCCATCAGCTCCGCCCTGTACGACCGGGAGCGCGGCGGGCGGGGCCGGCACATCGACATCGCCATGCTCGACTCGCTGGTGTCGTTGCAGGTGACCGCGATGAGCCTGGTCACGGCGACCGGGCAGCTGCCGGGGCGGGTCGGCAACCGGCATCCGGTCTCCACGCCGTTCGACACCTACCGCACCGTCGACGGTCTCGTGGCGATCGCGGTGGCGAGCGACGTGGTCTTCGGACGGTTCGCCGCCCTGGTGGGACGGCCCGACCTCCCGTCCGACCCGAGGTTCCACGACGACACCGCACGCTCCGGCCACGTCGAGCGGATACGGGAGATCACCGAGGAGTGGTCTTCGTCCCTCACCACGGACCAGGCCCTGAAGCTCGCGCAGCAGGCGGGCGTGCCCGCCGCGCCGATCTGGGAGTTGACCGACGCGCTGCGCAGCGAGCAGATCCAACAGCGGGGCCTGATCGGCGAGTTCGACCATCCGGTGCTCGGCCCCACCCCGTACCTTCGGCAGCCGGCGCAGTTCGGGGACACCGCCCCGGCCGCGACGGCCGGTACCCCGACGGCGGCCCCGAGCCCCGGACTCGGCGCGCACGCCGACGACGTCGTCGCTCAGTGGCTCTCGAACCCCACGGAACCGCCTGCGACCTGATCCGTCGGACGGGCTTCAGGAATCGGCATCCAGCGCGGACAGCGCGAGCCACAGCTCCATGCGGTCGGCGAGGCGGCCGAGGTTCCGGCCGGTGAGTTGCTCGATCAGGCGCAGCCGGTAGCGCAGGCTGTTGCGGTGGAGGGTCAGTTCGCGGGCGGTCGCGGCGGGCGAGCAGTCATGGGCGAGGTACGAGCGCAGGGTGGTGACGAGTTCCGCGCGGTGCGCCTCGTCGTGGCTGAGCAGCGGAGCGAGCACGGCGTGCCCCAACTCCCGCAGCGGCAGGTCCAGGTTGCCCATCAGCAGGCCGGCGATGCTGAGCGGCGCCGCCCGGTGCACGCCGGGTCCTGCCTGTGCTGCCTGGCGGGCCTCGAAGTAGCCGAGCCGGAGCCCGGTCACGCCGCGACGGGGCTCCGCCACGCCGACCCGGACCTGCGCGTCCAGCGCGCTCAGGTGTTCCGCGACCGTCCCGGCGGCGCCCTCGGCGTCGACGCCGCCCGGCACGACGACCATCACCGTGTCGTCGATCAGGGCGGTGGGCAGCCGGTCCCCCGCCCGTTCCAGGAGCGGCCCCAGCGTCCACGGCAGATTGCGCAGCCGCGCGGGATCGCCGCCGACGCGGGCGACCACGACCGCATGCGGGCCTTCCGTGGCCAGTCCGTGCGCGGCCAGTCGGCGGCGGGCGTCGCCGTCGGAGACGGTGCGGTGCAGGACGTCCTCCAGGAGCTGACCGAGCAGCTCCCGCCGACCGGTGAGCACGGCCTGGTGGCGGGCCACTTCGAGCCCGAGGATGCTCGTGGCGAACGACAGGATGTCATGGCGCCGCGTGGCCTGCTGGGTGCGCAGCTCCGCGACCGGGACCCCGTCCACGACGACCGGCACGGACGCCCCCGTCCCGGCCGGGCCGGTGTCCGGCCGGCGGCTCGACGCGGGATGGCGCGCGAGGACACGGCCGCCCAGCTCGACGACGGCCACGGGCCCCGCCCCCAGCTCCCGGTGCAACCGCCGGAGCAACCCGCGCAACCCGTGCCCGGACAGCAGCTCGCGGACCAGCTGGTCCTGCAAGGTGACGGCCGAGCGCACCGCGTCGTACCGCTGCGCGAAGATCCGGTCGGCGACCCAGCGGCTGATCTGCACGAACGGCACCTCGACCGGCGAGCCGACGAGCGCGAGCCCGGCCCGCTCGGCGACCTCGACGACGACGGGCGGCACCTCCTGGTGCACGAGCCCGGTGCCGAAGCACAGCGCGGCAACCGGCAGCTCCGCAAGCCGTTCCAGCAGCCCGGCCCACTCGGCGTCGTCCCGCTCGAGCATGCCGGTCGTCATCACCAGCTCGTCCCCGCGCAGGAACGGCAGCGGATCAGGCAGCTCCGTCGTGGACACCCAGCCGATCCGCCGGTCCGCGTCGTGACAGTGGCTGGTCAGCGCGCGGAGGCGGAGGGTCGGTTCGGCGAGGAGATCGGCAACGGATACGGACACGGGCCGATTGTGCATCAGCCCGGAACGCCACCGGAGGGCGGGACAGCAAAAGGTCCTGGCCGAGAAGATTCTCAACCAGGGCCTTGGACTCAATGCGAGTCGCGAGTTGCGAGTGTCCGAGGGGGGACTTGAACCCCCACGCCCGATAAAGGGCACTAGCACCTCAAGCTAGCGCGTCTGCCATTCCGCCACCCGGACAAGGTGTACGCCGCACGGGGACTGGCCCCGTGGCGACGGAAAGAACCTTATCAAGGTCTGGGAACGGCTTTCACCAGCACCTATGCGGTGCCGCTCGGCATCCCTACGATGCCGTCATCCGCTCCTCGACCTCCGGGTGCTTCTTCAGCCACGCCGTGACGGCCGCCGCCTGATGACCCTGGCCGTGCTTGTTGATCTCGATCTCCAGGGTGCCGAGCTCGTCCTCGGTCAGCTTGAAGTCCTTGAACCACTTCGTGAGCTTCGGGTACTGCTCGGTGAACGCCTTGCTGGTGACCGTGCGAATGGTGTCGCCCTTGCCGAAGAGCCCCTTGGGGTCCTTCAGCTTGGTCAGCTCGTACTTGCTGTAGGACCAGTGCGGGGTCCACAGGAGCACCGCGATCGGCTTCTTCTTGGCGTACGCGCGCTTCAGTTCGGCCAGCATCGCCGGCGTGGAGCCGTTGACGACCTTGTACTCCTTGTCGAGGCCGTATCCCGGCACGACGTCGTCCCTGAGGATGTCCATCGTGCCGGTGCCGCCCTCGATGCCGACGATCTTGCCGTCGAAGAGCTTCGACTTGCCCTTCAGGTCCGCGACCGACTTGATGCCCTTCACGTACGAGGGAACGGCGATCTCCAGCGAGGTGGGCCCGTACCAGGAGCCGAGGGTCGCGACCTTGTTCTTGTACTTGTCCCAGTAGCTCTTCTGCGTGTACGGCAGCCAGGCGTCGAAGTTCACGTCCAGGTCACCGGTGGAGAGACCCGTGTAGACCGGGCCGACATCCATCTGCTTGAGGTTGAGCTTGTAGCCGCGGTTCTCCAGGACGTGCTTCCAGAGGAAGGTGACCGCGATGTCCTCGTCCCAGGGGAACCAGGCGACGTTCACGGGGCGCTTGGCCTCGGCGGGGGTCGACTGCTTCTTGACGGGGGCCAGTTCGTCGACGATGCCGGGGTTCTTCTTCAGCCACGCCTTGACGGCGTCCTGCTGCTTGCCCTTGCCCGACTTGTTGATCTCGGCCTCAAGGCTGGTGAGCTGCTTCTCGGTCAGCTTGAAGTCCTTGACCCACTTGTTGACCTCGGGGAAGTCCTTCCCGAAGCCCTTGCGAGCCAGCGAGTGGATGCCATCGCCCTTGCCCCAGGCGCCCTTCGGGTCCTTGAGCTTGGTCAGCTTGTAGTCGTTGTACGCCCAGTGCGGCGACCACAACGGCACGACGATCGGCTTCTTCTTGGCGTACGCGCGCTTCAGCTCGGCCAACATCGCCGGCGTGGAGCTGTCGACGACCTTGTACTCCTTGTCGAGGCCGTAGGCCTTGAGCATCTTGCTCTTGAGCAGCGCCGTCTCGCCCGCGCTGGCCTCGATGCCGGTGATCTTGCCGTCGAACTTGGCACCCTGGCCCTTCAGGTCCTCCATGGACTTGATGTCCTTCATGTACGAAGGCACCGCCAGCTCCAGAGAGGTGGGGCCGTACCAGGAACCCAGGTCCTCGAGCTGCTTGCCGTACTTCTTCCAGTACTCGGCGTGTGTGACCGGCAGCCAGGAGTCGGTCTCGAAGTCGACCGTGCCACCCGCGAGCGAGGTGTAGAGCGGGCCGGCGTCGAACTGCTTGGTCTCGACGTCGAAGCCGCGCTGCTCGAGGATCTCCTTCCACAGGAACGTCGAGGCGACGCCCTCGTCCCACGGGATGTAGCCGATGGAGATCTTCTTGCCCTGGCCCACGTTCGTGGAGCTCGCGGCCGGGGAGACGGAGGCGTTGTTCTGGCCGAACATGCCCATGCCGCCCGCGACGAGCGCGAGGACGACGACACCGACCACGGCGACCGCCGGGCGGGGACGGTACGACCAGATCTTCAGGCCGTGCGCGGCCCGCAGCTTGTTCAGTGCCCGGCGGCCGAGCGGGGAGACCTGCTGACCGAGCGAGCTGGTCATGCGGTCCAGGTAGATCGCCAGGATGACGATCGAGATGCCGGATTCCGCGCCGAGGCCCACGTTCAGCTGGCCGATGGCCTCGTTGACGGCGCCACCGAGTCCGCCGGTGCCGACCATGCCCGCAATGGCGGCCATCGACAGGCCCAGCATGATGACCTGGTTGACACCGGCCATGATCGTCGGGAGCGCGAGGGGCAACTGGACACGGAACAGGGTGCTGCGCGGCGTCGTGCCGAACGCGTCGGCGGCCTCGACCAGCTCCTTGTCGACCTGCCGGATACCCAGCTCGGTCATGCGCACGCCCGGCGGCACCGCGAAGATCAGCGTCGCCACGATTCCGGCCGGAGCGCCCGAGCCGAAGAACAGGATCGCCGGGATCAGGTAGACCATCGCCGGCAGCGTCTGCATCAGGTCGAGGACCGGGCGGAAGAAATTGCTGACCCGGTTGGAGCGGGCCGCCCAGATGCCGAGCGGCACGCCGATGATGAGCGCGATGAGTGTCGACACGAGGACGAGCGACAGGGTCTCCATCGCCTTGTCCCACAGTTCAAGGTTCTGGATGAACCAGAGCCCGACGAAGGCGAGGACGGCCCCCACGGTGCCGCGCAGCCAGAAGGCGATCACGGCGAAGATGCCCGCCAGCAGGAGCGGCTCGGGGGCCTGGAGGAGTTCGGTCAGGCCGTCGTAGACACCGTTGAAGATGCTCTCGAAGAAGCCGAACAGCCAGTCCAGGTGCACGAGCATCCACTGGACGACGTCGTTGACCCAGTCACCGAAGGGAATCCTAGGCACCGGCGTTCACCTTCTCCGCCGACTCGTCCTCGGTGAGGCCGGAGGCCGCTGCGTCCGTACCGTTCTCGACGGTCTTCATCGGCTCGCCGAGCACGGCCAGCAGCCGCTCGCGCGGCACCACGCCGACGAGTTCACCCTCGTCGTCCACGACCGCGACGGGTATCGCGCTCGTCGAGCACGGCGCGAACAGCTCGACGATCGGTGTGTCCTGGTGGACCCTCGCCGGGGCGTCGGCCATCGCGTAGCCCTCCCCCGGCTCCGCCATGATCGCGCTCGCGCTGAGCACGCGGGAGCGGTCGACGTCGCGGGTGAAGGAGGCCACGTAGTCGTTGGCCGGCGTGACGAGGATGTCCTCGGCCGAACCGATCTGGACGATGCGACCGTCACGCATGACCGCGATGTTGTCGCCCAGACGCATGGCCTCGTTGAGGTCGTGGGTGATGAAGACGATCGTCTTCTTCAGCGTCTTCTGCAGCTCAAGAAGCTGATCCTGCATGTCGCGCCGGATCAGCGGGTCGAGCGCGCTGAACGACTCGTCCATCAGCAGCAG